>DUMC01000031.1 GCA_012840075.1 Clostridiaceae bacterium | reverse complement strand
AAATTAAAGCTGCCTGCGATGCTTACATATCAAGAAAAATGAAAGAGAAAGAGTTCCGCGACCTCATTCTTTATTACGCTACCTATCACGGTAAAAAACTCTTCTCTGCATCCGGCAGCCTTAACCCCACGGTTATCAACCGTATAGGTAAGAAACGCTGTGAACTTGTAGAATTAATGCTTAAAGATTTCCAATTATCATTATTTTAGCTAGAAATTATATTTCAAAGGGCAGGTAACCTGCTCTTTTTTTATTATATATTTTAAATATATAAATATTGGCAGTACTATGCAATACTTGTATTAGTTATTTTACTAAAGAAATATTTTACTCTGAACCCTACTGGAATTTGAAAAAAACAATTTTTCGTACCTATTTTAAATTGAAAATCTTCACTAAATTATGGTAAAATCAGCCTGATGTAATTTGAAAATATTTTCTGATTTAATTTGAAAATCTACATTATATTATGGCTCATATATTATTGCCTATATATTATAGCTTGCATTCCTAGTCTAATTCTACCATAAATATGTTATTATCCAATAGCTTGATTTTATCATATTGTGATAAGGTTGTAAATCTTAATGGATTTTTCGATTTTTGGGGTGCATTTAATAGATAAATAGGAAGATGATGTGAAAAAATATTTGCCAACAAGAAAATACTTGCCAACAGGCTGACGCTATTGTGCATAAAGTCTCTTAATTTAGTCCCAAATTCATCTAATTTCAACTTGTTGACAAAGTCAATCAGTCTGTCGGCAAAATCAATCAGCCTGTTGGCAAAATCAATCTGTCTTAGTGAGCAATATGCTGATCATTTTACTAGTTTTCTATATTTATCCAGATTAGTATTTCTCTCTCTGTTTAGAATCCTGCTCATAGCATCGCCCATTACTTTCCAGGTTAATTCAGGGTTTCGGGCACGATAGTCATTTGCATCGGAGCCATAGAATCCCCATGCGAGTATAGTTCTGGCTCCCGCATCATAAGCTGCTTCAGTCGCATATATGATTTCTTCTTCTCTGCCTCTTGGTACGCCAAAACATTGTATCCAGATATTATGATCTTTATTGAATCTATTGCATATCTCTAAATTCTTCCCGGTTGCTTCATAAACAAATTGATAGGGATTTACATCTTTATGTCCAATCCAATAAGGATCCGAACCTACATTATCCAAAGTATCGAGGGCCGATATGCGATCTATGGTCTCAAGGTTAATACCATGGCTGGCTCCCAGCATAACACACACCGCATTATACATTCCTTTGCTTTTGCTGTAAGCTGTAACTTCCCTGAAATAATCCACTACAGTATGGATTCTGAACTCTTCCACTTCGCTGGTAAACTCAGTTGGCATCTTCTTACCATATTTCTCCTCAAACAGCTTCTGACAGGTTTCACATCTGCAGCTCCAAATTTTTGGTTTCCCGTTCTCCATATCTAGTCCTACAAGATGCGGTTCGTCCCAGAATATTGATTTTGCCCCTGTAAATTCCACTACATCAATCCATTCCTTGGTAAATTTTCTAAAATTCTTATTATTAAGACATACCCTTATGGGGTCAATATTTCCGTTTGAATAGACCTGATGCGCATCGGGATAGTATGAAAGGAAATGGGATTTATCTCCGGGAGGTCCTCCAAGTCCCCAGTTATCAATCCATACTTCCAAACCTGCATCATACGATATTTCTACAATTTCTTTCATAATGTTTTTATGCCTGTCCCAATCATTATGTGATAACATATGCACGACAAGGTTAAAATTGTGCCGAATTATATCCAACATATCTTCTCTTACATGTCTTAACATCCTGTTTCCATGATAAGCAACACCTAGTTTTAACATATAATCCCTCCTAAAATTTTATATTGTTTACTATTTTTCACTTTTCTAAAACCACATCACTAAGAAACGTCGGTTTATAACCGTTTTCCGTAGCCCAACGGGCTGCTGTCATAAGTATTTCTTTAAATTCGGGAATATATGCTTGATAATAATCATAGAAGTACTGCTCATGAATAAGCATTTCCATTATTCCGCTTTGATGAGGATCTTTCTTAATGTTTTCCAGATAGGGTACGACTTCTTCAAGTTTCAGTGTATTTAGTACAACATCATGCCTTATAAACATGATATCTTCTTCATTATCCTTCCAACAATCACGTTTGCTTAGATGCTCTACTACATCCTTGTCGGCATAATAAGATACTAAAGGTTTGCCTTCATTATCAAACTTAAAATATCCTACAAGTCCTTTTATCCCTAATGATCTCAATGCCCTGGCACCTTCAAGGGTAGCTGAACCCCAATGGGTTGTTGTAATTGGACTTAATAATTCTTCTCCTGCAAACCTTTTGATCTCGTTGGTTACAAGCAGATAATCTCTTTTCATTTCTCCGTATGTAGCATTTTCATATGGCTTACCGGGAAACTCCTGTAAAGCATGAAAGGTTAATCTGATCCAATCCGCATTAGCCTGCCACTCTTTTTTGTACTTATCCGTCATTTGAGATAGGTTGAAACCTTCTGTTTGATAAAACAAGTTGAAGTGGAATTTGGTACCATATTTATCATGAATATCTTTAAATACTTTTAAATAAGGATTGTCAAAAATAGATTTGTAAATGTTGCTGTTTTCCGTCAAGTCTCTTAAAAACCAGATGTTGTCATCTACTGAAATTCTGTACTTGCCTGTACCTTCTTTTAACCAGTAGATTACTATTTTGCTTTCGTAACCTGTATTATCATCCCTAGCTACGACAGTATTCCTATAACCATCAAGTGTAACCGTTGCCTCATACAATGCCCAATTGTCATTAAAATATAGTGTCCGATTGTCATTAGATAAATAAGTAAAGCAA
Source organism: Clostridiaceae bacterium (assembly GCA_012840075.1). Lineage (GTDB taxonomy): Bacteria > Bacillota > Clostridia > Acetivibrionales > DUMC01 > DUMC01. The sequence goes on along the minus strand of DUMC01000031.1, from coordinate 735 downwards.
TCAGTTGAATTCTTCTCGCTCTCAGTAGTAATATTGATAGCCGCTACTCCGTTAATCTTTATGATGCTTTCTGCCGGTGCTGCAACTTTTACTCTTATCTTTAGGACTTTATGACCTTTTTCATCATTGACTTCACCGTCAAACTCGTTTAGGACATCTCCGTCTAAAGGTCTTAAAAATTTCGGATAATTATTATCGCAACACATTCATAACACCGTCCTTGATTTATAAATTTAGTTTATAAATATAATTTATAAATTTATTTAATGCTTAAATTAATTATATCACCGGATTGATTTTTGACAATAATGCATCCGTTTAATTATTCATCTCATCTTGCCGGTTGTACGATTCTGTAAGTTCGTCTTCAATTGGTATTTGTAAAACTTCTCTGGTTAAAATTTTACTTGCAGCCTCTTTATCATTTATATTTACCTTGTGCAAGATATATCTTGCAAGAAAATATTCGAAAGGAAGCCAGCTTACATGAGATATAGGTAATATATATCTTTTGGCGCCTTCCATTTCCTTATATAAAGATTTTCTGCTGGTTAATGACAAGGTCCTGTCAAATAATGCATCTATAAGAGAAATTTTTGATTTATCTAAAAGATGGGCATATGATATAGGATCTATCTTAAAAAGCGGATGAATCTCTTTCGATGACAAAAGCTCATGCAAAGACATCTGCCTGACTTTTGGCCATTCCTTTTCATATATATCATATAACGTTTT
>DUMC01000030.1 GCA_012840075.1 Clostridiaceae bacterium | reverse complement strand
TGCATCAACTTCACATCCCTTCAAACTGTATTATATGTCTTCACAATTTGTTGTATGCAGTAAGCCTGCTTTGTAAAATTTGCCAAGTATATAGATTCAATTCTTACTTTATACTATTATATGTTCTATAAATGTCTAAGTTACTACATAGTACAAAAGGTAATTTTATTTACTTGTAATTTTACTTACTTTTAGAAAATAAATTTGCGATTTAAAATTAGGAAAAATAAATTTTATCAGTTCCAAAACACCGACCAAATGCATAATATATTAACAGTAGATCAAATCTAACAGTAGATCAAATTAGTTTCAAAAATAACCAATTGGTACTAACTGCCGGGCACAATGTGCCTTGCAGTTATTCAGATATGCCGCACCTTTTATAAACGTTTTGTTTATAAAAGGTGCGGTAATTTATTTATCCTCTTAGATTAAATTTTTTCATACCAAAATTAAATTTTTTCATACCAAATTGAATTGAATTTATTTATTCTGAATACATTTAATTTTTTATGAAGAAAATAGTGTTAGGAATTTAAGTTTAAGGAGGTGCTAACTTGAATAGAACACCATTAGACAGATTGGCATTAGTACTTGTCATTATAGGAGCTCTGAATTGGCTTTTAGTAGGCCTTTTCAATTTTGATTTGGTAGCTTCCTTGTTTGGAGGAAGTTCAACATTCTTAAGCAGAGCTGTTTATACTATTGTAGGGGTCTCCGGTTTATATTGTATAAGCCTTTTATTCAGAGAAAGTGAGCAGGTTACGGAGTAAAATAACATAAAATTAATAACATAATGTTAGTTGACAATAATTGCCGTTATAAAATTTGAAAAATTACAAATCATAAAAATGCGCTATTAAAATAGCAAATAAAATTAATAAATTCAAAAGGAGGCTAAAAGTAATGGCTAGAAACAGCAAAAGTAAAACAGCTTTTGAAAACTTAAAATATGAAATAGCAAATCAAGTAGGAGTTAACTTAAAACAAGGTTACAACGGAGATATATCTGCAAGAGATGCAGGTAGAATCGGAGGAAACATCGTAAAGAGAGTATTTGAAGCATATACCGGTAACAATTATAACACTAACACCAAATAATAAAGTTTCAGAAGTTTGATTTATGAGCTTTAAAAGTTAAATCAGGAGAGTTCTCCAAGGTTTGTTTTAAATCAAACCGAGCATTGCAAACTAAAAAGCACAATTGAAATTGTGCGTTGACAACTGAATATTGTACCCTATAAAACCGAATATTTTGTGATAATAAATTGTTCCAGTTATAACTGTGAAAACAATTTTTGCCCGGGAAAGCAAAGGATGATTGGAAGCTTGCTGAAGTTAATGTTAAACATTACAATAGCAAGTCTGAAAAACTTCCTTTATTTTCCGGGCACTATTATTAATAACAAAAAATTTTTTATTCTTCATATTCCCAATTGTGATAGACATTCTGCACGTCATCATGGTCTTCCAGATGTTCTATCAATTTGTTCATCTGTTCGATTTGTTTCGGATCCGTTAAGGTTGTTGTGGTTTGAGGCACCATTTGTATTTCAGCCTGTAAAAAATTATAACCTTTTGCTTCCAAGTGCTTTCTCACGTTGGAAAAATCAGCTGGATCTGCTAATATCTCAAAATATTCTTCTTCGGCGTTAAAATCTTCTGCTCCTGCCTCAAGCGCTTCCATCATAAGTTCATCTTCACTGATATTTTCAGTTCTCTCTATTAATAAGACACCCTTTTTATCGAACATAAATGATACACAGCCGCTTTGTCCAAGATTCCCTCCGAATTTGTCAAAAAGATGCCTTATATCCCCTGCTGTTCTATTTCTGTTATCGGTCGTAGCTTCTACAATTATCGCAACTCCACCTGGACCGTAGCCTTCGTAGGTTATTTCTTCATAATTTTCAGAATCTAATTCTCCGGCTGCTTTTTTTATACTTCTCATTATACTTTCATTTGGCATATTGGCCGCTTTCGCCTTTGCAATTACATCACTTAACTTCGAATTCGTCGCAGGGTCAGGACCGCCTTGTTTAACAGCAATAGCCAGCTCTCTTCCCAATTTAGTGAATAATTTACCTTTCTGCGCATCGGATTTTTCTTTCCTGTGCTTAATATTTGCCCATTTCGAATGCCCTGCCATCATTACACCTCCAATCGGAATTATTAATTATGTTTTAGCATATTTAGCATACATAACATATAAACATATAATCATTTGCATAACCGGCATACATAATATTAACACAATATTAAGTATACTGTAAACAAATTGCATCAAAGTTTATAGTGAAGATGTAGCAATAAGGCATTACCTATTCAAATTTTAAGGTAACATATTCACTTTCACCCATATCAATAAGAACATTACCGTTGGCAGCATCATTAACGTATTCAATGAAAGCATTCACATCCTCAAGCGGAATCAAAACACTTATTTCCACATCTTGTGCATACTGTATGTCTTTTATGGAATATCCCTCGTTCATTATTTTATTTTGTATTTTTCCAAAAGCTGAATAATCAACGACTATATTTATCAATCGGCATAGTTTTTTGGTAACAATTCCGGCAGCTTCAATCCCTAATGCAGCACTCTTGCTATAAGCTCTCACAAGCCCTGACGCGCCTAATAAAATGCCGCCGAAATACCTGGTAACTACTACTACCAGGTCCTTAAGTTCCATCCTTTTTATAACTTCCAGTACCGGCATACCTGCCGTACCTGATGGTTCACCGTCATCACTGAATCTCTGGATAATACTTTCTCCGCTTATATAATAAGCATAAACATTATGGGTTGCATCCCAGTATTTTGCTCTTATATTATTAATGAATTCCAGTGCTTCTTCTTCGCTGCTAACCGGCTTCACATTCGCTATAAACCTGGATTTTTTCTCTTCCATTTCAACAGTTGCTTCTTTTGAAATAGTCTTATACTGCATTTGTATCCCCGTCATAATTTTAAAAACAAATTTTTTATATTATTAATATTAATATTAAAATTAAATATTAATATTAAAATATTAATAAGTATCAAATTCAAATTATATTATTTTGCACGCCTTTCAAATTCCTTTATTTTATGCGCTTTTCTTTCTTCGATTAAAACCTTTACTCTTGTCCCGTTTTCCACAAATTCTTTTTCCAGAATTGTTCCATTCTCATAGATGTATGGCAGTGCCCAACCTTCATTGTATGGGATTAGCAAATCCAATTGAATTTTGTCGGACGCAAGGATTTTTCTAATCCCTTTAACAAGTTTATCCAGACCCTGGCCTGTTTTTGCGGAAATCTCATAAACTTCCCTGCGATTTTCTCCATAGGAGTTTTTAAGAGGAATCCTTTCATGGGGCTTTAAAAGGTCTATTTTATTCAAAACCAGTATCCTGGGTTTATTCCCTGCACCAAGGGAATATAAAATTTCATCAACAACTGCAATATGTGCCTCATATTCAGGATCGGATACATCCACTACATGAATTAACAAATCTGCATATACTGCTTCTTCCAATGTTGATTTAAATGCTTCGATCAATTCCGTAGGTAATTTTCTTATGAAACCGACTGTGTCTATTATAAGTATAGGTTGTGCAACGCTTTGGTCTGCAATGCTATTATTATGTGAAGCACCGCTGCTTGATAAACCATGGCTTAATCCATCATTATTAAAAGTCAGTTTCCTGGCTGTAGGATCAAGTGTGGCAAAAAGCTTATCTTCTACAAAAACATCGGATCCGCATAATTTATTCATTAGTGTAGATTTTCCTGCGTTTGTATAACCCACAAGAGCAACTGTGAAAAATTCATTTTTCACTCTTGTTTTCCTGATTAAGTCTCGTTGCTTTTTGACTTCTTTAAGCTGATTTTGCAAATAACTAATTCTTCTTTTTATATGTCTTCTGTCGGTTTCAAGTTTTTTCTCTCCCGGTCCTCTTGTTCCAATACCACCACCCAGCCTGGACAGTTTACCTCCCATGCCTACAAGTCTGGGAAGCCTGTATTTTAGCTGGGCAAGTTCAACCTGGATTTTACCTTCTCTGGAACGCGCTCTCTGGGCAAATATGTCAAGAATAAGCATAGTTCTGTCTACAACCTTCACATCGAGAGCTTCTTCTAGGTTTCTTATTTGAGCACCTGTAAGCTCATCGTCAAAAATTACTGTTTCTGCATTCATACTTTTGCAAAGGCGGCCTAGTTCCTCTAATTTGCCCTTCCCTATGTAATAGGCAGGTTCCTTTGTTGGTCTTCTTTGCAACAATTTACCCACAACTTCAATACCGGCGGTTTTTGCCAATTCCTCAAGCTCATCAAGGGTCCTTTCCCCCTCGGTTTTCCCTTCAATTACATGACCCATACTTTCAGTCTCAAGCCCTACCAATATGGCTCTTTCTACAGCTAATTCTCTTCCCGTAGGCAATTCTTTACCCGCAAAAAATCCTTTTTCCGCTCTTTCTGCATGCAATTCTCTTTCCACAGGTAATTCCTTTTTAGAAAGCAAATTACTTTCTACAGGCAATCCTTCAAGTTCCGAAATCTCACCGGGTTTATTTTCTTTCATTTATTCCTCCCCATTCATGTCTTAATAATCCGTAAACATACATATCATATCTTTTGCCGTCTCTGAATATAAATTCCCTTAAAGTTCCTTCCCTGATAAAACCCAGCTTTTCATATAGTTTTATTGCCCTCTCATTATATGCAATCACATTAAGCTGTATCCTGTAAAAATTAAGCTCATTGAATCCATAATCCAAAAGCAGCCTCATGGCTTCAGTACCAAAGCCTTTTCCTGTAAACTCGTTGTTCCCTATGCCGATAAACACCGTGGAAACACCGTTGCTCCAGATAATTTCATCGAACCCTGCAACACCTATTATTCTGTTATTATCCTTTGTTCTTACAGCAAAAATATACTTCTCTTGTGAATCATTATAATACTTGATCATTTCAGCTACCTGTTTCAAATTCTTAGGTATGGCAGGCACCATATCATAATGCCTCAAAAACCGTATATCATTAAACCACTCTTCAATTATTGGAATATCGGCATCATCTATTGCTGTAAGCTTTACATTTTCGCCTTCCAGTAAACCTCTAATCACGGGTAACATCCTTTCGAATAAGGTGAAGGGACACACCTCTCTCGAGTTTCAGGTTGCATGGGGACACACCTCTCCTAGTTATAGGTATTCGTTTTGGAGAGAGGAATGTCCCCATGTAATGTAGAATGTCCCTTTATGTCTACAATAAACTTTCGTTCGAGTTTTACGGGATTATAAGACATTTTTGCTTTTCTCAGACCCTTATGTCCGAGATCTTCCTGGCGATTAATATATTTAACATCACTTAAATATTTCTCTGCAAAAGTTTTATTAATAAAAGCATAAACTCCATTGTAATTAAAATCACCTTTTTCCACATGAATTATTGCCATATCTTTGTTTATTTTTTCTCCCACCGTAAAACCTACAATTTTGCCCCCTACGTAAACCGCCATGCATTGTATGCCGAAAAATTGATACTTCGGAAGTACCTCCTTAATACCTTCTAATTCATATTCTAACTGTATATCATCTTCTTGCCTATTTTCATACCAATATTGGGCAAAATCAATGCAATCATTTATCACTCCCGGCTCGCTTATATCTTTAATTTCATAACTATAATTTCCAACAAATTGATTATAATGATTTCTCTTCCGATGGAACTTTTTACCTTTTAAAGTAATAAGGTCACTTGCATTGTAAATATAATCGAAGTTATTAATATCCTCGCAAAAGCAAACATCATCTTTATAAAGATCCATAAGCTTGTACAAGAAAGGCAGCTCAATGTCCCTAAAAAGATTTTTAAAAGAAGCATCACTAGCTTTAATCTGTCTCAATTTTTCGATAATCTTCATTAATGATTCTTCTTTATATCCAATTGGCTGCATAAAATAAGAACCTTTTTGTTCCTCATATTTTTTAACTATCAAAGCATCGTCGATAAGAGCATATTCGACGTTCAACATCTTTCTCCAAAAATATAAAGTTAAGAACGAATATTCGTATGTACCAAATTCATACTGTCCCAAAAACTTTTGAAAAATGTCTCTGTCTTCAATATCCAACTTTTTAAAATTCACAACTAAGTATCACCCAAAGCTTTTATTGTCGTATTTTAAAATAAAGCTAATAATATTATAACCTACTTTTTTAAATTTTCCAAATATAACATTTTGTGAATAATCCTGTTACTCTAACCATAATGTCCTTTATATATCTTCTGACTTCTTTTATCTTTTCCATTGAAAAACTGCACTCTCGTGCCTATTAAGCCTAACACTGAGTATCCCATCCTCTATATTAATATTTACCCCGGTCCAGCAATTTGTAACCTCTTTAGGTGGTTCAATACAATAATTATTAAAATTAAAATTGTATGTCTTTTTTTCATCCAGCCAATTAATTATTGTCAACCTGTATTCGTCTTCTAACTTCTGCAACCATATAGACGGATGGTATCCGCAACACATATCCAAAGGTTCTGCAGCAACACCGATATTTTGCAATCCTTTATATATTAATTTCTTACCTTCTTCATTTAACATGCTTATTCTGTCACTTAAAAATACATTGCCTCCCGTAAGCATCACTACGTTTGTCCAGGTTTGTGCTTCATATTTGTCGAAAACATCTCCTTTTCTCCACCTTGGTGGATTAGGATTATTTTGATTAGGATTCAATACATTAGTCTCTTTTTCCACTGAGGTATCCTTTCCTCTTACAATGAGAAAGTCAGGATCATTAATCCATATACGCTTGTGAGCCCAGTATTTAAAGGTATAACATTCCAGTGCCCATTCCAAGTGCGTCCATTGATTATGAATATCTATTCCTGTACGCCCTGAGTCAGCAACTCCTTGACCGCACTCTACCGGCAGTGAACATCCTAAAATATGGCTTTCGTCAGTAACACATTCCCTTATTAATGCAAACATGTCCCTCAATACTTCATAGGGGGCTTTAGTTTTATCATAAAAGCTATCTACGCGCAAGATAGATCTTACATAGTCTACTTTAAATAATCTAAAACCGATTTCGTATAAGCGCGTATATAGCTTCTTAAGAAAATCTTTACCTGACGGAGTAGTAGGATCCAGCAAATAACTTCCTGAGTGAACAACAGGATCTCCATATTGGTCTTTTATCATTAACTCGGGCATCCGTAATCCTGCATAAGATGCTGTATCTATCAAAAGCGGTGCAGTCCAGATACCAGGTATAAACCCTCTGTCAGTGATTTCTTTTACGGCTTTTTCAAGACCACCTGGAAACTTGTAATTAGGCTCCCATTCTCCGTACTTATGCTGCCAGCCATCATCAATTACAATATACTTAACATTTTCTGAGAGATTCGGATCTTTTCTTATTTCTTCCATATTTTCAATGAGAGCATCCAAAGAAACACTAAAATAATAATAATCCCAGCTATTCCAACCTGTAATTGGTTTTGGATCTCCCGGTAAACAGGGAGTAAAATTTGCATATGTATCAAAAGACTCTTTTACATTCTTATTAGCTGATATCCATGTTGTTTCCGAAGATAGCGATGTGCTTGAACTTAAAGATGGTATGAACTTAGTTGTACATGTAAATTCCAAGACATTATCCTCCGGCATTTCAATTTTATATGTATGCCTGTTATTTTGCGGTATCACTGTACCTAAAAACAACCCCTTGCTTATATTATCCCTGAATACTCCGGTTATCAAATTACAGGGGGAATTCATTTCCAGTGCCTCTTTAACAGTAGGAAAACCAATAGGATTTCTTACATAATCTTCTGAATTCTGGAGTACGCGCCAATCAAGGAAATTTTCTGTCAGAGGTTTGTATTTGAAAATAAGACTATCAAACGATATACAGTTTAACTCGTGCTCACTAAATGCCTTAAGTCTTATTGCATAACCTCCGCATATCTTTTTAAACTCCCAAATAACATTAATATCTCTCCATCTGCCTGAAAACTCTGTAATATTTTCCTTTTTGGATACGGTAAGACGAAAGTCATCACGTGAAAGAATTATATTATGATCTTTAAGGTATATTCGGAATGATATATCATGCACTCCATGCCCTATATCATTTGCGATATAGTTTAAAGTATCTGATATTTCATTTTTACTTTCTGCGAGTTGTATCGATCCTGCCATATTTCCCCACAGTCTCCCTTCCGTATTTTTCCAACTTAATCAAAAATGAAAATGTTTAATTTATAAGGATTACAGTGTCTTTAGCACTTCCTGTTCTGTCTTTGCATCCAATGCTAGGGAAGCATAAACACCACTCCTCATTCATTGTTTATATCTCCATATTAACTACACACTCATCCCCGGCAAACACAACCTCCATTTTTTAAGCCCAGGCAGATTTAAGTTCATTAGTATTGAAAATTAAGTACATTCAGTTTTCTATCGCTTTTTTACAATATTCTTTGAACAGGCGCACATAAATTTTAAAGTTTTCAAGTGACACTTCCGGTGGAGTTTGGTGATCAACTGAAGGAATATATCCACCTGATTTCATGACCGGGAGTAATCTTTCAAACTCAGCACGCATTGTAGCTTCATCACGCATCATAACCATTTTATCATAACCACCAAGCAGAATAAAATCAGGGTATTCTTCTCGTATCTTACACAGGTCAACTCCCGCTTGCCTTTCCAACGGATAAACTCCTTCAATCCCTGCCTCCTTAAGCCAAGGTATCATAGTTGTTATATCTCCGTCACTATCTACCAGAACACGTATACCATATTTTTTTATGTAAGGAATTACTTGTTGGTAATAAGGTAATAAAAATTCCTTGAAAAGCTCGTATGATATCATAGGACCGTGATTATACGACATATCTTCAGCAAATCCCACCATATCGGGCTTTAATATTTTTACAAGTTCTTCTATGGCACGGATATTGAATTCCGCTAGTTCCTTGTTAATTCTGTGAATCAGTTCCGGTTGATCATAAAAAGCATATAAGTGTCTTTCTATTCCGAGAATAGTGCGAGGAAACCAAAAAAAACCGTCAAGCCAAAGCCTTATAATAATTTCACCTTTGTCATGCCTTTCTTTTAGTCTCAAAGCTTGATTTTTCATATCCTCTATCGAACTGTCAGTAAATAGATATTTCCTTAAATCACTGTATGATTTTTCATCTTTGGCCAGCCCGCTCCCATGTGCATCGGGTCTCGGGGCTTCCTTATCCCTGCCGTATGCATAAATACACAATAGCTTATCAAAACCGAAATAATCAAGAATGCCTTCTGTATCAAGGTCCTGTGGCAGTCCTTCATTTTTCCACCTTTCTATAGTTTTATCCCACCAGGCAGCCCACTCCACCATAACGAGCCTATCATCAACCGGTTTGAAATTTATTGTGTTTAAAAACCTTTGTCTGGGTGTCATAGCAAGTGAACCTCCGTTTTTTTCTTGACCATGCTCATATTTTATCATATTATATTAAACAAAAACTAGTTATAATTTCATAAACTAGTAATATTTTCATGGCATAAGAAGTAATCAATACAAAACATGATCAGATCTTAATTGTCATAATCAAACAATCATATGTAACACTAATTTAATATGTGTTAATAATGAATTAATAATATAATAATAATAATATAAGATTTGTGAGGTGAGTTCATATGTTTCCCGAAAAAGAAAATATTCCATCAGGGGGTACTTTTTCAACCAAAAGCTCATTCTCTGCCCATTCTTCTGAAAAAGTCTTGTTAGCTGTTATTGCTACAGGTTTAGTGTTCCTTATAACTTTAATATCTTTCTTGTATGATTTCATATTGAGTTTGAAAGAATATATACCCCTTAAAGGTATTTTCAATTCCGATAATGTAGGCTTGGCAAATTATCAGAATTTTTTCAGTTCTGTTTATTTCGTAAGGTTATTATCAAATACTATAGTGCAAAGCCTTCTGTTCGGAATATTTATTTTCTTAATTTCACTGATTTTAGAGACTATTATTACATACTTGTCTCCAAAAAGCATTTTAAGCAGCATACTTGTCACTCTTACGCTTATTCCGGTGTTCATACCTGACGTTGTGTACGTAAGTTGGTTTATTAATTTATTTTCTCCTGCCACTCCATTTATGACTCCTTACATTGCAAAGTGGTTTATACCTTTAATAAGGGCTCTAAAATATGCAGGCATTCCTGCGCTCGTTACATTTGTAATACACGAAAAAACCCATGAGGAAAAAACGAATAAAAACTTTTCATTGGCATTAAAGGTGAGCGGGTGTTTTAGCCTTTTTTCAATCATGTTTATTAATGTTAATGATGTAACAATCACCACCTTGGCTGTTAACCCTCTGATTTACGAAACAATTGACTCATTTAACTTGTTTGCCTATAGAACAGGGCTCTTAAGTGCAGACTATTCGCAAGCTGCTGCAGTTTCCATAATTAGCCGGTTGCTGTGCTTGATAACGGTTGCAATATTATATTTCCCCTTTAAAGTGCTTGCAGGAGATATATTTCATCGAATTTTGCATAGTGAAAATGAACCTGCATCAAATAATTATTTGAAACCATTATCCTCAACCGTAATAGCATTAATACTTGGGATTATTGTATTCGCATTGCCTTTTTGTGGCAAGACTACTAATATCTTTGATTTAAGAGCATTATCCATGCTCTTTCAAAATCATAATGTAATAGGGGCTTTTACGTTGAGTATTATTGCTTCATTAATATCTGCAGCTATTAACGTAGCATTATCTGCCATTCTTTCTTATCCGATAGTTTGCGGCAAAACAGGTTTAAAAAGAATATCAATAGTATTATTAGTACTTATTGCTGTTATATGCAGCGTCCCTGTAAGTATCGGAACTTATATGATTATTAGAAGTCTGGGCTTTTTCAATACGGTTTTTGCCCTTATACTCGGCTTATTATCACCGATTTCATGCGTTTGGGCTTTTGTTGCAATAGCCCGTTACAAAAAAGTTCCTGAAGGAAGCAGATATTCTAAAGCCATCTCTAAACCTACAGTAGCTTTATTGCTGGTTCAATTTGTTTATTGCTTTAATAACTACTACCCATCATTGATATATATTACAGACAGAAGATTGCATTCACCTTCTTTGTTATATCGTGAAATTGCAATAACAGGTGGTCAAGCTGCAGGTCAAATGTCCCAATATGGTAGCATAGCCTTTTGGTACGGACTAATTTTGTCAATAATCCCGCTTGCAATACTCGCAGTACTCCGGATATGTTATAGAAAAGATTCATTACTTTCAATCCTAGGAATGTCACAAAGAAGATAAAAATATAAAAGGCAGACATGGATATGGGGTCAAACTTGAGTTGTTTTTACAAGCTTGACCCCATTATCGTTTTATTCTGATAATAGCCTCTTTTCACCTGTTATCTCTTGTATCGGCTTAATATCCTGTGTAAATTCAAGAACGCCTAGGTATTCTCCTTTTTCGTTCCTTACAGCAAAATAACGAATTAAAACATATTTATCTTTCATTCTTATCCAGAAATCCTCATGATCCTTCTTGCCTGACTTTAAGTCTTCCACGAGCTTTTCCACCACATGAACACTGGCGGGCGGATGGCAATTTTGTACCTTTCTGCCTATAACTGTTTTGGTTCTTGGAAATATTCTGTCCTTACCTTGGGAAAAGTATCTGACTGTACCGTCCTTCCCTACAAACGTTATGTCTACAGGTATTGTGTTAAATATGGCGCTTATTTCTTCAGGTGTAAGTATACCTGTTTCAAATTTTATATATCCGTCGCTTAAAGGTTTATCACTCCCATCCGAAGATTTTTCTCTTTCATGCTCAATTTTTTCTTCTATGTTCTGTCTGACAGGTTTCCATTTTCCCGCAGGTTTTGTTAAGCAATATCCGATTTCATCACTTTCTTCTTCTATTTTCAGCCATTCATCTTCCGTCAGGTTTTCCAAAGACATTGGTATAAGTATATTTTCTTCCTTGAATATCATCTCCGTAACTGCATTTAATGCATCGTTAGCCTTTTGTATAACCTGTTCTTTATTGCCGTCATATTGCGACAAGGTATTTATAACATCCTTTATTTTTGCTCTTATTTCATCATCAACACCCCACATTACTTTCGGAGGTGCAGTTATTCCATATTTTTCAAGATAAGGGAACAGAAGATTTTCTTTTCTTAAATAATGCTTATCGACTTCCCATAGAGCTTTAAAATCTTCCAATAGAACATTTACATTATTTTGGTTGTCTGAATTTCTAAAATTTTCAATGTGAAATCTTATTCTGGTATCTATTAGTTTTTCAATTTCCCTGTTTTCCAACTTAAACGTATGAACGGGGTGTCCTGGGATTTCTTCAGGTTTTTGAGCTCCTCGCGGTCTGTGGATATCTTGGATGGAACCTTTGAAAACCGCTGCATGAACATCACATAGCCTTTGAATTTCTTCAACCGGGAGTCCTTCCATTATTAGTGCCTTTTCTACTTCGCTTATTTCACTTGCAGAAACATTTCCAAAAACTTCTTCAAATTTCGGTTTAACTTCGTCTACACTTTTTCCATTATGTAACTCCATAATGAGTTCTTTTAAAACCTTCTGCCTGTACTCTCTGTTGTTTATTAATTCGCTCATGGAAAGCTCTCCTTTCTGGTTCTAATTTTACATTTTATATATATCCTAATTTTATACGGATACCTATGCAATCAAGCCTAATATTTAATACGTGGTGCCTAAATTTATCTGTGCGTACATTTATAATTATTTCCTGTTGTGTTAAAAATTATGTTTGTTATTGAGGCTATACCCTAAAAATTACGTTTCTAAACCGGATGTTTATTAAAACCTTAAATTTTGAAATGCATTCCTGATGTAGATCTAAATGAAGAGTTTTGCAACTCACACCCCTGTAGAACCAAAACCACCGCCCCTATCTTTCCCAATATCTTTTACTGATTTTACCAGGTTAAACTTTATCCTGGGAACTTCCTGTAGAACGATCTGCGCAATTCTGTCACCTTTTCTTATTTTATATGTACCCATCTTATTACCCTTACTGTCTAGCGTATATACTAAAGAAGGACTGGTTGGGATAGAAGAACTATTCGGGATAAAGGAAGAATTATTTATAATTATGCCTAGTTCATCCCGGTATCCGCTGTCTATTGTTCCGGGTGAATTAACTATTCTCAACGGAGTATTTAACGATATACCGCTCCTGGGCCTTACCTGAATTTCATAACCTTCAGGTATTGCCAGCTTCAACCCTGTAGGAACTATAACCGTTTGGCCGGGTTCTATTATGACGTCTTCCGCTGCAAAAACATCCATACCTGCATCACCCGGTCGCGCATATTCGGGTAAAATCGCATCTTCACGGCAAAGCTCAACAAATACTTCTACCTGCTTCATAATCTGTTCCACCTCTTCATCTTACTTTATACATCCCGTTAACATCGGTCTTTGACAAATGTTTCTTCACTATTTATTAATGATTTATTAATGCACCTTTTATATACCTTTTTATATACCTCATTCTATACTCCTCTGTAAAAATGCCCTCTCGTAAATCCCTTACTTTTTATCAACTCAATTTCATTTTCATATTTCTTTAATTCACGGTTGAAATCATCTTTTAGCAAATCCCGGTGCATTTTTATCAGATTCACTGCTTCATCAACATTTTCATCCCATATATTCAACCTGAGAAGGTCTGCACCTGTTTTAGCAATCCTCCCCATATCATCAGCCATGAACAGTACTTTAGAATTAAACACTATAGTCCTACAATCAATTCTGTCATTGTACAGAGGAAAAAGTTCCTTCATTCTGTCCTGTAAAAAATACGTTCCTTTTGTACAGCTTTTATTTGTGCAAGGTGTAAATGTTATTTCGTTTAAGGCATTTACAGGACAATATTCGGTAATCATCAGCGGTATTCTGCCATATACTACAATTTCTTTTTCTTTGTTTGGCCACTTGTAATCCAGTCTGCGAATTATTTTCTCTATCTGTTCCAAAGTTAACTCGTATGAAAAGGTTACAGCATCTGCACCTGCATTATAAAGAGTATCTGCAGTATAGCTGTTATAAGTGTTATAAGAACAGTCACAGGCTAATTTAATATTTTTTGAAATATATTTTAAATCTCCTAAAAGATTTCTAACATATTGTAAAGTTCCTACATTTCCCGTTAAAATCCCGTCTACACCCATATCTATAATCCAAGGCAAATTCCTTTTTATTAATAAATCGTAATTACCTCTGGTTATTGCAGGAAGCCATACAAAAATCTCGGTTTCCACACATGCAGCTTGATTGCTCTCATCAGTTCCTTTTATGCTCTTGCTACCATGCTTTAGAAAAAAATCAAAAGGCAAATATATCCTATATACGCTTAAGCCTTGGGATTCATTCATTTTTACAAGCTTGTCCAATTTTTCTTTGTCTATATTATAGAAAAGCACTGATATTTTTGGTTTTCCATGGTGATCATGCTCCTGATGATTTAAATTGCTAATGACGTTTCTAAGAATATTAATATCAACCGCGACTCTGTTTCTTTTAGCCGTTAAAATTCTCTTAAGTTCCAACTCTTCCAAAGCTTTTCTTCTAAGATTGTTCAGTTCTTTTATGGGTATGGCTACATCTTCATCTAAAAATACTGATAACTCCTCAAACTTAAAAGGTGTTCCACCGGTTTTATTTATTTGTTCCTTTGCCCTATTCTCATTAATTCCTACATTAATGGCCTTTTCAACTTTAATTTCCCCTTTGACTTCAACTTCATTGCCATCGTTATCCTTTACTTTTAGCAAGGGGAATTCTCCAAGCTTAATATATAATTCTCCTGAAATCGGTACAAACCTTTTATAACCATGCATCCACGTTCTTCTGGCTTCCTCGGTAAGCTCTTTGCTGGATGTTTTATAAACCTTGTTACCACGTTCTATTTTTCCGCTTATCCGTCCAACCAATACAGAATCTCCTGCAACAGCTTCTCTTACATTAACCTTATTCCTGATAATTTCACTCACAACGGTTCCGGGACTTTCTCCTTCATCTTTATTCCAGATTTCAATACCATCGCCAATCGACAAACTGTCTTCCAGCTTGATTTTAGCCTGCTTCATCTTGCTGTCATAAGAAATTACGGTACCTAAATAAACACCCCAGTTTTTTGGTTTTTCAAAAGACATCATATCTTTACCGGTTTTCCCGTAAAGATAACCTTTTGAAAAACCGCCCCTGTTGAAAATCTGGTGCAGTTTCTTCATATCAGCAGGTAAAACATCAATACCGGTGTTGCCGGTCATATAATCATTTTCTGATACCTTGTCCAGATACTTCCTGTACAATCCCACAACAATCGCCACATATTCTGGGCTTTTCATTCTTCCCTCAATCTTAAGAGCTTTTACTCCCGCCTTGATTATTTCTTCCAAGTCATTTATCGCACATATATCCTTGGGGCTCATAATATAATGCTTGTCGCTACAAGCTCCAAAATCGTATCCTCCCTTATTCTTCTCAATAATTAATTCTCCCTCATTAACGCGTTCTTCCTTGTTTTTCCCAACCTTTTTGTCACTTCCGATTTCTTGGCTTCCGCTTCCAATCCTTTTTACCAACCGGTAAGGCAGTCTGCAAGGCTGGGCACATCTACCCCTGTTTCCGCTTCTTCCGCCTATAATGCTGCTCATAAGGCATTGGCCCGAATAAGATATGCAAAGTGCACCATGAACAAAGATTTCAATTTCGATATTTTTATCAGCACAGTATTTGGTAATAATGCTGATTTCTTCAAGAGGAACTTCTCTTGCCAACACTACTCTCTTAAAACCCATTTTGCTTAAAAATTCTATACCCTCAGAATTATAAACGGTCATTTGGGTACTTGCATGTAAATCAAGTCTGGGAATATTCTCCTTGATAAGCCTTGCCAAACCTAAATCTTGTACGATTATACCGTCAATACCCATGTTATATGCTTGTCCTGCAAAAGACAGTGCTTCTTCCATTTCAAAATCCGAAATTAACGTATTAAGCGTAAGGTAAACTTTCACACCCCTAACGTGAGAAAAGTCAATAGCCTTTTCTAATTCATCATTATCGAAATTGCTTGCATATTGACGGGCATTAAAGAGCTTCCCACCTAAATATACGGCATCTGCCCCATTTTCAACAGCAGCTTTCAATGCTTCAAAGTTTCCAGCCGGTGCAAGCAATTCAGGTGGTTTACGTATTTTCTTATCGTTTATTTCCTTCATTCCGATTTGAAAACCTCTCAAATGTTTTTCTTGCTTCTCTAAGCTCGCTCTCGCTTTTTGAAAGCTCAAGCTGTAATTGTGTATTTGAGCTGACTAAAATCTTATTCTCCGCACTAATTCTTTCATTTTCTTCCTTAAGTGCTGCTAACTCTTTTTTCGTTTTTTCAAGCTCATCTTGAAGAGCTTTGTTTTTCTCCTCAGCTTTCATGTAATCATCTGCAATATTCAACGCAGTCAGCACCGCTGCCATACAAGTGCTTAACATGCTGTTTTTCTCCATTATTTGAGTCATTTTTTTATCAACAAAAAAGCCAAGTTTATGTATATACTCTTCCGGTTCCGAGCCTTTTACCGTATATTCGGTACCTGCTATTTTTATTGTTACCTTGTTTTTGATTTCCATACAACTCTGCCCTCCCCCTTATTAAAATTCGATTTTGAACGGAAAAATTTTTATACTTGAAAAGTATTTTCAGCTTAAATTATACTATATTCGTGTAAAAAAATCACTTTTTCATATTAATTTGCGCATTTTTTGTAAAAATAAATGTTTATTTTGAGGTTTATATAATAAAAATGTCGAAACTTGTAGGGAGGGCATTACACTGTATTAAACTCTCATAGCATCACCAATTCTCATTGGGCCGTATTAGTCAATTCAACTACTCACCCGAACAAAAATCAATTGAACTTTGACTACTCACCTAATAAGAATTAACTAAGATTAACTAAACTTTAATAATTCACCCGAATAAGGATCTATATAGGTTACCCAATAGCCAAACGCACCGTATTTCTTTCCCTTTCGTTCAACCTGAACCCAACGGCACATATCGCCAAAGGGACTCTCATCGATGTTATAGGTTCCGGGAATCCCACACACGAAAAATACTTTTCCCTTTCTGCTTATATAGATACCGGCTATTAAATATCTATACTTGAAATAGGCCATAATTACTGAAGGGCTAAAAAAGTTAGGTACATTAATTCCGCTTTCTTCCAAGACATTAACAAGATTCACGGGGCTGTTAATGCTCCACCACCTGTAATCCCGTCTTCTTGAATTAAAAGGATCACACCTTTTGAATTCCTTGTCAAGCAATCTGATAAGCTTGATTATATTAGGAACTTTTTTAGGGATATAGTAGTTATGAGTTGCATTCTCTTCAGTATCCGTTTCAATTCGTTCCATGTCTTTTTCTTCGGAAGTGTTTTCTTTTTCGTCGGACATACTTTCTTTTTCATCCGATGCACTATCATTTTCATCGGATATGTGTTCTTTTTCATCTGATATGTTTTCTTTTTCATTGAATACATTTTCTTTGTCGATTATGATTTCATTACTAAACTCGATTCTTTCTTTATTGGTCTCGGTTTCTTTGTTAATTGTAGTTTCATTGCTTGCTTCCTGGTATAGCACTTTTCTAATATACTGCTCGTCATAAATATATTTAATATTATCTTCATCGCAGACATTATCCTCTTGGCAGATACTATCCTCTTGGCAGACATTATCCTCATCACAAATATTATCTTTACAGGTGGAACTTACTTCAATGCTTCTCGCATCGCTTTCTTCATCTTCCTGTAATTTTTTATCAATATGCTGCTTTTCAAGTAACGATTTTTCAATTAAGGATTTTCCATCTTCCTCCTTTTTATTTTCCATAGGTTCATCTTTTTTTTCAGTATCTTCAACTGTAGCTACCCTTATATCAGCTTCTTTTATATTAGCTTCCTTTATATTTGTTGCCTTCACATTGGCTTCTTTTATATCATCTTCTTTCATACTAGCTTTCTTTGCAACCTCTTCTTTTTCAAGATCTAGATAAATATTATCTTCAACCCTGTACTCATTAACAAACCCATCCTTCCACTGCACTTTTTCCTTTCTGTATGCAACCAAAGGGCATTTAATATTACGATATTGTATATTAGTGCTGCCGTCTTGCCCGTTTTCAACTACAAGAGCGCATGCATTGAAATCATTAATATCGGAATTTGACCCCCCTACATTACCAGGATCAAATTCCCATATAAGTTCTCCCCTGCCTTTTGATACATTAACAGAACCGATTTTTACCCTCTTGCTTTCATTCCCTTTTACCTTCAATAAATATAGCCCGTAATTTTGTCCGGGTTTAGTTTCTTTCAAGTTCTGTACCATAGCATAGATTTTGCCTTTACCCTGGCGCACTTCTATTCTCAAATATCCACTTGGAATTCCTTGAAATCCGAAACCCCTATCTTCCTCGCCAAATATCCAAATATCTCTCATATACCTGAAATAATCTTTCACCATTTATCCCCCCACTTCATTCTATAGTTATAAATATGAAGTTTATTGGGGGATTATGAGGTTTATTTTATTTGCACTTATATTTATCAATGGCGTTCGTATTTATCAATGGTGTTTGCCAAATTGACGAATTGTTCCAAGGATAAGGCTTCACCACGAAGGTCGCTGTCAATGTGTGCCTCGTCAAGAATGTTCTTAATTGTCTCCCTGTCGAGGGATAAAAATTTTAGACCGGTTGAATTAGATAAGGAATTAATAATTGTCTTTCTTCTTTGTTCAAAAGAAGCTTTGACCACTTCTAAGAATAATTTTTTATTATTCACTTTATATGACGGATTCTTAATTCTTTTAAATCTAACAACGGTAGAAGATACCTTTGGCTTTGGATAAAAGCAGTGGGGTGGCACATTAAATAATATTTCCTGTTGAAAAAAGTACTGAAGAGCTACGGCCAAAGGGCCGTACCGGCTCGTACCGGGCTTCGCTATCATTCTGTCTACTGCTTCTTTTTGCACCATAAACACCATAAGATCGATATTAATCTCTGCTTCTAAAAGCTTCATAATTATAGGGGTGGTTATGTAATATGGCAGGTTACCTACAATTTTTACAGCTTGCCGGCAAGAAGCCGGAAAATTATTTATTTCAACTTCAATATCCAATTGAAGAAAGTCAGTATTTATTATTTTAACTTTTTCATATTCCTTTAAGGTATCCTTAAGGCATGGCATCAAATGCTTATCAATTTCTACTGCAATAAAATTTTCCGTTCTTCTGGCAATCTCCTTAGACATTGTGCCTAAACCTGCGCCAATTTCAATAATCACATCATTATATTGAATTTCAAGGGCTTCAATAATACAATTTAGGGCAAAATAATCAATCAGAAAATTTTGCCCTAAAGATTTTGTTGGTTTTATATTATACTTATCAAGTAATTCTTTAAGTGCGGCTTCTTTGCTTTCTTTTATCATAAAATCTCCTAACTACGCATTAAAATATCCTGCCCATATTAAACTATCATGCCCGTAATTAAAGTATTATATTTGTAAGCATGTTTGGATTATGCACCTGGATTCGACTTTATACATTGGATTTTTGTATAATGTACTGTTTTAGCCTATTGCATGCAAGCTCACAAACAAGCGGATTTACATTGCTACAATAAATTAATCTGCAAGTATGTAAACCCGCACTTTTTTAATCCCCCAACTGTCAGCTTCCTGCTGGGTATCTACATAAACATCAATAAGGTCTCCCTTAACTGCACTGCCAATGTCGGCTGCAATTGCATACCCATAGTCAGGAGTATTTCCCAAACACTCAACATATACCCTGGTTCCTAAAGGTATGACCCTTGGATCAACCGCTATAACTCCTCTTTTAGCCTTCATTCCGGTATATGTAATTCCGAAATGAGGATGATCAGGCGTTTTTCCTGTATCTTTATATGATGATGTGTATGCAGTTGCTCTCATATTAAGAACCTGTTTGTAGCGGATTTTTTCACCTCTTGACGTGACCAAGGAAGCGATTGTTCCATATTCAATTACTTGATCTTGAGGCTCACTGATGATTTTCTCTTGAATTAGTTCCCTAGAAACGATTTCTCCGTCTTTATAAACAACTTTGTATGAATATTCCTTAATACCTTCCTTACCTTCTTTTATAACACGCTCAACACCTTGCTCCAGGTGCTGGTTAGCTCTTTTTACAGTTTTAAATGCAATGGTTTCTTGTTCTTTTATAATTTCTTCCTTTACTCTGATGATTTTAATGTTCATGTTCGGATAGACAGGTGTATCACGATTCAGATCTACAATTTGATCCTTTGGACCAAGGATAATATTATTATTTGCCAAAACTTCTTTCACTGTTTTCCCTTGAGTATAAATTTGAAGTTCTTTACCATCCACAAATACTTTAACCGGTGTGGCTCTCTTTATATATATTTCATTTTTTTCGTATGGCTTCAACTCCGTTTCTCTTGACGGATAAACCAAATCCTGTTTTCTCAACAATATATTGTTATTTCTTAAAAAATCTCCTACGGTAGCACTCCTGCTTGAATTAAAAATAATAACGCTGTCGCCGTCATACAGTACAACCTGTCTTATAGGTTCCAGCTTCATTATTCGCGCACCTGCATAAACCGTCGCAAAAGAAACGGTGATTATAAATAATAAAATTAACGTTGCCCTAGCCAATAATAACAGTGTTTTTTTAATATACCCACTATATAAAGAATGTTTAGTGGCAATGTTTCTATTTTCTAAATTATTTCTTTTGCTTTTGTTTCTATTTTTTGCCACTTTTGTATGGTATTGCATATTTATTCCTCCCAATTTCTTTTGTTTGGGTCGTAGATATTCTATATGAAAAATTTTCATTTGTCAATTTTTTTTACATATTAACCCATTTTATTTAGGAGTATATACCAATAATTGATTTTTTATACAGTGAAATATAACAAATCATACATTAAGTAACTACATAGTGGGTATATTTGGGCTCATGTAGGGCATTTTTGATAAGGTTAATAAACATTTCCGGCTATCTTTCGCTAATTATTAATTTAATGTCTTCTTAAGCACCTTTTCTAATATCAATTATAAACCATTTCCCGGAATCCGGCTTATATTTCAATACAAAAATATTCTTATTTGTTCCCTGGTCAAACATAATATCATAATTAACAGCCCAATCTGCAAGCTTCACATCCAATTCAACGGTAAGAAATAAGTCTCCTTTTTCGTATTCCCCAATAAGATATTGATCAGTGTTTTCTTCTTTTGTTTTTAAATTTCCTGATACATCAAATATTTTTACTGATTTTACATCAATATTTTCTACTATATTCTTAAATTTATTAGTATATTCTTCCAGGGTTTCTGCAGCTTCCTGTTCTTGTTCATAACACATATTATACGCCTTTTCATACTCACCCTGGCTTATATACTCTGCCCATTGGGAAATAAAATCTTTAATATAATCCTGGTCACCAATGTTATTATAGATATTGTTAATAACTGCCACTTTGTTTTTAATTATATTATTTGAACGGATATTTTCCTGTTTCAAGTCCTCAAGCTTCTTTTTCAGTTCATTGTTTTCCTTGGTAATTTTATCGATGCTCTCATTGCGCGCTTTTAAAGTATTCTCAAGATTCTCCAACTGTCTGGTTAGAGCGTTTATTGTAAGGGTATAGCTTGCGTTTGTATCCTGAAGAACTTTAATATCTTCTTCCCATCCTTCTCTTTCCCATAGTAGGTAGTTCAACCCGGTCATCAAGATTAATATTATTAAAAATGATGAAATAACCCCTAGCTTTTTCAACTTATTCACCCCCGCAAAATGCGACCAGGACTTTTTCTTTGCATTTTCTATATCTTAGCTGTTTTCAGTATATCCTACGTGGTCTTAAATCCCTACTTTCATTATCTCCCGTCACCATATTCCAAAATAATTCTATATTTTAAAAATTTACTGTATTCTAAATAACCTCCTGCCATTTTCCATTGTCAATTCTGCGACTTTCTCATAGCTTAGTCCCTTGATTTCAGCTATTTTTTGTATAATGTACGGCAAATAACCCGAATGATTCCTTTTTCCTCTGAAAGGTTCAGGTGCTAAATAGGGGCAGTCAGTTTCCACCAGAAACATGTCGTCAGGCACGAATTTTACTACATCGATTATTTTTTTTGCATTCTTAAAAGTGACCACCCCGCTAAAAGAAATATAAAAATTATTTTTTAGCACCTCTCTTGCCATTTCAACACTACCGGAATAGCAGTGGAATACTCCTCCCACTGCCTTCGCATCTTCTGCTTTAATAATATCCATAACATCCTTATGGGATTCCCTGTTATGAATAATAATCGGCAAGTTCAACTTTTTTGCCAGGTTTATCTGGGTTATAAAACATTCTTTCTGTACTTCTCTGGGTGAAAAATCATAGTGGTAGTCTAATCCGATTTCCCCTACGGCAACAACTTTTTTACAAGAATTAATAAGATTCTCCAGCTCTCTCATCGTGTTTTGGTTCGCTGCTTTTGCATTATGGGGGTGTATACCGGCTGCAGTATAAACAAAATCATATTTTTCCGCAAGCATAATACCCATCTTTGTAGACTCAATATCGGAAGCTGCATTTAAAATATACTTTATTCCGCTTTTATGAAGTTCTTCTAATAACTCAAACCTGTCTTCATCAAATCTTTCATCGTCATAATGTGCATGAGTATCAAAAATCACTGTACCCTCTCCATTTTAACTTATTTTCGAACCTGTATCTATTACTTTGTCTACTGTGAGTAAAACAAGTTCGTCCTTTTCATTGGTAGCTGCAAGTATCATTCCTTGAGATTCAATACCTTTGAGCCGGGCAGGTTTCAGATTTGCTACAAGCACAACATATTTACCTATCATATCTTCAGGGCTGTAGTACTTCGATATTCCTGAAACAACCTGCCTTGTTTCATTTCCCACCTCAAGTTTTAATTTAAGGAGTTTATTTGAGCCTTCCACTCTTTCAGCTTCCACTACCTTCGCAACCCTTAAATCTATCTTAGCAAATTCATCAATACTTATTAATCCGGTATCTTGAATATCTTTAGCTTGCTCATCTTTTTTGCCCGCTCCACCGTCTTTTCCTTTATTTTTATCATCCTTAACTTGGGCTTTGGCTTCGTTTTTTACCTCCTTTTTGCTTTCCATCAGAGCTTCAAGTGCTTCAAGTTCTTTCTTAAGATCAATCCTCGGGAATAATGCCTCTCCCTTGTTTACACGGGCTTCGGCCGGATATAATCCCCAACACTTAGCACTGTCCCAAGAAACAACATCCTTATTGTTTTCAATACCAATTTGGTGCCATATTTTCTCAGGTGTTTCAGGCATAAACGGTTGGATAAGTATTGAAATTACTCTTATGCTCTCAGCAAGGTTATATAAGACGGCAGCCAACCTTCCTTTGTTTGATTCATCTTTAGCCAGTACCCACGGCATGGTCTCATCAATATACTTATTGGTTCTTGATATAGTTTTCCATATTTCCGTAAGAGCCAAACTAAACTGGAGTTCGTCCAGCAATTGCTCTACTTTTTCAGGAGTTCCTAAAACCGTGTTTTTCAAATCCTCATCAAATTCTCCGGCAACCCTTTCTGATGGAATTGTACCGTTAAAATATCTATCTATCATTGCCACAGTTCTGCTAACCAAATTCCCAAGGTCATTAGCCAAGTCGGAGTTTATTCTGTTAATCAGCGCCTCATTGGAGAAAACTCCATCAGAACCGAAAGGAACTTCTCTTAACAGGAAATATCTAATTGCATCAACCCCGTATTTATTTACCAAAATAACAGGATCCACCACATTTCCTTTAGATTTTGACATCTTGCCTCCTTCCAGCAACAACCACCCATGGCCGTAAACCTTTTTAGGCAATGGTTCTCCAAGAGCCATCAGCATTGCAGGCCATATTATCGTATGAAAGCGGACTATTTCCTTCCCGACCAGGTGAACGTCGGCAGGCCAGTATTTATCGTAATCTTCCCTGTTATCCGACATGTAACCTAATGCGGTTATATAATTCGAAAGCGCATCAATCCATACATAAACAACATGCTTTTCGTCAAAAGTTACCGGAATGCCCCAATTAAACGTAGTTCTTGAAACACATAAATCTTCCAGTCCGGGTTTTAAGAAGTTATTAATCATCTCATTTCTTCTTGAAATGGGTTGTATAAAATCGGGATTTTCTTCTATATATTTGAGCAATCTGTCTTGATATTTCGATAACCTGAAGAAATAGCTTTCTTCTTTTGTCAGTTCGACTTCCCTATTACAATCCGGACATTTTCCGTCTTTTAACTGGGTTTGTGTCCAGAAAGATTCACAAGGTGTGCAATACCATCCTTCATATTCACTTTTATAAATATCACCTTGATCATAAAGTTTTTTGAAAATCTTTTGCACTGCTTTGACATGATAATCGTCAGTGGTGCGGATAAAACGGTCATTGGTAATCTTCATTATGCGCCATAATTCCTTAATACTTGCGACAATTTCATCAACGTATTCCTGAGGAGTTACACCTTTTTCCTGGGCTTTTCTTTGTATTTTTTGCCCATGTTCGTCGGTTCCGGTCAAAAACATTACATCGTAACCCCTCAATCTTTTATATCTTGCAATCGTATCAGCAGCAACCGTTGTATAAGAATGCCCGATATGAAGCTTATCGCTCGGATAATATATAGGTGTCGTTATATAAAACTTCTTTCTATCCATAAACATATCTCCTTACCTTACATTGTTTTTATATCCATTACTATACATTTAAAAGTTGAATTTTTCAAGGATATTCTTAACAATACTCAAGCTTTGTTCATACCGCTCATTTTTTCGACACAACCCCTTATGATGTAGAAATATGAAGAATTAACTCATATTGTATTTTCAGGAAATATATTGATTATTATTCATCCGGATGGTAAGATTTTTCTGTCTTAATAAGGAGGAGTTCATGATGGAATTCAATATAAAGGAATTTAATCCAAACATTCATTTTAACAAGGAAGACCTTGCAAGTTTTTATAAAAATGCTTTTAATAACATAAAAGATATATTCAATGTCTTCAGTATGCTTGGAAAATTTATTTTTAAAACGATACCGGAGCTTAAAATACAAGTCAGGGATAACAAAACGTTTAATGATGAACTTAATGAGCGGCTGTATGAGTTGGGTAAAAATGAGTATATAAAATCAATATTTTTTGCTTTTCCCAAAGTTAACACTAAAAAAATGATTACATTTATGATAAATTACGGCATGCTGGTTAATCATCTTGATTATTTATGCAGATATTATGATGGAATTAAAGATAAACGGGTACTTAATCAACTTTTTTTAGCCTTATTGGAAGCCGTTGAGCCTTCAAGGAAAACCAGCAACTATTTTAAATATTTCCCGGCCGATCATTATAATTTGAAAAATACTGATAAGGATCTTGTTAAGCTTCTTGTCGATTCATGCAGAAAACAATTAAAAAAGATACCGTCCTATGCAATGGTTAAGGAATACATAAAAAAATACGTTTACATGAAAAAAGATTACTTAATCCATAGTTATTTGATCAATGATGAGTACAACCAGCCATCAAATTGGGCTGATAATTATAATTATACAAAATACTATCCTGAATTGCTTCCATGGGAGTTTCAAGCAGCAGCTTTTTCAGACCTTGGGTTATACGCATTATTATCGGCAGCTTTTGATCCTTTTCTGGAGCTTGAAACTGTTATCAACATTGACAAAGCCTATTTCCCATGGATAAATGGGTTGCAAGTGCTTTTAACAAATTATGTTGACTTGTATCAAAATATTTATGCCGAAGACAAAAAAATTCAAGCCAATGAGCACAATTTTTTAAAGCATTATGATAACTTGAAGCAATGTGAAGAAAGGCTGATATTCTTTTATAAAAAGTCCTTAAAAATATGTTCGGAACTGAATTTAAATAATGTCTTCATGCATAAGACGATTATAAAGTTAATACTAGCCATATATCTATCAGATTCGGGAGCTCATATAGGATTGAAAAAAGTCGCCAGCAGAAATATCCTGGAGTCGGCAGGTACATTTTATCTCAGGTTTTGGAAAGCTATTATGCCGCTAATAACGTTTTAACATTTTAATTAACTTCCATATGGATGCATTTAAATTATCATTTAAATTATAATGAAATATTTGCGAGGGTTTGATGTAAATATTAACTTCTAAATATCAATGTGCATATCCATACTGAAACCACGGTTCCGACTCCGCTTGCCATTAATGCTGCCAAAAGGGTATGCCTGATACGTTTTATACCGACAGCCCCACAATATACCGTTAATACATAGAAAATGGTTTCGCTTGATCCCACTATGGCGGATACTACTCTGCCTATAAAGGAATCAGGTCCGAAAGTTTTTAGCATATCTGATACCAATGCTAAAGAAGCACTACCGGAAACCGGCCTTAATAAGACTAATGGAATTACCTCGGAAGGTATATTGAATAATCTTGCAATAGGTCTTACGGCAAAAACCAATAAATCCATTGCACCGGATGCTCTGAAAACTCCTATAGCTACAAAAAGTCCCACCAGAGTCGGTATTATCCTTACAACCGTAGTAATACTGTCTTTAGCTCCTTCCACAAATATATCATAAACTTTTACATTCCTACATAAACCGGTTATTAAAATTAACAAGATTATAACAGGAATAGCGTAATCAGACACTAATCTTATAATATTCATTTTTTGCCGCCCTTTCTATTTTTTTGGCTCCCTTTCTACTTTTTCCGGTTTTTCGGGTTGACGATAAGATCTTTGTCGCTATAACTCCTGTAATTGCTGCACAAGCAGAAGCTATCCATATACAACCGATTATCTCCACCGGGTTTGCAGAACCTGCCTCAGCTCTTAATGCTATTAAAGACGTAGGAATAAGTTGAAGAGAAGCTGTATTTATCACAAGAAACATGCTTATGTCGTTGGAAACTGTATGTTTTCGGGGATTCAACTTCTGCAACTCTTCCATGGCCTTCAATCCAAAAGGAGTGGCCGCATTACCAAGCCCTAAGATATTAGCCACCAGATTCATAACAATCGCACCTGCAGCAGGACTATTACTAGGTATTCCGGGAAATAAAACTTTTATGAATGGCTTCATTAAAGAAGCTATGTTTTTTACTAATCCGCTTTCATTTGCGATCTTCATCAATCCTGTCCACAAACACATAATCCCAAGCAAATTTATCGAAAGCTTTATAGCATCTGAAGCTGATGCAATAATTGCATTTGTTACTTCATCCATTCTGCCGTTAATTATTCCTGTTATAAAGCCAAATATAAGCATTCCAAACCATATGTAATTCATCATATTGTTCACATCCTTTATCCTCTTTCCCGGTACTGCAAGCCACTGGATTTTATAAATCAAATCAATGCCGGAAAGCGGATATTTATATGACGAGTATCCTAATTTAATGCTTTCTTTTTTAATTATATGTGAACAACTTGTTATATATTACCATGAATGCATTTTTTAAATACACTCACTAAATTCCAGTCTATTGACGTCCTGTAAATTTTTAGGTATAATATTTACTAATTAATGAAGTAGAATTTAGCTTTATAACAATAAAATTCATGTAAAGGAAATTTTTTTAAAATTTATTAAATTTTCTATTGACGTCAATTGAAATATATGGTATTATTAACTTATAAAGGATTGTCGAATATTGTAGTGTTAGGGAGGAAATACGATATGAAGTCAACAGGTATAGTTAGAAAAGTGGACGAACTTGGAAGAGTTGTTCTTCCTATTGAATTAAGAAGGACTCTTGATATTGCAGAAAAAGATGCGCTGGAAATATATGTGGACGGATCAACAATTATTTTGAAAAAATATGAACCAGCGTGTATCTTCTGCAATGATGCAAAAGATGTTATTTCTTACAAAGGGAAAAACATCTGCAAGAATTGCATGCAAGAGTTAAAAAACAGCTAAGACAATCCTAAAATAAAAAAATTATGTACGAATGCTTATGTACGGTTTTTTCATGTGCGGCCCCTCAGAATTTATATGTGGGAAAACGTGATGTGCGGATTATGTGTGTGAAAAAATAGAAAGATAATGTGCGGAAAAATTTTATGTGCGGATTTTAAGTGAGTTAAATATGCTAAGCGGTCGACTCGCTGGAGTAAAGGGTTAGGGAAAATGGCTAACCCTTGTTTTTTATTTTCAAAAGTTCATTGTATACTTCACGGCGGGATATGCCCCTGTCTTCTGCAACTTTTTTCATTGCCTCTTTTTTGTCCATGCCCTGAAGCAAATATATTTCCATATGTTCTTTTATATCCTTACCTTCCCATTGTTTTACTGTCTCTTCTTTAATAGTATTTACATTTATTCCTTCCAATATAACTACATATTCACCTTT
This sequence comes from Clostridiaceae bacterium, assembly GCA_012840075.1. GTDB lineage: Bacteria > Bacillota > Clostridia > Acetivibrionales > DUMC01 > DUMC01. The sequence continues at coordinate 12,191 of DUMC01000030.1, read as the reverse complement.
TGGGCTTTGCTCTTCAAAATGCTTTATGGCTTCTGAAAGGTCGCATCTTAAAAATTCCTCGTATATTTTAGTCAGCTCCCTTGCCAAAACTACCTTCCTATTGCCTAATATATCGTAAAGATCGTTCAAAGTATATAAAAGTTTGTGTGGTGCCTCATATAATATTATCGTCCTAACTTCATTTTTTAAATACTCCAATCTCTCCTTGCGTGCTCTTTTATTCATTGGAAGAAATCCTTCAAATACAAACCTTCCGGCAGGAAGACCTGACAAAACCAATCCCATGATCGCTGCCACAGGGCCCGGAACCATAGTAACCGCAATATTATTTTCTATTGCTAACTTTACCAAATCTTCGCCCGGGTCGGAAATCCCCGGTGTCCCTGCATCTGATACCAAAGCAATATTTTTTCCGCTTAGCAATTGTTCAATTAGATAATTCCCTTTACTTACTTTATTATGCTCATGGTAACTGACTAAAGGCTTCTTAATATTATAGTGGTTAAGCAATTTAACGGTCTGCCTTGTGTCCTCGGCAGCAATTAAATCAACTTCGTTTAATACTCTTAAAGCCCTTAATGTGATATCCTCAAGGTTACCTATGGGGGTAGCTACAAGGTAAAGAGTTCCTTTTTGTTCCATTTTGCCACCTGCTTTCCATTTCCGTGGGCTTTAGAATTCCATGGACCTACGGATAAAACTTTTGTAAATAAGAAATCAAGCAAGTTTAACAACTACAATGTTTTCTTGCTTGATTCCTAATACAATAACAATAAAATAATTGCTAAAATAATTGCTAACAATTATAATTGCCAATTATTTGTGAATTATCCATAAGTTATTCAGCTTAATCTCTTAATACCAACTTTTTAAGACGAAAAAAACCTGTTTGTTCTACCAGGTAATGATTACTTTGGTTGAGGTGCGTCTACAGGACAAACACCTGCACATGCTCCGCATTCTATACAAGCATTCTCATCTATCACATATTTACCGTCACCTTCTGATATGCATGAAACCGGACATTCTGATTCACATGCTCCGCAGCTTATGCAATCATCAGTAATTTGATATGCCATCGAATACACCTCCCCTTTACCAATAAATTACAAACAAAACTCAAAACCCACGACTTACAGTATATTACTTATATCGATACCCGTCAATAGAGATTCAGGAAAAAGGGTGCATTTAATTTTATGTGAAGAAATATTTGTTAAATGCACCCCTGAAGTTTTTAATCTTCTAACTCTTTAAGAGCCTCTAAGTTCTCGATTTCCTCGGGTTCTTCCTGCTGAACGGCAGCATCTTTAATTATTTCTATTTCATTAATATGAAATACTTTCAAGTCAAGATCATTTTCACTTTCCAATTTAACTTTTACACTCTCCTTAAGGAGGTAAATTTCCATTACTACGCCCGGTCCTTCCGGAGTCTGAACAATTGCACCTTTCTTGGGCATTCGTTTTAATATTTCCTCGTATGCTTCATGCTCAAATTTTAAGCAGCACATTAGTCTCCCACAGCAGCCGGATATCTTTGCAGGATTTAATGACAATCCTTGTTCTTTAGCCATTTTTATGGATACAGGCTGAAAATCATATAAAAATTTATGACAGCATAGTATTCTCCCGCAAAGGCCTATTCCGCCCATCATTTTTGTTTCATCTCTTACCCCTATTTGTCTCAATTCTATGCGTGTACGAAATATTGCTGCCAAGTCCCTTACAAGCTCTCTAAAATCTATCCTACCGTCAGCGGTAAAGTAGAATAAAATTTTATTATTGTCAAAAGTATATTCTACATCTATAAGCTTCATTTCCAGCTTATGTTCCTTTATTTTTTGCAAACATATTTCAAAAGCTTTCTCTTCTTTTTCCAGGTTTTCTCTATGATGTTCCATATCCTCTTCAGTAGCTATTCTTATAACCTTTTTCAACGGAGCTACTATTTCTTCTTCCGGGACTTCTCTGTTTGATATAACCACGTAACCTAACTCTATTCCTCTTGCTGTCTCAACAATTACATTTTTACCGACAGGTATAACCAAACCATCCGGGTCAAAATAATATATTTTCCCGGCAGGTCTGAATCGTACACCAACAACCGTAACCACCTGTGTTTATGCCTCCATCTATAATCTATATTTTTTGAACCATTTGTAAAAAACAAAATGGCTTTATTTCCCATTAGAATAAAACTAAATAAGGGCTCTAAACCCTTTTTAAGAAAAATCAATTTAAAATTTCAAAAACTTACCGGTCAAAGAACCAATAAAAACGGCAGTTTTGACCGGTATCTTCAATCTAATCCGTAAATTATTGATAGTGTAAATTCTTTATCGACAAATATAAAACCTTTATCACTCTGTTTTAATTTCTAATAGGAACAATTTTAATTTACCAGTTCTTGAAGCCTTAAAATCATACTTTCAATACTTAATTGATAATTAACATTCTGTTTTATACCAACTCGTGCAGCTTCAACAATCTCTATATTTTTAATAAGCCGCTCTAAAGAATGATTTCTGGCTTCACTTAATATTTTATTTTTTTTGTCCGAATTAATCAACATGTTTTCTTTTCCACCGGTTTTAGCAATTACCAAATCCCTGTAATAAGCAATGATTATGTCCAATACGGTATCAATATTGTCTTTATTTATATCAAAAAAATTGTATATATCGAAAAAATCAATATCTTTTATCATAAAAAGCTTATGAACTATGTCAATGGCACTTTCTCTCAACTTTATAAAATCATGAGAAGAAGCCAAATTTAATGCCGTACCCGGAATACCGTCCGAGTAGTTTATAACAAATTCAATATTCGAATTTACCTGTTTTATGTTTGATTCAATAATTTTTTTCATCTCATCTCTTGTATATCTTGACAAATTAAATCTCGTTACTCTTGAACGTATTGTACTAAGCAATGCCTCATAATTGGAAGAAGTTAAAATTATTACTGCATATAAAGGCGGTTCTTCCAATACTTTCAAAAGGCAATTCTGAGCTTGAACGGTCATTTTCTCGGCATCAGCTATTAAAACCACTTTTCTACCGGAATACAAGGGCTTTACAATTATATTGCTTTGCATGCTGCGGATTTCGTCAATTAGTATGTTATCCCGGACAGTTTCTATTTGATAATAATCCGGATTAGAACCTTCTTTCCACAACCTGCATGGTATACATTTATTACAAGGACCGTTTTCTGTGGGTTTGACACACAAGAGCATATGTGAAAAAGCTTTTGCTACGGTCCTTTTGCCTATACCTTTTGGTCCGGTAAATATATAAGCATGCCCAATCTTATCTTCCATTATTAATTTTATTAAACTTCTTATTATCTTTTTCTGTCCTGTAACCTCATTAAAGTCCATTTTAAACTCCGTATTGACAAAATAATAAGATTTAGTGTTTTGAAATAACAAATGAATAACAAAATATAGTTTAAAATCTATAGTTTATTAAAGTTTATAGTTAAAGTTTTAAAGTTTAGAGAAGCATATCCAGGATTAATCCCCTAATGCAATCCAATCTTTTTAAAATTTTAAAATTATCTTTTTGATCCTTTAACAACTCATTAGCAAGCTCATCAAGCTCATAATTAATTTTTTTAATGACAGAATAGGTCCTATACCTACCTCTTCTATCCATCATTCTCTGCTTTGAAAATTTAAAAGTATTATTTACATATTCATTAAGAAACTCTGAAATATATCTTTTATAGACAATATATTCCCTAATATCCATTCTTTTTTCAAGCTTCTTTCCCTGCTCAAATATCCTCTCAGCCAAATCATTCAACTTCTCGGAATAATTGTCATATTCAGCCTGTATAAGCCTGCTCTCAAAGGATTTCACATTATTTCCCGTTACCTTTTTATAATCGCTTGTTAGGTTTCCATAGACTTTAGGTCTACTATTCAGGGTTTCATCTATTTTCACGGTAAATCCTCCAGTTATGCTTCTTCACTTGTTTTTAAGAATACATTTGCTTATGAAAATTCCTATGCTTTTTCAAATCTGTCAACGTTTAATACAAAGATCGTTGCCCCTCCAACGACTACTTCTACAGGATAGGGCATGAACATGCCTCCTATGTTATTAGGTGTCATGTTTGAATTTATAGCCTGCTTCCTGCTTTTAGATTTTTGTTTAATTATCTTAATAACTTGATCAACTTTTTCTTCCGATACACCTACAAGTAAAGTAGTATTTCCCGCTTTTAAAAATCCTCCGGTAGAACAAAGTTTTGTCACACTAAATCCGTTTTTGTTTAGTTCATCGGCAACCTTTGGACCATCTTCATCGTGTACAATAGCAAGAACCAGTTTCATGCAAATCCCCCTTTTTTATTTTTTTAGTAAAACTAATTTGTTAGTTTGTTAACATTTTATTTTATAAGTTTTTTATAATGCTCTATTTATAATCTTATCCAACCATATTTTTATATCCATGGATACCTGTTCAATATCTCTTGTCGCATCTATTCTTTTAATCCTTTCGGGATAAGTTTTAGCCAGAATACTATATCCGTCGTAAACTCTATTATAAAAATCTATTTTTTCCCTCTCAATCCTGTCCGATGACGATGATGTTTTTCGCCTTTTTAGTGCATCTTCCGGTGGTATGTCAAACCAAAAGGTTATATCAGGTTTAATACCACGTATGGCTATATCATTTACTCTGGTTATTAATTCAATGTCGATTCCCCGCCCGTATCCTTGGTAAGCAAAACTGGAATCTACAAATCTATCGCAAATTACAACCTTACCTTCATCTATGGCAGATTTTATCAATTCACTGATTAATTGCGCCCTTGCTGACGCATAAAGAAGCATTTCCGTAATACTATCCATTTCCTTATTTTCAGGATCGAGGATTATTGCACGTATTTTTTCACCTATTTTTGTCCCTCCGGGTTCTCTGGTTAGTACAACGCTGTATCCTTTTTCTTCCATGTAATTTTTTATAAAGTTTATTTGTGTTGTTTTCCCGGAACCATCAATACCTTCTACAGTAATAAAAATACCTTTTTTCATCATATTGGCTCCTTTATACTACTGCTGTCGTTTTTATAAACTTGTCAATTTAAATTTTTGCCTATTTATTTAAATTGTACCACATAATTGTCATAATACAACCGAAATTTTTAACCCATTCTCCTGTAAAATACCGTTTACATTGCCTCCGACTTCTAAAACTTTGTATACATACTCAATAATATCCCGGTTTATGATTTCACCCGGACATACTAAAGGTACTCCCGGAGGATAAGGCACTATAAAGTCCCTGCTTATTCTGCCTAAAGAAGTTTTGAACGGAATGTACTCACTTTTTCGGCTTAGAATTTTCCAAGGTTCCATACCCTGCTCGGGTATAGTTAAATTATTTTTTACTAGCTTTATTAAATTATTTTTCTCGCTAACTTTTTGAGTAGAAACAAAACCATGTTTAGTTAAATTTTCATATTTCGTTAAATTCTTGTGAGTTTTTAAATCTCTGATATCTTTTAGAGCTTTTAACAATCCTTCAAAATCCTTTTTTTCATCAGACACGGTAGTTATACATATAATATTGAACAAGTCAGACATTTCAACTTGAATATGAAATTTTTCACGCAAAAACTTTTCAACATCATAACCTGCATTATTCAGATCGCTAATATTGATAACAAGCCTGGTTTTGTCATGAATGGCGCTTCTTGCAGTGGCAGGATTTTTTAGCCCAACAGCAGAATTCCTTAACTCAGTAGCACGGCTTCCTAATTTGTAGTCTTTTTTTGCATCTTTTCTCATATTCTTCCTTATATCTTCTTCACATAGAATTTTTATTCCCTTGAGTTCCGAAATATGACTGCTAAACCAATCAATTTTATTTATTAAAGATTCTAATAACTCTTTCCCATGCTGCTCCATAATTGCCCTTGCTATATCAAGAGAGGACATAAGCAAATACGAAGGACTGGTAGTCTGGAGCAACCTTAAATTAAATTCAAGCCTTTCAACGTCTATTGAATCCGAAAAATCTTTGCTTAAATGCAAATAAGCACTTTGAGTAAGAGCAGGTAAAGTTTTGTGAGCGCTTTGTATGCAAATATCCGCACCGGCCTCCAGTGAAGGTCTGGGAAGGCTGTCATGAAACTTAAAATGGGCACCGTGGGCTTCGTCAACAATCAATATTTTTCCGAAAGAACGTGTAATCTCGGCAATTTTCTCTATGTCAGAACAAATACCATAGTAATTTGGTCTTGTTATTAAAACTGCACGGGCATCCCGGTTTTTTTCCAAGATTTCTGTCAAAATTTCAGTATTGATGGTTGTCGGTATTCCGAAATCTTCATCTATTTCTACGGGAACATAGACAGGATTAGCCCCAGCAAGGATTACACCGCTTATAACGGACCTGTGGCAATCACGTGCCACAATTATTTTATCACCTGGATTACAAACTGTCATTATAGCTGCATGAATCCCTACTGAAGAACCATTAACCAGAAAATAAGTTTTAAATGCCCCAAATGCTGATGCAGCCAGTTCTTGTGCTTCTTTTATAGCTCCGGCCGGAAAATGCAGGTTGTCCAAACCGAAAATCTCGGTAAGATCTATTTTTCCTGCCAGGGCAATCCAATCTTGGGGTAATCCCTTTCCCATTTTATGCCCAGGCATATGGAAGGGTATTGGTAATTCTTCAATATAAGATTTTATGGCTTTATAAATTGGTGCATTAAGCGTATTAACTGAAATCTGCATATTTATAATCCCAATTTCAAACTCCTTATTTCTTTAATTTCAAGTTGTATTTCTTTCTCTATCCGAGCAATATCTTCTTTTATGTCGTCGATAGTCTCTCCCACGGAATTTCTATTATTATAACTCAAATTAAAACTTGAAATCCGATGTTTTTCTTTATATTTATCCGTCTGTTCCTCCTTTAAAGTTTCCTTAATCTGGTCTTTTTTCATGTCTCTTGCTTTTACCTTTGATAATATTTTGAATTTTTCTTGAGATATATTGCCGGTTCTATCGGATTTTAGATCTTTATCTTTTGCCCGATCTTCTTTAGAGACAATTTTGGAGTTTAATTTTTGATTATTATCCCTTTGTTTGTTTTTATCTTTTGGATTTTGCTGTTTTGCATCTCTCCTTATATTCATAGATCCACCTGTATTAGATCCGTTCTTTCCCCTCCTGTTTTTATTTTCCTTATTCGTTATATTTTCTTTCATATTTTCAGCCATCTGTATTCTAGCCTCTCTTTTTTAAACTTTTTCTTTATAACTTCTTTCTTCATGCTTTTTTAAATTTCTTTTAATTTTCTTTTTAATTGAAATACTACAACTTTTCTACTTTATTTTTATTACAAACTGACTGCTTTACTAACAAATTTTATTTTTTATCTAACTTTATTTCCCGCTGGTTTTATCATATATAACTATCAACTCCCCTTATCGAAATATCACCGGCCACCAGCTCGTGCATTAAGCCATTCATATCACGAAATAAAAGCTTTCCGTCATCTGTAATATCTAAGGCCGTACCTCTATACTCACACCCTCCGGAAAAAACCTTGATTTCTTTCCCCAATGTCAGTGATGCTCTCCTCCAATGGTTTAAAACATCTTTAGTTCTTCCGTTTTTAATATCTTCATACAGTTGTTCCAGCTCTGATATAACAGCCTTAATCAAATCACTTCTTCTTATATTTTCGACAGGAACATCACTGTATACGGATTTCAGCATTTTAAGAGACACAGCCCTATGTCTTATTTCATCATCAAAATCAGCAGCATCATGGTTCACGTTAATCCCAATACCCACTACTATATAATTTACCCTGTCCGGCTCGGAGCTCATTTCCGTTAAGATACCGCATACTTTCTTTCCGTCTGAAATTATATCATTTGGCCACTTGATTCCGGTACTAATACCGGTAACTTTTTTTATTCCATGCACTACTGCTACAGATGCAGCTAACGTTATTATTTGTATGCGTGACGGAAGAATCTCAGGTTTTAATACAATTGACATCCATATTCCTTTTTTACTTTTTGATTTCCATGTTCTTCCCAACCTTCCTTTTCCGGCTGTTTGGGTTTCCGCAATAACCAAAGTCCCATCCTTGCATCCTTCATTGGCTATTTTTTTTGCATAAGTATTTGTAGAGTCAATGGTATTAAAACAATGAATTTCACTTCCTATATATTTGGTATTTAACCCATACTTTATCTCAAAAGTATTTAATATATCCGGTACGGATTCAAGCATGTACCCTTTTCCGGATGATGATTGTATAACATACCCTTCATCTCTTAGAGCCCTAATGTGTTTCCATATCATTGTCCTCGTTATACCCAGTTTTGCACTTAGGTATTCGCCTGAAACAAAATTTCCGAAGTTGTTTCTTAATACTTCCAAAACTTCATATCTCATTAAGCCTATACCTCATTATATTTTATTAATCTTATCCATCAGTAAGTATTTTATCATTAATAATATTATTGAAATCAGGTATTTTTACAATATATACCTTTTCTTTTGCGTAATGGACTTTATTTAATATATTATCCGTTGCTCCGCTCAATACATCACCGGATACATTTTTGACCTCATCGCCTGAATTTTTAAAATTCTCTATAAATACTGCCATTCCCTTGTCCTTGTCTTCAATTTTTACAAAAATTCCAAGCTCCGAAAGTTTTGTATAAAAACAATAAAGAATCATATCTTCAAAATTTTTATAAATTTCCTTGTTAAATTCTAATAGGTTGCTTAAATAAAGTTCTTCCGAATTATTAAATAAAACCGGTATGTCTTGAGCTTTATTGACAATATGTATCTGTTCCGCTATCACCGTAGTTGTCACAAGGCATTCAGGTAAACGATACGAACCAAATATGTAGTTCTCAAGAGGTATTACCGATTTATAATATAAATTCATTAATTCCGGCTTGTCCCGGCCTAATTCAAATAGGTATTTATCCCCAACATAACAATACTCTGACGGAAGCTCCATCCTTATGCATCTTAATGAATTATCAGTAAATTTATTCATATCATCCTTAGGACTTAATAAAGCCGAGATACACTTCTTCATTACTCCTTCTATTAATACCTCTTTATCAAACCAGACAGAAAGTTTCAGGCCACACTCTACAATATGGTCGGATTTGTCAGCAGGAATATAATAATAAACTTCCGGCATAAATACCTACCTCATATAAATGCTTTATATAAAACAACCGTATGCCTATCGCTGCAATTTTTTATATAATCATCTATTCCAATACCGTTAAACTTTATGTTCGGATCTATATCCCTTAAAGGAATCAGCACAAACGCCCTTTTTAACATTTCAGGATGCGGTATTGTCAATTTAGGATGATTCAGAACTAAATCATCATATGTTAATATATCAAGATCAATTGTTCTAGGACCCCAACGGATAGTCCTTTCTCTTTTAAGCATAATTTCGATATTTTGAAGTCTTTCTAAAAGCGCCCATGGATCTAATCCTGTTTTTATTTTAACTACCATGTTAAGAAATTTATCCTGCTCCACATATCCCACAGGATCAGTTTCATAAATTTTTGATAGTTTTATCACTGTGGTATTTTCAATCATGCTTATGGCTTTAATGGCATTTTGTATATTTTCAAACCTGTTTCCTATATTGGAACCCAGTGCTATATAAGCTTCTTCAGCTTTCATTATTTTCTCCTGCTTAATTTTTTGATGCTTAGTTTTTTGTTCTACTTTCTTTCGCTCAATTCCTTGTTCTTTCAATTTCTACCCCCATCCAATCAAATTCTCCGTCTATTGGAGCCTGAGGTTTCTTAACAAGCACCTTTGTTTTTATCACATTTTTGTATTTATCCAATATAGATTGAGCGATCGTTTCCGCCAGCTTTTCTATTAACATGAATTTGTTCTGTAAAACTATTGTTTTAATTTCATTATATACATCAGAATAATTTACAGTGTGTTCTAAATTATCGCTCTTCCCTGCTGTAGCTAAATTTATATAAAGCTCAACATCTATTATAAAATACTGGCCTTTTGTTCTTTCTTCGGGCAAAACCCCGTGATATGCAAAGAATTTCATGTTTCTTAAAATAATTTTATCTAATGCCATCCCTCTGAATAGCATCCCTCTGACGATGGCATCTGAAACTTTAGCAACCCTTTTCATTTCTAAAACATCGTGAACCCTTACAATATCAACACCTTTAGCTATTCCCAGCGCAACTGTGGCAGCGGTTCCCTCAACCCTTTCCGTTACTGGCAAGTCCAATATTTTACCAATAAAGGATTTTCTTGATGTCCCCAGTAAAATTGGAAGTTTTAATTCTTTTAAAGCATCCAGATTTCTCATTACCTCAATATTATGTTCAAAAGTTTTTCCAAAACCTATCCCTGGGTCCACTGCAATATGATCCTGTTCAATCCCGGCATTGATTGCTATCTCAACGCTCTTTTTTAAAAAATTCAAAATGTGCCGTATTAAATCCGTGTAAACAGTATCTTCCTTGTTATGCATTACAACCACACCGGCATCATATTTAGATATAATACCGGCAAGTTCCGGATCTTTCTGTAGCCCCCATACGTCATTAATAATGTGGGCTCCTGCCTCAAGGGCCTTTTCTGCCACAATACTCTTGGTAGTATCTACCGATATCGGAACATTTAATTCCTTTGCGAGAATTTTAACAACTGGTATTACCCTTCCTAATTCTTCTTCAGCACTTATAGGGGTAAATCCCGGTCTTGTAGATTCTCCCCCTACATCAATAATATCCGCACCGTTTTCTACCATTTCAAAAGCTCTTTCTACCGCTTTCTCAGGATCATAGTACTTACCGCCGTCAGAAAAAGAATCCGGAGTTACGTTTAAAATTCCCATTATGTAAGTTTTTTGACCTAATGGCAAGCTAAAACCTCTACATTTAAAATATTCTGCCAAAACTTCACCTCCAACAGCCATATGAGATTTATATTTAAATTATATTATATCTCCTTGTTTTTTTAAAGTCTCATTTTTTTGAAGAGTCAAATGAATTTTTGTTTGTATACTTTCTCTAAATTTCTGTACAATTTTTATTTTTATTTAACATAGAAATTAGTTTTTTTCGTATATAAAATTATGTTATATATCAATATAACAAATATAACAAATATGAAAAATAATAGACAGTAGGAGATTTTGAAATGGTAGAACTTTTTAAGCTTAATACTGAGGAACTAAAAGCACTTGTACATTATAAAGAGGTTCTCGAGGAAGGAAAAAGATTTCCAAAGGATTTTTGGTCTTATGAAGCAAAACAGGAAAAAGGAATAAAAATTAGGTGTCGAATTTTAACCAGGTATTGTTTAGAAAATCTTTGCCGCATTAAAGTAGAAGATTTGCCCAAGTATAATTTGAAGCAGCTAAAATCCATACTAATTAAGTATAAGTTATCAGGTATGGTACAGCGCGTTTTTAACCATGATGTATTGGCCATAATAAAGAATGCATATCCGGAAGAGTTCAGGACAAGGAAGCTTAAGGAATGGATGTGGAGTAAACACGGTTTGTGGGAAAACGAACAAATGATTATTGAAGCAGTAAAAGATATGGTAAAAAAAGAGGGCATACGGCGCATAGAAGATATTCCTTCTCTTAACTGGAAGGAAAGGTTGCTTAAACATGGAATATACAATGTCCTGGCTTATTTCAATTGGTCAATTTACGCCCTTTTTAACTTTGTATATCCGAATAAATTTCATCCCACGGATTTTAAATTCAAAACGAAATGGGCAAGTTCTGAAGCGCTGGAAAATGCTTTTCATTATATGCATAAAGTTTTTAAAAAGCATAAGTTTACATTAAATGATATTTTGCTGCTTAATACTTCAGATTTTAGGAAAATAGGACTTGCAAGCATGCTTGTTACTGTTTTTGAATCCTCTACTTTAAAAGCAAAAGAATATTATCTTTACAGAACAATTGGAGATAAGGAGCACATAAAAGAATTAAAAGAAGATATAAAGAATGCCAAAAAACAAAAATATGACAAGGAAATAAAAGAAAAACTGAGCCGGGTAGCTGTAGGAAAATATATATATAATCTTCACAGCAACACTTCATTGTATAATTATATAAAGCGCCATGCCCGGAAGAACAATATGTCCATAAGTGATTT
>DUMC01000029.1 GCA_012840075.1 Clostridiaceae bacterium | reverse complement strand
TATCTTTGATATGCTGCATTCTGTATTTTAATTAATTCATCTACGCCTGCTTTCTTTAATTGATTTTGGTATTCATCCCAACTTGATAACGGAATCAATCCCATTACCATTTTATCTACATATTCTTAAATTTTGCGATTATGTCACTTGCCAGTTGTTCGCCAATTTCTTCCGCAACTTCATAGTTTCCTTTCTTTATAGGAATTAAATCTCCACAGCATCCATTTGTATATAAAACATTTAATTTTGGATGTATTTCCCGTTGGAGCGCTTTTTCTACATAATAAGGAAAATCAGCAGTATAAAGCAAATTAGTATTTGGGAGAACTACCGGATGACATGCGTAATTAATAACCATAGTTTCAGGAAATTTACTGTCTTTTTTGAAAACAGATACTATTCCAACTTGGTTGTCCGTATATTTTACCCCGTCAACTAAATCTTTGCTAATTCTGTACTGTACCCTGTTAAGGTTGATTCGGCTTTGGGTAGTCTCATAAGTTACTGAAGAAGGCTTAAGATTTGCCGTAGCCTCTCCTATGCACATTAGAATCCTGTCCTTTAGGTCTTGCATCCATGCTTCATCAACTTCACCGCAGTCCTGGAGGAAAATTGAAGCAGGACCTGAATGGGTGTGAGTGCAAGAAATTATAATATTTGAAGCCGGTATTCCTAATTTTTTCTCTGCCAGATTGCATACTTCATTAACAAAACTACCGGATAGCCCTAGTAAAGGACATGCCACAAGTACAAATATCGTACTTTCATCGCTAAAAGCCATGCATTTAATCTTTAGCTGATCATGTATACCGGTGGCTCCGGAACTTCTTCCTATGTAACCTGTAAGATCCATTCCTAAAATAAGTTCCATATCCATTGAAGCTGTTCCTGTTAATATTTTATTGCACACATTATTTTCATTTTTATCAATTTCATGCTTTTTGGCTTCCATAAGTACACCTTTTTCATTTTAAAATAAAGTTTCTTATCAATCCTTTTCCTGAAAGCATTAAGCAAGTTCTCCTATAGGCTGTTCAGCTACATAAGATGCTATTGTCAGCTTTGCATCAGGATGTTCTTGGAAGAAAGAAGCCGGAACTTTTGCAGTTACAGGGCCGTGAAGGATTTTTCTGACTATTCCGCACTGCCACCGACGATTCATATAGAATCGTATTTTTCTTGCACTTAAAATTTCTTTCATTCCGATAGTTATGCACCACTTAGGTATTGCATCTATAAAACCTTTCGCAGCAGTCACAGCATTAATTGTTCTGGTTTCTCTTGAAAGCATTAAAACTCTTGTTCCAAGATTTTTAAACTCTTCATCCGTAATATTATCCCCTTCTTCAGGAGGTTCATTAAATGCAATATGACCGTTGATACCTATGCCACCGAAAGATATATCAACACCTCCAAGCTCACATATCCTTTCCCATATGAAGCCTTCCTTACCGGGTTCAGGGAAAATCCTATTCTCTACCGGAATGTTTAATTCTTCATCAATCTTGCTATACAATTCTCTCTCCATAAAACCTCTAAAACTAAGGGGATTTTCTATAGGAATCATCT
>DUMC01000028.1 GCA_012840075.1 Clostridiaceae bacterium | reverse complement strand
CACCTTGTAGAAGACGGGGTATCCTTGCCAAAACAAGATGATGAAAAAAGTCAGTGTTTTAATATTAACTATTATGCTTTCGATAATATTTTTGTGTGTGGAAATTATAATAGTCAGAAAAGCAGCCCAATATGAACCAAAAAGAAATGCAGTATATGCCGGCACCGATATAAAAGCAGGTGAGATTATAAAAGAAGAAATGTTGGAAGAAAAGGAAACGGGAATTAGCAGCATACACGAGCAAGCATTCATGAGCAAAGAGGATATTATAGGTAAAAAAGCCAAAACACAGATTTTCAGAGGCGAAATGATTTTGAAAGGAAGACTTGAAGGCGGAACGGAAAGTGACGAAATTAAGGTGCTCGATAAGAATAACCGGCTCTTCACAGTAGAGTTTAAAGGAGATCAAGCTAACGGTTGGTGGTTGAAAGAGGGACAATATGTTGATATTATATTTATACCGGATGAAAAAACTCAAAGGAAAGTTTCCGATTCCGATGTTAATTTCCCCGAGGTCAATTTCTCTGAAAGAACGGAAACTCAAAAAGCTTATGGTATTGAAAGAATAAAAAATGTACGTATAGCAGCCATTATTGATGATAAAGGAAATTTGATAAAGGAAGATAAGGAATCTTTTTCAGTACCTAAGTATATTTCCTTTGAAGTTAATGAAATTCTGGATGAGTTCCTCGCTTATGCTAAGGGCAACGGGAGGCTTGAGATATCAGTTATACCGGCAATGACTGAAAATTGAGTATATTAAAAGTTAGTAATACTATCTGATTACCAAAACCTATATGCATTAAAACTTTATGTATTAAAACCTTATATTTCGAAATTGATGGAACTTTACAAACAAAGTACTAAAATTAACTTTGATGTGGGGAGGAGATTATGAGATGGCAGACATAAAATTTGAAATACACAGAGAGTTAGGTGTTCTTAATGTTAACTCCAGGGGATGGAAAAAGGAAGTTAATATTGTAAGTTGGAATGGAAGAAAACCTAAAATTGATATCAGGGAATGGGATGAAAACCATGAAAGGATGGGAAAAGGTATAACCTTAAGCAGGGAAGAAGCGCTGGAGTTGAAAAATATATTGGATGAGTTTGATTTTGATGAATTGGAAGACTAGAACATGAGGAACAAGGTTTTTACGCTATTGGTATGAAGGCTTGGAATAGGGATGAAGACAATTTGTTAACGGATCTTCAGAAAAGCACAGGATATATGGTATAATTGTAACGTAGATAATTGACATTACAGTCAAGTTACAATTATTCTATTAGTAGAAAGATTATGCTGTGTAAATTTTAATATTATTAAATTAGCATGTGGAAGGAAAGGTTTTTGTTATGAATGAAAAAACTATTCCAAAAGTTTGGGAAAGTCTAATGAATTCCGTTGATTTTGTTCCTGTGATTGTAAGATCCGTTGAGCGTTTCATGGACATAAGCTGGACCCAGGAACATAGCAGGCATGATTCTTTTGAGCTTGTTTATATTAAAAGAGGAAATGCAATTTTTGAAATTGCCGGTATACCTGTTGATATTGGACCTAATGAAATAATTATAATAAAGCCTTTACAGCCTCACAAAGTTATAGTAAAGTCTAACATTGGCTGTGAGTTTGTAGTATTTAATTTTAAATTCGAAAGCAAGGCAAATAAAAAGATTTCAGAAGTTTCTATCAGCGATTTTATAAATTTTGTAAGTAACAAGGAGTCCGGCCCCTTTATAACATTAAAAGTTAGTTCGAAAAACGATATCATAGAAGTGATTAACAGAATATTAAAGGAGAAGAAAAACGACGAAATAGGCAAGGATTTCATGAACTACCTTTTAATGCTTGAGCTTTTTGTCTTAATTTCCAGGGCTATGCAGATGGAATGGGAAAATAGCATTAAGGGTAAGAGCAATAAGCTCAAAGAAGTGATTCAAGCAGCAGTAAATTATATTAATCTGAATTACGAAAGGGATATATCCCTGAAAGATATTGCAAAATACGTATTTTTAAGCCCTAGCTATTTTGCTAAGGCATTTAAAGATGAAACGGGGAAAAGCCCAATAAGTTATTTAATACAAGTCAGACTGGAAAGGGCAAAAGAGCTACTTGCGGAAAGCGATCAAAAAGTCTACGAAATTGCCGTGGCTGTTGGATTTTCCAACCAGCAAAGATTTAACGAAATTTTTAAAAAGTACACCGGAATGACACCTCTACAATACAGAAAACTACAAAAGAAACATTAATTATTTAAAATTAAAAAGACGGATATCGGAAAGAAGGATTTACGATATTAAGGTATAATATGGTCAAGTATAAGATTAAGACATGAATTAAAGGAGAATATAATTAGAAGTTAATCTTATTACTTGATCATATTATTTTTTATTTTTGTTCCGGTAGTTAATATTTAGCGGTAAAAGTTTTGTTTAATTATTTTGTGGTAATAATTTACAGTTGTAAATGGAGGATGATTATAAATATGGCTATGACAATGACGCAGAAAATCCTTGCAGATCATGCAGGACTTGAATATGTAGTACCTGGACAGTTAATCAAAGCCAAAGTGGATATGGTACTGGGAAATGATATTACTTCTCCTGTAGCAATAAGCGAATTTAGGAAAACGGGGTTTAAAAAGGTTTTTGATGTTAATAAGATAGCAATAGTCCCTGATCACTTTACTCCGAATAAGGATATTAAATCTGCAGAGCAAGTGAGATATATTAGGGAATTTGTGAAAGAAATGGGAATTGTGCATTTTTTTGAAGTTGGGCAAATGGGAGTAGAGCACGCCCTTCTACCTGAAAAAGGGCTTGTTGTGGCAGGAGACGTTGTAATAGGAGCAGATTCTCATACATGCACATACGGTGCTCTCGGTGCTTTTTCAACCGGTGTTGGAAGCACTGATATGGCAGCAGCTATGGCTACCGGAGAGGCATGGTTTAAGGTGCCGGAAGCAATAAAATTTATCCTAAAAGGAAAACCTGGAAGATGGGTAAGCGGAAAGGATATAATACTGCATATAATTGGTATGATAGGCGTTGACGGTGCATTATATAAGTCCATGGAATTTACGGGAGACGGAATCTCCCATTTAGGGATGGATGATCGCTTTACTATTGCAAATATGGCCATTGAAGCAGGTGCTAAGAACGGAATATTCCCTGTAGACGAAAAGACCATAGAGTACATGAAGGAACATTCAACAAAGCCATATAAGATATATGAAGCAGATGAGGATGCGGAATATTCTAAAGTATATACAATAGATTTTTCTGAAATTAAACCAACGGTAGCATTCCCCCATCTTCCTGAAAACACCAGAACGATTGATCAGGTGGGTGACATAAAAATACATCAGGTGGTTATCGGTTCATGTACGAATGGACGCATATCAGACCTTAGAATAGCTGCAGAAGTAATGAAAGGAAGGAAGGTACATCCTGATGTAAGATGCATAATAATACCGGCTACTCAAAAGATTTGGAAACAAGCTATGAAAGAAGGGTTGTTTGATATATTCATCGATGCAGGTGCTGCAATTAGCACTCCAACATGCGGTCCGTGCCTTGGAGGGCATATGGGTATTCTTGCAAAAGGTGAAAGAGCTGTTGCTACAACTAACAGAAATTTTGTAGGAAGAATGGGACA
Organism: Clostridiaceae bacterium; assembly: GCA_012840075.1. Taxonomy (GTDB): domain Bacteria; phylum Bacillota; class Clostridia; order Acetivibrionales; family DUMC01; genus DUMC01. The sequence goes on along the minus strand of DUMC01000028.1, from coordinate 2,618 downwards.
CACTGAAAGTGAAGTATACCTTGCAAGTCCGGCTATAGCGGCAGCTTCGGCAATAGCAGGAAGAATAGCTTCACCTGATGAACTGTAAGTAATTTAATTGTTTAGAGGAAATTTAACTTATTTATTCAAGTAATTATTCAGGTGCCAAGTTTATTTGATTTTCATTCTGATAGGTAACTTTTTTGGAATTTAGGAGGGATAAGTTTGAAGATAAGAGGCAAAGTCATAAAATACGGTGATAATATAGATACAGACGTAATAATACCGGCCAGATATTTGAATACTCATGACCCTTCAGAACTTGCAAAGCACTGTATGGAAGATATAGATAGAACTTTTCACTCAAGGGTTAAGCCGGGAGACATAATAGTTGCAGGTAAGAATTTTGGCTGCGGTTCATCAAGAGAGCATGCTCCTATAGCAATAAAAGCATCAGGAATATCCTGCGTGATTGCGGAAACATTTGCCCGCATATTTTACAGAAACGCTATTAATATAGGTCTTCCTATCCTGGAATGCCCTGAAGCTGCAAAAGCTATTAATGACGGTGATGAAGTAGCTGTTGACCTTGCAGCTGGGAAAATTTACAACTTAACCAGTGGCTGTGAATATACGGCTGCACCGTTTCCGGATTTTATGCAGGAGATAATAAATGCTGACGGCTTGATGGGATATATTAAGAGAAAAGCTGCAAAAGCTACAGAAAGTTAAATATGAATATCACCCCGAGTAGAAATGCAAAATAATTACGGGGTGATATTATTATGGATGAGTATATAAGTTCAGACAGGAGAGGAGACAGCAGGGAAACCGGAAGAGAAGACAATGGTGAAATCGGCATGGAAGATAACATTGAAGAAACTATTTCAACCGGCGGCAGCGGACTATATCTGGCTATCGGATGGATAGCAGCGATCATGTCTTTAGCTGCTTATCCTTTTGTATTCGGTGTGGTAGGAATTATAATGGGCGTACTAGCATCCAAAAACCAAAGTAAGGGAGGTCTTCCCCTCATATTCGGCAGCATAATATTAATGGGTATTGGCTTGATGTTTGGCCATATAATCATGGACTACATCAGAGAGTATACAACGAAAGCTTTATGAAACATTTTTGAAGGTTCTACAACAGCCACATTTAATGTTCTTTTTCGATATTTTAAATCTACTTTACGACATTTGAATCGAATTATGTAATAATAACTTTGAGAAATTGACAATTTTTTTAAAAATATTATAATCATAATTATTAAAAAATTAAAATTATAAAAAATAAAAAAACCAAAAATGAATAAGAAAACTTAAGTTAAGGAATGACGAATATATGATAGATAAAGAGAGAGTAAAAGCTGCTGTAAGAGAATTTCTTCTTGCTATAGGGGAAGACCCTGATAGGGAAGGCTTGAGAGAAACACCTGACAGAGTTGCAAGGATGTGCGAAGAGATATTTGCAGGTATGGATCAGAATCCTAGGGATTTAATTAAAATATTCCAGGAAGACGGACATGAGGAAATGATAATGGTAAAAGATATACCTTTATATTCAGTGTGCGAACATCATTTGCTGCCGTTTATAGGGGTTGCTCATGTGGTATATATACCTAACAAGGGGAGGATCATCGGGTTAAGTAAACTTGCCAGAATTGTTGATACACTTGCAAGGCGGCCTCAGATACAGGAAAGGCTTACTAGTGAGATTGCCGATATTCTTATGGAAACAGTAAAACCTCATGGCGTAGCAGTGGTAGTTGAGGCTGAGCATTTATGCATGACAATGAGAGGAGTAAAAAAACCCGGCTCAAAAACCGTAACATCCGCTTTAAGGGGAATTGTAAGAACCGAAGCTAAAACAAGAGCAGAAGTTATGGCTTTAATCAGAGGTTAAATGTAAAACGCGGAAAACGGGTAAAGGAAAAACAAGCCTAGGTTTAAAGTGAAAAACAAGTAAAAAGAATAAAGGAGTCAGACTTAAATAATTCACTTATTTGTAAGTGAATTATTCAAGTCTGACCCCATCTTTTTTATCGCTTATCCAAACCCGGCCCCGTTTAATTCTGGGTCTATTATCGATTATTTCGATTATTACTAATTAATTTGCATATCTTTGCACCATGAATTTATGGTGTTTATTTGTGTTTACATATTTTTGAAGGGCAGGTTCTATTTCAGATTTCTTTAGGTATCTGAATCTTATGGTAGTGTGGTTTTCAAATCCGTTTTCGCGGACGATTTTCATAATTGTTTTATGATCTACCCGATAAGTGTTCATTAATTCCTGGACGGTGATATAATCCTCTATAGGTCTTGGGATAAGAGGATCTCCTCCAAAGTATTTATTGCACATTTCTGAAATGGTTGTAGGATTGCTGCCAAGTCTTTTGGCTATTTCTACGTAAGTCAGTCCTTGTTTACGCAGATTCCAGATGTCGTCTTTGTTGATAACGGCAGCGTCTTTTCTTGCGCTTTTATAAATATATCCATAGCTTGCTATAAAATCACTTATGGACATATTGTTCTTCCGGGCATGGCGCTTTATATAATTATACAATGAAGTGTTGCTGTGAAGATTATATATATATTTTCCTACAGCTACCCGGCTCAGTTTTTCTTTTATTTCCT
>DUMC01000005.1 GCA_012840075.1 Clostridiaceae bacterium | reverse complement strand
TAAAGAGGTGTGCTATGAGCGTCAGAAAAATGAACAATCCAAATCCTGGAGTAAAATGTGTGGTTAACACATGCCACTATTACATGTCAGGTGATTATTGTGCAGCAGAAAGAATAGAAGTCCAGCCGCGTAACGCTACCAGTTCACAAGAAACAGACTGTGCTACCTTTATGCCTCAAACAAACAAGTAACTTTAATTAACACTATTAAAATAAATAATCCTATAAAGGTATAAAGGTAGTCAAGGCAATTCTCTTCACGTGAAAAGTGCCAAATCTAAAAATCAAAAGCCTGCTATTGTTTTAAATAGCAGGCTTTTCCAAATTTTCTAGGGGACGTTTCTTCAATTTTTCTAAAGGGGACGTTTCTTCACTTTACAACAAAGAGGGGACGCTTCTTCACTTCAAAGAGAGGACGCTTCTTTACTTTTGAAATTGTTATTTAAACAGGTCCTTATATTTATTCTCATCATAATTGGCTACTTCCAGCATAACATCAGCAAGGGTCTTTCCTTGGCTTCTCATATCATCTATATAGAAGTCTGCTTTAATGCGTCCGTAACGCAAAATCACCGCCCTGTCAATAAAATTTTCTATCTCATCTATTAGATGGGTAGTAATTAAGATAGTCTCATCATTTTTAAGGCTAGACACCATAAGTTTTAAGAAGTCACGCCTCGTAAACATATCCTTCCCATTAAAAGGCTCATCCATAAGTATATATTTTGCTCCTTTTGAAAAGCCTGCTGAAACTTCAAGCTTGGATTTTTGCCCTGTTGAAAAAGTTTTAATTTTTTTGTGGGGTTCTATTTCGAAAAATTTTAATAGCTTCATATATCTATCTATATCAAATGAAGGTAAAAAGTCAGCCAAAAAATGTCCATACTCATAAGGGGTCATGTCCGGGAAAAAGCTTCCTTCTTCTGTAATAAAAGCCATTTTATCATACTGCTCTGTAACTGGTTTACCATCAATTAGGATTGTTCCATTTTGAATTTCACATAATCCCATGATTGCTTTAAGCAGAGTGGTTTTTCCTGAACCGTTTTCTCCTAATATACCTACGATTTCACCGTCGTTTATTGTTAAACTTTCATTATATAATCCAAGGCTTTTTAATCCATAAGTTTTCTCAACATTCTTAAGCTCAATCATTATTTACAGCTCCTTTCACGGTCACTAAGCCTATATTTCTGTTTTCATGATAACTGTTACCTGGAGATAATAAGTCATCATCTGCATCGGTTATGATTTCTCCGACATAAAGAAGTTTATAGGTATTTTTCATTGCTTGCTGCACCATTTCAAATGAATCTTGGCTTTTAGCAGATGAATCCTGAATGTTATTATTGTCAGAAGCAACAAATGAATCCCGTGAATCCTGAGTTTTGCCAAAGACAAAAATTGTAAAATGTGAAGGATATGAAAATTCGTTTTCAGTAGTTATTTCTCCGGCTTTCTTTGTTGTTGCTACTTTATTTGTTGTTACTTTATTTGACTGCCCTCCTCTTAAAGTAGCAAATACCACAAGTTTGTTGTTAACAGGGACAACAGCGGATATTTTGGAAACAACCATATCGTTTAGTTTTATATCATTTAGCTTGAAACTGTTTATGCAGTGTAACAACTCTATTTTTGTTGTTTTTGCATAATTGATCATTTTGGCAGTTTGGCTGACTATGGCTGTGATATTTTCAGTATTGGTATTAGTATCATTATTGTTAGCGTCATCATTATTAGCGTCATCATTAATAACGTTATCATTAATATAATCATCATTAATATCATCATCATCATTAAAATCATCACCATTAATAGCATCATCAGCATTACTGGAATCATTAGTATTGTTAGCATCAACACCCTCTAATTTAACAGATACAATACTAAGATAATCAGGTCTGGTTAATATCCCGTTTTGGTAATACGAGGGATTTAACCCTACGAAACTTAAACTTAGAGTGTTTTTATAAATATAAGGTGTATAGTCAATCCACTCCGGAGGATTTGGCATGTCAAATTCCTGAACTTTAAGCTCTGCCAATAGCTTGCCGTCATTAGGGTCATATGCCCTGAAGGTAAGTATATCGTTAACAAGCATCACTAATACCAGCTTATCTACCACGGCATGAAGGCCGAGGATCCTGGTGTCTTCTTCCTCAAAGTCAAAATTAACAAGTTTTTTTACTTTACCGTATTCTTTGTTATCCTTAAGAAGGACTGTAATTATATCTACGTACTCAACAGCTGTAAAGATACCATTTTCACCGGATAATCCAGGTCCTTGATTTATCACTGTAAAGTATTGTTTTCCATTAATGGTTGCCAAGGCAAAGTTTCCATAATAAGGCTGTACTAAATCCCTGTTTTTCAAAACAGTTTCACTTTCTGAATATCCTCCGCCGGGATAATATGTTACTTTACGCTCAAATTTAAAATCCATTTGTTCCCGTGCAATAGACATTCCTGTATTGAATTTTAAACGGCTTTTTTCAGGTTCTCCTTTTCCTTTTTTCCATTCCTTACTGTCAGGTAGCCAGCTGATATTTACGTTCATATAGATATCAATTTTATCAGCAAAAATAGTGGTAATTTTTTCTGTAGCTTCAATCCTAGTTCCGTCATTTACCGGAATTTCAACTTTATTTTCCGAATGTTCAATTTTTGTATTTGCATCATCTGCAATTTCATACGAGTAACTGTACCAATAAACATATCTATCATCTGCCGCACCGTAGCCGTATGTGGCAGGAGGAGTGTGCATATCACCTTCATTTTCATAATATTTAAATTTGTGGGACAGTTTGCCTTTTTCTATCATGACTTTTTGACCATGCCACTTATCATGCAAATATGCTGTAATAACAATATCGGAAAGTACATTCCTATCACCTTCTATATCCTTTAAGTAAAAAGTGTTATTATTCTGCAATGAAAATATAAAAGCAAAAGAGAACAAAATGATGCTTACTGAAATTCTGAGAGCTATTATATGTTTATGTTTTTTTAAAATTTCCACAATATTTTCCATAATAATCTTTTTGCCGGATTGCATCTCCTTTCAAAAATAGTGTTAAGTTATAGATTTTTTCAAAAGTAGGTTGCAATTGGTTATTTTTGGTTATTTGGTTATTTCCTAAATATTTTTTATATTTTTTATTTATATTTGCCTATTTCTACGTATTTGTGTATTTGCCTATTTTTATATATTTGCGATTTATGATTTATGTTTTGCATTCCTAGTTTTTACTTCTTATTCGTATATCTTCAAAAAGCCTTCTTTCATATGTATTATAGGGAATTCCGCCACTTGTGGACGGTTCGTAAAGCTGGAATATATTATCCTGATTCATATCCGTAATAATTTCACCTACATATACCGGCTTGGAATCTTCATAAACATATATAAACATCCGCCTTGGACGCAGTACATTGTAGGGTGTGATTTTGTCTGCTTCTGACTCAATAAGGGAAAGTACGATATATACTTTATTATCTTTATGATAGATGTTAAAAATCCTGTCAATTTCACTATTCAAATAAACAGCGTCTATTATATTGGTTAATCTTAAGTTGCCATGCATTATTACTCCATCATTGTAGTAACTTTCTGCAGTTTTGATTTCAGCGTTTTTATTTTCATTATCAACTTCGGTATTCTCATTTTTATTAACATGGCTTTCATGTAAAATTTCAAATGTAAGTATTCTTCTTTTGTCACCAGGGATATTTTCATCACCTGAGTTTCTTTTTATGAGGGAAAGGTTTAGGGTGTTATTACTAACAAAAGCCTTGTATCTTTCCAAATATGAAGATGAATCATTTATTATAACCTCACCTGTTTGCTCACCGCTTTCACTGTCATAAGCCCTAAATACCATTGAAGAGCCCTGTCTTAATATCAAAACAAGATAATTACCTACAGCTTCCAAACCAAAGACTTCAAGATAAGATGATTCAGTATGGTGATTTACGTTAATACTGAATTCTGCTACTGTTCTGATATAAGTTTCATCGATATAAGTTTTATCAACCTGATTATTAGTATCATGTTGATTGTTTTGGGGCAAATCGCTTTCTTCTTCTTGCTTTATCTTAGTATATAGGAAATAATTAAAGTTATCGGAAAAATTCACTACTTCATATATACCATTTGTTCCGCTATAGCCTTCCGTAGTAGGTATGGTAAAGAATATCCTGTCACCTATATTTGTAATTACATAAGAAGTCGATGTTGCCGTAGTCCAAGAGCCATCGGTATATTTTTCATTGATTATATCCGTTTTGATGGTTGCTTCTCTATAAGAAGATTTGCGGGATTTTTCGGGATTTCTATCATAGTATTTAATATTAGCGATAACTTCCTTACCATCAAAATACAACGTTAAGACATATTCTACGTTATTTATGAACTTTGAAAACCACGAATCTGTATTTAATGGTATAAAATCCTTATAATGATGATAATAAACTGTCCTGATTTCCAAATTACCATTTTCAATTTTAAAGATATTATTGTGATAACCATCTTGCAAATTCCCGCTGATAATAACATTGCTTAGGTGTTCGCGGCTGCCGTAAAGGTCTTCAAGGTAAAAAGTGCAGTTAGCAGCTAAACAGCGGATATAGTTTTGTATCAGAATAATAATAGCCAGCGTTATAACTAGGAGTGGCAAGGCTATATGTTTTTTCCTAAATTCGTAAAAGTGCATCTTAATCTTAAGATCCTTCATGTGATTGCACCTCTCTTAACAAGCCTAATACCGTGCCATGTATAAAAAGCACTTAAACCAAGAAATACGATGCTATAAATATACAGGTTAACATATTCCCAGGATATAACGCCTTGGTTGAGTCGATAAGTAATCACTCTTATCAGAAAAAATACGGTGGCGGCAATTGGTACAAAACCCCAGTATCTTTTGCTTCTTTCGCAAATTAATCCATAATATAAGCTGCATACAATAACTATAAACATACTAGTTGTAGAAATAATACCTTCCACCCCCAGTGGAAGCAGGATACGAAGAAAACCAGAGCGGACAAAAGCAAGAAACAGTCCGTTATTCATCAGGTATCTACCTTGGTCAAATTGAGCTACTTTGTAATGAACGATATTGTAGGCAATAAAAACGCTGATTAATTGAGCTGCAATAAACATAAGAAAATATATAAAAAATGAAACAAGCTTACTGAAATAAACTTCTTCACGTTTCATTGGGAGCGTCATTAAAGTATAAATGCTTTTACTGCCGGTGTAATTAGAATAAAAACTGTGAATACAAATACCGCATATTGCTGCAAAACAAACAGCAAAAGCAATAATACATCCTGAAGACTCATAAATTGTTTCGAAACGCTTATATAAATTTGAATAATCAGATAACATGTTGTTTATAAAAACAACCGGAGATATTATAACTCCTAGACAAATTATTAATACCTTTGTAAGATTTCGTGAGACCTCGTAATTCAATAACTTATAAAATTTCAGCATCAAGAATTTTCCCCCTCATCCCAATACTTGCTTACCAAGTCGATCACATCTTTAAAAGAAAGACCTATGGCTTTAGCTGCGCTGATAAAGTCCTTCACCATGTTTTGTGTTAATTCCGTCTTAATTCTAGAATACACCTTCTCATCTATGTATATAACGCTACCCTGGTTACCATTGGTAATGACGTAGCCTTCATCTTCCATTAATTTAAAAGCCTTTTGAGCAGTGTTAGGATTAATATTCAATTGTGCGGCAATTTCCCTTCTGGATGGCAATGGGTTACCTGATGAAACTTTTCCCAGCAGTATCTGCTGTTTAACATAGAAAGCTATCTGTACATACACAGGAACCCTATTATTCAATTTAAGATCCTGAAAATTTAACACGAACTTTTCACCATCCGTATTTTACCTCAAGAAAATAACATCAACAATGCGAAAAAACCTTACACTTTTTTAATTATGGTGTATTACAACTTACAACTATAATCACCTTAAAAAGCTGATTTTTTCACTTATTGTGTATTATAGCACTAATACACCATGTAAGTCAATAAAATAGGTACATTTTGGGTGCATTTAATAAATTTGAAGAAATATTTGCCAAGAGGCTTTATTCTTCAAACTTTTCCAAAACTATTGCAGGTTTGCTTTCCAAATCTTTGATTTTTGAAGGTCCGTCCCCAACTTTTCCTGCTTTCCATAAAAAAAATTATTTTTTACTAATAGACAAGCTTACAACTGCCACCAAAACAGGAGCCTCTGCATAGTATGAAATAGCAAATAATCTTTGGAGTGGTTACAAAATGAATGGTTTAAAAGTGGGGGATATAGTTGTAAGAAAATCTTACGGAAGCGATGTGTATTTCAAGATAGTAGATATTATTACAAAAGGCGGTGGTAAATCGGTTTATATTTTGAAAGGACTGTTTTACAGAATAGAAGCGGATTCGGATGGTGAAGATTTAGTAAAACAAGACTCAAGAAAAGCAAGTATCGATATTGAAAAAAATGTTCGCGGTGCGAAGAATAACATGTACAGAAAAGAAGCTTTATCTACTTTAGCCAGCAGAGCAGGTATGTCACTCTTTCAGAGATTGAGTTTGATGCCGGGCCGGGTTCTTCATATTGACGCTGATGAAGAATTCCTGAACATGTGCCTTAAACATTATAAGGAGCATAGAATACCGGCTATTGGTAAATTAGCGAAGGAAAGTGAACAACCTGCGATTGTGCGGGGATTGCTTGCCAAGTATAGGCCTAATATTGTAGTAATGACAGGACATGACAGTTTAAAAAAGAATGCGGATAAAAATGATATCAATAGCTATAAAAATTCAAAGTACTTTATAGAAGCTGCTAGGGTAGCAAGAAGCTTTGAACCCGATCCTGATAAATTATGTATATTTTCAGGAGCATGTCAGACATTTTTTGAAAAAGTTATGGAAAACGGAGCCAACTTTGCAAGCTCTCCCGGAAGAGTATTGATAAATGCATTAGATCCGGCATTTGTTTCACAAAAAATAGCGTTAACGGATCACAGGACAGTGGTTACACCTGAGAAGGTAGCCGAGCTGACTATTTCAGGCAGCAAGGGAATTGGAGGTATTAAGACAAAAGGACAATTAAGGAGCAGATATCCTTTGTTCGGATACAGGTAGAATTTGGCTGGGGTACAATTTGACTGATATAGGTAGAATTTGGCTGATGTAGGTAGAATTTGGATTTGAGATGTAAAATGAAGGATGAGACAATGTCCGTAAGGCAATGCCGGTAAGATGATGTCGGAAAGATAATGTCGGGAAGATAAATGGTAAGATGATGCGGTAATAAGTTCGGAAAATAGAGCTGGGTTTTATTATATTAAATTTATCCGGCTCTATATTTTTTCTGCATTTTTTTATACTATTTTATTAAATGTACTCAATATATTATATTAGTAACTTGAAAGAACAATTAGTCACTTGAAAAAATACATATTAATGTTATAAATAAATATATGTAAAGTATAATAAAAAGATATAATAAAAAGATATATGTTAAAGTTAAAAAATTGAATGCAAAGGAAAGACGCAATTAAACGGCTTATAGACTTATAAAGGTGTTTTGAATGTATTAAACAAATGTATAAAAATTGCAAAAACCTGAAAGATAATACTCTTAATATTTGATAATTTAATTTAATGTTATTAATAATTTAATGTTGTCTTAATGATGGCTTAATGTAATTAACAATAATATTTACCTTGGAGGACAATGTAGTGGCGAAACAAGTTTGGAAACCTTCTACTTTGCTTAATCCTGTTCCTGTGGTAATGGTAACGTGTGTCGGGGCAGATAAAAAACCTAATATAATTACACTTGCATGGGTGGGTACAGTGAATACGAAACCACCTATGATTTCAATTTCTATCCGAAAGGAACGTTATTCGTACCAATTGATAAAAGATACAGGTCAGTTCGTTGTGAATCTTACAACAAAAAAATTAGCCCGTGCTGCAGACTTTTGTGGTGTTAAATCAGGTCGTGATGTGGACAAGTTTAAAGCTGCAAAATTAACCCAGGAAAAAGCTTCTATAGTAAATGTTCCGTTAATTGCTGAAAGTCCTGTTAATATAGAGTGTGTTGTAAATAATACTATTGAGTTGGGAACTCATGTTTTATTTATTGCAGAAATTGTAGCAGTAAATATAGATGAAAAATTACTGGATGAAAATGGCAAATTATGTCTCGAAAAGGCTGATCTAATATGTTACTCCCACGGAGAATACTGGAGTTTGGGAGAGTCTTTAGGATATTTCGGTTTTTCTGTAACAAAAAGAAAAAATTTGAAACGTAAGAATTTACGGAAAAATAATACTTAATAAGAATATTAAATAAGAATATTTAACAAGACCAAACAGCATTTAAATATTTAAGAGTAAAATAATGATTAATATTGAATCATGATATGAATGATGCTATGAATCATGCTATGAATTATGATATGAATCATGATATGAATTATACTATGAATTATGCTACGAGTCTTGCAATGAATCATGCAATATCCGGTAATTTATGGGCAAGTTTTGAATATAATATTAATAAAGTATTATATTGATAAAGTATTATATTGTATGAATATTTATTGTTGAAATTCAACTTGATAATAAATTATTAACGTTTTGAAACATTCACGAGCAAAAAAGATATGTTTATTTTGCGAAATATATGATATAATACTGTTGTAGAAAAATTTAATCGTTAAGAAAACAACAATGTTAGAAAAAGCATTTATACCAGTGAATAGATATATAAATTATTTTAGACAAAAGGATATAAATTTGTTTAAAAGATGCAAATTATTTTAGCATTAAAGATGATATTAATTAACATTTAATTG
>DUMC01000001.1 GCA_012840075.1 Clostridiaceae bacterium | reverse complement strand
TTATGAATCATCAAAAACAGCCAAGGAAGTTTTTGTTAAAACATAACGAATTATTTAACATGAACATTATGATGACAGAAATATTATGGTGACAGATTAACCAACAGTTCCGCTAATATTATAATTAATTTTGAAAAATTGTGTTTGATATTTAGGGAAACAAGCTTGATATTTGTTTAGAAATGTTTTGTAAAGAGGCTTGTTTCCCTATTATTTTTTATCCTCAATTGCGTAGGTTGTACCCATAAAATGTAGTATGTTATAATGATTAATGATAATGATTAATGATTATGATTAATGATTAATTTTTCTGATAGGTGAGTAATTCTACAGTTTCGGTTTAATAATAAATGTCCTTGTGAAAAATGATTATTATATATTTAAGATCATAATGCTACAAAATTTACGGAGGATATAAAGCATATGAATATTAACAAAAAAAACGGTAAGTTATTAAGTGAATGGGCAAATCTATATAAGAAAACTTTATATGAAGATGTCATACCTTTCTGGCTCAAATATGCAATTGATGAGAGCGGTGCTATAAATAATTGCCTTGATGATTCAGGAAATTTAATATCCAAGAATAGATACTTATGGTCTCAGGGAAGGGCATTATGGACTTTTTCCGCACTATACAACAGAATCGAACCCCGCAAAGAATGGCTTGATGTTGCACACGGCTTGTTTAGATACCTTTCTATGAATGGCAGGGACTCAAGCGGAAATTGGATGTACCTTTTAGATGAAAATGGAAATGTACTGGAAAAAGATATAAGCATATATGTAGACGGATTTGTATTAAACAGCGTGGGGGAATACTATAAAGCAACCGGGAACGAGGAAGCGGCAAAAATAGCCGCAGAAACGTATGAAAACGTGAAATTAAGATTATCCAACCCCGGAAGCTATAACATAGCTCCTTATTCCATTCCCGAAGGTATGAAAACTCACGGAATAAATATGATTTTTTCATTCTTTTTCTACAACTTAGGAAAAATATTGAGCAGGCAAGACATGTGTGAAACGGGATATAAACTTGCCAGGGAAATACTTGAAGATTTCTACAATACTGAAAAAGACGTTGTTTTGGAATTTGTAACTTTAGACGGAAAGTATTCTGACACACCTCAAGGAAGAACCTGCGTCCCCGGACATGTACTTGAAGGAATGTGGTTCTTAATAAGTATTTTTGAGCAAACAGGGGACAAAGATTTAATAGCTGAATGTTGCAGATTGATAAAGCGACACCTGGAGCTTGCATGGGACGAGGAATACGGCGGTTTACTTCTTGCACTCGATATTGAAGGGAAAAAACCGGTATTTTGGAATAAACCTGATTACAAAGCTTGGTGGGTTCATGTTGAGGCTTTAGTTGCCACAATATATGCATATAAACATACCGGAGATGAATGGTGTATTGAGTGGCATAAAAAAGTACAGGAATATGCTTTCAGCCATTTCCCGGTTGAAGGAGGAGAATGGACACAATGGCTGGATAGATACGGAAACAAAGGAGAAAGTGCCGCACTTCCTGTAAAAGATCCCTTCCATCTTCCAAGAGCTTTGATTTATTTAATAGAACAGTTGGACAAAATTTAGCCAATATTATAAAGTCACAATGAGAGTTTATCCCTCATACAGAGTATAAGGTGATATTAATTATGAAAAATAAAGGAAATAATTTATCAAGTTGCAAGGATATTCTATTATTTGATGAAGCACTTACTTTAAAATGGACTGTGTTATAATGAATTATAGTTTTGACCAAAGGTGAATAAAAATGAATGTTTTTGATATAATCGGACCTGTAATGGTAGGTCCGTCAAGTTCACATACAGCAGGTGCAGTGAGGATTGCTGCGGTTACAAGAAAACTTTTAGGTGAAGACGTAAAGCATGCTGTTATAAAATTGCACGGCTCTTTTGCCAGCACTTACAAAGGACATGGAACTGACAGGGCTATCATTGGAGGTCTTCTCGGATATAAACTTGACAATCCTGCTATAAGAGAAAGTCTTAAGCATGCTGGGGATGTAGGATTAGAATATTCTTTTGAACCAGCAGATCTGGGTGATGTACATCCTAATACTGTTCTTATTGAGGCCACAGGAGTATCAGGTAAAAAAATAAAAGTAATGGGCTGCTCTGTAGGCGGAGGACGTATAATAATAAAACGTATTGATAATTTCCAAGTTGAGTTCACAGGAGAATATTTTACTCTTGTTATTGAACATATGGATAAACCGGGAGTGATTGGGGCTGTTACTTCCGTATTAGGACAGAATTTAATTAATATAGCTGAAATGAGAGATTATCGCTCATACAGAGGTGGATCTGCGGTGATGATAATTGAAACTGACCAGGAAATTTGCAAGAGTTTAATCGAACAAATAAGAAATCTCCCGGATGTATATAGTGTTGTTGGTATAGAAGCTTTAGAGATATAAATTGATAATGTTATAAGTGTACTGATATCATTAAAATTATAATGTCAAAAGTGTATTTATAATCTTTGAAACTTTATAAAATTGCTTAATTCCAGAAATTAATTAATAAAAGATTAATTAATAACAAAAGTTAAGAAAAAAGTTAAGAGGAGAAATATACGAAAAACATGCTTACTTATAAATCTGTAAAAGAAATTGCAGATGCTGCAGTAAAAGAACAAAAAAACATTTCAGATATTGTAATTGCAGAACAAGCTGTACGGTTGAATCGCAGCGTAGAAGAGTTATATGAAAAAATGGCTTATAATTTCAAAATCATGAAAGAAAGTGTTGAAGAAGGATTATCATCTTCGCAAAAATCAATAAGCGGATTAAGCGGTGGAGATGCAGTTAAATTGAAAAGACACTTGGAGTCTGGTTTCAGCATAGGTGGAAGTTTTTTTAATAAAATGCTTCAAAAGGCCATTGCGGTATCGGAAAATAATGCACGCATGGGAAGGATTGTGGCTGCACCTACTGCCGGTTCATGTGGCATAATTCCGGCTGTATTAATTACAATTTTCGAGGAATATAGCATTCCCGAAGAAAAAGTAGTAATGTCTTTGTTCACTTCTGCAGCAATTGGAATGGTCATAGCTAACAGAGCGTCAATATCCGGTGCAGAAGGAGGATGCCAGGCAGAATGCGGAAGCGCTTCGGCTATGGCAGCTTCTGCGGCTGTTGAGCTAATGGGAGGAACGCCTATTATGGTTTCAAATGCTTGTGCTATAGCATTAAAAAGTGTTTTGGGGCTTGTATGTGACCCTGTAGGAGGCTTGGTAGAAATACCTTGCATAAAGCGGAATGCAGCCGGATCTGCAAACGCATTGGCAGCGGCTGAGATGGCTCTTGCAGGGATAGAAAGCATTATTCCCGCTGATGAGGTTATTGATGCTATGGGTTCAATAGGAAATCTCATGCCCCGGGTTTTAAAGGAAACCGCAGAAGGCGGACTTGCGGCTACACCTACTGCCAGGAAGTTATTTAAAAATAAATGCTGCGGTTGGTGAAATAAGGGGATTGGAGGTGGCTAGTTAGGTGGAAAATGATTTGAAGCTTAATGATATTATTAATAAGTATAATTTAAAATTATTGCTAATTTTTGGCTCATATAATACGGGTAGATTTACAAAACAAAGCGATATCGATCTTGCCTATTTATCCGGGAGAATTTTAGAATTTAATGAAGAAATGGAGCTTATGAGAGATATAATTATATATTTTGGACGTGATGGCATTGATCTAGTGAACTTGAGAAAAGCAGATCCACTTTTATCATACCAAATAGCGTGCAATTCAAAAGTTCTATATGAAGAAGATAATAGCTACATGTTATTTAAAATGAAGGCTTCGGCGATGTATGCAGATACTAAACATTTAAGGGAGTTGCGTAGAAATTTTTTAAAGGAAAAATTAAAATCATACAATTAATTATACGTTAATTTTTTAATTAAAGCATAGAAGAAGATGAATTTAAGGTGATAATATTATGAATAATTTTGAAGTGATAGTCGAGAAATTACTAAAACTACAAAAATACATTGAACAAATTGAAAAAATCAAACCAAGCTGTTATGAAGAATATATTTCAGAAATAACTGTAAAATATGCGATAGAGAGAATAATGCAACTCATTGTGGATACTGCATTAGATATCAATAATATCCTTCTTGCATATAATAATAAACCACCTGCACCTGATTATTATAATTCATTTATAGAGGTCGCTGAGTGTGGTGTTTTTGATAGTATTTTTGCTATCTCAATAGCTCCTTCAACCGGATTAAGGAATAGACTTGTACATGAATATGAGAAAGTAAGTGATGAGATTGTATTTAATAGTATTAATAAATTTATAAATCTGTACAAGAAGTATTTGTCCTTGATTTTCAAGTATATAGAAGAACACTAAATATTACGGATCAAAAAGAAAGTGAGGTCTCAAAATGAAAGCTTATTTAATTGAAAAACCAAATAAAGGTATGCTTACTGATGTATCGGTACCTGCACCTGCGGATGATGAAATACTGGTTGAGGTAAAAGCAGCAGGGATTTGCGGTACTGATGTTCATATTTTTAAAGGAGAATACTATGGTGGATATCCGAGGATTCCCGGACATGAATTTTCCGGAGTTGTTGCTGCTGTAGGGAAAAATGTAACAAAATTCAAAGTTGGCCAACATATAGCAGCCGATCCTAATATATTTTGCGAAAAATGTGATCAATGCAAGGCAAATATACAGAACTTTTGCGAAGACATGCATGCGGTAGGGGTTACAAGACATGGCGCTTTTGCCCAATATCTTACCGTTCCGGAACGTTGTGTTTTTGA
Organism: Clostridiaceae bacterium; assembly: GCA_012840075.1. Lineage (GTDB taxonomy): Bacteria > Bacillota > Clostridia > Acetivibrionales > DUMC01 > DUMC01. The sequence goes on along the minus strand of DUMC01000001.1, from coordinate 2,170 downwards.
TATAACCGGAATGAATTTTACAGAAGCAGCGCTTGTAGAACCTCTGGCGTGTGTGGTATACGGCCAGGAAAAAGCAGGAGTGCCTCTTGGAGCTTCGGTACTTATAATGGGTGCAGGTCCGATAGGACTTATGCATCTTCAGTTAGCAAAAATGAACGGCGTTGCAGAAGTTGTAGTTGTGGATATATTTGAACATAAACTGGTACTTGCTACCAAACTTGGTGCAGATAAAGTATACTTAGCGGATGAATTTGAAAAATCGGATCAGAGAAATAAATATGAACTGGTAATTGATTGCACCGGTGTACCCAAAGTTGTGGAATCATCTATAAAATATGTAAAGGACAGCGGTACTATGCTGTTCTTCGGAGTATGTCCGGACAATAGCACAATAATAATTAATCCCTATGAAATTTTTAAAAGAGAGCTTCGGCTTATTGGTTCCTTTGCTCTGAAAAAGACTTACGGCAAAGCACTGAAACTGGCAAAAAGCGGAAAAATTAATTTAACTGCATTAGTTGATAAGAAGCTGACTCTGGATGATTTGCCGGAATATTTTAACAACTTGAGCTCTGTAAATCACGGCTTTAAAACGGTAGTTTATCCAAATGGTATAATATAAGGTGTATAATAAATTTGAATAATTCAGAAAAGAAAGGGATGTGTTAGATGGACGAAAGAAAACCTACAAGAGAAGAAGCATATGAATTGCTTACAAAATACATTAAGAGTGAAAATCTTATAAAACATGCACTTGCTGTAGAAGGGGTTATGCTCCATTTTGCGGAAATACTTGGAGAAGAGGATAAGGAAAAATGGGGTATAATCGGACTTGTACATGATATCGACTATGAAATGTATCCTGAGCAGCACTGTAAAAAGGTGGTAGAAATTCTTAAGGAGAATAACTGGCCTGAAGATTATATTCACGCTGTCGTAAGTCACGGCTGGGAAATTTGTTCGGATGTAAAACCTGAAGCTCGGATGGAAAAAGTATTGTACACAATTGATGAATTAACCGGATTAATTACTGCGGTTGCTTTAATGAGACCTACAAAAAGCATACATGACACAGAGTTGAAATCCGTTAAGAAAAAGTGGAAGCAAAAGAATTTTGCAGCAGGAGCAAACCGGGAAATTATTGAAAAGGGAGCTGAAATGCTAGGAATGGATCTTGATTTTATTATAGATGAAACAATAAAAGGTATGCGTAAAGTGGCAGACAGCATAGGGTTAAAAGGCATTAATACATAATGAGAAATCGGACGCGGATGTAACTGCCGGAATGTAGACGGATAAGCAGGGATAGTAATATTAAGTTTTAATTTACTGCTTAAATAAGAAACTATTAACGAAATGCAATAGGAATATGGAAGAAAAATATGTAAAAAAAATTTTTCTTCTTTTAAATTTTCCTATTGCATTTTTTATTTTTTTGTGTTATTATAACTATGTCGAACTTAGTACGATATGAAAATAAATTTGATAAAACAATAAATATTGAATAAAAATTTATATTAAATAGGAATAAAAACGATTATTAAATACTATAATATATAATGGATCTAAATTGTGAATTATATAAAGTATGTTAATTAGAAAGCATAAAAATAGTTATGATCCGAAATGTTAATAAGAATTAACAAAGCAATTTGTTTTATATAAAAAATTTATAGATGAAGAAAGAAGAATGCATATGGAAAAGACTCATGAAAAATATACGAAGATGTTAGATGAAAAGGGAATGAAGATTTCGCATCAGAGGATAAAGATACTTGAATATCTTGCTAATAACTTATGTCATCCTACGGCGGATAAAGTGTTGTCCGATATGAAAAAAGTATTGCCGACTTTATCAAAATCAACTGTATATAAAACGTTAAATGCTTTGGTTGATGCTAATTTACTAAAAGAATTGACAATTGAAGATAACGAAATCAGGTATGAGTATAATCTTGTAGACCATGGGCATTTCAAGTGTGAAAAGTGCGGCAATATCTATGATTTTGATCTTGATTTTAGTATGTTGCAGTCGGATAAACTAAACGGGTTTAAGATTAACGAGAAAAACGTCTTTTTTAAAGGGGTATGTAAAGACTGCTTATCAGCCGATAAGGCATGAGCAGCTTTCAAAAATAATAAATAAGCATAGTTATTAACTTTAAATATT
>DUMC01000027.1 GCA_012840075.1 Clostridiaceae bacterium | reverse complement strand
CATCACGTTGGATATTTAATTTACTATTTGAAAATAATATAAAGGAAGTTTTAAATAAAATATTATAAAAAATAAAAGAAAAAATTGGACCGGAGGTGCCTATTTTTATGAACATAAGTTTAACAACAAAAGAAAGGTTATTACTCGAAGATCAAAAGAGCCATGAACAGATTTGCATACAAAAATATAATAATTACGCAAATTTAGCATCTTGTCCGCAACTTAAGGAGATTTTCAGGAATAATGCAAGAATTGAACAGGAACATTTAAACACCATAAATCAGCTCCTCAGCGGTAATGTGCCTTCCGTAAGCAATCAGCAAGGAGGAAGTAGCGCAGGTCAACAGCAACCAAGCCAACAGCAGATGAATACACAACAGATGAGTCAACAACAAATGAATCAGCAGAATATTCAACAATCTTGGACCATGCAACCCCAATCTACCGGCAATGTACAGACACAAAATAATACAGTTGTCGGCTTTCAAGTAACTGATAAGGACCTTTGCACTGATATGCTGATGACAGAAAAATATGTTTCCAGCACGTATAATACTGCAATTTTTGAATTCAAAGATCCACAGGTCAGAGATGTTCTAAATCATATACAAAAGGAAGAACAAAAGCACGGAGAAGCAATATACAAATACATGGAAAGCAAAGGAATGTATACTCCCCAGTAAAAATTACTCTGCTTTTGCAAATAAAAGAGGTAAGCACATCCCTCTTTTATTTGCTTTTATTTGCTTTTATTTGCTTTTATTTGCTTTTATTTACTTTTATCTGCTTTTATTTGCATTATAGTTTTATCTGTTTCACATATTTATTCACTACATAGAAGTTATTTGCTACATAGGAGGAGTAGCATTGAAGTTATTCGCATCCGGAAAAAGACATAAAAACAACATCAAAAACATAGCCGGAAACAAAATCCTAAATAAATCCGTAGTGAGAAATGAAATCTTAACCAGACCTTACAATACCATTATTGACAACGGGCGTGCAATGAAACTTAATTTTGAGCAAAGTCGCAAGACTCATTTCAAGTTTATTAATTTCAAGTTTATTAAGACTTGCTTTAAATTTATTAAAGAGCTTTACTCCAACTTTATAAAAAACGAGATACCTGCCATAGGTGCCCAGTTAGCATACTCACTGTTGTTTTCGTTTTTTCCTTTCATCATATTCGTAGTTACTCTTGTAAAATATACTAATATTTATAGCTTGGATATTCTGCAAAGTTATTCATATTTATTTCCTAATATAATATATGAAATTTTGGAAGAAATTATCTCCAAAGCCGGGTCATCCAAAAGCCAAACTACCCTTTCACTCAGCTTTTTTCTAACTATATGGGGAGCTTCGGGGGGAGTGTTGGCTACTATGAGAGGTATGAATAAGGCATATAAAATTTCCGAGCATCGTTCTTTTTTAAAGGTACGTGCTTTGTCATTGTTATTTACTATCGCTTTAGCTTTGCTATTAATTGTTTTATTAATTACACTGGTTTTGGGTGAAGTTATAGGTAACTATATATTCGATCATATTCTCAACTACCTTGGTTTAACATACAAGAATGACAACGTGTATAACAATAATCTTGATAATTTGTATGGCAATAATTTGCCTCAAAAAAATGCATGGCTGTTAAACAATATATGGTTTCTAAAAAAAATATGGGATGTATTTCGTCATATTCTGCCGGTATTTTTTGCATTTATAGTATTCATAATAATTTATAAATATATGCCAAGCAGCAGGATATCTTTAAAAGCCGCCCTTCCCGGAGCCATTTTCGCTACAATCGGCTGTTATACTTTATCATTGGGATTCTCATATTATGTTAATAATTACGCTTCTTTTTCTTTAGTCTACGGAAGCATAGGAGGAGTTATCGCACTATTAATATGGTTGTATTGGAGTAGTATAATAGTACTTTTAGGGGGAGAAATCAACTCATTGCTGGCACTTTGAATTAATAATTGGCTTTCTAACTAATTGTCTAATTGGCATTCCCGAAACCATGACAAAGCCATTGAAATACTACTAACACCCAACATCCTATCTTCTGCTGTTTCTTCAATTACATCACATACATTAGTATCCATATTAACATCACATATCCTAGCGATGCCGGGATGAAAATTTCCCTCTCTTTTATTAATCTCATACTCCAATGCTTTAGAAAGTATTTTAATAACCATGTGCCTAAAAGAAAAATAATTTATCTGTTTACCGATTTTGCTGCTTGTTTGATTACCAATTTGACTACCAGTTTGACTACCAACTTCACTTTCAGTTTGATTATCAGGTTGGCCTTTGGTTATATTACCGGTCAATTCTTTATAAAACCATGAAGTCATGGTTTTGCAGTAACGTTTTGGACTCACTCGGATTCCCCAGAATAGATCCAGGATTTGCTGACTCATAACATGTTTTAAAGTATTATCCTTGGAACTTTCCTCTTCTTCCTTGCTATTTGAACTCGCCTCTCGATTATTAATTTCCTTCGGTCTTAATAAGTGCCCAAAAATATGTTTGTTTTTCAATACTGCTTCGATATATTCCTTAAACAACGAAATATCCAGTAATTCTATTACAAGGCTTTTAACATCTTCTTCAGTAAGATTTTCTTTCTTAACATCCTCTTTTTTAATGCCTTCGTCAATGCTTGCTTCAATACATTCCTCAATGCTTTTTTCCTCAACGCTTTCTCCGATGCACATTTCTTTATTCAAAGAATCCACAAAATTCATTGTATCAAGACGTTTCTTTATAGCCTTTAAAATTTCAGCCACATTAACTTTGCTCAAAAACTTGATGTTAAATTTAACAATATAATTTTCCATGAGATAATTGCTAAGAGCTTTATACGGTTCTAAATTGTCAAGAAAAGGATATTTTCCTATCATATCAGAGGATGAAATGTAGCCGATTCCCAAAAACTCCTGCTTTATGCCTTTAAGTTTCTCAAAATATTGTTTTGCTGTACTTACCCCAACATCATCTTCTTCAAATTTGGACATAGCAACAATATAATTGTCCAATCCTGCTTTCTGCATCAGCTCGATTATGCTTTTTAGTCCTTCTATATTCTCCTCATTCGGATATGCTACCAAAACTATCTGATCCGCAAACCCCAGCACAGGAAAAGCTCCCCATTGATTTAAACCTGTTCTTGTATCAATAAAAACAGTATCAAACTTTAACTTCGCTGAAAGAGCTTCGATAAACTCGTCCATATAGTCATTTTCATAAATTATGTTAGAGCGAAGTTGGGCTAACTTGAAAATATATTGATTTGTTAATTTCACAGTTGCAGGCACTACATATATATTACCATTCAAGATTTGATTAACATTAATAGTCGTATAAATATCAGTAATTTTTATTTTGTACTCCCGAGGATCAACACCGGCCATTCTTTCATACAGATAATCCACAAGCCCGTGTTTAATTCCTGATTTCGGATCATCAATCCATTTTTTAAATAACAGGTGAAAGCTTGGAGCTTCGATATCAAAATCTATAAGCACAATATTTTTTCCCTGTTGAGCCAAAGCATATGCAACTTGAAGCAAAGCCGTTGTGCGCCCCACTCCACCTTTATACGAGTAAAAGCAAATTACGTTATAATCCCTGTCGGATATCTTACTTTTAACCTGGCTGTTTAATCGTACAACATCGGACCAAGTAATTGGCTGTTTTTTCCTTGCTTCAGGTCTTTGTAAGAGCAGATCATCCGCTTCATCAATATTATATGTATCAATAAAACCTATGGTGTACTGACTTGCTTCATCAGCCCCAAGGTATTCGAAAACAAGATTTCGGATATATCCCCTTAGTTCATTTTTATCCATTTCATCAGCAATATTACTTACTATTGTTATATCAATCCTGTTCAGAGGGGTTATATAAATATCAACCCATTCCTCGTCGTTTTTTATAAATTCACTTATGAGCTTTTGTTCAAGATAATCTATTAAATTACTTTTCATTTTTCTCCCTTCTACAATTTATAAGTATCACTCTGATTTCTCCCATAATATCGATTTCTTGCTAATAATATTGATTTGTTGCTAAATATTGATTTATTGCCTAATATTAATTTCTCGCTTAATGTTTTTATAAATATCTTTTTTCAATAAATACACTTACACAAAAAATTATTAATTTTATTAATTTATGATTCATTAAAATATTAAATTTTTTCTCATCTTATGGAAAAAATTAATAAAATATGTGAAATTTTCTTCCCACTGCCTGTATACTTCATCCGGTATTTCATCATCATAAGTATACCTTAGGCTTGTAAAGCTTTGGTTATTTATTGGCCTATTAAGCATTTCAAGCCGCTTTATACCTTCTTCGGTTATATTTTCATAAAATTCATTAATTTGCTTTAATGCCAGTATTAAGTTGTGCTCAGGGTTAAAACCGTTATTAAGCCTCTTGTAATCGCTTTTCTTCGGTTTTTTTACGGATTGAAGCTTTTTATAATTTTCATCGTTATACCAATAAGCAACTCTTCTGCTTTTTTCAAATACTGTAACTGTCTTTTGTATTTTATTTTTTTTGATTATTATAGTTTTAAGAAGGCATTCAATTAAGATACCTCCTAGGTACATACTCATGACTTTCCGCCTATTTTTTCTCATTAAAGCAAAGTCTTTTTTCCTGTCTAAATATGCTTTTTCGTAGTTTTCAATGTCTCTTGCTTGTGCCATTTATATGACCTCGCAAATATCTTAGTTAAGTTAACATAATAATTAACAATTAACAATGAATAATTTTGAATAGTTTATTCTCCTGACAATCAGTACCAATTATTAATATTTTAATTCTATTGAACACAATTGTGTGCAACCTTGTAATAAATAATTTAAAAATTAATATTATCCGGATCAGGCAAGAAACGGTGATTTCGGTTTAGGTCATCTATCTTCTTCATATCCTCGGCTGACAATTCAAAGTCGAAAATATCAGCATTTTCTCTAATACGATGTTGCTTAACGGATTTCGGTATAACGACGATTTCATTTTGTAAATCCCAGCGGAGCACCACCTGTGCGGCAGTTTTACCATATTTTTGTCCTATTTCAGCCAGAAGAGGGATTTCTTTAATATGTCCGCGCATAAGCGGGCTATATGCTTCAACTTGAATTTTGTTTGCCCTACAATATTCGATCAGCGGTTTTTGAGAAAGCCAAGGATGCAATTCAACCTGGTTTACCATGGGGACAAATCCTGTTTCCCTTATTACATCTTCCAAGTGATGAATATGAAAATTGCTTACACCTATAGCTCGCACCAATCCGTCATTATAGAGTTTAATCAGGGCCTTCCAGCTTTCAACATATTTTCCTTTAACCGGCCAATGGATTAGATAAAGATCAATATATTCAAGTCCTAGCAATTTCCTGCTTTTTTCAAATGCTTTCAATGCAGATTCATATCCCTGGTTACCATTCCACAATTTTGTAGTGATGAAAAGTTCCTCTCTGGGAACTCCGCTTTCTCTTATACCTTTGCCTACACCTTCCTCGTTTCCATATATAGCTGCAGTGTCTATGGAACGATAACCGGCTTCTATTGCCCATTTAACAGCATTTATGACTTCCTGTCCGTTTTTCACCTGCCAAACACCAAGACCAAGCCATGGCATTTTAACTCCGTTATGAAGAACTGCAGAATCATTAATGCTTTTAATCATCGTACATCCCACCTTATATCTATTATATATATTTTTTTATACTCTCTTTGTTTTTAAGAATTCTTTTAACTTCCTTGGCAGAATAAGATTCATGCCTGTTTATTACTAAATCAAAAGTTTCGTCATTAAACGGTAAGAATTCATCATCGTCTACTCTATATACTTTTACGCCTAGAGGTTCCAATCTTTTTCTTGCAACGGGAATATTGGGCTCATATCCTTCTGTGGCACAAGTATATTCAGGTAGCGGGACCAAGGAAGATAGAAATTCTCCTCCACCCGTACCCATATCTAATAAAGAAGATATTCCTGACATCCTACTTTTAACTTTATTTCTGTAATTCCATCTCAATGGGAACTCTTGCATCCTGCCTGTTGATTCCAGATATGAAAAATCCCATCCCTCAAATTTTTTATTTGCCTCTCCTATCAAATAATTAAATAGCTCATCAATGGTAAGTTTACTCATATATGACAACCTCTATTTGCTGAACGCCTACAAACTCATTATGTTATTTTCAATAAGGATTGTGAGATTCAATTATCTCATCATTACCACCTCTAAATTATTATACCACAATCAAATAAAATGTTCACAAAGTTATATTGATGAATCTATTTAAACTCACTTATGATAAGTCTCACCGTTAATAATCTTAAATGCCCTGTAAATCTGCTCAAGAAGTATTAACCTTGTTAGCTGATGAGGAAATGTCATCCTAGATAGTGACAGCTTTTCATTGGCTGCATCAAGTACTCTTTTATGCAACCCAAGAGAACCGCCTATTATGAAAGTAATATGTGAATTACCGGATATGGCATAACTGTTAATTTTATCGGCAAACTCAACAGAATCAAGACTGATACCCCTGACATCCAAGGCTATTACCTTTGAACCGGGTTTTACTTTCTTTAATATCCTTTCACCTTCCGTTTCTTTTACTTTATCTTCCTGGGCGGGGCTTAAGCTTTCAGGTGCCTGTTCATCCCCAACTTCAATAATATCAATATTGCAAAATCTTCTAAGTCTTTTGACATATTCATCAATGCCTTTTTTAATAAACGATTCTTTAATTTTGCCTACCGCTATTATTGTTATTTTCAATTAGGAAATTCCTCCCTAACACCATACATTTAAACATCGCATTATACTTTTTTAGAAACAAAAAACGTTACTGATGCAATCCCTTAATGCAACTTCCAATGTCACATCCTTATCAGGCAAAATATTTCTACTTGTTAAAGCGTTATAAGTTGTCTGATATGCAAGGTGAGGAAAGTTGTTATTCTTGCTCAGATGGCCAAGCAAGAAATGTTGGGTTCCTTTTTCTGCCATTTCAGCCACTACTTCCGCTGCCGCCTCGTTGGATAAATGTCCTCTTTCTCCTAGTATTCTTTTTTTAAGCCACCACGGATATGTACCCACTTGAAGCATTCTAATATCATGATTTGACTCCAATAAAAGAAGATCGCTTCCTTCAATACATTCCTTAATTTGCGGGGTTACATGTCCAATATCCGTAGCAACGGTGATTTTTCTCTCACAGTAGAAAAAGCAAAAACCTACAGGTTCATTTGCATCATGGGGAACGGGAAAGGCTTTTATTCCTAACCCGCCAATTTCAAATTCCTTGTTAACTTCGAAATATTTTATGTTTTTAGCATCCATATCTTTTATATTTTTTATATTTTCGATTAACGCTTCCCATGTCTTTTCATTGGCATAAACAGGAATGTTATATCGTTTTGATAATATTCCCAGGCTTCTTACATGGTCATCATGTTCATGGGATACCAGGATAGCATCCAGACTTGCAGGATCTTCACCAATAGAAAGAAGGGCTTCGGTGATCTTTTTCCCACTGAGCCCTGCATCAATCAATATTTTTGTTTTATCTGTGCCTATAAATATAGAATTCCCACTACTTCCGCTAAACAAGCTGCAAAACTTCAGCATTTATGAACTCCTTGTTAGGTGTTAATCATCAATTCTCACTATGTCCGCACCTAGGGATTTTAGTTTTTGATCAAAGTTTTCATAGCCTCTATCGATGTAATGTACATTGCTTATTTCCGTCTTACCTTTTGCAAATAAGGCTGCTAAAACCAATGCTGCTCCTGCTCTTAGATCTAATGCTTCTACAGGTGCACCCATTAATTGTTTTACTCCTTCTATCACGGCTATCCGGCCTTCCACTTTTATCGAAGCTCCCATGCGCTTTAGTTCTTCCACGTATTGGAATCTTGTATCCCATATACCTTCCGTAACTGTGCTTGTGCCTTCTGCAAGGGATAATAAAGCGCTCATCTGAGGATGCAAATCAGTTGGAAATCCGGGATATGGCAAAGTCTTAATGTTTGCCCTGACCAATTTATCCGTTCCGGTAACTCTGATGCTATCCTCAAAATCCTCTACTTTTGCTCCTACTTCGAGAAGCTTGGCAGTAAGAGATTCCAAGTGTTTAGGTATAACATTTTTTACAGTGATTGAATTGCCTTTATATGCACCTGCTATCATAAAAGTGCCTGCTTCTATCTGATCAGGTATTATGCAATGAGTCTTTCCACCTTTTAATTTTTTCACTCCTCTGATTTTTATTACGTCCGTTCCTGCACCTCTGACATTAGCTCCCATTGCGTTCAAAAAGTTTGCTACGTCAACTACATGAGGTTCTTTGGCTGCGTTTTCAATAACAGTTACGCCTTCGGCTTTTACTGCTGCCAGCATTAAATTTATAGTAGCACCTACGCTTACTACATCAAGATAAATAGAATTTCCTTTCAGTTTGTTTGCTTTTGCCTTGATTATACCATGTTCCATCTGGATTTCAGCGCCTAACGCTTCAAATCCCTTGATGTGCTGATCAATAGGGCGGAATCCGAAATTGCATCCTCCGGGAAAAGGAACTTCAGCCTTACCGCATCTTCCCAGAAGTGCTCCTATAATATAATAAGAAGCCCTTAAACTTTTAACTTGATCATATGTAGCTTTATATGTACTAATCCGTTCCGTGTTAATTTCTATGGTATTTTTATCTTTATAACTTACCTCTGCTCCTAAATGAATCAATATATCTATCAGAGCCTTTACATCACCGATATCAGGAATGTTCTCTATTCTACACTTTCCCTCAACCAGTAATGTCGCAGGAATTATTGCCACGGCTGCATTTTTTGAACCACTAATTTGGACTTCACCTACAAGCGACTTTTGTCCATGGATAATATATTTTCCCATTTTCTTGTTCCACCTATCTTTTTTTATCCTTTGTTTTCTTTTGTGTTTACTGTTGTTCTTCTTTTGCTTACTTTTTCAGCTTACACTTCTTTTGCTTTCTATTTGCTTTCTATATTCTATATCGGCTTTCTTATTTTACTAAATATATAATTTTATTTTTTTTGACTAATATAAACATAGCTACTCTAAAAATGTATATTTTTTTCCTTCCATATTATATCACTATTTTAATATAAAATACAATGACCGGTTAATTTATATATGAATAAAATTTATTTTTGTTTTATCTCTCAAAGATGGGTAAAATTTATTCTTACTTAATCTCTTCACCGTCATATGCCTTAAAATACATTTCTCTGCCATCTTTCGATATTACTCTCCACGAAGGGCTTTGAACGGTGCTCTCAGTGTTTGGGGTATTTTCATCGATTTTATCATCAAATCCTTTAAAACCTATATCTATAGAACAAATGATAATACCGGCGTCATTTTGTTCAGAATTGGCTAGGGTATAAAAGTTTTTTAATAGCACCAGATGAGCAGGCATTATTGGAGAGGAACTTTTTGAAAAGCCATCTATTTTACTGATACTGAAGTCTATTGCTTTAATTCCGCTGTTAAACACAGTAATTTTTGCCCTGTTATCAAAAACTAAATAATTTTTGTAATTCTCTACAAAAACGAATGTATAACTACCATCATCATTGGTTTTTACTCTATCTAAAATAAAAGATGAAACATCTATGTTCATATTTAAAAAAAGCTTGCGAAAACCTTTTATAATCTGCTTGTCCTGCAGTGAATCTTTTTCGATGTTAAATTCTTCTATTTTAATGGTTGCATCCTCATCAACATATACAAAAGAACCAACACCCGTAAATTCAATGTGTTTACTGCCATCAGCATAACTTTTTATTTTATCATCTTCAAGCGATTTATCTATGGCTTTGATTAAATCAAAGTCTTCATTTTTGCCAAATAAAAAACTTAAAACATCTTTTCTATTAATAACATAATTTTCCATTATCAACATGGGTGTTCTCTTATTATATTTCGGCAACTCATAATCTTCACTGATTGTAATGCCTCTTTTTTGCAATATTTCAAGTACTGACACAACACCCTCATTTGAATTAACATTCTGAGGTCTATGCATGCTGCCATAAGCCAATAAGAATATATTTAAGGTTAAAAACACAACAATTAATATATTTTTAGCTTTTGCCCAATCCACAATCCAAACCGTCCTTTAACTGCCTGTAATGATTACCTGTAATAATTAACTGCAATAATTACCTGCAATAATTAGAATTCCCTCTACTTTTCATCCAAACTCACGTAATAGTATTCACCTTCCGGGTTTTCAACAATCCAAACCGGAGAAAATGATTTATTTCTTCCATTGTCTATTACGTATGCTATTGTAGTATTTCTAATGTTGTAACTCTCCATGGCTTCTTTTCCATATCTTCTAACCAACCCATTCAGCAAATCCTGGAAACGGATATTATAGTTTCTTAAAATCCTGCTTTTTTGAATATTAATGATATACCATGTACATTCTATTATCCTTTTTGAATTAGCTTTAATAGTTATAGCATTTTTGAGGGGTTTATTATCATTTCCTTTCTCATCAAAATTTATATAAACAGGATAATCTCCTGCCATATAATCAAAAACAAACTCATAATAATCTGGATTATCGTCTTTAATTTTGCTTATGTAAATTCCGTTTTCTGCATCAATAAAAGCATCTTTTATTCTGTTTATAAAGAAATAAGCATTTATGAATGCATCACTAATGCTTCCCTTCTGACCGCTTTCCGCACCAGGAACATATTTATATTCCAAAAGCCCGTCGTTGTACAGTCTGTATATATTGTTAATATTTTTAAATACGAGGGCATTTTTTTCAATATACCGGTCATAACTTTCTTTTTCGTTGCCAAGTACGGCCGCAGCGGCTTTTTCTATATCCACGGTTTCTGTTTCGACATTGTATTCAATTGTAGGCAGCCTTATGTAACTTGAACTGGAAATCATGCACAATGCATCACTGGGTATCGGATAACTTATAACATTATTTGGATTAGCTTCTTTGAACATTTTATACACAGGAAGGTAGCGATTGAGTTCCAGACTGCTTATTATATTTGAATAATCTTTTCTTGAAAGTCTATCTTTGCCGAATGGTATAACGTATTTATATAATCCTTTGGAAGTTAATAAATATATTGTATTATTGTTGTTGATATCTTCATCAGGAACCATAAGAATCTTATATATACTGTCAAACTCAACCTTTGCCCCTTTTTGGTTGTTAAGAAACCACTTTAAAAGGTCAGTTTTAATTTGTGTCTTAAATTCCACTAGTATGCCTTTTTTAATTATAAGCTCAGACCATAGATTACTGTCTAGAGCAATACCGCCGGATGTGTTAAATATATCTTTCAGGTATTCATTTACTTCTTTAAACAATTCATATTTAAGCTCGCTGTTTTCCTCAATAAGCCAATGAGAAGCATTACCGTTAGATACGGTCAACCTGTATGGTTTATATATTTCTTTTCTTGCTTTTTCCATTACTTCAGTTCTATCTTCAATTACCCTACTAAATACTTTTAAAAAATTAAAAGGAAAACTATGGTTTTGATTGTACCATAGTATTCCTATTTGGACGAAACTTGATATAACTAACACTGCGAGAATTAATGATTTAAAATGGCTTTTATTAAAAAACATCTAATTATCTAACTCCGACTATTTTGTCTTAAATAATTTCTTTAAAATGCTCTCCAGATTAAAATTACTTTCGCTCTTGACAAGTTTCTCCTTATCTAACATGTTAATAGTAAAATAATTAATTTGTAAATTTTTATTTAACTCCAAGAGGATTTCTGCATTATCAATTTCCGGAGTTGTTTTCATTTCCATATCTTCCATAGTGATGTCTGAGCTTTCTTCAACATTACTTAAACTTTTCAGATAATTCAGATTTTTGATTAAATCCTCTACTGAAATTTTCATCAACGGTTTTATAAATATAATTATTTTTAACCTATACTCATAGCCTTTTTCAAATTGAAAACTATCTGAAAAAGTACCGGAATCTCCTACTACCCACCTGCTTTCTCCTGATGTGCCTGCATATTCTTCATAAATATCCTTTTCCGCATTATATACAGCCAAGACACCACATATGTCTACATATTCGGATTTTTCCATTTCTTCTTCAGCAACATCACTTAACTGTCCTATTATATCAACTGTATTATTGTTTACAATGTCTACTTTGGCTAAAAACTGCTCCGTTTCTTTTATATTTGGGTTTCTAATTATTTCAACTAACAGCTTTTCAAAAAGATCTTCACTTGTTTCTTCTTTTGCTTCTTCAACACCGTCAGATTCCGAAGAAAAGCCTCCCGTTGTTACACTATTTACAGTATTTTGAAAAGCAGGATCATCCCGTTCCGGATACGCCATAGCCGGTATTGAAAAAGCCAGCAACACTATTAAGATAACTATTGCACCTATCAATTTTTTACACATAGTTTATTCTCCCGGAACTTTTTCATCATTTATCTAATCATATTATATATAAAGTACATAATTTTGAATACGGCATTTTACCATAAAATTTATAAATATACTAAAAAAATTATACATTTTTTTTGTTACAGCAGTGTTACGACGCATTTAAAAATGAATTACACGCGTTACCGCTTAATATTCGCCTTGCCTCATTACCTCTTTTTAATCAGAATTTTGCCTGTTAATAACAGGGAACTTTATGAGTACCTCCGTACCTTTTCCCAATTCGCTGCTGATACTTATATTTCCTCCATGTGCTTCTACTATTTCCTTGGCAATAGAAAGTCCCAGTCCTGTTCCTCCCATTTCACGTGATCTTGCCTTATCTACCCTATAAAACCTCTCAAAAATCCTAGGCAAGTCTTCTTTCGGTATTCCTATTCCGTTGTCTGTAACTTTAATGTATACTTCGTTATTGTTTTTGCCAATATGAACTTTAATGTTTCCACCTTCGGGCGTATATTTTATGGCATTGCTGATAATGTTCATCATAACTTGCTCAAGCCTATCTTTATCACCCATTATATACGGAACGTCCTCCATTATCTGGCATTCAAGGATATGTCCTTTGCTTTTTGCCTCAATCTGCATTTTATTTACCGTATATTTTGCCAAATCCGCAATTGATATTTCCTTCATATTCCATTTCATTTGCTTGTTGTCCAATCTCGAAAGCTGTAACAAATCTTTAACCAGCCTGGTCATCCTGTCTGATTCTGAATTGATAACCTTAAGAAACTTAATGGAAAGTTCCGTGTCTTCAATGTCACCTTCCAGTAAGGCTTCTGTGTAGCTTTTTATTGAAGTTAACGGTGTTCTTAATTCATGAGATACATTAGCTACAAACTCTTTCCTCATATTTTCAAGTTTTTCTTGCTCAGTTATATCATGCAGGACTGCTATTATTCCTTCAGGTTTTTTATGTTCATCGGTGAAAGAAGCAAAATATGCTTTTAAAATTTTGTCTTCAACCACCATATTTACTTCTTTGCTGGCAAAAGCCTCTAAATTCAATAAATCATTGAGCTTTAAATCAAGGTTATATTTATTTACAAATTCATTAAAAGTAATGTTGAAATCTTCAATACCAAGCATCCTTAGTGATGCAGGATTTACATGTATTACCTCACCGTTCATGTTGAAAGCAATAAGCCCGTCCGTCATGTAGTTGAATATTGTTTCCATTTTATTTTTCTCACTCGATATTTCATTGAGGGTATCCTTTAAATTCTTTGCCATGTAATTAAAAGTCTTAGTCAACTGTCCTATTTCGTCATCCGACTTAACCTCCAGCATCTGATCAAACTCACCGGCTGCCAATCTTTGAGCTTTGTGCATGATCTTTATAATCGGTGATGTAATTGTACGTGACAATAAGTACCCAAGGAATACAGAAATAATAACAGAAAGTAAGAGGCTGCTTAATATTATACTGTTAAATTCATCAAGCGTCTCCTTCCATGCTTCGCTATCGTATCTAAAATATATAATATAATCACCGTCTGACAAGCTAACAAGCCTGGCGTAATCGAAATATTTCCTTCCGTTTACGCTGACAAATGAGTTTTTATCACTTTTCAATTCACCCTTTAAAACAGCAATAAAATTTTCAGACATCAGGAGTTCGTTCAGAAATAACCTGCCGTTTTCATCATTATCGCTGTAAAACCTATCAGAGGAATATTTAATACACAAATCTTTTATATCAATTACAGTGTAACTTCTATATGCATCCAATATTGCAAATTCGATTATAGCATTTCGTCCTTCGTTAACACTGAGATATGACAACATATCCTCCAAGGAGTAATTACTGTTAACTTGCCAGTTATCAAAACCTCTCTCTATTGCGGTCTTGAAATTATCGTAATTCTGATTTTCTACGCTTTTATTGAGGAAAAGTCCGACAGGAGTTATTAAAAATATTGCAATTAATATAAATATGGTAACAAGTTTCCACTGTATGCTTCTAAAAGACATATATATCCTCTCACGATTATTCCGGTTTATTAAAATAATATCCTACGCCTCTTTTTGTTAATATATACTGTGGATTTGAAGGTTCCGGCTCAAGCTTTTCTCTTATTCTTCTTACAGTAACGTCAACCGTCCTAACATCACCGTAGTATTCATATCCCCAAACTTTTTCTAATAAGCTTTCCCTGGTAAATACCTGTCCCTGGTGTTGAGCAAGAAATTTTACAAGTTCAAACTCTCTCAATGTCAAATCAATTACTTTCCCATCACGTGTAACTTCATACCTATCCAAGTCAATGGTTAATTCGCCAATTATCATAGTACCCTTGGATTTTTCATTTGAACCTGCGATATCTTCGATGCTGTTTCTTCTTAAATTGGCTTTAATTCTTGCAATAAGCTCCCTGTGGCTAAATGGTTTTGTAATATAATCATCCGCACCAAGTTCCAACCCTAAAACCTTATCAACTTCTTCTTCCCTGGCGGTAAGCATTATAATAGGAGTGTTAACGGATTGTCTGAGTTTACGGCATACAGCAAAACCGTCCATTTTTGGTAGCATTATGTCAAGTAATATCAAATCAGGATTTTCATTCAATCCCATTTCCAAACCCTGTTCTCCGTCATACGCTTCTATAGTGGTAAATCCTTCTTTTTTAAGGTTATGTTTCAAAATGTCCACTATGTGTTTTTCATCTTCTATTATCAGGATTTTTTTGCTCAATTGTGACCCCCCTTAATTTGACTATCCGCATCTTGTACGTTTGTCTGCCAGCTTTTATCATCCGGAAATACGTATCGTATATACTTATTTTCCGTATTTATTATTTATTTGTCGTATTTATTCGCTATATTTGGTTGTAACATTAAATTGCATATAAGTTACATATTATAATTATATCATTATACACCAAAGTTTGAATGAGTATTTTTCAACAAAAATGTAATATTATTGTAATCCAAATGTCATCTTTCCACTAATAAGGTAACTCATCATATTTTGACTTATAAATCTATATAAAAGTTCCCATATTTTTTGAAATTTATAAATTTGTTAAAAAAACAGCAAAAGTCCTTGTTAAAAAATATACAAAAAATAATAGAAAACCGCAATATTAAGTTATTTATTAAATAAATTTTATTTACTAAATAAAATTTATTTAATAAATAAAATTAATAAAGCTAAACCAATTATATACTAATTGCACGATCTAATTGCTCAATCCGCACATTGCTTCAAAATCTATTTTTCCTAAGTTATAATTATAAATAGCCACATATCTCTGGTATTCTGCATTTAAGAGAGCTTCCTTTGCACTTATCAATGCATCCGTAGTAATCAATCCGTTCTTATATTTAATCTGTGCCAGGTTATATTTTTCACCTATAATTGCAAGATATCTTTCAGCCAGGTAAACTCTGTCACTTAAGTTCAGCAGGTTTGAATAACTGTTTTTTACACTTACTTCAAGATTTAACTTCGCTTCATCCAAAGCTGCTTTTGTATCCTCCAAGTTATATTTTGCAGTAATGTAATTAATATTTGTTTCAGGGAAATATTGTCCTGTTAGTTCCAATATTTTTTCCTTTACTTCAATATCTTTAACCAACTTATATATAGAGGTGCTGTTATTTATGGCACTGGTTACTGCTTTATTTACATCCATATTTATTATGAGTTCAAATTTCATGATTTCATTTATTTTTATCAATTTACTTTCAAAAGGCAAGTTCAAAAACTTCTTAATATTGTTTTCAGCTATTTCTATTTTTTCTCCTGCCTTTACAATGTCCATGCGCTTGTTTTCAATCGAAAACTCAAGGTCCACAAGGTCCTTTTCAGTAATAACACCTTGTAGTAACTTACCCTTCATCAAATCGTACCTTTCCAACAAAATATCCAACCTCTTAGTTTCCACTTCCTTTTCTATCTGCGCCATGAGGAGATTTTGCACGGCTTTTTTAATATTTGCTTTCAGATTATTTATATTATCCTCTTTTGTCTTTCTTGCAATTTCCAGAGATATTTCCGCTTCAAAAGGTCTTACTTCTTTTATTATCCTGTTATTCAAAATTCTTTCCGCTCCATAGGCATCCCCTACGAAAGTTGCATTTTCTTTTGCCTGTCTTAAAGCTTCTTCCTTAAGAGCTATATTGATATCATCTATTTTGCACTGAACGCTGTTATTTATGGCAATCTCTATAGCCTGTTCTAAATTCATGGAAGTAAGTGCGGTAATATCTATCTGCTTTTTATCTTCTTTTAACTCTTCTGCATTTTCCTCTTCCGCTATGGCTACATTAAATGAAAGCAAATTAATCATTGACATGATAATTAAAAAGATTGCTATTTTAAAAGTTACTTTTTTAAGGACTTTTACCTTCAAAACCTTGCTTTTCATAGTATTTTTCATCCCTTTCTATTTCTATTGCAATTATACTTTACACTTTGCTTTATTTCATTATGCTTTAGCGGCAATAATATGCTCAGCTATAGCGCCGCTACAATATACAATTTAAGCAACGCGGTATTATATCTAAATTTTGCGTTTTGGATTTCGTACTCTGCTTGTAGGATTTCCAGTTTTACTTGCTCCCTCATGGACTCAGAAACCACCCCTGCTTTGATTTTTTCCTCTATTAAGTATCCCTTTGCCTTAATACCTTCGAGCCTTTTCTTGGCGTTTTCAACAGCTTCCCATGCCTCCATCAGGCTATAATACGTATCTCTGACTTCCTTTTCAATATCATACGTAGCTTTTTGAATCTGGAGTTCGAGGTTATTAATCGATGAGACGAGAGATTTATGCTCTTCTCTTACACTTGCATATGTAATATGTACGTTATTCCTTTCTATTAATTCCTTTTGAAACTTTTTCAAATTAAGTTCTCTTTGAAGTGATTTTAATTCCCTTCTGTTCTTTAAAGCATTTTCTATGCAATAACTTAAAGCATATATCGATTGATCGTTCAAGGGCTCAGATTCAACTACTGAATATGTAACATCTATGGAATGTCCAACGAATAGATTTAAGTTTCTGCAAGCGGTATCAAAGTTTCTTTTGGAGATGAATAATTCTGTTTGGCTACTTAAAAAATTGTATTCAGATTCCAGTAATTCTAGATGTGAAATTAAATCGTTATTAAACTTTATTTTGTTTATTTCATGTGTCTTATTAGCAATTTGATATCTCAAATTTTTGATTTCAAGGTCTTGTTTTGCTATTAACAACGAAAGATATTTATCTCTTAGGTTCAATATAAGGTTATTTCTGGTTGCCTGCAAATTTTCCTGAGCAGTTAACAGTGCATGTTCTGCTTGTTGAGGATTAAGTTCCTTTCTTTTTAAAAGCTGCATGCGCCTGTAAGCATCTGAATTGTACCAAACTTCCTGATCTATTTCATAACTTAAGGCGCTTTCATAATCTTTCTTCAGGTCATATATTTGACCTTCCAGGTTTCTCAAATTTTTATTATTACTTAGCAGTATTTGTTCCGCTCTCTTGTATGAAATATTTTCCGCATCTGCGGCAAATGGAGTTAAAGGAAGCGTTGCAAAAGAAAGAAGCGCAAATTGTATTGATAATATAATAGATAAAGCTTTGCCCACTAAATTTTTACTCATGCTATCACCTTATTTTTATTTACTTATCAATATTCTTATCAATTACTATCATTATATTTTTATATTTATACATTTTCAATAATTTTTATGGGGACATTCCTCTGTACAAAAAGATACTTCATGCTTTCTAATTTAGATTATGTATCCTTTGTAACGTCTTAACAGTGAGAAATGTCCCCAACACAGAAATTACGCTATCACAAAATATCCTTGTCATAAAACTCCAAAAAGAGAATACTTCTTTCAAAGTAGAATATTCGGGCAATGTAAAAATATTTGTTTCAACAAAAGTATACTATATATAACATACTTACTGTAACTCAAAATTTGCAAGTGGATTAGCAGAGGAAGAATAGTCTTCCAAAGCATTATTAGGTCCTGCAAAGAACAGTATCCTTATCTTGCTGTTTGTTTTATTACCGCTTATGGTCAGTATTATTCTGGCTGTGCTGGTGCTTGTTGCATCCTCATACTTGGATGCTATAACAGGTGCCACAACATTATCAGCCAAAACAATGAACTGACCAAGCTCGCTGTCATTATTCACTAAAGGTTTTCCCGAACCATTTGTGGTTCTTATATTTTCATTCAGGGATATTATAATATCCGTATTTTCGCCGTTATATACCGCAATAAACCCTGTAGCATACGGAGGATACTTGTCAATAGCCTTAATAGGATTTGAAGTAGGTTGTATCGGCTGCCCGTATATATCAGATGTTAACGGCGTATCAGAAGTCGTTGATACGTAAATATCCCTGCCTGCGTACTGTCCGTTGCTGGAAATTAACTCTTCTACAGTTATAATTATTCTTTTACTTTCTTCATCATAACTTATTTCATTAATATTAAGTACATTATCTCCTGCTGTTAGCAGGAAGTCTTCTGCTGCTAAAGTATCAGGATTTATTTCCTTATTCATATTTAATACAATCGTATTCTTACCCGTAACATGAGCTGAATTAATTTTCGGTGCAGAATCTATTGTGGCAAAAGGTGCCGGGAATCCTTTACCTTCCATTACGTTTCCAGCTAAATCCATGACCAATGATATTTGAAGTACATCAATAACTTTCATATCAAAATATTCCGGAAGAGTTATAACTACTGTTTTATCTCCGGCTATAAGTTCGTATTCGGTATCATCAGGGAAAGCATTTGAGGCATAGGTTTTTAAATCCAAATACCTGTAGCTGTTCTTGGATAGAGCCGTATTCGGATCTACGGGTTCACTAAAGCTAATAAACAATTGGTTGTCCTTGACCCTTACAAATTTTACTTCCGGGCTGATATCATCTACAATCCTGATTTCGGTACTAACCTCTAAAATCCTGTTTTCTTGCGGTGTATAATCTACAACGTCTTTTATTGTCAGGATATAAGAACCTGCATCAAATGGCACCCCACCGGGACGCTGGAGCACAACTTTATTTCTATAGGTTTTACCTGCTTCATCAGTATACCAACCAAGCTGGGATAAAGGTACATTTACCCCAGCTATGTTTTCAAGTATATAAGTTGCTCCTGTGGGCACAACATCTTCCGAAAACTCGAGTATTATCTTATCCTGATTCTTAACTTCATAGCCTGTAAATTCAGGTATATCAGTATCTATAGTGGGAAAAACATTGACTTTAACCGTAGCACGGTTGCCGTAAAGGTCAGTGACATTATAAAAGGCAACTTCCGTTCCTTCTGATCTAATTGCAGCCGTACGGTCAAATTCTATTATATAAGTTTGCATATCTTCCTTATATTCTACAGAGGTTACTACACTTCCGCCTCTGGCTAAAATCTGTTCCTTTGTAATCGGTTCAACCGGCTTGGTAAACTTAATCTCCAGCCTTGTCTGAGTAACACTTATAGTCTCCTCTACACCAAGCTCTACTGAATCTTCTTCCACGGTAAATTTTATAGGATCGGCCATGACCTTAAATCCTGCATAGTCAACAATACCCGATCTGACGGCAAGTTCATAAGTACCACTCTCAAGCCTTTTTGATAAGCTTATATCAACAGTGGATTCATTAACTGTTTTTATTCCCGTTGTGCTTATGGTTTTTCCGTCAAGGGTATAGTTTGAGGCATTATTAGCAAATCTCACCGGCTCACTGAATTTCACTCTTAT
>DUMC01000026.1 GCA_012840075.1 Clostridiaceae bacterium | reverse complement strand
TCTAATAAATACCTCTTCTAATATCTCTTCTGATATTTTTTCTGAAATCATTGCCAATGAACCTATTTGATAGTGACCTCGTTGTTAATTACCATTTCAAATAATCCAGCGGATTTACAGGAACCCCATTCTTCCGGACTTCAAAATGCAGATGAGGCCCGGTAGCATTCCCTGTTGACCCAACTGTTCCGATGGTATCCCCTCTCGCTACTCTTTGACCTTTCTTAACATTAATTGTATTGCAATGAGTATAGTAAGTGACATATCCATTTTCATGGTCAATAATTATTAAATTCCCATAACTGCCCTTCCATCCTGCAAAAGTCACTAATCCACTATCCGCAGCTTTAATTGGTGTTCCCTTGGATGCTGCTATATCTATTCCTGTATGAGTAGAACTCCACCTCTGACCAAAACGTGAAGAAATCGTCCCTCTGCTTGGGACTATAAACTCACCATAAGCTAAGGTTCGTGGCCTTTCTTTAGTGCCTCTCAAAATAACTGCTTCTTTTGGTTCTTCCAGGACTTCTTCGCTAACTACAGTAGTGGATTCCACAATACCATTTATGCTCATAACTTCAGTTTTTACAAGTTTACGGCCATTGACACCTTCAACCTTTACTTGTGTTTGTCCCTTATATAAACTATCCGTATCTTCATATTTTTTCCCATATGGTATTTCTTCTTCGTAACTTACATATTCTTTCTTAATTACATTAATCGTGTATCTTGGTACTGTAAGCTTAATCTCCTGGCCTATGGAAATTCTGTCAACATCAAGATCAGGATTTGCCTTTTTAATGTTAGCCACTTTTAGCCCGTATTCCTCTGCTATATCTGAAACAGTATCACCTTTTTTTACTATATAAACTTTAATCTCTTCTTTTGGCTTTGAAAGATTGTTATATACCTCCTCAACACTTTGCAATTGCTCAACAGGTATTTCCTTCTCAATGATCTCTACCTGTTCTAAAAAACTAAAAGTATCCACATCATCTTCTTCTCCAATATAGGGTGCCTTGATTCTGTTCAAAACCTCTTCCGCTGAGGATTTATCACGAAGATAACCCATCGGTGTCCCGTCAACATTAATCTCATAAGCTTTTGCCAATATAGTAACGGACTGCTCAATCTTGTCCTTTATTTCTTCATAAGTATTAACTTTATTACTCGCAAAAAATGCTTCTTTATAATCTATTTTATTTGTAATGACAATTTCGGCATTATAAATTTCTTCATAGCGCTTTTTAACTTCATTTAAAACTTCTTGAATCACATCACCTGTTTTAACAGTACATAAATATTGACCATCCATGCTGACTTCGTAAGCTTTTGTTGCATTAACAGTATGGAGGGCAATCAATGTAAGAACCGGAATTAATATGACGACCAGTATTATTAATTTAAGCTTTGATTTGTGATTGCGAAAAAACTCTCTTATTTTATTAAGTGTCGTCTTCATTATCAAAAAACTATGCTCATTAATAAGTTTATATGTACTTATCTTCTCGGCATTTGCATATATTTTCCTACCATATGTACATATATTCTTTGTATATGTACACATTTTTTTATTATTAGCTCTATTTAATTTTGCTTCCATATTATGTATACCTTTCGTTCAATTAAATGTTAATTAATATCATCTTTAATGCTAAAATAATTTGCATCTTTTAAACAAATTTATATCCTTTTGTCTAAAATAATTTATATATCTATTCACTGGTATAAATGCTTTTTCTAACATTG
>DUMC01000025.1 GCA_012840075.1 Clostridiaceae bacterium | reverse complement strand
ACATTTTCAATGGGAGAAGCTGAAGAAAAAAGGTACTATATTGAGTGCAGGAAGATAAAAGCTTAGTTGTTATTTTTAAATTTCATCAATTCATCTCTTGCTTGAAAAATCAAGAGATGAATTGATGGTCGAGCAAAATACGTCCATGTTATATACGTAAACAACGATTATTAATTTCGTTTTATCATATCATCTTCTATTGTAATAGTAAATTTTGACTCGTTGGAACTACCTTCATCAATAATTCCTATCACTTTTACAACATTGGGTTCTTCTGTAAGTTCTATCTTAATTTTCGATCTTGTATCATCCTTTATAGGATATAAAACAATACTATCATTAATACTGCCTTTAAGTTTTTGATAAACCTGCACTCCGCCTAGTGCAAGATATTCAGCCCTTATATTTGCCTCTGTCTTTTGATACATATTGACTTCATATTTCAAAAATGCCAGTAAAGCTGTGCTTAATATAGCAAATATTGCAATAAACGCCAGTACACCCAGGAGAGCATAACCTTTATTGTTCTTTTTTATATTCTTTAGCATACAACCTCTTCCAAACTTAATAAAATAGGAGATTAAAAAGTACATATAAACATACCTGCTATAAACTTATTTACTGGAAAGGATACTCACTGGAATTATTAAAACATTCCTCAAGAGTTTTAAACTCCACCTCGGCGCTTCCTTGTTTAACCTCAAAGCCATCTCTTGCTATAACTATACCAGTAAATGAATTACCTTCGAAAGTAACTTTACCGAAAGGAGCATATAAAAACGCATTGTTTACTTTTATATCTCCTCTTTTCAGATTTATATCTCCCTTGCTTACTATTACAATATTGTTGAATTCAGTTATATTTTTACCTTGTTCATTACTCCAATACGGAGAGTATGAGCAATCATCTTTTGAAAATATTTTTATATTATCAACCAGTTTGTCTGGTTTAGTATATCCATGTTGAATGTACCATTCATCAGGACGCAAGGTTACGCCAAGATCATATTTAGGAAGTTCGTCAGGTATAGGCATAGGAACTGGTATTTCAGGTTTTGCAGGTTCTGCCGGAATAGTAAAAGCTGGTATACTTTCCATATCGTATATTCTTGTACCTGAAATATGATCTGTTATAGTCCTGCTTCCATAAGGAGTAATTTTTCCAGCAATGCTGTATCGGGTTGAAGATATTGCATCTGCCCAATTTTGAAAAACTACATCCTTTCCAACAAAAAGATTCGATACTGAAATTTTTGTACCACCGTTTAGCTTAATTCCACCTTGTATTATAGTTTTATCAGCATTTATTGTTGAACTGCTATTCTTTACTTCAAGATTACCTGTAATATAAAGGTTATTGCAATTAAATGTAGAGCTCCCATCAAGTATAACATTTCCATTAATATATACATCTTTTGCTTTTATACTGACTCGTTCTGAAACATTACCGTTTATTATTACAGTATTAGCAGAATTTAATTGAATAATACCTGAATCTGCAGTAATAACAGATCCTCTTACATACAGATTCCCTTTTGCATTAATTGAATTTTTCCCACCTTCATGAATGACAGACCCGCCAACATAAATATCATTACTGCTTAAAACGCCGCTTCCTTTTTTAAAAGCTAAATTTCCTTTTATACTTATATTATTAGCAATATCCATTATTTTGTTATTACCATCTTCATAAGTTATATCTCCATCAATAAACGCTTCTCCTGCTCTAATTGTGTTTGATCCTGTCTTAAATAGTACATTCCCTCTTATATCGAGAAGTTCGGCGTCTATTGTATTATCACCTTTCTCACTAGTCAAATTCCCATCAATAAACGCTTTCTTTGCTGTAATTGTATTTGTTCCTGATTTAATTAGAATTTCTCCTCTTATGTCGGCAATTTCAGCACTTATTGTATTGTTGCCTGCTGTGAAATAAAATGCCCCATCATTAAACAAATTTTTTACAAATACTTTATTGTTTCCTCCAATAATATTGCTGTCTCCTCTAATATTTGCAGTTATTGCATCGATAGTATTGTTACCGGCATTATAAGTAACACCTCCATTTACAAAGAGAGTTTCTGAAAATATATTGGTTCCCCCACTTTCAAAGGTTAAACTTCCATTAATGTTAACAATCTCTGTTTCGTAACTATTTCCGTGTTTTCTTCCTATATCTATGCTACTCGAGTTAGTTAAGCTATTGTCTATATACATATTTCTTACAACAATGCTAGCTTTCTTTGAAAAATTGACAGTTTTACTTTTATTGCGTGTTATAGCAACTGTGCTATTTTCACCTGCTATATTAGTACTTCCTTGAAATTCTAAAGTAGATCCGTATATAAAGATATTCATGTGTTTTACAAAATATAAAAATGTGCTATCATCAATATCCTCATTTTCTGGAATATTTGATGCAACTTGTGACCACATTGCAACTGAAAAGTTATGGCTACCGCCATTAAAGCTTATTTTAAATAAGCTATTATTGTTGGCAAGATTGATT
Organism: Clostridiaceae bacterium; assembly: GCA_012840075.1. Lineage (GTDB taxonomy): Bacteria > Bacillota > Clostridia > Acetivibrionales > DUMC01 > DUMC01. Next base: position 7,782 of record DUMC01000025.1, on the reverse strand, counting down.
TTTATATCGTTAATTTTATCAAATTCCATTATATTTCCATTTTGCTCTCTTACCAATTTATTTTCTTTTACATAGTATTTTATGTTACCCAGTGTTAGCTTATTTCCCTCGATTTTTGGTTCACCAAAGAAATATTTGATATCATTTGCCATGTATTCTTGTGCAAGCTTAAAATCAGTTCTTTTATATGCATCTCCAAACTCAATTCTAGAAAATTTAATAGTAGAATTAATAAATCTATATGAAATACCTATGATTAGCGAGAGAATAGCAATTACTACCAGCATTTCTATTAAAGTAAAACCATCTTTCTTCTTTATCATACTTAATCACCCCTCTCTAAATATACACACTAAACTAATTTCCATTTTTTTGGAATATTCAACTTTAACTATAACCTCAAATACTCCTGTTATAGTTACTCCGTCTTGATTTACCGGATAGTTTTTATCTATCATCAAATAAATAGTATACTTTTCTTCAACCTTTATAAAAGTATTATCATTTTCACCTCTAGTAAAACCTTTTATTTCTGTAAGCCAGACCTGCAAATCATCAGCATCGGACCATATAGTTCCCTGTACAGAGCTTATTTCTTCCATTATATCTACTGCTATATTTGTCGCTGTTAGCTTGTCCTGCGCTGCTCTTCGTGCCTTTGAAACCACAGAAATGAAATTAACAAATGCAACAGAAATAACAACTATTAGCGCAATGGCAATTACCATTTCAACAAGTGTAAAACCATTATCATTATTGTATTTTTTTAGAGAAGTATTACTCATGCTCATACTAAATATATTCCCATCTAATGCAAAAACTTACAGATTTCAACATGGTGATGTTGAATAAGCTTTTTGCTAAAATAATCTTATACAATTACTCTTAGGACTTCTTCAACTGTAGTTATTCCTTGCTTAACTTTGAGAAATCCATCCTGCTTCATGGTAAGCATTCCTTCTTTTATTGCTGTTTCCCTGACTTCTCTTGCTGATACTTTTGAAAGTATTAAATTCTGAATGGCCTCCGTTACTCTCAAGAATTCATAAATGCCTACTCTTCCTCTATAACCTGTACCATTGCAATACACACAACCTCTGGTCTTATAAAGCTCTATTTCCTCCTCATTCCCAGCAAGAGGAAAATCCGGCACTGAGTTAAGCAACTGGTTCTTTGTTACAATATACTTCTGTTTGCATTCTTTGCATAGTACTCTCACTAACCTTTGTGCAACAACACCTATCAAGGAAGACGATGATAAATATGGTTCAATACCCATATCATTAAGTCTTGTAATTGCTCCTGCAGAGTCATTAGTATGCATTGTTGACAGTACAAGATGTCCTGTTAAAGCTGATTCTATTGCTATTCTTGCTGTTTCATGATCTCTTATTTCTCCTACCATTATTATATCAGGATCATTTCTTAGTATAGCTCTAAGACCTGATGCAAAAGTCAATCCGGCTTTAGGATTTGTTTGTATTTGAGTTAGTCCTTCTATTCTTCTTTCTACAGGATCTTCCAATGTGATAATATTTTTATCCGGTTGATTTAGTATGGCAAGAGACGCATAAAGTGTAGTACTTTTTCCGCTTCCTGTAGGTCCAGTTATTAATATAAAGCCATAAGGTGAATGAAGAGTTGATTCGTATTTTTCCAGTTCGCTTTCATTAAAACCCAACTCTTTTAAAGTAATAAACCTATCATTGCGGTTTAATAATCTCATAGTGATTTTCTCACCATATGCAGAAGGCATTGTTGCTACACGAACATCAATTATATTACTATCAATTTTTAAAGTTGTTCTTCCATCCTGAGGTATCCTTCTTTCTGCAATATCCATGTTGGACAAAACTTTTATACGAGAAACCAAGGATGGATGTATAGAAATTGGCTGTTGCATTATTTCATGTAAAACACCGTCAATTCTATATCTTATCCTTAAACGTTTTTCCTGAGGTTCAATATGAATATCACTTGCACCAGCTTTTGCTGCTTGATTAATAATCTGATTTGCAAGTTGAACGGCAGGTCTTTGATTTAAATCATCATTAACATTTTCCTCTTCCTTCTCGACCTCCTCAATCTCTTCTTGCTCTAGCTGCATAATACTCATATTTTCAAATCTTTTTATGGCAGTTTCAAGTTCTTTATCATTAATAACAACAGGTTTAATATTATGTCCTGTAATTATTCTTATATCATCTATAGCAACTATATCTCCCGGATTTTTCATCGCCAGTAGGAGCTTTCCATCTTTAAAACCAAGGGGCAACGCATTATATTTTTTTGCTAATTCTGGAGTTATCAAATTAACTGCTGCCATATCAATATTATAGTTCTGCATTTCAAGATATTCGACCCCAGCTTTCTTAGCTATCGCTTTGGAAATATCACTTTCTTTACAAAAACCCAATTCAACAAGAGTGGCTCCCAAAAGTCCTTTTTTTCCGACCTGCTTGCTTGATTTTTGTTTTTCCAAAGCTATATTAAGCTGCTCCCTGGTAAGTATTCCTTCACTTACTAGTAGTTCTCCAAGAAGACTGCCTTTTTCCGTAAACTGCAATTTTTACTACACCTCTTTCGACTAATAAAGATACCTCTTTTCTTTATTTGTTAATAAGATTATAAGTGTTTAAATAAATATCTGCTGTAAGTTCCTGGGTATCGTCATCTTTTTCTATATAAATACTATCAAAAGTAAATATTCTTTCCTTTTCTTTAATTTTATCGATAAATTCTAAAATTTCAAAGTATTCACCGGTTATACTAATATTTAAAGGTAATTTATTAAGAAGACCTTCAGTCTTATTTTCCTCAAATCTTATTTCATTTATCTTTATTGAATTTTCCAAAGCTAATTCTTTCAGCGTCAAAATAACTTCACTTATTTCAGGAGATTCCGGAAGTGCTTTTTTTAATTTGTCAAGGTTTTTCAGCATTTCTTCCATGTTCTTCTCAAAACCTTTTAAATAAATCAGCTTTTCATTTAAATCTTGAATCTCCTCTTCAGTTCTATTAATATTATCTATAACAGTCTTAATCGATATTATTTCCATAACAAGAAAAAATGTCGACAATAAAACAAAAACTGAAATTACTATTACAGGCACACTTAGTTTCTTATTATTCATGCTAAGTTCACTCCATTACTCCTTTAATTTAATAACTTCTAAGTTTATTTCAGCACTTATTTCGTATTCTATAATTTTCAAGTCAGTTCCATTTATATCCTGTAAATAATTGCAATTAATACTTTTAAAAACTTTCTCATTTTCAACATCTTTAAGCCATTGAGCAATTATAGAATAATCGTTTACCTGTCCATTTATGATACATGTGCCCTTTTTTCCGTCATAATTTATCTCTATGCTGCTAAACCACATTCCCGGAAGTATTGTATTTGAAAATGAAGTTAAAACTTCATCCCAATTATATTTATCTATATTAGCCTTTTGTATTAGTTCCTCCTGTTTTTTTAGTGAGTTATATACATCGGAATACTTACCATAGGTTTCTATTACAGTTTCAAGTTGTTGCTTTTCAATACTTAAACTATTCAATTGATTTGTATAAATAAAGTTTATCAGCATGATCATTATAGAAATTATAGTAAATGAAGAAGTAACAATAATTCCTACCAGTGTATATATTCTTCTTTTCTTTTCCTTTAAAACATAGTTTTTATACTCCAAAGGCAATAAACTTATATGGCTCAAAATATCACCCTCCCAACCCATGCATAGCAAGACTTAAAGCTATTGCATATTCAGCAGGTTCAAAATCTTCAATATTTTTCTTTTTGGATAAAGTATTGAACATATTTTCATATGGTTTTAAAATATATGCATTTGAACCTATTAATTTTGCAAGGCCGTAATATATTGCTCTGTCAAAACAGCTTCCTCCAAGCAGAAATATTTTGTTTATAGTTAATTCTCTGTTTTGAGACTGAAAATAAGATATGGAAGATGCTATTTCTCCCCCTATGAAGCTCACAATATCATTAGCTATATCATCTATATCAATCTCATGCACATCTTCTTTCTCCAAAACAGCAATATTTCCATTTGAAAATTCCACAGTACTATTCAAAGTAGCTTTTTCATAATGTGAATATTTTAATAAATGATTTAATTCATGTTTATCACTTATGATCTTATCTCCATGAGTTCTACTCTTGTAATTTAATAAAACATCAACTTTTTCAGACATCATATCACCGAATAAAATTGTCCTGGCAAATGCAGGAAGCTTATTATTGACTATTAATAAGTTACATGCCTCAGGAGTAATGTTGACAACTACTGAAACACCATTTCGGTATTCTTTAGGAATAGTATTGTCCATTACCAGTACTGAACTCTTTATATCTTTAATGTACAAATTCATATCCAAAAAAGTATTGATGTACTCATAGAGCATCTTTTTTCTGGCTGCAACTAATAACACATTGTAATATGGACCTGACTCATTGGAACCTTCCGAAACTATCGTATAATCAAGTTCATAATCTTCAATGTTAACAGGTATGAAATCAGAAGCTTGAAATTTTATAAAATTCGATAATTTGCTAACAGGCATTTTAGGTAAACTTACAAACCTCATGATTACATCTGAATTACTTATTCCAAGTACTATATCTTTAGACTTTATCTTATACTGTTTCCACAATTCTTCAAGTGCAGCTTTAAACTTATCTGAATTGATCACCTTCCCGTTTTTTACCACCTCATCAGACACATATATGCTGCCCATATTTTGAATTACAGGGGAATTTATATTACCTCGTAATTCAACAAAACGTATTTGCGAACAACTAATATCTATTCCAACTACACCTCTGTTAAATAACCTCATTCTTACCTCCAAATTAATTTAAATACTATTTTTAAAATCCCGCCTGGGTGATTGCTGTAAAAATAGGCAAGTAAAGTGCCACAATCATAGCTCCTATTATAATACCTACAATCACAAGCATTATGGGCTCCAGAAGTGCAGTTAATCCTTTTGTAAGAGTTGCAACTTCTTCTTCGTAAAATTCAGCCAGCTTGTCTAACATGCTGGAAATAGAACCTGTTTCTTCCCCAATTGCTATCATTTGAATCATCATGGGAGGAAATAGTTTGTTACCTTCAAGCTGTTCTGATATATTTCTCCCCTGTATTATTTGCTCTGCCGCTTCAGCTATAGCTTCACTAATCAGCAAACTTCCCGATGTAGAACCTGCACTTTCCAATGCTTGTATAACCGGTATTCCACCTTCCAGTAATGTAGATAATGTTCTTGAAAACCTCGCAAGTACGGATTTGTGTAACATTGGACCAAAAATAGGTATTTTAAGTTTAATTTCTTCCCAAAATCTTTTACCTAAAGGACTTTTTATGAATAATAGTATTAATAATATTATTCCGGCTGTCATAGACAACCATATATACCACTTTCCTCGTAAAGATTCCGATAATAAAAATACAAAAGCTGTTATTGCAGGTACCGGAACGTTTTCAGGTATAAAGCCTTGAAATATAGGTACCATAAATACTAACATGGATATAAACAAAATGATTGCAAATCCAGCAACCATGCGAGGATAAAAAGTTGAAGCCTTTATATTATCAGTCAAAGTTTTTTCCTTTTGGAGCTGATCTGATAATCTATTTAATGCTTCATCCAAATTTCCACCGACTTCTCCTGAATGGAGCATTGATATATATAAATTTGAAAATATACCAGGGTACATACCAAAAGCATCTGAAAGATCTCTTCCGCTTTCGATATTTTCAGCAATATTAATTAATGCATCTTTGAATACAGGGTTACCGGTTTGCTCACTGATGGCAAATAAAGCTCTGGTAACAGGTATTCCAACATTTATCATAGTAGCTAATTGCTTGCTAAACATTGCCAGTTCACCAAGGGTAACTTTTTTACTGAAAAGACTCTTCCTTCTTTTAGAATTTAAATCCGTCTGCTTTATATCTAAAATCATTAGCTCCATTTTTTTCAGTTTTTCAATAGCAGAAATTTCATTTTCCGCAGAAAGTCTACCTTTGACAATTTGCCCCTGTCTGTCTATGCATTCGTAAATATACTCTGTCATTCTTAAAACCTCATCTTTCACATGTATGGCTTTTCATCAGCCGATATATGATCTATTTATCAACCGGTCCACTTCTGCCCGGTCTATGCAATACTCATATACACTTTCATAACTTATTTTTCCTTGCTTATACAATTTTACCAATGATTGGTCCATTGTACACATACCATAATTATGCCCTGTTTGTATAGCACTATAAAGCTGATGATCCTTTCCTTCACGTATTAAATTCCTGATTGCCGGAGTACTTATCATATATTCTACGGCAACAACCCTTCCATTTCCGGAGTTCATTGGTATTAACTGCTGGGAAATTACCGCTTTCAAAGATCCTGCAAGCTGCTGCCTGATATGATCTTTGTTATCATCAGAAAAAGCATCTACTATTCTTGATATTGTTTGCGGAGCTGTCTGAGTATGAAGGGTTGAAAAAACCAAATGTCCTGTTTCTGCTGCAGTAAGAGCAATCGATATACTTTCTTTATCTCTCATTTCTCCAATAAGAATTACATCTGGATCATGTCTTAAAACATGTTTTAGTGCATCCTGAAAAGAATGGGTATCTGCTCCTATCTCTCTTTGCTTTACAGTAGATTTATTATGCCTATGCAAAAATTCTATTGGATCTTCAATCGTAATAATACTCAAACATCTGGTCTTGTTGATTATATCTATAAGAGACGCAAGGGTAGTAGATTTACCGCTTCCGGTAGCTCCGGTAACCAAGACAAGACCTCTTGTCAAATTACATAAATTCTTAATTTCAGATGGAAGCCCAAGAGTTTCGAAAGGTGGTATAGTGTATGGTACTACTCTAAAAGCAGCAGCATAAGTTCCCCTCTGACGCATTATATTCCCTCTGAAGCGAGCAACTCCGTTTATTGAGAATGAGAAATCCAATTCCCATTTCGTTTCTAAAGTTTCCTTTTGCCAATTTTCCAATATGGAAAAAAGCATAGCCTCCATTTGATATGGTTTAATATACGGATACTCCAGCACTGTAATTTTTCCATCTATTCGTAAGGATGGTGGATAACCACATACTAAATGAAGGTCGGATGCTCCTCTTGTTGCAGCTATTGTCAGCAAATCGCACAAAGTAACGGGATAATCATATTCATACTTGTTTTCTGACATTTTTAGCTCCTTCCACCTTAACAATAATTTCTCTTATTATAATTAACATATAGCCAAGTGGTTAATTTAACTATTACATTAAAGTATTCTCAAACAATATCAATATAATATCTATAAACAACATCAGAGCTTTGCAAAATGACAAAACTTTAAGGATTATCGATAAAATCAATCATATCCTTTACCTTGGCAATGTTCTCAGGTGTTTCTTCTATCCACATTACATAATGAGGTGTATCAGTTTTTGATACATTACCCGAAATATGGAAGCTTGAGGCTGGAATACCTGTCAGGCTAACCAGCAGCTCCCTTCTTGCAGTCAGTTTTGATTGACCCGAAACATGATTTGAATAATCTATAGGAACACGGATTTTTCGTCCAGTTTTATCAAAATCTGCAAGTATTTGTCTTATATCATTTTCCATATCAGAGGGTGCTATAACCAGAACCTCTTTTGCAAATAATGGATAATTAAGAGCAATAACTTTGGCATCTTCAATATTCAGAAGCTCAAATCTTTTAACAGCTTCATCAGCAGTAATATT
>DUMC01000024.1 GCA_012840075.1 Clostridiaceae bacterium | reverse complement strand
CTTGCTCCATCTATCAGACTCTCTCGTATTTTAGACAGAAGAACCGTCCCCCTGTCTTACCCCCCTGTCTTACCCCTGTCTTATTGTCTTAATCCGGAAAATATCCCTTTTTGACTGCGTCCTCAACTATGTACTTTACATATTCCCAAAGAAATTCCGATCCTTCTTCAATAATTTTATTTTTCGCAAGTACTTTTTCACTTGTTACACCAAAATTATGCCATTGTTTGCCTTTTGTCGTGTAGTTATGTAATATAGGCATAAATTTATCTATAGCTCTTGCATATTTGGCTTCTATTGTCGATCCAGCTTCGAACTCATCCCACAGGTTTCTGAATTCATTTCTCTGATCTTCAGGTAATAAACCAAAGATTTTATCTGCTGCTTCCTTTTCTCTTTTCTCTTTATCAATATGTGCTTGCTCGTCATAAGCAAAAGTATCTCCTGCATAAATTTCTACAATGTCATGTATAACAGCCATTTTTAAAACTTTCAGAATATCTAGGTCTTTCCTGTAATTAGCATATTCTGCAAACAGTATAGCAGCAACTGCCATATGCCACATGTGTTCAGCATCATTTTCTCTTCTTGATGCGTCCAGAAGGATAGTTCTTCTAAGCACTTGCTTCAATTTATCAATTTCTTTTATAAAATCTAGTTGTTTGTTAAATCTTTCAATGCGATAGTCTAGTTTTGTACTATTGTCATTATTGTTTTTATTGGTGTTATTAGTGATGTTGTCAGTGCCATTTACATTATCATCGCAAATTTTCTTGTTTTCATTCGTCATTTACAATTCTCCTTTAAACAGCATTATAGTATTATAGAGATATTGTTATGCTGCATGATTTTATGCTGTACATATTTTATGTCTAACAGAATAAATAATGCAACCTATTATTCTTTTGCTTTTTGGTTCTTAAGCCACTATAGCATTCTTTTTTTCTTACTGCACTCAATTTCCTTGCCCTTTTCTTCTGTTGCTTGTGAAAGAAAACCAACATATCCTGTAAATATACCTGTATCAAAAAGCCTTTTTTTCTCTTACATACATATAATCTTACATATAGATATTGAATGTTTCATCTTCATAGTTTGCAAGCCCAACAGGTATTATAAGAGTGTCGTCGGTTCTTAAATTTTTTAAATTTATTAAATATTCAAATATCTCTTTCCATATGCATTCTGCTACATTCTGCTAACCTCACTTTCATTCTTCTTTCCTATAGATTATATATTTGTCATGTTAAGTTTAGTATATCATAAAGTCATTAACAAATTTTCTATACTACTTACAAATTTTATAAAATTATGATAGAATTTGAATATAGTAAAAGCATATAAAGCAAACTCAGTTAGTTATATCTCTAAGTCAAACTGAATAACGGAGGTAGCATATGAAACTAAACTATAAACGTACATTCTTTGTAGGGCTTGCATTCATGTCAATTTGTGCTTTCTGGCAACTATATGACAATATTATTCCACTTATTTTGAAAAACACATTCAATATAAGTGACACTATTGCAGGAG
>DUMC01000023.1 GCA_012840075.1 Clostridiaceae bacterium | reverse complement strand
TCTATTACTTTGACCAGGAAATAGCAGCAAATGGCAATGATGAAGTATTCGGTCTATAATAGCACCTGTCATCTGTTCATCATAAAACACATTTACCCATCTTGAAAACTCTATGTTAGTATTGATTACCACCGACTTTCGTTCATAGCATTCTGATATTACTTCAAACAAAAGCTGTGATCCTACTCGATCGAGGGGGACATAGCCCCACTCATCACAGATCAATAGGTCAGCTTTATTAAGTGTTTTTAGAAAAGCAGCTAGAGTTCCGGCTTTCTTTTGCTCTGCCAGCTTGTTTACAAGTGTTGATGTCCTGAAAAACCTAACTTCTAAACCTTTTTTACAGGCTTCTACTCCTAAAGCGATGGAAAGATGCGTTTTCCCAGTGCCAACATTACCGTACATAACAATATTAGTCTTGTTTTTAATAAACTCGCATTCTTTGAGATATTCCGGAGTAATATCACTAGGGAGCGTTACTTCATCAAATCTAAAGCTTTCAAAGGTCTTTATAGTATAAAAACCCGCCTTTTTTATCAGCTTATTTTTCCTTACTTCTTCACGATGTACAACTTCTGCTTGAAGAAGTTTAAGCAAATACTCCTGATGACTGGCTGCTTCTATTTTATCTGACATTTCAACTATATTTCTACTTAAGCGAAGTTTTTTACAGCAATCAGCTATATCAGCTACTAGCATCTCTTTGCACCTGCCTCTCCAATATCTTGTCATAAATCATAAAATTTGGTTCATATCTTCTTAAATGAGGAATGTGTTCCGGCAGGCTTACCGGCTTAAGCTGCGGTATTTTTTCATGCAGACGGTTGTGTAAATTTATCAGACTATCTATATCAGTAACTCCATACGATAATGCAGTACTGATAGTTTCAACTGCCTTTTCAAAGCTGTTCTCTTGAGTCAGATCGGCAATAACTCTTAATACTTTCCCTTTGTCCGGTTTACTTAAAGTCTCTAAATATTCTTTTACTGGCTGTGGTAACATATTATAAATTCCAGTGTACTTCAATGCACCCGGACGCCGTGCTAACTGGTTAAGATATGGCAGCCACTGCATGCTTGTCTGTTTATAGTCACCATAGAGCCTATTATGACGTACCATCTCTCGATGGTTTTCATCAAGTACTATTACATGATAGGCAGTTAGCTTAACCAGTACTCGCGTATTTGCATACTTTGGTGCCGCAGAGTATTCGTGTAACCCGTCGTTAAGTAGAAATTTACCATATCCATTTGTCTTTACTGTTATGTATTTGCTTGTATCAAAGGCTACCCTAGGTAACTCCAAAAGAGCTGCGGCATCTTCTTTATAAAGCTCTTCAATTGTTCCCTCTTTACGGTAATGCTCTCTTCTTGCATCTTCTTCACATTGGATTAGAAGCTCTTGATTAAATTTAATAATATCTTCAAATCGTGGCACAGGTACCAGCATATTTCGCCTGTGATAACCTACCTTGTTTTCTACATTACCTTTTTCGTGCCCAGCATCAACATTACAAAAAACTGCTTCAAAACGGTAATGCTCCATGAATCGCACAAAATCATCAGTTAAAGTCCTGCCACCACCTTTTATTACTTTGACAACCATAGTGCTTGCATTATCAAACCACATCCTCGGTGGCACTCCTCCTATGTGTTCAAATATCGTTTTTAAGCCTTCAAAGAGACATTCTTGATTTTCTCCCTTAAAAACTTGTAAATACCCCTTATTGCTGTGGGGAAATGACAGGTTTAAGTACTTACCGTTGTATAACTTGCCGTTTTCATAAAAATCGGCATCCCCAAAATCTACTTGTGCTTCTCCCGGCTTATGTTCCAATGGCAGATAACATTTGTTTTCACTAAAAATCTCTTTTCTCTTTATTGCAACGTATCCTGCAACACTTCTGTAAGAGCAGTCGAATCTATCTTTGTATTTCTCTAATAGACGAACGTATATTCGTTTTGCAGTGTGTCTTTGCTTACGCTTGACCTTTTTATCCTCAATAAGCCATGCATCAATATCTGCCTTGTACGGATCAAGCTTGGGAAATAGAGGTTCATTCTTTATTTTGGGCAACTCTTTGTTCCAGTCATCTTTTTCAATGTATTTTCTGACTGTCTTACGGTCATAACCTGTTTCTCTTGCTATTTGACTAATATTTTTCCCTTCCTCAAAATACATTTTTCTGATATTCTTAATTTGGGTCATTGATAGCATCCTCCATTCCTCCTTGTAGCTGTTATTCTTCAACTACAAGGATATTATTTTGGTGTGGTGCCTTCAATGACCTTTTGCAATATTGGGGAATTTTCTGTTGCAAAAGTGGGGAATTTCTTTTGCAACTTTGTCCATTTTAATTATGCAATAAACAAGCTCAATTTCCCGAATTATATGTTTATACTTATTATTAATTATTTTTTGATGTTCTACAATTCGTTTAAATATTCTGTCTTCAACTATTTTTTCAATTAATGTAGGATTTGCCTTTATAATCTGATTATTTTTTAATATATATACATCATTATCATCAATGTAAGAAATAGTATTGTTTTCTCTTGCTAGTTGAACAACAATAACATGCCTATTTCTACCATATTCATAACCTGTAATTTGAACACTAAATGTTGTAGGTTTTATACTTTTAAATATATCCTTGAGAATATTTAAAATATCTTTTTTATCCATACTAATGCCAATAATGTTTATCTCCGGATTACGCGCTGCTCCAATAACCAAGGTTCCATAGCCATCATTCAAGATAGCACATACAGCACGTTTTATTAAAGATATATCCTCATCATTTTCTAAATTTTCAAATACGAAACTTTTATGGTCATTGATAATTTGTTTCAAAATGTTAATTATTTTAGGGTGCTGTGTTGGGCTTACACATTCATTAGGATTTTTCAATGCATCACAAACTGATTCAAAATCAAGCTCTTCAAGTTTCAAATAAGTTATACAAGTAGCTGCTTCATCATCACCATGATAATCTGAACACTGAATGAAAGCAACTGGGCTTTCTCGCTTATACTCCTTATTTTTAAGCATGACTTTCATTTTTTGACATGTAATTGGATTATTATATGATATCGCATTAAGATTGTTTGATCGAAAAACATTAGCACGATATTGGTTCTTTGGTAAGCTATTATATATGCCCTTGTTACTATCTGCATGAGGAGCTATAACCAACGCTCCTAAACTACTTGCTTCATTTAATACACTTAAAACATCGCATTTTGGAACTATTCCTGGATCTTCCTTTCCTTGTACTTCATCTGTATATCCAGCTTCAATAAGAAAAGATTCAACCTTACTTAAATCGCATTCTGGACTAAAAATAAGCAACAAGTGCACTCCCGGATTTGCTTCAAATTCAATTCCTGGTAGTATAAGTAATTTACTAAATAACTCAAGTTTAGATTTAACTTGTTCATATTCAGTTTTAATAACAGGATATTTTTCAGAAAGTTCACTTAAATACTTTAGTTTATTAATGTATTCTTTTTCTATTTCTTTTAGTTTTCGGTAACCTTTAAGAGTATTATGGTCAGTTATTGCTATTACTTTTACTTCTTTTTCCACATATCTACGTAAAATTTCTATATATTCACTATCAGTCTTTGATCCTTTGTAGCATTGAGAAGCTGGAGTATGTACATGAAAGTCTACACCAACAAATTTATTTAAATCAGAAGACATGATTTCATTCATAAAGATCTACTCCCGATAAATAATTTAAATAATATGTTTTATATTTCTACAAAGTTCCTTAATTTTTCCTACAAGCAATCAAACTCTTTATACAAATTGATATTACTATTAATAATTATATAAAAATATACAAGAATTTACAATATTTATAACTCAATGATTATGATAAAAGAATGAATAAATTCCTTTACAAAAGACTTCTACAAGTTAGTTTAAAAGTCATTTCAACTTTTGTATTACAAAGTTCTAGCTTAAAAAATGTAAAAAGTGTCAAATAAGATAGAACAATAAGCTAAAACAATATACTCAACCATTCATTAAATTCATCAGATATCCTAGCTCGGAATTCGTTCTCCAATAATTTCAATCTATTACAATATTTATATGTATAATCGATAGTATCGGTAAAACGTTCTGCTTGATAAGGATTTTTGTCTTCCATACCCATATAGGGAAAATGCACTATTTTACAGGCACAACAATCAATTTCAAAAAAATAACAATTTACCTTATACCCCCTTTACTAATAGTATATCAATGATAGGCTAATCTGACATGACAGTAATTGTTTCATTGCTTACCTACATGCAGACTTATTTATCACTTACTCTATTTCTTTATATTTCATCATGAAGAATAGCAAGAAAAGTAATCTGAGAATCCATTATAGAAAAACCGTAAAGTATTCTTCGGAAAAGCATCACGATATCTCTTTTCAGGAAATAAACTTTGTAAATTCTTACTTTCAGTTTGCTCAGGATTATCATTCTCATGTAAAACCACATCTATTCGAGCCTTTGTAGAAATACTCTTCTGCAACATATATCTGAAGTCGAAATCAGCTATTGGAAAAGAATATCCAATAAAAATTACTTCAGTAGCTTCTCGTAGAGCTTTACTTGCTGCACTCCATATATTTAAATAAAGACAATTTGCAAACGATTTTAACATAGTTGGAGTAATTATTTCAGGCTGCAGTGATGGAGCATTAAAAGATTCCCCTTGGCCACAAACAGTACATGTTTCATTTTTGCCATCTTCAAATAATGATTTTGCTGCTTCACCTTTTTTAAATACTAAAAATGCTCCGCAATGAAGGCACCTTAACCAGTTGGCTGATCCATGTATTTTAAGCAATATAATGTCTGATTCGCAAGCGTTGTCATGCATATTGGTGTATGGTATTTTAAAACCATAATCATATTTAATTTTATTTCTTTCACAGTATTCTTCTATTAGTGTGTCCCAATTTGTTGTAATAATTGTTGTGGGACTTTTTGTTTTTTGCTTTTTAATAAACTTAAAAAAATGAATATAATCTTCTTGTTTAAAAGAGTGTTCTTGAACACTTTTTGAAAAATAATATATAAAAAGTCGCATAATTGAAAATCGAATTTCATCCATCTGAGTATAAGTATATTTATGGATATGCTCTCTTGATAAAATTGACTTATCAAAAGATGTAAATATATCTTCCAGATTTACATTTATACCTTCATTTTTAATCAATGAGCGTATATATTCTTTATAACTGTACAGTTCAGCATAATAACTGTAGATTTTCATTTTAATTCAGGTAAATCTACCATAATTTTATCACATTAAATAATGTGCAAAAAGTTTTAACCCTCCTGCAATTCGAATAAATATTTTCACTTTACAGTAGGGATATTTTTTGTA
>DUMC01000022.1 GCA_012840075.1 Clostridiaceae bacterium | reverse complement strand
GCCGGAGTGGTATCTCTTGCTGAAATGGCAGATAAAACGCAGCTTATGACCATGGTATTTGTGACAAAATATAAAGTTTCAAAAGTTGTTATCGGCATATTATTAGCTATAATTTTAAGCCAGGGATTAGCAGTTGCTCTTGGGAGTATTATAGGACATAACCAGAGTATGAATATCTGGATACAGATAACTGCTTCAGCATCCTTTATTTTTTTCGGTCTCTGGGGACTACAGGAAGATAAAACTGAAAAGGTCAGCAGTAAAAACAATAAGTATGGAAATATATTAAAGGTAATGATAGCATTTTTTATTGCGGAACTAGGAGACAAAACTCAGCTTTCGACAATTGCTTTTTCAATTAAATATCCTGATTACTATATGGCGGTTTTTCTTGGTTCTTTTACCGGAATGGTAATTGCTAATGCCCTGGGAGTAGTGATCGGTGTTATATTATGCAAGCACATTCCTGAAGGCACAATAAAAATTATTTCCGCAATAACCTTTATTGCATTTGGTTTTATTGAGCTGTACCATATAATGATTGACATGCTTTTTATAAATGTTAAAATTGTCATAGGAATTCTTTTATTGGCTGCCATAATAATAATTTCCCTTTTAGTTTATATTGTTAGAAATAATAATGTAATTGGAAAAAAGTCAAGCAAAAATAAGTATTGCAAAGTTAAACAGCATTAAAACTCCCAAATAAAGCATTTATAAGAAGGTTTAGTTCAAATTTAATATTCAATATAAAATATGCATTATATAGCAAAATAAGTATAGAACAATGTGTAATTTGTTGTGGAGGACATACTGCATGTTTTATAGACGTGCATATGTATAAAACGGAGAAATGCATGTCAGGAGTAAGATAAAAGTACGATGTGACGTAACGCTCAAAGTTTAACTGTAAAGTTTAACTTTTGAGTAATAGTTTAATTGATATTTAGATTGCAAGCAAATAAAATTACTATAGAAAGAACATAAGACCCGGATACAAATTCTAAGTTTGAAAACAAACAAATTATCGAAGGAATTGCGCCTGTTTGGACTGCATAATTACCTCGGTTCCAATAATAATAAAAATATTTACATGAGAAGAAGGTAATATATAGGGTGTGCTCTTTATGAGCAGTTAATGCGTGAATGCAGTGAATAATGTTGCAGACCCATTACCATATTTTAGGTCCAAAGGTAGCTACTACAGAACATTCTTCTTCATAAAACACATGGTCATAATAGGATATTGCTTTTCTAGAAAGTCTTCTTTCACGATAATTAAATGTGCTGATTTTAAATTTCTAATTGTAATGCACGCTTAAACTAAATATAATCAAATATAGCGGAAATTTTTAATTAGAGTGTTTTGCTTAAGTTATAGCTTAATAAAATATAATATTTGCAAGTACCATATTTAATGTTTTAAATTTTCATATTAATAAAAAATATGGTATTATTTATTCATCATATTAATTAAAAGGAGGCAATATATTTCTATGAGTAAAAAAGTTTCCTTACTCATTGTAGGAGCCGGAGGTTACGGAAACACTTATCTTAGAGGTCTTCTTAGCAATTTGGAGTCAGAAAAATTTACAATAAAAGGGGTTGTTGATCCGAATCCGGCAACTTGCAGATTTTTAGAAGATCTAAAAAAATTGCAAGTTCCTTTTTATAAATCTATGGAAGAATTTTATGCAGTGGATACTGCTGATCTGGCAATTATATCTTCTCCAATACATTTCCACGCTCCTCAATCTTGCTTTGCTCTTGAACACGGAAGCAATGTATTATGCGAAAAACCAATATGTGCTACTATTCAGGATGCACTGAAGATGGCAGAGGTACGAGACAGATCAGGAAAGTTCCTTGCCATCGGTTATCAATGGTCTTTTGCAGATGCAATGCTGGAGTTAAAGCAAGATATATTAAGCGGCAAATTAGGCCGTCCAAAATGTTTAAAAACACTAGTCCTATGGCCCAGAGATAAAAGATATTACAATAGGAATGCATGGGCCGGAAAAATAAAAGATGAAAAAGGAAATTGGATTCTCGATAGCGTGGCAAACAATGCTACAGCTCATTATTTACATAATATGTTTTTCGTACTGGGTGATAAACCTGATACCAGTGCTTATCCGGTCAGTGTAAAAGCTGAATTATACAAAGCCAATAACATAGAAAATTTTGATACATGTGCTATAAAGGCATACACTGAGGACGGTGTTGAGATATTATTCTACGCTTCCCATGCTGTAAGGGACTTAAAAGGACCTGTCTTTAACTATGAATTTGAAAAAGGTGTTGTTACTTTTAGTGAAGATTCTTCTGAAGATAAAAACATATATGCTAAGTTTTATGATGGAACTCAAAAGGTATATGGTTCGCCTAATGCAAATGATTTGAAAAAACTTTGGGTATGCATTGATACTGTTTACAGTGCTGAAGATAAAATTACCTGCAAAGCTGAAACTGCAATTCCTCAACTAGTGTGTATTAATGGAAGCCAAGAATCCATGCCTGAAATTAAGAAGTTTCCACAGGATTTAATTAGAATAGATCCGCAACGTGAAGTGACATGGGTCGAAGGTCTCTTTGAAATCTTAGATAGTTGTTATGAAAAAGCAACACTTCCTAGTGAAGAGGGTGTTAGCTGGGCTGAATGCGGAGATGAAATTAATCTGAGAAATTATAAGTTTTTTAAAGGTAATTTAAATCTGTGATGAAGGGTGGGTTTCATATGAAGATTTGCATTATCGGGGCTACAGGGCATTATGGGTATGTTCTTGAAGGATTGGAAATGGAGCGTCAGAGGCAGGAAGAACTAAATATTTCCAAAAAAGATGAGTATACTTCAAATTGCCAATATGCCGGTATTGCGGATATTGTAGGGATTGCTCCGGGTTCCCAAGGTGAGGATATTACACCGTTAGTTAAAAGGCTGATGCAGAGTAATCCTTCAATTTGTGTCTACGATGATTATTGTAAGATGCTCGATGAAATAAAGCCTGATATTGCAGTTGTTTGCTGTTATTTTGCAGATCAAGCCAAAGCCGCCATCGAAGCTATAAAGAGAGGAATCCATGTTTTTATGGATAAACCTGTAGCTACGACTTTTGAAGATCTTGAATTACTTAAAAAATTTTATTATAATTCTAATGTTCATCTTGCGGCCATGTTTGGAATACGTTATACTCCTTGGTTTCTTAATGCAAAGGAGTATGTAGATAATGGTGCAATAGGAAAAATAAGGCTCATGAATGCACAAAAGTCGTACAAGCTTGGAAGAAGGGGGGAACATTACAAAAACAGAAATATTTACGGAGGAACCATACCTTGGGTAGGTACTCATGCAATAGATTGGCTTCACTGGTTCAGCAATGAGAAATTTATCTCCGTGTATGCAGCACACTCCAATTTATATAATAGTGATCACGGTGATCTGGAAGTTTCGGCAATATGCAGTTTTGTTATGACCGGTGAAATTTTTGCGACCGTTAGTATTGATTATTTGCGGCCTGCGACTGCCCAAAGGCATGATGATGATAGAATTCGCATTGTCGGAACAGAAGGTGTCATAGAAGTCAGGGACCGTAAGATATACCTTACAAACAAGTTTACATCAGGAACTGAAGAAATTGAAGTTGCTGAAGATTATAAAGAAAATATATTTTGTGATTTTTTAGCCCAAATAAGGGGCGAGAAAAAATGCATGGTAAGTGCTGAAGATTCATTCTATGTCACGGAAGCTGCCCTTCTGGCAAGAACTTCAGCAGATGAAAAAAGAGAGGTCAGGTTTTTGTAAAGGAGTGAAATTTAGTTAAGGAAGTAAAATGGAGTGGAAAATTAAGAAATTTAATGAGCTCAGTCCTGAGGAATTATATAAAATAATCAGGCTTCGTATAGAAGTGTTTGTAATAGAACAAAACTGCATTTACCAGGACTGTGACGGGAAAGATTTAAATGCGTATCATCTTTACTTGAAAAAAGACGGAAATGTCATAGCATGTTTAAGGATTCTAAACAGAGGTGTTTCCTACGATGAAGTGTCGATAGGAAGGGTAGTGGTTAAAAAGGATTATCGCGGCAGAGGTATTGCTAAAGAAATGTTAAGAAAAGCCATAAACTTGATAGAAAATGAAATGAAGGAAAATAAAATTAGAATATCTGCCCAGGCTTATTTGGAAAATTTCTACGGCAGCTTTGGGTTTAAGAAAGTTTCGGATGTTTATTTAGAGGATGGGATACCGCATGTTGAAATGTTGTATATAAGTGAGAGTGAGAAGCGGTATGCATAAGAAATTATTTTACTTATAATTTATGTTGCTCAGATAAAATGTATGTATGGCAAGGGTGGGGTTAAGATAGGTAGAATTGGGGCTATAGCAAAATCAAAATATTTTAAGTATAAAGTTTTTATGTTCGTTTACTGGGCGGCGGTATTGAGTATTGCAGGCATGTATACCATGTATATCGCCGAAATCGGTTTTTCAAAAGAGGAAATAAGTTTTACCGTTACAATGTTCATTTTGTCAGCGATAATAGGGCAAAACTTGTTTGGATACCTTGCAGACAGATTCAACTGTATAAAAAAGATTTTGATTTTTGCTTTTGGCGTAGGAATAATTTGGGTAATAGCATTATCCTTTTTCAATCAGAAGTGGTTTGTTATTTTATCATTTTCTTTTTTAGGACTTATTGTGCATGGTACCGTACCTCTTTCGGAAGCCTGGTATATTGGTGTGTTGAGGGATAACGGTGATCAAAACGAATTTGGAAAAATACGTGGAACAGGTTCTATCGGATACGGGATTTCCGGCATTTTGTTGGGATGCTTGCTGCAGTATATTGGATGGAGTACCTATAAATGGTATATAATGTTTAGTTTTGGCATCCTGTTAGCAGTTATTTCATTGATACCTGAAAGTAAAAAGGTTGCTTTTTACAGGCGAAATGGGGCTGCAAATAAGGAACATAATGAGCAAAAGGGACAAAAAAAAGATAAAGAATATAAAGAACATGCAGAGGGCACTGATAATTTAAAGATCAGTTTTATAGAGGCTTTTAAATTAGCATTTAAAATCAAACCATTGAGAGTAATAGTAGCTACTATATTTATTTATAGCTTTGTAATAAAAGGGATCTATAGTTATCTTGGTGTGCTGGTTTCCGATTTTGGAGGAGGTCCTTTAAGTTTAGGATTTGCGTACTTTTTTGATGCTTCACCTGAGATTGTTACTTTTATACTTACTTCAAGACTCTTAAGCAAGTACAGGAGTAAGGATTTAATTTTTGCAGCATTTATCATGCAGATTATAAGATTGTCATTAATATTGATTTTTAACAGTTCGCTTGCGATTATATTACTAGGTCCTATATCGGGGTTTGCATACGGCCTTTTGGCCACGGCTTATAAAACCTATATATATGAAGTGGCTCCTAGTAAATATAAAGTTAGTTGTCTTAGTTTATGTGAATCATTAATTGGTTTTTCCGGTGTTATAAGTGCCCCGGTATTTGGATTGTTAATTATAAAATTAAGCGGATACTTTTCCATATTAATTGGATTAGGTATTTATATAATGATGACTTTAATTCTGGCAAATGACAAGCGTAAAGAAAAGATTCAGGAATTGAAAACTCAACAGAAAGAAATGCAAAAAGAAGAAATACAACAAGAACAAATACAACAAGTAAAAAAACAACAAGAAGAGTGGAAGGAAAAGGAGTTATGTACTTAATACTAGGCGTTGTAATCATACTGGTTTGTTGTTCAATATTTGTGAATGGATGGACGGATGCCCCCAATGCCATTGCAACTGTAGTATCAACCCGTGTACTTAGCCCTAGAGCGGCAATTATACTCGGTGCGGTTTTCAATTTGCTGGGTGTTCTTTTGATGGGGTCAGCAGTGGCAACCACTACTGCAAATATAGTAATGATAGGAACGGGAAAAGAGGCTTTAGTAACTTTGGCTGCTGCCCAGCTTTCCATAATTATATGGGCTGTATCCGCATGGAGATATGGAATACCCACAAGTGAAAGCCATGCATTAATTGCCGGTTTGATGGGGGCCGGTATATCGCTTAACGGGTTGGAGGCTTTCAATTGGGAGGCTTTTGAAAAAGTCTTAATCGGACTGGCTATTTCATCGGTAGTAGGTTTTGGTGCAGGGTTTTTGGCAACAAAATTGGTAGAATTTCTTTTTAAAAATGTTAGGCGCAGGACTGCAAACAAATTTTTCTCGAGAGGTCAGATACTCAGTGCTGCCATGATGGCTTTCAGCCATGGTGCTCAAGATGGACAGAAATTCATGGGAGTTCTATGCTTGGCACTGGTTGTAGGTGGCGTCTATAAACTTAATCCGTCAGGCAATATTGATATTCCAATATGGGTAATGTTATTGAGCTCAATATTAATGGCCTCGGGCACTTCAATCGGTGGCTTCCGTATAATTAAAACAATGGGAATGGACATGGTAAGACTTCAAAAGTATCAGGGATTTGCAGCAGAGCTGGTTGCATCCGGTAGCATGATAGCAGCTACAGTTTTTGGCATACCACTTAGCACAACCAACACAAAAGGAACTGCCATGATGGGAGCAGGCGCTTCTAAAGGTTTAAATAAAGTTAATTGGGATGTTGCAAAAGAGATGATTATAGCATGGATTCTGACTTTTCCGGCTTGTACGGTCTTAGGTTATGTATTTGCAACAATATTCCGAATGATTTTTACCTAATTAATAAAAATTATAATTGTTATGACGTGGTATGGGAGGATTCTACAATGTCAAATAAAACAGAAAAAAATTCAAATGAAAAAACTATTCTGCAAAAAATTATAAATAAACTAGGTAAAAGTTCGATTAACTATTTTGATCTATTTATTGACGGAGCCGCTATATCATTGGAAGCTGCCAAAAGCCTAAAAGCTGCCATGGAAGACGAAGAAATTAAGCAGGATGAAATTAAATATATAAAAGAAATAGAGCATAAAGGAGACAAGCATGTTCATGAAGCACAAAGAATTATAGAAGCCGCCTTTATTACCCCCATTGATCAAAGTGATATAATGGAAATATTAAAAGGGATTGAAAGTGTGACTGACAGCATTGATGATGTGGCTAATCATATTTATATAATGAAGTTTACGAAAGTGGACCAATGTATGTCCCGTTTCTTAGATATTATGGTATCATCATGCGAAAAGATGTATGAACTTATGGTAGCTTTAAGAAATTTCCAAAAGAAACCCGGAAAAGATATCAATAGATTGATAATAGAAATTAATGCCCTTGAAGAAGACGGAGACAAAGTTTATTCAGAATGCATGCGCAATATATTCACCACCGAAACAGATCCCATAAACATTATTAAGAAAAAGGAAATCTATCAGCTACTGGAACACACTTTGGACTGTGTGGAAGATGTAGCTGATGTGATTG
This sequence comes from Clostridiaceae bacterium, assembly GCA_012840075.1. Taxonomy (GTDB): domain Bacteria; phylum Bacillota; class Clostridia; order Acetivibrionales; family DUMC01; genus DUMC01. The sequence continues at coordinate 4,472 of DUMC01000022.1, read as the reverse complement.
AAAAACTAATGATTGCGAAAACATAAGAAAAACTGATGATTGCAAAGATATAATTTGATTATGGTCTCGACTTATGGACCTTAATTATAACCCGAAACCTCCTTTAAAGTTTTTGGTTTTCGGGTTATAATTTTTTATGGGACAATAAAAATAAATATTGCACAAGTAATATTATATTTTATATTTAAAGTAAGAAATTATTTATTAAAGTAAGAAATTATTTAGCAAGATAGGAGTGATTTTAATGAAAGAAATGTATGATGTTGTAGTTGCAGGAGGTGGCCTTACCGGAGCAGCGGCTGCTGTTGCTGCAAAGAGAAATGGTCTAAAAGATGTTTTACTGGTGGAAAGATACGGATTTCTTGGCGGAATGGCTACATCAGGTCTTGTAAATCCCTTTATGAGTTATTTTAAGGCAGGAACGAATCGAAAAGAAGAGAATCAGCTTATATTTGGCATATTTCAGGAGATTCTCGATAGGTTAGAAGAACTAGGAGGTCTAAAGAATAAAATTACATTTGATGCAGAAATCATGAAACTTGTTTTAAACAGGATAATTACGGAAGAAGGTGTGAATATTTTATTCCATACATATGTGACTTCGGTGAATAAAGATAAAAATAGCGAAAATAGAATCGAAAGTATAAAGATTTCCAACAAAAGCGGAAATACTGATGTAAAGGGTAAGATTTTCATAGACTGTACAGGAGACGCAGACATAGCTTTCATGGCAGGCGTGCCATGCAAAAAAGGCAGAGAACAAGACGGTTATAGCCAACCTATGACTATGTGTTTCAGGGTCGCTAATGTAGACAGAAGCAAAATGCCCAGCAGGGAAGAGATTAACCGTATATACACAGAAGCAGTATCCAGGGGAGAAATAACAAATCCCAGGGAAAATGTATTGTTTTTTGATACCATACATGAAGATGTAATACATTTTAATACAACCAGGATCGTTAAGAAAGATGCAACAAACGCAGAAGAGCTTACTGAAGCCGAACTTATGGTTAGAGAACAGTGTTGGGAGATGTTCAATTTTCTCAAAAAATATATACCGGGTTTCGAAAATTCATATCTTCAATTGACAGCTCCTCAAATCGGAATTCGTGAATCAAGGAGAATTGTCGGAAAATATGTTTTAACCGAAGAAGATGTCTTGCAAGGTAGAAAATTTGAGGATTCAGTGTGTTACTGTGCATATACAATAGATATTCATAATCCTGCAGGTACGGGAACCGTAATTAAACGGTTGAATACGGGAGATTATTACGGAATACCTTATAGATGTCTCTTACCGTTAAATATTGAAAACCTTTTGGTAGCAGGCCGTCCTATATCGAGTACTCATGAAGCTCATTCTTCCTTGAGAATTATGCCTACTTGTACTGCTCTTGGGGAAGCTGCCGGTACAGCCGCAGCGCTGTCTATAATAAATCAAATCACACCTGGTGAATTAGACCCGATTATTTTAAGGAAAAAGCTTATGGAGAATAAAGCAATAAAGTTTTGAGACATAAATAGTGGTTTATTAAAAATATCATGAAGAATGATTTTAGAATATTAAAGTACTAAAATACTAAAATGCTAAAATACGAAAATACCACGAAGATTGATTTTAAAATATTAAAACATTATGAAGAATGACTTAATTAATAATTATAAAAAATGACTCACATTTTAATTTGTTTTATTAATTTCGAACCTTCTGCTTAATAATATTCTTATAAATGACGAAGCAATTTGGGGATCAAATTGTGTGCCGGAACATAATTTGATTTCTTCAATTGCTTCATCAAAACTTTTTCCGCGTCTGTAAGGTCGGTCAGATGTCATGGCATCAAAACTGTCCACAACTGTAAGTACACGTGCCAGATAAGGAATTTCTTCCCCTTTTAATTGAGAAGGATATCCGAGTCCGTCATACCTTTCATGGTGATGTAAAATCAGCGGTATTACGTTGCTTAACGACTCGATGGGTTTAATAATATTAACTCCGTTTTGAGGATGTTGTTTTAGTATATTCCATTCTTCCTCGCTCAATGGCATTTTTTTATTCAGAATTTCTTCCGAAATATGAATTTTACCTATATCATGAAGATAGGCACCGTATTTTAAAGTTTTGCTATCTTGCTCAGAAAAATTTAACTCTTTTGCTACTAACTCGCAAAGCATTACTACTCTTTCAGTGTGTGCATAAGTATAACGGTCTTTTGCATTTATTACACTGATTAACGTTTTTATAGAAGCAATGAGATCAAAATGTTTATCATCTATCTCTTCTTTAAGTTCTTCCAATACAGAACGATATGTTTCAACTCTGTTTTTATTAAAAAACTTAGCTCTGTAAAGAGCGTCATCTGTACTATTGATAAGATCATTCAAACTTTTTGCTTTATCAGGATAACAAGATACTCCAATTGATATGGTAAGGTTGGAATTGGGAAGATTTTCTTCCCCTTGGAACCTGTATTTATCAATTATATTTCTTAACCGCTCTGCAATTTCCAGGGCTTGCTTTTCATCGGTTTTAGGCATGATTATGGCAAATTCCTCACCGCCATACCTGGCTAAAATGTCGCTTTCTCGGATATTTGTTTTTAAAATAAAAGCAATTTCCTTAAGAATTCTGTCTCCTGCCTGATGACCGTACAAATCATTATATGATTTAAAGCAGTCTATATCAATTAAAGCCAGTGAAACAGGGTAATTCTTGATCTTAGCTTCGTTTATATAATTTTTCAGCGCTTCCTGAAAATACCTATGGTTATAGACTTCAGTCAATCCATCCATGATTGCCAGGTAAGTCATCTTATCTCTATGTTCTCTTTCAATTCTTTCATAGTAGCCTAAAATCCAAGCAGTTAATACAAAAACACCGACGAGAATCAAATCATTCTGAAATATAACATTAATTGAAGAATATGGTATATAAATGATATCAAGCAAAAGGATTATAAAAGATGATACTAAAGCTATGACTATACCAAAGCGTATGCCGAATTGTATACTCGAGGTTATTATTACAAAAAGAAATAACAATTTGGCATGGGTATCCGTAGCCTGCGAACGTATTACCAGTGAGGTAAAAATACTGATAAAAATCATGATTTCAATTATGTCCTGCATTCCAAAACCGCTGTTTTTCCTTTTAGTGGAGAACATCCATATTTCATAAATAAAGAAAATGGTTACAACAAGCAAAGAGAATGCTGAAAAACTGGTAAAAGCTGCAAAAGTATCTGTTACGTTGTAGAAAGAAAGATATTTACTGTAAATCAGCATACCAGATACTATTAACGAAAACAACTTCATTATGGAGATAATTTCATATAATTTGTTATGTCTTTCATTGTCAAAATCAAACATTTTTTACCCCTGTATTATGTTGATATTCATAGTAATAATGCTCTACTTATGTAAATTTACTCTTTATATAGTTTTTATAACAACATTTATAGCTTTTATAACAGCTTTTTTATTAGCTTTAATTAAAACTTTAAAAAGACATTAAAAACTTTTTATAGAACATTGAGAAACAATAACTAAACTTACCGTAAACAGTCAGGTTAAAAAAATAAAAAAAACTTATATGCTATTTTGAACAATTGGGGGATTACAATCCCCCAATGAATTCAAGCTGAAGCAGACCATTTTGTGCTTTTAATTGTATGTAATGGTCTGCTTCTTTTAAGTTTTTTGCTTACAGAATGCTGTTATTCTTTTCTTAAGCATTTAGGTTCTTGCGGTTGATATAAGAAAAGCCAGCATGCCGAAGCAGATATTGTTGTAGCGAGGAAAGTCAACAATGAAGCACTAATAGCAAATAAAGTCATTAGTATTCTCTTCTTCATTCTTCATTCCCTCCTTTCATTAATTTAATTTTTTGCAAAGAAGTATCCATTTTATTTATAATTAAATGACCTAAAGAGGTCATTGTTAACGACTGCCAAAACATCCCAACCGATATTGATGCTATTACTATTAACAAAAATTCTACATGCATCTTGAAATATATAATCCATAAAATGACTAATGCAAAATAAAAGAGAAATAATATCTTAAAGGATGCTTTACGAAGCTTTAAGCGTGTCTCGGGTTTTTTTATCGGTTTATTAGGGCTGTCCACAGGACAAAGCTTAAAAAGGATAACATAAGTAAAGACAAAAGATATTATGCTCCATAATACAACTAATGCAGTATTAACATAGGGTATGGTATATTTAATCAAGAGGGATAAAACCCCAAACACTAAAACTATAATTAATGTGCATCGATTGGGTGAAGTTGCATGAGCTCCTCCTGAATACTTTCTCATAGAAGCTACGGTAAAAGCAATAATCAATATTGAATACAGAGTGCCAAATAAAATGCCGAAGATTATAATAGCCAAGGTTGTCCACAATGTCTGCAAAAGATTATAGGTACCGTATGCTATAACTTCTTCCCGATCTTTATCAAGATTTAATGTT
>DUMC01000021.1 GCA_012840075.1 Clostridiaceae bacterium | reverse complement strand
TGCCCTTGACAACATGAGGAAGGCAGCTAAATTTTTTAAAGGGTTGAGTTAAGTATAAAACAATAGAATTCTTACAGTAGAGAGAGTTCTACGCAGAAATTCTCCAATAACGGGGGGTCAAGGCGAAACAATACTACAAAATATTTAGTCCAAGAGTATAAAGAAAAAAATGATACGCTAACAGGACTTTTCACTGAATATGAAGGATACAAGGAAAAAGTAAAAGAGGTCGAAAATGCATTAAAACAAGAGCAGGAAGAAAGAGAAAAAGTCGAAAAAACAAACAAAGATTTAATTGAAGAAATAGAAAAATTAAACTCCAACACAGAGAAGAATTACAAAAAATTAAAGATAGTCTGATGATTGAGCATAAATCAAAAGTTTTGGATATTCAAAACCAAACACCAGTAGGAAATAAATAAAATTCATCAGAACAATAACAAAAAAATCGAAGAATTAAATACAGAAATTCACAATCTAATATTATCCATAAAACGTGAAGGAAAAAAAGTGTACAGAAAAAAGGCTGATGCTCAGGAAAATGCAGATCAGGAGATAAATAAAGAGTGAAGTACATAGGGTTTGAGGTTCTGAATGTTGCCTGAGATTGGTATGACTGACTAGTTGAAGCAAAAAATGAGGATGAAGTACGAAGAAAAGTTTTCAATTTAAAGAGATGTTCTACAATAAATACATTTATTTTAAGCAAGAAAAGTAATAAAAAAGCGTAATTTCAGGAATTATTAAAGAAAAATTTTTATTATGATATCAAGGAGTCGGTTTCTTTGACATCTTTCATTTCACATGGTTTGAATTTTTAATAAAAAGCCGGAGAAGCTGTACAGGTTAATTTCCATGATAAGGTCTATATGAGACAAAAGGACAGACCTAAAGATGTGATATCCCACAGACATTAATTCTATCAACTTTAAGCTACGAAATATGTATTTAGATTATAATTCGTGTAAAAAATCATGATTCATGCAATGGGAAAGCTTCATGGAGGAGTTTTATGATACATTAAGTATGTAAAATTAACCAACGGAATCTGAACAGGAGGTAAAAATGCGAAAAAGAAATGTACGTGCATTCTGCTTATACTGTGTATGATGCTGTCACTTCTACCGACGACGGTACAAGCAGATGTTGAAAATCGTATTTACGGTTGGTACTATTTACGGTGTATACATAGCACCGAAGATCCTTTCTGAAGATATTGACTCTTATCTGCAACTAATATACAAAGTAAATTTCGTACATGATTTGCTTGTTTATGGCAGTAATTATGAGTTTGCTACAGATGATCCCAAGAATATTGAAGATAGCATCAATGTTAATAAAATGCTTTGTTAGATGCTAAACGTAAGTCGAACAGTATTATAGTATAAGTTATTATTTCAGGGTTATGTATGTAACTTTTGCATCAGAATAGGAAGAAATATGTTTGCCTTGTTGTCTATTAGAAATACTAAAGATTATGATTTACTTTATGGGAAAACAATAGTATTGGAAAACTTTAATTGACAAGTTTATCAAAGATTAAGTTTGGATATATACATCTGTCTGATAACTTGTACAATTTGAAAATAATATGGATTTCAATGTTAATAGTAGTTTTTAAACAGCAATTAACTTTGAGTAATGAGGAGGTAATGAAATGGGATTTAGATATAGGAAAAGTATAAATTTGGGTGGCGGTTTCAGGATTAACCTAAGTAAATCAGGAATAGGCTATAGTTGGGGCGTTAAAGGTTATCGAATAACAAAAACTGCTAAAGGAACTACACGGAGAACAGCATCTATTCCTGGTACCGGAATTTCTTATGTACACGAAACTGGAAAAAATGATAGTACAAAATCAAACAGAAGAGTTAATTATGGTTCATCCCAACAAATACCTGCTATTGACAGTAACCACTATGATACTCAAAATCTAGAAAACAATGTTGCAACTGCAATGGTGTCTGAAGGATTAGAAAACATGCTGGCAATGGCAAGTAAAACACTCAAATTGAACAAATTTGCAAATATTGGTTTTTGGGTGACTTTTATTTTAGGACTTAGCATTCCAGTTTTATTTTTGCTTACTGCTGCATTTTTGCTTTTGAAAATCTTTGTTCGTACAAAAGGAACGATTGATTTGGATTATAGCATCGATCCTGATCAGCAATCCATTGTTGATGAACGAATGAGCCTCATAATAAAAATTACCGAATGTGAAAAGGTTTGGCGTATAGTACAAACAAGCAAAGCAATTGATAGAAAATATACTTCGGGAGCGAGCAATACAGTGAAAAGAATATCTTGTAAAGCTACCACAAAAGCTATGTTCCCCTTCAAAGCAAATTTACAAGTGGCATCTTTCAAAACAGGAAAAGAAACGTTGCTTTTTTTGCCTGATAAATTGATTATAATACAAGGTAGCAAGATAGGTGCACTTAATTATGCGGATATTAAAATTTCATCACATACAACTCGTTTTATTGAAAGTGGAGATGTTCCGAGAGATACACAAATAGTTGGACAAACATGGAAATATGTTAACAAGTCCGGTGGTCCTGACAAAAGATTTAAAGATAATAGGCAATTACCTATTTGTTTGTATGGTGAACTTGAACTTACTTCAACATCAGGATTAAACACAGTAATTATGTATTCTAATCCATCAATATGAGTTATAATGATAATACTGACTATAAAAAGAATTAAAGAATTTTTTTGAAGATGATTCAAATAAATATCAAACTATAATGGATCAAAAGAAGAATTGGATCAGGCATATTTTAGAAGTTGGTATCATTTGTGATAGATACCTTGCAAGCAAACGAGTTTATTGAATATCGAGTATATTAATCGGAAATTAATTATGGAAAATATTATAGAGAAATAAATAGAAGTTACCATAAGAAGAAATTAAAGGTTTCCAGATTCTCGGTTAGTATAACCGATTGATTGGAACATTTTTTTCAAATTAAAGCATAGCTTATTACATGAAATATATGTTAAGATTGAGGCTATAGAACTACTTTTGACCTTGTAAGATATGGTTAATATGAAAAGCATTACAGAATCGAAATACCGGAAGGGTTTTCTTTACATTACAAAAAAAATCAAATGTTAATGTAAATAAAATCTATAGTGCATAGTATGTAATTATATCAAGTAGTTTATGAAAAGAGGATTATAGATGGCTTCGTTAATTTTAAAGGATATTTTAAAAGATTGTGTTCTTTGCCCCAGGGAATGTCATGTGGACAGAACCAGCGGTAAAAGAGGATATTGTAAGACTACTGATGAATTAGTGGTTGCAAGAGCGGCGCTCCATATGTGGGAGGAACCTTGTATATCAGGAAAAGAAGGTTCCGGTACGGTATTTTTTTCCGGTTGCGCGCTGGGTTGTATGTATTGTCAGAATAGGAATATATCAAAGGTTCTGGCAGGTAAGATCATTACAATAGAACGGCTTGCAGAAATTTTTCTGGAGCTTCAGGACAAAGGAGCTAATAATATCAATTTGGTTACTCCAAGCCACTATATTCCGCATATTATAGAGGCTTTAAACATTTCACGCAAAAAAGGACTCATTCTTCCAATTGTATACAATTGTAGTGGATATGAGAAAGTAGAAACTTTAAAAATGCTTGAAGGATATATTGATATATATTTACCTGATTTAAAATATATGTCGGACGAGCCTGCAATGAAGTACTCCAATTGCCGGAATTATTTCACGATTGCAGCAGCTGCAATTGAAGAAATGATCAGGCAGATTAAAGAAACAAGCTTTGATGAGCGGGGTATAATGCAAAAAGGTGTGATAGTAAGACACTTGATATTGCCGGGATATCTTGAGGACTCTAAAAGAATTATAAAATACTTGTATGAGACCTATGGCGACAGGATATTCATCAGCATTATGAATCAATATACTCCGATAACAAAGAATATGGTATACCCGGAGCTAAACAGAAAGATAACTGAAGAAGAATATGAAGAACTTGTTGATTTTGCAATAGAAATCGGTGTGGAGAACGGATATATACAAGAAGGGGAGACAGCTTTGGAAAGCTTTATCCCCGAGTTTAACGGAGAAGGTGTATAGTCACAGGATCAATTCAATCAACTTTAGCTATGTGGAATGCGTATAACTGATGCCTGGTAAATAAAGCATGAAAAGCCTTGAGAGCACTGGATTTTAGCAAATGTAAGTAATTCTGTCCGCTCAACTCGACTTAAGTCCTTGCCTTGACATTAGTCAACTTAGCCTTGACATTGCTTATTATAATGCCGTATTTAACTATAGCAATAAATATAAGCAAATAACATAAAAACTGCTCTCAAATTTACAGACTTTCCGGTCTTTTTTCTAAGCACAGTACTGTTTCCAGCGAACATATATATTATCCGGGGATTAGCAATTGTGGCGAAATTAAACCAGTACACTCATATAGTTAATGTTTTACGAGCCTTGATTTTATTAGATTTGCTGAATTACATTCAAGTTGTCTGCTCGACCTGAAGAGCCTGAACGCGTACATGGAAACATATCGAGGGGATATTTTAGGGTATGTTTTGGACACTAAAATATACAGGGATGAGTTGACAAGGTTGATAATGGCCATTTTTGTGAGGGTTGAGTAGATAGAATAAATGTAAGGTTTGGTCTGATAAACTTTTAGAACACTGATAAAGTATTCAAAAATATTACCGTCCTTGAAGAAAAGAATAAGGAAATAGAAGCTAAAAATATGTTGCTGGAAAAAAGAATTTCTGAACTTATAAAAGCTAAGGATATGTCATAATGGATCGTGTTCGTCAAAAGGTTCTGAAGTTAAATTGGAAAAATGGTCTGGTGGTAACGATTAGTGGTGGTATTATAGAAATAGAGGATGATAATTCAATCAGTTTGTTAAAAAATCTTGATCAGCTATTATATAGTGCTAAATATAAGAGCAAAAATATGATAGAATATAAAGAGAACAGCTGTTGACAGGATACATATAGAAGTCCATGAATTTGTATTACAGGATATATTTGAACGGGAAATAGAGAAATAGGACAGTTGAAAGGCCTGGATTGACGGAGTATAATGAGTTGATTTCTAACCTTATGTGGGGGAATGGAGCAACTAGTGTAGTCTTTCAGAAGAAATACATTCTAAGGGCGTTATGGATTTAAGATAAATTAATAATTAAGATAAATTAATAATTTGGAGGGATGCTTATGGCTGACATTATTCAAATAAACGATACCAACTGGCGGGTAGAAGACAACGGAGTGCGTTTTTTCTTACTGTCCGGAACAGAAAAGGCACTGCTTATTGACAGCGGTAGGAATACACCGAATGCAAAACAAATTGCTGAAAGTATCACAAAACTACCAATAATGCTTCTAAATACACATGCAGATCCGGATCATATATCAGGAAACGGTAGTTTTGGCTATTTTTATATGCATCCTGAGGAAGAAGATAATTATCGAGCACACGGTGGGGTGGGAAGCATTCTGCCTGTAAAAGAAAATGACATTATAGATCTTGGAAACCGACCGCTAAAAATTATTTTTATACCTGGTCATACACCCGGTAGCATAGCTGTACTGGATATAAACAACAGGGTGCTTATTTCAGGGGATACTATTCAGGACGGAAACATTTTCATGTTTAAGGAACACAGAAATTTGTCCAAGTATGTTGAGAGTCTGAAGAAGTTGTCCATGTATACCGATGAGTTTGACATAATATATCCGTCACATGGTTCGTTCCCGGTCTACCCGGAGTTAATTGCAAGCCTTATTGAAGGTGCAGAGCAGATTATTAACGGGACGGCAAAAGGTAAGGTTGTCGATATGTTCGGTACACCGGTAATGCTTTATAAATTTCCATATGCCGGTTTCCTGTGTGATATTCCTGAAAACAAAAAGTAAAGTGTATGTTAAGAGAAATACAGAATATTAAGAGAAATACAGAATATCAAGATAAAAATACAGGAGGCAAAGGTACGGATTTATAGTCTAAGCGTATTTTTATTTCTACGCGTCCACAGAAAAGTTGCGATTGTCAACAAAGCAGCAAGAATACTCAATACAATTATCAATGTCACTGTATTATTTTCAGGATATGTAACAATAAATGTTGCTTCTGTTCCATCAATGTTAAAAAGCAGATAACTTCCTTTTACCTCATATCCTGTTCTTACCCAGGTATTGTCCTTTAACAAATAAATATTTATTCCTGAGGTTTGCTTATCAGGGGTAAGATAACGAACGGTATGAGATACCTGACCATCATCAGTTATGGAAATAGTCCACTTCTCCAAAACGCGTTCATCTTTAAAGGAATCTTCTGCTTCCATTTCCGTGACCGACAGCGATGAGTTTGTTGTGAACAAGCCATCAACCAAAATTACGGATAAACCTCCATTACGGATTTGAGAGCTTGCTATTGTCGTAATATATTGTGTATAGACTGCTTCAATTGTTGCATCAAAAGTCAAATTTGTAAAATCATTTATGTTCCATTCACCAAAATAACCGCTTTTCTCCGGAACAGCAGGAATCATGTCTTCTGGAATGGTTTCGCCGTATTTAAATGGAATAACAGCTACTTCTTTACCCTCACTGATAAAAGTCAACTGAAAAGTCTTAAATATTTCAGGCAAATCTTTTACCAATAAAAGCCGTTCATAGGGAATCGGTTCTGCTTTTCCTTCGTAGCTTATCCCATTGATGCCTGCTAAATCGTCATGCACAAAGTAATTTCCTTTCAATATGCCATTTGCATCTCCTGCAATAGCTCCAACAAATTCATAAGCATTTTCTACTTGTATCAACGAATAACAATCATAAATATCCGTACCATAACCTACAATGCCCCCAATATAGTCAGCTCCTGATAAAGAGCTTTTTGCGTAACATTTACGTATTGCACCTTTTGACTTGCCGGCTATACCTCCAATATAATCTCCATTAGTACTGCTAATGCTGCCATTGTTTACAGATTGCACTACATATCCAAAATCCATCAAGCCAACAATACCACCAACATGATTTTTCTTCGACATAACCTTGCCGTAATTTTCACAGGCGGATATAACAGCCCGAAGCAGATATTTTGAGCCTGGAGAAATTTTCTCAGTCAAGTTATAATCGTCTTCCAGATCAAAGTCATATTCAATGGCTATGGAACCGGAGATTCCACCGACATTGATGTCCCCCTGTATTACACCGTAATTGATACTGTCAGCAACTTTTCCTCCCGTATCTGAATCTGTGTCTATCATAGATATGTCTTCTATGTAATCTCCGATATCTGTAACAGTTTCAGATACATCTTCTACAGCATCTGTAAGAAGGTTAAACACTATAAATATTTGATTTGAAATAGCCTGGATGTCTGAAAGCAGTGTTTCGAATGTATCGGAAATCATATCATTCAAAACAGACAATGAGTTAGAAATATTACCAAGTGCTGTGAAAAGCTCATCTTTGGTTTCTACGTATTTGCTTTCTAATTTCTTAAAGGTTATTTTTGGTTGCGCTGCAAGCTCAGAAATTAAATCACGTATTTCCGTAACTGCTTCTGCCATAACAGTTATAGAGCTTCTAAGCGTGTTCGTTGCTTCGATAGCTGAAGAAAGCGCATTTGATGCGTAACCTTCCGCTTCCTTAAAATAAGGCCATGCATCCTGTATATAGGAAATCGCATTTTGCATGTGAGAAATCGCATGGCTTATATCACCTGCAGCCGTCTTCAAGTATTCGATGCTTTCGTTCAGTTTATTAAGGTCAATATTCCTTGATAATTTTTTAGCAGCATCATTGATTTCTTCCAAAGAATCTATTGCTTCCGAAATGCTGTTGGAAATCTGACGAAGATATATACGCATAACAATTTTATATGTCTCGACTTCGTCTGATTGAAGAAGATAGTTAAGAGCAGTATTTATTTTCAACAAGGCGTTAACGGCTTCATGTGTAGCAACTGCCAGATCGGCAAATCCCTTCATCAGAGATTTTAAATCTTGTACTGTCTGATCGGGATTAGTGTTGGCTGCCTGCAGATGTTCAATTGTGTCATGCAAGTTAGTTACAGATTCCTGCACATTTTTCACAGCATTAGAAAAATCTTGTAAACCTTCATGTATATGCGTAAACCCTTCCTGGATTTTTTCAGCTTTAATGTTTTCTAATAAAACGGTTAGACCTCTTTGTATCATGCTAAGTCCTTGTAAAATAGCCTCGTAATTAATATCCGAACCATCTTTAATCGCTTCATCGAATATTTTCAATCCCTGCCCAATATCATTCCATGCTTTCTGCATTTCCTCGTTATCCTCATAGGGAGTCATAAGTTCTTCAAGTCCCATGGATATTTTGGAAAAACCGGAGGCTGACTTATCGACAGCCATAGCAAAATCTATAACTGCGCTTTCCAAAGAAGTTAATGCAACTGAAAGCTCTTCCTCAGAAAAGTTACCCTTCAGGGTATTTAGTGCTTCTTTTATTTTCTGTAATGCCTCTGCCATTTTGTTTGTAGCAATCAGCAGTTCATTGGCACCTTCCCGTATGGCAGCTGTATTTTTTCGCCATATTTCAGAGTTCATCAGCATGTCTGTAACATCAAGAAGAACTTTAACTGCGTTGCTAATTTTCCTCACATCGGTAATGAGATCGGTCATTCCTGCTTGCATATCCGATAGTGCTTTTTCCACAGCTTTGATGTCACCAAGACTTTCTTTTAAAGAATCCAATGCTGAAGAAATCGTATCAACTGCATTCCCCGTATCTCTCAATGCATCTTTCATTTTATCAAGAGCAGGATATATTGTATCTATACCGGTTTCTGCACTGTCAGCTGCGTTTTTCAATTGCTGCATAGCAGTTTTATACTGATCGATTGCCTTATCCATATTCTTTATCGAAGTAGAAATTGAGTCTATAATAGGTTCCATAGCAACTAAAGTTTGGGTAATTCGCGCACTTACATCGTTTATGCTGTCGATGTTGTCATTAAGCCATGAAACAGTCTGATCTACCAAAGAATTGGCTGCTGTCCTGGCTTCTCTTACATATCCTTGAATCTTGGTTAGCTGGGCAGAGATTTCGGAGGTATAACTGCTGCTATCATTAATTGCATTATTTATCAGTGCCTGCAGTGTATTCAATTCTGTGCGCAATTTCGCCAGAATATTTTCTGAAAGTTGCCAGGTGCTATAAGGTTGGATTTGCCCGGCAATACCTCCTACATCCTTACGGCCATAAACAACCCCTTTGTTTGTACACCCGTTTAAATATCCAGACTGTCTTCCCACGATACCGCCAATATTGTATCCAACATGCTGATAACCAACTGTACCGTAATTTGAACAACTCTGGATTATACCACTGGATATCCCGGCAATACCGCCCACATCAGTAACGCCAAGATAATTTGTCATAGAGAATGAAATGAAACTGTCTGTGTCGATATTTTGGATATCTTTTATTAGTGAATTTTCTGTTACTGTTGTATTTATATTAGCTTCATTAGTGCTCAACAGAATGGTTCCCAGATTTTCTCCTGCGATACCGCCTACATAGTGGTTACCATTCACAATACCATATGCAGAACTGTTTGAAATCAATCCTTTTGCTTCATTAATACCGGCAATACCTCCTATATATTTATCGCCCATTATTGTCCCGATAAAAATACAGTTTAGGATTGTACCGTTGTTACTTCCGGCAATACCTCCAATTATAGATTTTTTGCCTATAGGAGCTACAGTTCCCTTGACTGTCAGATTCTTGACTAAGGCTCCTTCCTGAATATAACGGAACAACCCCTGGGGCGAATTGTAACCTGTCAGGGAAAGCCCACTGATTGTATGCCCTTGGCCATCAAAGGTTCCGCTGAAAATAGGTATAGAAGTAAAGCCGGTTCCTGTTAGATCAATGTCATTGTCCAAAATTACAGTTTTCCCACGGGACCATGTGTCGATGGAACACTTTTTTGCAAGTGAAATCAAATCTTTTGCGGAACTGATATATATAACATCTGAATATTCATCTGCCAGTGCTGTAACATTCGGCAGTATGACATTCATACAGAAAATTGTTGTGAGAAGAAATGAAATTATTATTTTATCATTCCTTTTCATTTTTGACCTCCCCATGTTCTTCCAATTCTTCACTCAACAACTTCAGTTCACCTGATTCAACAAGAGCATTCACATCACCCCGGATAATTCCACGAACAGTTCCGATTATTGTACCTGAAACTTTCCCATTAATCCGACCATTTACATATACTACTCCTCTGGCACTTTGCGTACGTACAGGAACATTGATTGAAAAAGATGTTTTTTCAATAATCTTATCCCCGAGCAGTAAAATCTGAGGCAAAACAAACATAACCAAAACAAGCGATATTATCGTACCCCGGCCAATACTTTGCCCAATACCTGCTATTGTAGGTTCCGAAGTCATATTCCCAATTAAGGTACCGGCTACTGCCATCATCATTCCGGATGTAATAAGGGTTGGAAATGCCAGGTTCATTGTTTCTATAATTGCATTCTGAGGATGCATTTTGTTCTTTAATTCATGATAACGGCTGGAAATGACGATGGCATAATCAATATTCGTACCCATCTGAATTGAACTGGCGATCAGATAACTCATGAAAAATACATTGGCTTTGGACAAATAAGGAAATGAGAAATTGATCCAGATACTGCCCTGAATGACCATAATCAATAGTATGGATATACCGACTGATTTGAAAGTCATAAGCAAAACAGTGATAACGAACACGACAGACAAAATGCTGACCAGTGTATTATCATTAGTAAATGCCATGGCGAGATCATACTCATTCATAGAATTTCCGACCAGATAGACATCATCGTCATAGTATTTCCCTGCAATTTTATGTATCGTATCAAGGAATGCGAAGGTTTCATTCCCTTCTTCCGGAAGATTCAGGCTAATGAGCATACGACTGTAATTTTTTCCCTGCAGTTGCATTTTGGCATCATTTATTAGTTTATAAGCTGTACTCAATGTTTCCTTTAAATCAGCATCCAGTGGGATATATCCCTGTTGTACCTGTTCATATAAAAATATAAACATGTCGATCAGCGGTATACTATATGAATCCAGTCCGCTTACTACCTTACCATAATTTTTCTCCTTAACTGCATAGATTCCATACAGAGCTTTAGCCAACTCATAATCCATATCAGTTAATTCAGAAAATTCTCTGGGTGTTAGTTTGTCTGTCAGCATATAACCGTCCATTGCTTCAATATTGGCAAGTCCCACCGCATACTTTACCTCATCATGGCTTTCCAGTTCTGCAAGAAGCTTAGCTTCGGCCTCGTAATTACCAGACGGTACTACTAATGCAAGGACGTTTTCAGAGCCAAAGGTATTTTTAATCATTGCTTCCGCAATCTGTGAATCATTTTGTTTCGGCGTTGTTAAAAGCGAGTAACCGTAAACAAATGAAACTTTTCTTGAAAAGCTCATTGCTGCTATCAATATTAAAACAAAGATTGGCGGGACTATCTTTCTTGTCATGTAGGCAAACTTCCCGACAAAAGAAATCTTTGGGACAAAATTTCTGTGCTTCGTTTTATCTATTAAATTGCTAAACAGCATCAGGAGACCGGGCATCAGTGTAAAAACCGTTATTAGACTTATAAAAATGGCTTTTATCAATACAATTCCCATATCAAATCCAATCCGAAACTTCATAAAGGTCATTGCGAGCAAACCACCGATAGTGGTCAGGCTACTGGCTGATATTTCCGGGATGGCTTTACTTAATGCAGTAATCACTGCCTCTCTTGCCGGCAGAGTCTCATGCTCTTCCAGATATCGGTGCAGGAGCATAAGAGCATAGTCTATCGACATTGCAAGCTGTAATATTATGGTAACTGAATTTGATACAAAAGAAATAGTTCCAAAGAGAAAATTTGTACCCATATTGATTATTGCAGCTGATAAAAAGTTGATCAGTAAAACCGGTACTTCTGCGTACGTCCGGGAAGTAAGAACTAACGCGCTTACAACAATAATTGCTGCATATATAGTGACAACTTTTACTTCGTTGATAATATTTTTCACAAGTGCATTACCCACATCAGTGTCAATATAGATGTCATATTCAGAGAATTCGCTTGTCAACGCATTCAGTGTTTCAACACATTTATCGTCTTTCTCATCGTAAGCAAAAGTTACACTGAAAAGTGCGGAAGCATCTTTATAATGATCAGGAGTTTCATCAAACTGGACAGCAGAAACACCATCTATTTCCTGAATCCGTTCAGCTATTGATTTTGCCTGTTCAAACGAAATGTTGGCAATCATGACCTTTGCCGTACCGTATGTAAGAAACTCATCTTCCATAATATTCAAGCCTTTACGCGTTTCTGAGTCTTCAGCAAGATAAGCTGACAGCTTACTCTCCACGTTTACCCATTTCCAAGAAAAAATAGAAAAAACAATCAGAACTGCAAATATAAAGAAGAATAGGTTGCGTTTATCTACAATGAAGGCAGCAACCTTTGTCATGAAAGACAGGGGGACGGTTCTTTTGTCTCACCAAAGGTGAGACAAAAGAACCGTCCCCCTGTCTTAAAAAGAACCGTCCCCTTGTCTCACCCTTGTCTTGCAAAAGTATACAAAATACCCCTTGTGTATGATATAATCAATTTTGAAAATTATCACACAAGGGGATTTTTTTATATGCTAAAAAACGAACCATAACAATTATATATTCTATATTGTAGATTTTCAAATTAAATCAGAAAATATTTTCAAATTACATCAGGCTGATTTTACCATAATTTAGTGAAAATTTTCAATTTAAAATAGGTACGAAAAATTGTTTTTTTCAAATTCCAGTA
>DUMC01000004.1 GCA_012840075.1 Clostridiaceae bacterium | reverse complement strand
TCGGTGAACTCATTAAATACGGCAAAAGCAAAGGCATAACAATTTTCCCCTTGTTTAATTCTTATGGCCATAATACCCTGATTCCTGCCCAATATCCTGAAGTTTCCGCTAAAGATGAAAACGGTGAGCCGACTCTTACAGGTTTTTGCACATCCAATCCAAAAACTTATGAAATGCTGTTTTCAATCTATGATGAAATTATCGATAGGTATCTGATTCCAAATGGTATAGACAGTTTTCACATAGGGCTGGATGAAGTATGGGACGGTATTGCACTTAACGCAAAAGATATTTTCAAAGTTCGCTCTCCATGGTG
Source organism: Clostridiaceae bacterium (assembly GCA_012840075.1). Classification (GTDB taxonomy): domain Bacteria; phylum Bacillota; class Clostridia; order Acetivibrionales; family DUMC01; genus DUMC01. Next base: position 6,889 of record DUMC01000004.1, on the reverse strand, counting down.
TAAATGTCCTGAATGTAGGGATATAAGTCACAAACAGCTATTCATAAATCATGCAATTAAAATTATAAAACATCTGAAAAGTCGCGGTATTAAAAATATCTATATGTATCATGACATGCTCATAGGCCATGGAAAGAAAGATACTGCCGATAGTGCTGAAGATTTTGTAAAAGCTCTTCGCGACAATGACTTAATTGAAAACGTAGTTATAGATTGGTGGACATATTCAGATTTCCAGGATAAGCTAATGTTCCAAACAACCCGTCCGGACCTTGGAATAAGGCGTACGGTAAAACCATGGAACGGTTATTACCATTGGACAATTCTCACAAATCCTTTGCGCAATGTGTATTTACTGGCTAAAATGGGAACAGAAGAAAATGTAGAAGGTATGCAGTCATATTCTGCATGGGATGAAAGCTTTGATCGCACTCACTGCTGCCAGGCAGATTACAGTTGGAACTTTAAAGGTGCCGGTTCAATCAGTGCTGTTACTGACCGCTATGTTAAGCGAAATTTCGGTGCCCAGTATGACAAAGCCAGGAGAGCTTTTGAGCTTATCGATCTAATAACCGAAACGAGAAATGAAAAGATGGAAGATGGAAAACCCGTCCTTTCTAAGTATCATATATTGCTTTCAACCCTATCCTACTACTTTTATAGCTATGTACGTGAAGGAAAGGCTTATCCACGCATCTTTCCGGGAGAAGCATTAAGCATAATCAATTCTGACAGGGAAAATTACTTAAGAGAAATTAACGAAATAGCATCAATGGCTAAAGAAGCCGCTGCCCTTCTTAGTGAAGTTGCTGCAGATCCGCGCTGCAATACAGGAATGGCAAAACGCTTCCTTTATGAAGTCGAAAATTACCGCTGTCTTGCAGAAGATTACCTTGCATTAATAAAGATGATGGATATTGCGGAAGAAGCAGGGCTGACCGGAAATGAATGCTGCGATACATCTGATACATGCATTGATGAGTGCTGTGATTCTGATTCACCTAATGATAAATGCTGCGATATTAATGAAGACATTTGCAGGAAATATGCCATAGATAAGATAAAAGCCATGGCTCTTGAAAGAAAACTGGCAAGACTGGCTCTTATGACACGACTTGAAGAGACTAAAGAAAAATTTCTCTTGGCAAGCCACATGCGAAATCATTCAATATTTATGCAATTTTTTGCAGACCTTGAAGGTTATTTAGCTAATACCAAGCCGCAGGAAGTAAAACTGAATTTCTTTGACATGCGTTACTTGGAAAGTGAAGCTTTCAAGAAATTAAGGTAATTGGTAATTATAGTTTAAAAATAAAAAGAAGGCTGAATGCAACACTTAACTTTAATTAGTCTTAATTAGCTTTAATTAACTTTGATTAACTTCGATTAATTTTGATTAACTTAAAGCAATGAATTGCAATAATTAATAAAAACTAAATTTGCCGCAACAATTTAATTTAAAGGGACGGGCTATAAAATCTATCCACATCATCTATCAAATTTATCCACAATATCCGTCCCTTAATGATTTCTCCAAATGTTCCTCATAATCTCCCTACAGAATAGATTATTTTCCCTACAGAATAGATTATTTCCTACTAGAATAGATTATTTTTTATGCTCATGGATTGCTTTTTAGAAAATCACTTAAGAATTTCAATTTAATCTCATTGTGTACAACATTGCCACCTTCATGTCCGTTGAAAGGATATATCCTTATCTCCTTTTCACTTTTAATCCTGTTATACGTAGCCATATACATAATTGCAGGGCATGTTTCATCTTTTAAACCTACGGATGCAAGGACCTTGCATTTAATTTTATCTGCCATGTTCATAGTATCGAAATAACTGAGAGTTTCAAAAACCCGATCCGTGTCATATGGATGTGCTTTTAGGTACTCCGTTACATTTTTAAAAGCTCCGTGGGCTCCCTCAACTCTTCGTACCAGGTCACTGTTGCTCGGAACATCTACCATTGCAAGGCAAGGTCTGTCATCCAAGGCACAAACAGCCATCCCAAGGGCTCCACCCTGGCTTCCACCTTCTATAATGATTCTTTTATCATCAACCTCTTCTTGGGCAACTGCAAAGTCAATGGCTTTTACACAATCCATGTACACAGCACGAAAATAATACTCTTCTTTATTAAGGATACCTTTACATGCTACCGCTTGTGTCGAACCTCCGGAATAGCTCGCATTATCTCCCGTTGCGCCGTTTTGCCCGCGGCAGTCAACTGCAAGAACGGCCACACCCATTAGCACCCACTGCATGTAAGCCGCAGGTCTTCCCATATTTCCCCCATAGCCATGGTAATGGATAAGACAAGGATATTTATCTTTATTCATAAAGGTTGGAACTATAAACCACCCATTAATTCTTGTTGTATCAAATCCATTATATGAAATCTTATATACGGTAACATTATCACAAGGATAATCATAAACTTCCCTTTTAGGGTCAAGGGGAACTGAATATGCTTTCTTTTTTGTTTCTTCCCAAAACTCATCGAAATCAGGTCTTTTCGTTAGAGGAGGCATATACGAAAATAATTCCTTTGATACTCTGTCAACATAATCACTACTCGTATATTTGTTGCCGTCGTAGTAGCTATTTATGCTATATTCCCTATTTATGCCATATTCCATCATAAACCCTCCTATAGTTGTATTCAATTAATCTTCCTATAGTTAATCCTCCTATAGTTGAATTTTATTTACATTAGTTATGTTCTATTTACATTCCGGTTACATTTCCTCATATAATTAAATTTGTAATTAAATTTGGGACTGCTGTTTTTTATGGTTACATTTTAAATTGCAGTTTCAGCCATTCTTTACAAAGTCTAATCCAACTTGCTACATGAGGAGATACCAGCTCAGGTCTCCCGTTGGACGTTTCTTCAGCTGCAAGGGAAAGACCGTGAACACCTTCCGGATAAATGTGGAGTTCAAAAGGTATATTTTTCTCACGTAAAGCCTGTGCAAAAAGCAGTGAATTTTCTACCGGAACACCGGCATCGGAAAAAGTATGCCATATAAAGGCAGGGGGTGTTTTTTCACTTACATGATGCTCAAGAGACATCTCATAAAGAAGTTCACTATTCGGGTTTTCTCCCAACAGATTTATAAAGGAACCTCTATGAGCATATTCCCCCGAAGTTATAACAGGATAACATAAAATTAGTGCATCAGGTCTGTTCTTACCTATTTCTATGCCCTCTACATTTTCGAGAAATTGCTTGTCCCAATGCACCCCAAGGCAAGCAGCAAGATGTCCGCCTGCAGAAAAGCCGCATACTGCTATTTTGTCCGGATATATTCCCCACTCTTCCGCATTTTCGCGGATGATGCACATCGCCCTTGAAACATCTAACAACGGTTGCGGATGCCTTGCAGGAGCAACACTGTAGTTTAAGACAAATGCATGATACCCTGCTTCATTAAACTGTAATGCTATCGGTTCAGCTTCTCTTGGTGATGTAAACGCATAGCCTCCTCCCGGAAGTACAAGGACGGCAGGTCTTTTTATCATTGCATCTTTGGAACCATCTTTACAAACATTTTCCCCGCTGCCGGATAAAAGGCTATGCTTGGAACCTGTTTTCCCATCGATTATGTAAGTAGTTAGAGTTGGCTTGAATGCTGCCTTGGTATTATTTCCGGAATTAATATTATTGTTGATATCAGTGTTATTATCGTGCTTGATGTTGTTTTTGAAATTATTTACGCTATTGACAGGCTCATCCCATATTCCTATAACTTTATTAATCATAGCTAATTCTCCTTAACATAGCAAATTCTCTTTAATCAAATATGTTTTCTTTTGCTAATATTTTTTAAAGCAAATAAATCTTGCACATTCTTTGTAATAGATGAATATACTCATTATCAGCGGTAATAAAATACACTCATTAATTAATATTAAATAAAATATGATTATCAATATTAATGAGTACATTCATTAAATTAATTATATAAATTTATAAAATGTATATCAACAAGAAGCTGTTTTCTTAAAAGTTTATTTGTTAAATACATACCGTTTTTATTGCTGTTGCTGAAACAACTTTTATTATGTTAGAATTTATATATGATAAATCAAATAATAAAGGGGATCAGGTATGAACAGTCTTACAATTACAATACTTGCAATTATACTGTCAACTCTCATTGCGGGTTTTATTAGAAGAAATGCAAAGGATAAGTGCATTAAGGATTTTAAGAATAATAACGTCACTCTTCTTACCACGGATAATAAATTTGTCACAGGAAGAATGATTGTTGAAGGCACAGGTTTGGAATTTGTTTTTACCGGTAATCACATAGTAGATGAAAAAACCGGCAAAAACACAGACGAGGCAAAACAGACCAGTGAACAAACATATGATGTGAAACAGAAAGTAGGACAGGTTGACAGTAAAGATACAAATATTGCTCCTTCTTCCGAAGAAATTAATGAAATTTTCGAAGATGCAAGTAGTGAGTCTGCGAACCTTGCAGAAATTGTTGAAGCAGGCAAAGGTCTTGCTTGCGAGAAGTCCGGCAAGTTATACAGTTATATCCTATACAAAACCGAATTTGCCAGGATAGGGGCCCTAATTAGATATCATAAAAATTTAAGCGAAAAAGATAAAGTTGCCCGAATGAAAGATATTGAAAGGACTTATCACCCTTCAAGACTGAGGAGATTAAAAAGGCGTTTAATGAATATGCTCAAGATGTTAAAGGACGCAATGATGGAAATTTTCACTGTACTAACAGGGCATATATCCGCTAAACCAACTATATCTCAGAGAATTACTACAGCGGAAATAAATCAAACCACCAAGATACAAAAAGAGCTTGTTAATACAATTGATGCAGCATATGATCCTTTACTGGAAAAGTATATAGGAAACCTTGTAATTTTAGAATTCAATTTTAATAATACACTGTACACTTTTAAAGGAATTTTAAAAGAATATACTTCGGAGTTTATTGAACTACTTGATATAATTATAAAAACCGAATATGATAATGAGGCATCTTCAGCCGACATAATTGTGCCTCGTAAACTTGCCGTAATCAGAGGGGTTGGTGAAAAGGCTGAAAAATCCTGGAGAAAAAAACTAGAGGTGGTTTCAAAATGACAGATGCAAAAATCTTTCAAATTATTATTATTTTATTAGGTATAATTATCGTGATCCTGGTGGGTGCAGGGATTTATTTCTATAGGCTTGCAATTCACCGAAGCAAAAAGGAATTTTTAAGAGACGATCCGGATTTGGTAGACGGGAATTTGAATAATCCCTGGGCAACTGACAGGGATTGGCTTGACAGTCGGATTTTAAAAAAGATAATTATATCTTCATATGATGGCTTAACCTTGTCCGCTCATTATTTAGCCGCTCCCCGTCCCACTCCGGTTACTGCTATATTAGTTCACGGATATACAGGAAAAGGGAAAGATATGGCAGCTATTGCCAGGTATTATTACGAAACTCATGGCTTTAATGTACTATTACCCGACTGCCGGGGTCACGGTGAAAGCGAAGGAAATTACATAGGCTTTGGTTGGCACGACAGGCTTGACATATTACGCTGGATTGACTACATAATCGATTATACTTCAAGTAATGCTTCCGGCAAAACATCCGGCGCAACTAATAAAAGTTCCGATGAGATTAATAATAATGTGATTAATAATAATAATGTAATTGATAAGAGAATTAATAAAGACGAAATAAAAATCATACTTCATGGTGTATCAATGGGCGGGGCAACGGTTCTGATGACCAGCGGTGAAAATCTTCCGCCAAATGTAAAACTAATAGTATCCGATTGCGCATATACTTCAGTTAAAGACATTCTCAGCTATCAGATGCGAAGAATGTATAAATTGCCTCCGTTTCCGCTGATTCAAATTACAAGCTTGATATGTAAACTAAGGGCAGGTTATTCTTTTGAAGAAGCCTCTGCATTAAGCCAAGTACAAAAATCCAAAGTCCCGATACTTTTTATTCACGGTAGTGAAGACAAATTTGTGCCTACCGAAATGGCATATAAATTATATGAAGCTGCTAACTGCAAAAAACACTTATTCATAGTTGAAAACGCAAGCCATGGAAATGCTTATTGGACTGATATGGAAGGCTACAAAAAGCAAGTGGAGAGTTTCCTGGAAAAGTTTGTTTTATGCTGAGTATCAAGTATTATTTTTATGAGTGGCATTTCCATGCTATGCTTACAAAATATTTATCTTTGCAACGGACATATTTTATCTATTTTATCCATAAGCCTTTTTCCATCTTCTGCACTTTGAGCTGAAATTACAAATACGGCTCTCCGTCCCCTAAACCTTGGAAGGATTTCATCAAACTTATCTTCAGGAATATATATTACAAGCGGAACATCTCCTATGTCTTCCAATACTTTATCTATCTCCTCATAAATTGTAGGCTGGTTAGGGTCATTTTCCGGGATAAAGCCAGTATGTTTCTCATTTGACAAAAATCCTTAAACAACCGGCGACCTAACATATGAGTGTGGATAACTATCCCACCGGTATGTTCAATAATTCTTTCCACGTATGGTTTTTCAAATTCATGGAAAAATCTCGGATCTACCATGCATGCTGCATCAAAAGATACGTGTCCGATAGCATTTCCAGGTATCCAAAAATTTGTCGTAGGTACAATATAACCTCCTTTTATTATTTATTTATAATAAAACCTATAGATAGGTTTTACTATCAACCTTTAACTGCGCCGATTACAATACCCTTCGTAAAGTATTTCTGAAGAAAAGGATAAACCAATATGATGGGTATGGTTGCTATACATAGAGCAGCCATTTTAAGACTTTCAGGGTGTGCCTGTTTCATTTCCAGCATCAAACCAAGGTTTT
>DUMC01000193.1 GCA_012840075.1 Clostridiaceae bacterium | reverse complement strand
TGCTATTAGAATACCCAAGAACAATAACATCTTCATTATCCAGTATCTTTTTTATATTTTTCCCTATGTCACTAACAACTTCACATTCCAGTGCAATTATACATGTTTTATCGTCAAATCTAAATACTGATATGTAATAGGGAAGGTAATTTTTTACTTTGCCTTCTTTCATCTCAGAAAGAAGCTTCTTAATTGATGCTTTTCTATACTCAGGCTCTTTCTGGTCATATAAGAGGGATTCCCATTTTTGTATATCCCAGGTTTCTGTATATAGTTTTACTTCTGCACTTTTTGTTCTTATATTAAAATCTATTCTTCTCCATTTACTTCCTTTAGTTCCATCATTCTGCTCAACTTCATTTGTTTCATTAATCAATGCTTGAATTTCAGTTGCCAGCGACTTACCGGCAATTTCTAATTCATTGAAATTACAGCTTTTGAATTTACCATTATCAGCTGTAATATAAGGTTTTACATCAGCACCGCAACCTTGAAGAAATACGGATATCATACCGGGATTTTGCTCTTCGAGATACTTTCTTACTACTCCCGGATAATCTGCTGATATTAGATAATTATCAGGTCCGAGAGTAGTAGGATGACATGCGTAATTAAATATAAGTCCACGTAATTTACCGTTTTTATCTACGAATTTTATAAGAAATAGATCCGTATCTATTGCGTTTTCATTAAAATACGGTTTCCACAGAACTCCTCCCTCCCATGGATATCTTCTGCTGACACCAAACTTTGAGCTTCCTTTGCATATATAAGCTTCACCTTCAATAAGATTTTGTAAACCTCTGTCAATCATATCAATTATTTTGCCTCTTATCATCCTGAAATATTTTATATCTTCTGAGAAATCAGTATCTTTCTTTTTATCTTCTTCGTTCCATTCAAAGTTATCATCATTGATGCTATATGAATGAGGTGATCTACCTTCATCTTCTTCCCCAGTTACTCCAACAACTGAATGGGTATGGGAGTAATTTATTATTACATCTTCGCTTTTAATGCCATACTTTTCATATATGGCTTTCTTTATTCCATTAGCAAAACTTCTGTCTCCGTAAAGCAAGTCTAACGCAATTATTATAACCGTTTTATTTGCTTGAATAATAACAACAGTAGCATATGGATCGTCGTGAATCCCTTCGCTTTTATGGGTCCTTGCCGCAAATCCTCCTTGAAGTACGGGAATATGTGGTGTTATCTGATCTTTTAGTATAGAAAATTTCATAAAAATAACCTCCAATTAATAATCAAATTTTTTCCAATTAATAATCAAATTTTTCTAATGAATAATTTTAATACATAAAATTAATAATTTTAATACATAAAATTAAAAAGGAGAACAGTTTCTTCTTAAAATAAGAAACTGTCTCCTGAAAAATACTATTCTTTGTTTATTTTTTATATACTCTGTCCAACGCATCTTGATGCAGTTTTATATATTCATCTACATTCATTTGTTTTAATTGATTTATTACTTCATCCCACTTAGATATCGGCTCTAAGCCCATAATAACTTT
>DUMC01000192.1 GCA_012840075.1 Clostridiaceae bacterium | reverse complement strand
TGATGATGACATATTTAGGAATAACTGAATTAAAATGTTAAAAAATCCATGAGGGAATCTCTTTGGTAAAAGTCAAATTCTAAGAATGAGCGAGAAATATTAAGAAAATCAAAGATAATAGAGGGAGATCCCTATTGATCAAGAACTGGCAGAGAAGGAACCGGACGATTTAACAAAGATCCGAATCCTTCGTGATGAAGGTCCTAGAGTATTATGGAAAAACTTCGATAAAGAAAAGTATATGGAAAAAATATATGGTGGCTTGTATGGAAGATTTGCCGGATGTACACTTGGGGCTCTTGTCGAAGGTTGGACTACGGAAGCCATGAAAAATTGGGCAGAAATTACAGGAGATAGTTTTCCTCCAACTGACTACTGGTCAGTGAGTAAAGAACCCTATAGGAAAAGATATGGTGTAAGCTATGAGAAAGAGTTCACTTCAAGTGGCATGAATGGGGTTCCTACGGATGATGATGTTACATATACAATTCTAGGATTACTAATTGCTGAAGAATATACTCCGGAATTTACAACTGAAAATGTTGGAGAGGCTTGGGTGAAATATTTACCTTATGCATGTACTGCCGAAGATATTGCTTTAAAAAATCTGAAAGCCGGCATACCGGCGCACAAAGCTGCTGAAATTGATAACCCTTATTGCCAATGGATCGGAGCAGATATCAGATCCGACCCATGGGGATATATGGCTCCGGGGCTTCCTGAAAAAGCTGCGGAAATGGCATATAAGGATGCATACATAAGCCACAGGCGTAATGGTATATATGGCGCAATGTTTTTTAGTGCTGCAATAGCTGCCGCATTTGAAGTTGATAATGCAATAGATGCAATAAAAATCGGGTTAACGGAAATACCCCGGGATTGCATGCTTGCAAATGATATACGCTGGGCTTTGGAAGCGCGGAAAGATATTAAAAATTATGCGGATGCAGTAGAAGCAGTGAAGCAAAGATTTGGAACCCAAAGTAGCGTTCATACCAACAATAATGCGTGCCTGACAATATTCGGCCTTAGCATTGGCGGCGATGACTTTACAAAAGTCATATCAGAAACTGTTGCTATGGGTTATGATAATGATTGTACCGCAGCAACAGCAGGAAGCATAGCAGGTGTTATACTAGGCAAGAAAGGTATCCCCGAAAAATGGTATAAGAAATTTAATAATACTGTTTATACTTATATAAACAATCATAAAGTATTTAAAATAGATGATTTAGCTGAAAGATTCGCAGCACAAGCAGAAAAAGTACATTTAAGCAGATAAATTTATAATGCATAAATAGCATTGCGCAAAATAAAAATTTAAAGGACATCCCTGAAAATTTTGAGGGACACTCCTGCACTTTAAGCAATTTAATAATTTAGGGACAGACCTTCATTTTTTGCAATTTGATTGGAGGGGACAGTTCTTTACTTTTTTAATTTAATTAGGGGACAGTCCTTCAATTTTTTCAATTTAAAGGGACGGTCCTTCATTTTATGCAATTAGCTTAGTGAGGGACACTCTCACAATTGTAAAAAAGAGGGACTGTCCCTTAATTTTGTTAATTTTGAAGGAATGTCCCTAAAAAATTATTATTAATTTTGAAGGACTGTCCCCGATTAGAATTTAGAAAGTTTTATAGAAAGGATGGCTATTATAAATATTAAATAACAGTACTTACGCAAAGTTAGCTGAACCTTGACAAGCTCATATATTAGGCACCTAATTTGCCCCAAATGGTTGTTGCTGCAGGATCTGTGACATTATTTACCTGTTTACTTTCACACTCTTTT
>DUMC01000191.1 GCA_012840075.1 Clostridiaceae bacterium | reverse complement strand
GCAAGCTATGATAGCAGGAGTTTTGGTCCTATTCACATTAGTAAGATAACAGGCAGGGTGCTTATAAGGTATTATCCTTTGAGGAACAGATCTAAACAAGAACATTAGCTTTACAATTAAATTATCATGTAATAAATTCGTTATATATTTGTTGTCATAATATCCTTAACCTGAGAATAATAATTTAATGTTAAGAAACAAAATTATTAAGCTCATGGTTAATACATGAGTTTCTTAATATTAAATTTTATTACTACAGGTGAGGATAAATGGCACGGAAAATTAAAATAAAAACACATAAGACATTAAAAGAAAGAATATTTAAGAACTTCAGAAAAAGATTTATTATTCGAAGAAGAACATCCCGAAGAAGAACATCCCTAAGTAAAAATCTCAATTCACGAGAACCTTCTTTAGGTGCGGATCAATTGATTGATAGAATGTCTGATAGGACAAATAGGTTGTCAGTCAGAACAGACCGCTTATCTGATGCTACGCACGAACTCTTAAACAATTGGGCTCAAACAGCAGCATCCGATTATACATATGAACGACCAATTAAAAAAAGATATAGTAAATCAGCTTATAGCAGATATTACAAAAAATCGTACGGCAGATCATCCTACAAATATGCATATTTTTACTTTTCCAATAGAACTAATAAAAGCAGGCTCTTAAAAAAATCAATTCTTTATTTGCTAATAAGTGCAATAATCCTATATACCGTTAATTTTGTGCTGTCTAATGCCAATTTTTCTCTTTTAAATGGTTTGGGCCATTTAATCAAAAATACTGAAGCCCGGATATTTAAAGAAGTCTTTAACAATGTTTTGCCAATTATAAATATTACGTACAATAGCGGTAATATAGGCAATCCGATATCTATGCAGCTTAAAGCTTTAATAAAAAATATATTTGGCTTTGATATAGGCATACCGATAACCATATTAAACGCTCAATCTCCGTTTTTGTATACTTACTATGAAAAAGAGTATATACCGTCTCTGGCTGGGGAACACTGGGTAGATAATAAAGAAGATGGTTTTTACAAATATGATGAAGAAACCGGCTCTTTGAACAATTCCGGTAAGTCAGGCGAAAGCGGAAAAAGCGAAGAGAATAGCACAGATTATGATACGGGCGAAGACTTGGCATCCAGGGGTAACAAACAGGTAAAGAATGGGCGGGGTGACAATATAGAAGAAGTTGAGGATGGTATAATAAGCTACTACTATTATGAAGGAGAGGAAGAAAAATTAGAAGAGCCAAAGGAAAATATTTCGAGCGGTCAGAAGATAAACATAATGAACATGACAAACTATAGAGTTTCGGACAGTGAAATAAATAAGCTTTTAAAGGAGCCGCTAAATTTTAAACTTGATGATAAAGGACCGCAGATTTTAATCCTTCATACCCATTCCTCCGAGAGTTTTGTAAAAAAACTGGAGGATGTAAATGTAAGAGGCGCACCTATTTTTTCCAGAAATCCTCAGGAAAATGTAATAAGAGTAGGACATGAATTGTCAGAGCAGTTGAAAAGATTTGGATTTGATGTAATTCATAACGGAACGGAACATGATATTCCTGACCATAATAAATCTTATATTAATGCTTATGATACCATTGAAAGATATTTAAAAAGCTATCCCTCAATAAAAGTTATTCTTGATATTCACAGGGACGGACTATCGAAAGACCAACCTAAGTTGAGAGTAGTTAAACAGATTGACGGCAAAAATGTAGCCCAAATTATGTTCGTCATAGGCACTAACCATCCAAACTGGAAAGAAAATTTTAAACTGGCTTTGAAGCTTCAGGAAAATCTTAACAGCAAAAATCCGGGAATAGCAAGGCACATTTACTTAAGTAATAACAGGTATAACCAGCATTTTACCTCCGGTTCATTAATAGTTGAAATAGGGGGAGAGGGCAACTTACTAAGTGAATGTATTGAGAGCACGAAATATTTAGCTAGGGCAATTAGTGAGGTTATTAAATAATATTATAAGTAAGATTATTATACAATTTTATAATTTATTGCATAATCTTTTACTCATTCATGTACTATCCGTAAATCGTTTTTTGCTAAAGGTTCTGGGTTTAATTAATTAAAATACAATTTATAGAATTAAATAATAAACTTTGGGGATAATAACCTAATGACAGGAAGGAGTAAGGCAAAACCTTATTTAAATTATTTAAAGCGGCTGGATTTGACGCGCATTTAATTTTTACATAAAGATTCTGAGGAAATGGTGGTTAAGAGATTAATATGAGGATGAGCAGAAGCGAAAGATACAGAAGCATTAAAAAATATAAAAGGAAGTGCAGAAGAGTCATTTTTTTGTCCTTAATATTGACCATAGCAGGTGTAATAGCTGCTGACTATTCAATAAACAAACTTATGGCCAGCAATGCAAAAGTCAAAGTTTTTTCATTTGAAAATGAGAACTCTAAATTTGAAATTAATATATTAAACTATAAATTAAAGCCAAGTTCGGACTTTATAGCAAAAATTGTTGACCAGGTAAAGAGCGTTTTGAATTAATAGACATGGGGACGGTTCTTTTGTCTGACTCAGGGGGACAGACAAAAGAACCGTCCCCATGTCTGCCCATGTCTTAGCCCTTGTCTGTCCTCCTGTCTGACTCAGAGAAACAGACAAGAGAACCGTCCCCATGTCTCACCCAGACAAGAGAACCGTCCCCATGTCTCACTAAAGTTTATGATGATAACCACTAAAGTCGGGATTATAAGATGTTTAAGGAAAAAGGATATTATATGGGAAGCGGAGCAATAGAAAAAACACACAAAACAGTAATACAACAAAAGATGAAGCTATCGGAGATGAGATGGAGTATCGATGGAGCCAAATATATAGCAGCCCTTCGAACTAAATATGAAAGTAATAATAGGGAAGATATAATTGAAGAGACATATGCATCATAAAAAATAAAGATGTTAAATAGGAATAAATGTAAATAAAATTGGGTATTTCTAACTTAATCTACTAGAATATTAATTCATATATGTGAAAAGTATACCTAATATTATAAAATATTATAAAGAAGATGGCAGTGTTACAATATATAGGTCATATATTTTATACACCTCATGCGTATTCTTTATCTTGAAACATATAGTGTTTTAGTGTAAAATTGTACATGCAAGCACAGAATTTAATTAGCTACTAGTATATTAAAAAATGTCTTTTAAAACAGTTTTTAGACATTAACATATCTGAACATATGATTAGTATTATAACTCATAAGGTTAATGTTCACAGATTATTCAGGGTATTGCAGCAGATGGTTAATTTTTATATTATTTTATCGTTATATTTATAGTAAAAGGTGATTCTCTGATGTATACATTAGCAATAATTGATGATGAAATACTGTCCATTAAATGTGTGAAAAATTTCTTATCTAAGTACGATAAACATCAATTCAATATTATAACAGCCAGATCTGGCAGAGAAGCCTTACAAAAGTTTTCTGAGAATGTTCCGGATATTATGCTTGTAGATATCAAAATGCCAGGAATGGATGGTTTTGAACTTATTGAACATGTGCAGAAGTATTATAATCCTTTGGTGAAAGCTGTAATGATTAGCGGATATAGCGATTTTGAGTATTGTAAAAAAGCATTTCAAGTAAAAGCATTTGATTATGTTCTTAAGCCGGTAAAGGCATCCGAACTTTATGCAGCATTGGAAAAAGTTATTGATGAATTAGAAAATGAAAATTATCAAAAGATAAATATGGATCGGATCAAAATCCAAGGAATTATAAAAGAATTGTTGTTTGACAACAATCAAATAACGGAAAGAAAAATAAGATATGATAAAATAAAAAGCTATATGTCTAATCCACTTTATTTTTGTTCTGTATTAAGAATACCAGAAAACAGTGAAGATAATAAACAGGTTGATAGATTAGTAGAATTAAATAAATGTGTAGATTTAATTTTGCAAAAATTTTCTTATAAAAAATATGAAGCTTTATATATTCAAATATCAGATATAGAATTTGTGTTAATAGGTAATGTAACAGAACAATTTGATGTTAGCATAATTCTAAAAAATATACGGCAATATTTTGCTGGTATAGGTTTAAAAATATGTATAGGAGCAAGTCATGTATTTTCAGACTTATGTCAGTTGAATCAAAGATATGTAGAAGCAACTATAGCAGCTAGACATCATCTTGTTGATCCATCTTTAATTGACAAGATAGTACAATACGATAAATTGACGATAGAATTACAAAATAATAGCATCATATCAAGAACTAAATACCAAGTTAATATATCAGACTTATTTGACTATGTTTTGCTTGGAGATTATAAATCTACTATATTATTAAAGGATTATATCAATTCTATTCATTTTAAGCGTTATGAAGAATTAGAGTACATACTAAGAATTTTATTAACAACCATTCAACAATTATTTAATGAATATGGGATATATGAACAACCACTTAAGGAATTAGAGAGTATCATATCATGTTCTAACAATTTAGAAGAAATAATAGAGTGGCTGGTTCGTCAGATTGAAAAGATTTTAGTAAAAATAAACTTAAGCAAATCTTCAGATTCTGGTAAAAGAATACAGAAAGTCATAGAGTACATTAATATTCACTTTTCTGAAGATTTATCTCTGGATTATATTTCCTCTATAGCAAATATGAGTCCAACTTATTTTTGCGAAGTATTCAAAAAAGTTACTGGGAAAACATATCTAGATTATTTAACTGAGATACGAATTGAAAAAGCCAAATCCTTATTAAGAGTAGAGAATGCAAAAATAACGGATGTAGCTCTTAAAGTAGGTTACGAAGATTCAAACTATTTTAGCAGGGTTTTTAAAAAATACACCGGAATGTCCCCTGCCAGGTACAGGAAGGGATTACTGTGAAATGTACAGAAAGTATAAAGTTTTGGTTGTTTATATCATATATGGTCGTTATCACATTAATTATAGGTGTTCTATTTGGATGCGCACATTTTTATTTTTCACATGTTTTGGAGCAAAAAGCCATACAGTATGAAGAATTAATCATAACTTCTGTTAATGAAAAAATTGAAAGTTATCTTAGAGAATTTGAGCAAATTACGCTACAAATCTATCATCCGGAGATACATTCCTTGTTAAACCAATTAAATTACTTATGGGATGGTCATTCAAATTGGACATATGAATACTACAAAGAAAAAATATTAGCTCCGTTTTATTTATGGAGAGGGTCGATTCAGTATAATCGAGATATTCTGAGTATTTTATTCTCAGATAAAAATGGTGAATATTATATAAGACAGGGATTGATACCGATAAAATCAGGTTTGGATCTAACAAAAAGCGAAGTTTTTGAAAAGACATTAAACGGATTGTATAGTTTGACAATTTCGGTGGAGGATGCGGAAAAATGGTTTAACATCACCGAAAGGGTAAAGAATAAAAAGGTAGTAATAATAGGAAGAATGATCATAAATACTATAAGAACAAGAGATCTTGGATTGCTGTTTATTGTGATTGATCTTAATAGTATTACAAAAAGTGTTAATAAAATAGTAGGAGAGCAAAAGGGTATATTTATCATCCTGGATGAAAAAGGACAGATTATATTCTCTACAAATCCCTCGAGAAATAGTGTACTAAATCAAATCAATGTAGAGGATTTTTATAATGAACGAGATGTTATAGAAATTGATGGCGAAAAATATATGTTAAAAGCTTTTAAATCATCTCTTGTCGGATGGACTTATATAAATTTACTATCTTATTCGGAAATACTAAAAGAGATAAAGAATATTAATAATATTACTTATATATTTGTAATTGTTTCGTTGGTCTTGTCGCTTATATTATCCGGATATTTGGCAAGGACCATACTGAAACCTTTATATAAAATGGAACAATTTGCATCTAAGATAGAAAAAGGAATGTTAGATGCTAAACTAGATATAAAGAGCTATAAAGAGTTTAATCATTTAGCCAATGTCCTTAACAAGATGATTGTGGAGTTAAAAGAAATGATACGAAAAAATTATATTGTTAATATTGAAAAACGGGAAGCTGAGCTAAAAACCCTCCATGCACAAATTAACCCGCACTTTTTATACAATACTTTGAATTCTATAAATTATTATGCGCAGGTATACCAAGCACAAGAAATTATGGACATGACCTATGCACTAGCAGACATATTCCGTTATAGTATTAAAGATATCAGTGAGTTAGTTATGATAAAAGATGAATTGATGCATGTTGACAATTACTTATTCTTGCAGAATGTACGTTATAACAATGAATTTAAAATTATAAAAAAGTTAGATGAAGATATATTGGAATGCAAAATAATCCGTTTTATATTGCAACCCCTGGTTGAAAACTCCATTTATCATGGATTCGAGGATAAAGAAGATGATAAAGTTATAGAAATTGTTATACAAAGTAATAGTGAACAAATAGTTATTATGGTAATTGATAATGGAAAAGGCATGAAAGATGAACAGTTAAACAAATTAAAGGAAATGATTAATGCTGATGACTTTAGTCACAAAAATCATTATATCATAGAAAGAGGTAGCATTGGTATTAGGAATGTTAATCAGAGGATAAAACTGATTTTCGGTTCAGAATATGGTGTTGAAATTCAAAGCAAGGTTAATGAAGGAACCTGTGTTAAGGTAACAATACCTAAAATTAAATAAAGCTTTAAGACCTTCTTACCTGAAAATATTAAAGATTTTTCCTGAAAATAGTCCATGAATTTATTAGTATGATCACGTAAGATAAATATTAAGAGATATTTCATTAAAGGGAGGAGTTGTTATGGGTAAGAGGGCTGTATTTAATGCTTTCATTGTTATTACGTTAGTTTTTTGTATATTTTTAACATCATGCAGCCAGAGGACAGGTGATAAAGCAAGCAGTACCGAAACCCAAACCCAACCTTCAGGAACAACAAGGGAAGATGCTAAAGATGAAAAAGGTTCCGAACCTGTAGAAAGAAAAGATATTGTTGTCGTTAGGGGTTGGGTTAATTTTGTACCGTCACCGGATGCACCGGAAATACAAAGCTGGAATGATCAAATACTCTGGCAAGAACAGGTTGCTAGGACAGGTGTTAAGGTCGTTTGGGAACATGTAAGTTCAGAGGAATATGAAGCACAAATAGGTATGAAAATTCCTGAAACTACAGATGATTTATATAACGTATTTAAGGCAATAAAAGAAAAGTATCCTGAAAAATACCCCCTATTTTTAGATCCTAGACCTCTTATTTGGGCATTTGGCGTGGGAAGCAGAGGAACGGGACATCAGAATGATTTCTTTGTGGAAAACGGTGAAATTAAATATGGTCCAATTGACCCACGCTATAAGGATGCTTTAATGTATTTAAATAAGCTTTATTCAGAGGGATTGCTGGATAGGGAATATCTCAGTATTAATAGCGGATGGACAGATGAAGGAATAGCAAGAGCGGTGCAAGAAATAGGTGCATGTACATTCGGTTCAAATGCCGGATATTTGACCAAATTTAATAGGTTATTGGAGGCTGCCGGGAAAAATCCTGGATTTGTTGCTATGAAACCACCACAGGGACCGACAGGAGAAAGAAATATATTAGGTAGGCATAATGAAATTGATCCTACATGTGGTGCTGTAATTACCGTCAAATCCAAATATGCAGTTGAAATCACTAAAATGATAGACTATCTATATAGTGAAGAGGGAAGGTTGCTTGTTGATTTCGGAAGAGAAGGCGAAACTTATGTCATGAAAGACGGAAAACCAGTATATACTGAAGAAGTATTAAATCATCCTACCCTAACATTATTGGATTTTTTGAATAATTATGTAGGCAGCGTGAGCACCTGGGCGACTGTTTTAATGCCTGAACATTATCTTGCAACTTTAACAGATCATCAGGCATTACTCGGTAATGAAATAGCAGTTAAGTATGGTGGAGATAAAAAGCCACCGGTGTTGCATTTTACAGATGAGGAGTTGAAACGAGTACAGGAATTAACCCGGGATATAGATACATATGTAGATGAAAATATACATGCATTTATTATGGGGGAAAAATCTTTCGACGAGTATGATAGTTTTCTCAAAGGATTTGATGCGATTGGAGTTAATGAATTGATTGATCTTTATAATGCAGCTTACCAGAGATTCAAGACAGCAAGTGGTAAATAATCGTAATAAGTGCCGGTTATGATAGAAGATCCGTAGAACATAGTTCTATGGCTCTTCTATCAAATTGTTTATATGGAGGTGAGGGTAAGTGGCATATGAAATGCGCAAAAAATCATTGATGAATTCGTCAAGCAGAAGAATCATAAAAAAGAACATAGCATTATATCTTTTATTGATGCCGACTATCCTCTATTTTTTAATATTTCGCTATGTACCTATATATGGACTGCAGATTGCATTTAAGGAATATAATCCTTTTATTGGGTATAAGGACAGTCCATGGGTAGGATTCAAACACTTTCAAAGCTTTTTTAATTCAATCTATTTCTTTAGATTAGTGAGAAATACTTTTCTATTGAGTTTTTATAGCATTCTATTTGGTTTTCCCATTCCAATAATATTTGCGTTGTTTTTGAATGAGCTGAAGTCAGAAAAATTCCGTTCTGTTATACAATCGATAAGTTATGTTCCTCATTTTATATCGACCGTAATAATTTGTGGTTTAATTGTTAACTTTTTATCTCCGAGTACAGGTTTTGTTAATGCAGTTATAAAAGCGTTGACTGGTAATACAATAGATTTTCTTAGAAAACCAGAGTGGTTTAGGACCATATATGTTGGTTCCGGAATATGGCAGCAAATGGGTTGGAATTCAATTATATATTATGCTTCAATAAGAGCCATTGATCCATTTCTATATGAGGCTGCAGATATTGACGGGGCGAATAGATGGCAGAAAATGATAAGGATAAGTTTACCAAGTATACTTCCAACTATTATTACATTGTTGCTGTTAAATTTAGGAAATATAATGAATGTGGGATTTGAGAAAGTATTTTTATTGTATACTCCAAATACTTATCAAACTGCTGATATTATAAGCACATATGTATATCGTTCGGGATTAGTAGATCAGCAATACAGTTTTGCTACGGCTGTAGGGTTGTTTAACTCTATTATTAATCTATTATTACTGGTCATATTTAATAGTGTATCTAAAAAAGCTAGTGGGGAATCATTATGGTGATAAATTCTAATTATGAGTAGGTGATATCGATGGCTTCAATTAATAAGCGTAATGACTTTTTTCAGATTATAATAAAAATCATTTTCATCCTATTGGCAGTTATGTTTTTATTTCCATTTGTTTATGTTTTTTCGGCATCGTTTAGTTCTCCTGTAGCTGTGGCTGCTAATCCAATATTAATATTTCCTAAAGAATTTACTCTGGCTATTTATAAAATTATTTTCAAATACAGTTCTATTTGGACCGGATACGTTAACAGCATATTTTATACTTTGGTTGGGACACTTATAAATATAACATTTACCATTACTGCGGCATATGCTTTGACTCGTCCTGAATTGATTGGGCGCAGGGCGATTATTTTCTTTATAGTACTTACTATGTTTATTAATGCAGGGATGATCCCTAATTATCTATTGGTTCGCGATTTGGGAATACTTAACACAAGATGGGCTTTGTTGTTGCCAGTAGCGGTATCGCAATGGAATTTATTTATTACAAGATCATATCTTGAAATTAATATTCCAAATGATCTGCATGATGCAGCAGAGGTTGACGGAGCAGGGGAATTTAGATATTTTTTCAGTGTAGTACTTCCTTTATCCACCTCCATAATAGCGGTTATCGGATTATTTTATGGTTCGGGACATTGGAATTCTTTCTTTAATGCATTAATTTATCTTAAAGACCGTAATCTTTATCCATTGCAGCTTGTGTTAAGGGAAATATTAATACAAAACCGTGTTCAGGTTGAAACATCTAGTGATTTAGGAGATACTTCATTGGCAAAACTAGGTGTTAAATATGGGGTAATCGTTTTGTCAGTTGCACCGCTATTGATTATATTTCCATTTGTACAAAAGTATTTTGTTAGAGGGGTTATGATTGGCTCACTGAAGGGATAAAGGAATCATTTTTATAAGTAAAAAATATATTGCTAAGCAAAGGAGAGAGATAGGATGAATAAAATAATTAAATCCATAGAGCCTATCCAGATAACAAGAGGACCGAAACATCATTTTTTTGGTTACTATGATAAACATCAATGGGATGAAACGGATCGATACATCTTATCTAATGAGGTAGACTTTATTGATCGGTCCCCGGGCGGAGATGACCAAATTATTCTAGGAATGATTGATACACAAAGAGACTATGAGTTCATTCCTCTATCTTCTTCGAAAGCATGGTGCTGGCAGCAAGGAACTATGTTCCAGTGGATACCTGGCAGTAAAACAAGGGTTATACATAATGATAGAATTGGTGATCGCTTTGTATCAATAATAATTGATGTGGAAACCGGAAAAAGAAAGGTTCTTCCCAGACCGATTTATACTTTATCAAACGACGGGAAAAAAGCTCTTAGCTTAAATTTTTCAAGGCTTGCAATCACTCGTCCCGGTTATGGTTATAATGGCTTACGGGATTGGAGGATAGAACAAAAGCATCCGGATGATGATGGTATATATATTATGGATTTGGAAAGCGGTGACCACAAGTTGATCATAAGTCTGGATGAGATAGTAGCTATTAAGCACCAAGACAATATGGATGATGCGATTCACTGGTTTAACCATCTACTTTTCAATCCTACAAATGAAAGATTCATATTTTTACATAGATGGAATACAGAAGACAAAAAATCTTTCTATACAAGACTTTGCACGGCTGATATAAATGGAGAAAACATTTTTGTATCCGATATTTTAGATGGTTCTCATTTTATCTGGTATGACAATAACCATATTTTGATATGGGCTAGAGGTTACAAAGGCAATGCTTACTATATTATTGAGGATATTACTGACGATATAAAAATTATTGGAGAAGGTGTATTAGATCGAAACGGACATTGCACCGTATCGCCGGATGGCAGATGGATCCTTACCGATGAGTATCCTGATGCAAAAGGTATGCGGCCGCTAATATTGTTTGATATTGAAAATAATATAAGGTATGATATTGGATATTTTTATTCCCCGCCTGAATTTCATGGTGAGCTTAGATGTGATCTGCATCCAAGATGGAATAGAGCAGGTAATAAGGTTTGCATTGATTCAGTTCATTCGGGTGAAAGACAAATGTACATTCTTGATATCGGAGATATAGTAAAATGTACTTAACAGATAAATTTTAGGGGTATATAACCAAAAGTCATTTGAATAGAATTAGGCAGTTTTCAATTTATTAAAATGGGGAAACTTATAATATTGATATTCCTAAACATAAAAAATATAATATAATTGAATAATGTGTGAAGAGTATCATGAAAGTAATATTTGATCCAAAGTTCATTAAATATATTCAATGAAATATTAAATTATGTTATAATAAGTACAATTGAAGAAATAAAACCTATTAATGGTTTTATTTTTTTTGGATTTATTGAAAAGTATGGTAATTGTTTTGCAAATTCATTCATTTTATTATATAAACTTTAATATGTAAAACAAAATATAAAAATAGAAAATAAATCATTATACAATTAAAATAATCATTATATAATTAGAAAGTTATAAAAAATTATAAAAATGACTTTTTATGAAAGGAAGCAACGAATGGCAGGAGAACGTAGGAAAAAGATTAGAAATTTTTGCATAATTGCTCATATAGATCACGGAAAATCTACACTTGCAGACAGATTAATAGAATATACGGGATTGTTAACGGAAAGAGAAATGCAGGACCAGGTTCTGGACAACATGGATATTGAAAGGGAGCGCGGTATTACAATAAAAGCCAGGGCTGTAAGGATGGTTCATAAACACACGGATGGCGAAGAATATATTTTTAACTTAATTGATACTCCGGGACATGTGGACTTTAATTATGAAGTTTCCAGAAGCCTTGCTGCATGCGAAGGTGCATTGCTGGTTGTAGATGCTGCGCAAGGTATAGAAGCACAAACATTGGCCAATGTTTATCTTGCTCTTGAGCATAATCTGGAAATAGTACCTATTATTAATAAAATTGATTTGCCAAGTGCACAGCCGGAACATGTAAAGAAGGAAATAGAGGATGTTATAGGAATTGAAGCGGAAAACGCTCCTTTAATCTCTGCAAAAAATAAAATTAATATAGAAGCAGTTTTGGAAGAAATTGTAAATAGAATTCCTCCTCCCAATGGAAATGAAGATGCACCTTTGAGGGCTCTGATTTTTGATTCATATTATGACAATTATAAGGGTGTAATTACTTTTGTCAGAATTAAAGACGGCAAAGTGAGAAAAGAAGACAAAATAAGAATGATGAACTCCGGTAAGGAGTTTATAGTAACTGAAGTGGGATATTTAAGACCTGATACCTTATTTCAATGCGATGAGCTGGTTGCAGGTGAGGTTGGCTATATTGCTGCCAGTATAAAAAACGTAAGGGATGCAAGAGTTGGTGATACGATAACTCTAGCAGATAATCCTGCAAAAGAACCACTACCGGGGTATAAAAAAGCCAATTCCATGGTATTTTGCGGAATATATCCGGCTGACGGTTCAAAGTATGGGGATTTAAGAGATGCTCTTGAAAAACTGCAGCTTAATGATGCAGCATTAACTTTTGAACCTGAAAATTCAGTTGCCCTGGGGTCAGGATTCAGATGCGGTTTTTTAGGATTGCTTCACATGGAAATTGTCCAGGAAAGATTAGAAAGAGAATATGATTTAGACCTGGTAACCACTGCTCCGAGCGTTATTTATAGGATAACTAAGACAAACGGTGAAGTGATATATATAGATAATCCAACTAATATGCCTCCGCCAACTGAAATTGAATCAATGGAAGAGCCGGTAGTAAATGCTACAATTATGACACCAACCGAATACGTGGGAAATATAATGGAACTTTGCCAGGAAAGACGCGGGGTAATGAAAAATATGGAATATATAGATGAAAGCAGGGTAATGATACACTACGAAATGCCGTTAAATGAAATAATATATGACTTTTTTGATGCCCTTAAATCCCGTTCCAGAGGCTATGCGTCTTTTGATTATGAACTGGTTGGTTACAAGAAATCAGACCTTGTTAAGCTAGATATATTGATAAACGGAGAAGTAGTCGATGCATTATCATTTATAATCCACAAAGAAAAAGCTTATCCTAGGGCAAGAAAAATGGCAGAAAAGTTAAAGGAAGTAATCCCGAGACATCAGTTTGAAATCCCTATACAGGCAAGCATAGGAGGAAAGATAATCGCACGAGAAACCGTAAAAGCGTACAGAAAAGACGTTTTGGCAAAGTGCTACGGCGGAGATGTAACCCGTAAGAAGAAATTGTTGGAGAAACAAAAAGAAGGAAAACGCCGAATGAGACAGGTAGGTACGGTAGAAATCCCTCAAGAGGCGTTTATGAGCGTATTGAAGCTGGATACGTAATTATATCAAGATGACATTCAAAAGGACGGCGTGCCAAAAGATGAATGAAACCGAAATGAAAGACAATATCTATGAGCCGGCTAATATAAATGAGAAGAATGAGAAGGATGCTAAAGAGTTGGGATTGTACATTCACATACCCTTTTGCAAATCTAAGTGCTATTACTGCGATTTTAACTCCTATGCATCGAAAAATGATATAATACCTGAATATTGCGAGGCTTTGGAAAAAGAAATTGAATATTATGACAACATTGTTAATAAAAATAAGTACAGGGTGAAATCGATTTATATAGGAGGTGGGACACCGTCTTATCTCCCCTCTGAATATATAACGAAAGTTTTGAAGAAGTGCAGAAAGGTTTTTGATGTAGAAGAAAATGCTGAAATCACAATCGAAGCAAATCCCGGGACCTTGTCACAGGAAAAACTTGTTGAATATAAAGATTCAGGTATAAACAGACTTAGTATAGGGCTTCAAGCATGGCAGGACAGGCTGCTTGTGGAACTCGGAAGGGTGCATACATGCGAGGAATTTGTAGAAAATCTTTTAGCAGCAAAAAAAGTAGGTTTCAACAACATAAATGTAGATCTTATTTTTGGGCTGCCGGGACAATCTTTAAAGGATTGGTTTGAGACTCTTGATAATGTAACGAAGATGAGAATTACTCATTTGTCATGTTATAGCTTGAAAGTCGAAGAAGGCACCGCGCTAGATAAAAAAATAAGGAACGGAGAGGTAGAATATCCCGATGAAGATATAGATAGAGAAATGTATCACAGTACTATAGCAACGCTAAAAAATAAAGGATTTATCCATTATGAAATATCCAATTTTTCAAAACCGGGTTTTGAAAGCAGACATAATCTTATATATTGGAATCTGGAACCGTATATAGGGATAGGAGCAGGGGCCCATTCATACTTTGAAAGAACAAGGTATAATAATGAGGAAGTTCCGGAAAGATATATATCTCAAATAAGTAATGGCAGAATACCCAAAAAGAACATTGAAGTGTTGGCGCTACAGGACAATATCAGTGAGTATATGATTCTGGGGTTAAGATTGACTAAGGGAATTAGAATAGATGAATTCAATCAAAAGTTTGAAAAAGATTTGTTTGATTTGTATGGTAAAAAAATAGAAAACTTGATAAAAAGAGGATTAATAAGCATACAAAATGGGTATTTAAAATTGACCGATATAGGGCTGGATTTGGCTAATCAGGTTTTTGTGGAGTTTATATAAGGTAAGGGGACACACCCCTCTCGAGCAAGAGGGTTGCATGTGGACACACCTCTCCGAGTTACAGGTAATTCCTATAGGGTAGAGGAATGTCCCCATGTAATGAGGAATGTCCTCTTTTGAAGGGTAAGGGGATACACCGTAAAAACCTCTTGACAAAACGGACTATTGGTGATATTTTAAATATATATTTAGCACTCAACTAAGTTGAGTGCTAACAAGAGAGGTGTTAGTGATGTTGTTGTTGGATGACAGAAAAAGAAAAATACTGAAAGCCATCGTTGACGACTACATCAACACTGCAGAACCTGTAGGGTCAAGGTCTGTTGCCCGTAGACACGAGATCGGTCTTAGTTCGGCTACAATAAGGAATGAAATGGCAGACCTTGAAGAAATGGGATTGCTTGAGCAACCTCATACATCAGCCGGCAGAGTTCCTTCTGATAAGGGATACAGAGTTTATGTTGATCAACTAATGACAAAAAGGCAACTTACTGCTGATGAAATTGATTGCATAGAAGATAGTTTGAGATCAAGGATTAGTGAAATTGAACAGTTATTAAAGCAGGCTTCTGCAGTTATCTCCGAGATTACAAAATATACATCACTGGCAATAACACCCCAAATGAATAGAAGTATCATAAAGGCCATAAAGCTTATACTTGTTGAAGATGATAAAGTATTGATTGTAATATTTACTAATGCAGGAATAGCTAAGAATAGTTTGGTAAAAATAGGGGCCGGTGTAAGTTTGGATTCATTAGTGGTGATTGCAAATTATCTGAGCGACAGGTTAACAGGAATCACATTGGAAATGGTTAATATAGAGAGTTTGAGATTTGATGCGCAGAGAATAATGACAAGAGACAGGCACATTATAGATCCTATAATTAACGGTGTGGAAGATTGTATTAATCAGATTGCCAGTGCTGAAGTGTTCCTTGACGGAACTGCAAATATATTTAACTTTCCGGAATTTCAGGATATGATGCGTGCCAAGAAATTTTTAAGCATTCTAAATGCAAAGGATATATTAGCTTCGATGATGTTCAACAGCCCACAGGGCGAAGAGATAAAAGTGAGAATCGGGATAGAAAATGAGGTAGACGAATTGAAAGATTTTTCCTTGATAACGGCCACCTACAGTATTGATTGTGAAATAATAGGTTCCATAGGAGTTATAGGTCCAAGAAGAATGCATTATCCGAAGGTAATAGCATCGCTTAATCATATTAGAAAGGTAATAAATAGGGAATTAAGCAATTTACTTGGAGATGATGTAGAAGGCCAATGATAATGACAAAATATTGAAAGGAGAGTGAACAAAGGTTCAGTTTAGACTAAAACAATTAGTTAATACAATTATTTTTTGCAAACCAAGGTTGAAATAAAAGTAAATTGGTTAATTCTTTAACTAATTGTATTGCTAATTATTTTAGTCAAGCTGAACCTAGAGTAGTATGGAGGATAAAAAGCTCACTGATAAAAATGCAAAAGAAAAAGATAGGTTATCCACAGAAGCTGAAAATTTAAAACAAGAGGAGTGTTCTTACGAACATTCACCGGAATGTTCACCTGAAAGCTCAACAGAATGTTCGCCTGAAAATTCATCCGAATGTTCTTCCGAAGGAGAAGAAAATGATTCTTCAAAAGGAGTAGAGAATTCTTTAGAAAATGAAAATCAAAAGTTGATAAATGAAATTGAAACGTTAAAAAAGAAGCTTCAGGAAGCAGAAGCTAAGTGCGATGAGTATCTGGATATGTTAAAAAGAGTGGCTGCGGAATATGATAACTACAAAAAGAGAACTCAAAGAGAAAAAGAACAGTTAAGTAAAGATGTCACCTGTGAAGTGGTGGCGGCTTTCATTCCCGTCGCAGATAACCTGGAAAGAGCTTTGGATGCTGCTGAAAAAGATGGAGGCAGCAAGGTTATAAAAGAAGGAATTGAAATGGTTTACAGGCAGTTTAAAGATATTTTGAAAAGGCTTGATGTTACTGAAATAGAATCAATGGGTAAAAAGTTTGATCCGAATCTGCATAATGCAGTCATGCATGTAAAAGATGAAAGGTACGGTGAAAACGAAATTATTGAAGTATTTCAAAAAGGATATATTTTAAAGGATAAAGTTATAAGGCATAGCATGGTCAAAGTTGCAAATTAAAAAAATTTTTTAAGTACTTAATTTATGGAAATATTTATAATGTGAAGTGTATTAGTATTATTTAATATATTAAGTTGTTTATAAGCAAGTATAAATTTTATCTAAATGTTTTAAATATATCTAAATATTTTAAATAATATGAAATTTTTATATATTTTTAATAAGCATAGATTTTATATAAATTTATTTTATACAATGAAGTTTAATATAAATATATGATGTTATAAACAGGAGGCAAAAATATGGGAAAAGTAATAGGTATAGATTTAGGTACCACAAACTCTTGTGTTGCCGTTATGGAAGGCGGAGAACCTGTTGTTATTCCTAATGCAGAAGGCAGCCGTACTACTCCGTCGGTTGTTGCATTTACAAAAACAGGTGAAAGATTAGTAGGACAGGTTGCAAAAAGACAAGCTATCACAAACCCGGAGAGGACAATAATATCCATTAAAAGGGATATGGGAACAAACAGAAGAATAAGAATTGATGATAGGGAATATTCTCCTCCTGAAATATCTGCCATGATATTGCAAAAGTTAAAAGCAGATGCTGAAAGCTTTTTAGGTGAGCCTATAACTCAAGCGGTTATAACAGTACCTGCTTATTTCACGGATTCCCAAAGACAGGCAACCAAGGATGCAGGAAAAATTGCCGGTCTTGAGGTTCTAAGAATAATAAATGAGCCTACGGCAGCAGCTCTTGCCTATGGTCTTGATAAGCAGTCCGATCAGAAAATAATGGTATATGATTTAGGTGGAGGTACATTCGATGTATCTATCCTCGAAATAGGCGACGGAGTTTTCGAAGTTCTTGCAACCAGCGGTAATAATAGGCTAGGTGGAGACGATTTTGACCAAAGGATAATAGATTATATTGCAGATACTTTCATGAAAGAACACGGAATAGATCTGAGGACTGACAGAATGGCATTGCAGCGTTTGAAGGAAGCTGCAGAAAAAGCTAAAATTGAGCTTTCAACTCTTCAAAGCACCAATATAAATCTTCCGTTTATAACTGCTGATGCCAGCGGTCCGAAACACTTGGACATGACCTTGACCAGAGCGAAATTTGAAGAATTAATTGCAGACCTTATAGAGAAAACTATGGGACCTACCAGACAGGCTCTACAGGATGCCGGACTTACACCTGCACAAATTGACAAAGTATTGCTGGTCGGAGGTTCTACAAGAGTACCTGCAGTCCAAGAAGCCGTTAGGAGATTTATGGGTAAAGAACCGTTCAAAGGAATCAACCCTGACGAATGTGTTGCAATAGGTGCTGCGATACAAGCAGCAGTATTATCAGGTGAAATAAAAGATCTGTTGTTACTTGACGTTACACCGTTGTCTCTCGGTATTGAAACATTGGGCGGTGTATTTACGAAGCTAATCGAAAGAAATACAACAATACCTACCAGAAAAAGCCAGATATTTACAACTGCAGCCGATTTCCAAACAACTGTTGAGATACACGTTTTACAAGGTGAAAGAGAAATGGCTGCAGATAACAAGACTCTTGGTAGATTCCAACTTACAGGTATACCACCGGCTCCAAGAGGTGTTCCTCAGATTGAGGTTACCTTTGATATAGATGCTAACGGAATTGTTAACGTATCTGCTAAAGATCTTGGAACAGGAAAAGAGCAAAAAATTACAATAACTGCTTCAAGTAATTTGACAAAAGAAGAAATTGACAGAGCAATTAAAGAAGCAGAAAGATTTGCTGAAGAAGACAAAAGGAAGAAAGAAGAAGCTGAAGTAAGGAATAATGCCGATTCGTTTGTTTATCAATCAGAAAAAACTCTAAGAGAAATGGGAGATAAGATCAGCAGCGAAGACAAAGCTAAAATAGAGGCTGAAATCCAAAAAGTAAAAGATGCTTTAAAAGGAAACAATATACAAGCAATCAAAAATGCTACTGAATCCTTAAAACAAGCATTTTATGAGGTATCGACAAAACTTTATCAACAGCAAGGAACTCAAGCAGGAGGTTATGGTCCTAACGCCGGAGGATTCAATCCGGGTGAAGGTCCTACAGGCGGTGGCAGTACCAATAACGGAAATGTTTATGATGCAGATTATAAGGTAGTGGATGATGACGATAATAATAAGAAATAAAAACAGCAATAATAAAATTTAAGCAACAATATATCGATACTGCATAAAGGATCATACTCGAGATAACTTTAACTAACGGTGTTTTTATCTTGTTTTGAGCATGAGTAATAAAGAATATTAAAAAAAGGGCGGAAAAAGTATCTCCGCCCTTTTTTGAGCACAATAAAATAGTCTGCAAAAATTTAAATACACCCAAATATCTTTTATAATTGTAAACTTTCAATTATTTTGCTATAATATCTTGGGCAACCGAAAGGGTAACAAGGAGATGATAAGTCGAATGGCAGATAAAAAGGATTACTACGAAATTCTGGGTGTATCAAGGGACGCTACCGAAGAAGAAATAAAAAAAGCATATAGAAAACTTGCTAAAAAATATCATCCTGATGTTAATCCGGGAAATAAAGACGCAGAAGCAAAATTTAAAGAAATTAATGAAGCTTATGAAATACTTAGCGACCCGGAAAAGAAAGCAAAATATGACCGATTTGGACATTCGGCTTTCGAACAGGGTGGTTTTGACAGCGGTTTCGGTGGTTTTGGAGGATTTGGCGATTTCGGTTTTGGTGGTTTTAGTGATATATTTGAGACAATTTTTGATTTTGACGGACCGTTTGGTGGTTCAGGCTTCAGCAGCCGAAGTTCCAGGGGAAGAAAGGGACCACAACGTGGGTCTGATTTGAGATATAGACTGGAAATATCCTTTGAAGAAGCTGCATTTGGAACGGAAAAAGAAATACCCATATCCAGAACTGAAGTTTGTAATACATGTAAAGGCAGTGGTTCAAAGCCGGGAACAAATCCTGAAACCTGTAAGCATTGTAATGGTACAGGACAAGTACAATATAGACGCAGTACGGCTCTTGGAAGCTTTGTAAGCATACAAACTTGTGATGTTTGCAAAGGGGAAGGAAAAGTTATTACTCACCCTTGTGAAGTTTGTAAAGGGAGCGGAAGAGTTAAAAAGAACGTAAAAATAAAGGTAAAGATTCCTGCCGGAATTGATGATGGACAAACAATATCTCTGAGAGGTGAAGGAGAGCCCGGTTTAAGAGGCGGACCTCCCGGAGATTTATATATAGATATTAGTGTAAAACCCCATAGCATATTCAAAAGAAAAGGCAACGACATAATGTGTGAGATACCCATAACATTTGTCCAAGGCGCGCTTGGTGCCGAAATAGAAGTTCCGACCCTGGAAGGAAAAATGCTATACAATATCCCTGAAGGAACACAAACAGGTACCGTATTTAAAATAAAAGGCAAGGGAATACCATACATCAGGGGTGGTGGCAGAGGTGACCTGTACTTTAAAGTGAATATAGAAGTGCCGAGAAAATTAAATGAAAAGCAAAAAGCCATTCTTCGTGAATTTGCAGCCATCAGCGGCGATGAAGTTTATGAACAAAGGAAAAGCTTTTTTGACAAAATGAAAGATGCCCTGGGGTTGTAGACAAGGGGACGGTTCTTCTGTCTATGTAGACAAGGGGACGGTTCTTCTGTCTAGACAAGGGGACGGTTCTTCTGTCTAAAGCAAATTGAAAAGGCACATCCCTCAAAATTACGGGATCCGGGGTGAAAATCACACACCCTCTCAAACAATGAAATTAGGCTTGGATAATTGACTTTTACTTTCCTGCTGATGCAAGAAAAACTATTAAATTATGTAGACTATGACGCAAGAAATGCTGCTAAACTTTGATGCAGGAAATATTACTAAACTATAATGCAGGAAATACTACTAAATTATAATATCTTATTCCCAAAATCCGGAAAATTAGCTTAAAACGCTAGAAGGAAGGAAATAATATAAAATATAAAATGTAAGTAAGCAACTTAAAATGCCTAAAAACAACCTAAATAACTTAAATATCAAAAACAACTTAAATACTAAAAACAACCTAAATACAAAAAAATAAATTATGAATACTAGCTAGTACCTTCCGGTAATTCGCATACAAATATTTGAAAGGAAACTTAAAATTATGAAATGGACCGAAATTGTGATAAAAACCAAAAGAGATGCTTATGATGCTATTTCAAATATGTTAATATCAATGGGTTCCGGTGGAGTAGTTGTGCATGACCCTCTTGATATTATGGAAAAAATAGCTTATCATAGTTTAAGTACAAATGATGTTTCACCGCATAATGAAGTGCAGAATGATGTTTCAACGGAAAATAACGAGCTTTCCGGAACCGGAAATGAATATGCTGAATATACTGCTGAATATATTAATGAATATACTGATGAACATACCGATGAATATGCCGGTAAAATTGGTAAATATTTCGATGAATATTATGAGTATTATGATGAATGTATTGACGAAAAATTGCTTCAGGAAATCAGCAATATGGAAAAGGACACTGTAATTTTAAAATCCTATTTTCCTGCAAGCGAAAATTTATCTGAACTCATGCAGTTAATTCAAGAAAAACTAAAAGAAATATCCGAATATCTTGATGTAGGAGATATAAAAGTTGAATATTCGGAAGTTAATGATGAAGATTGGGCTAATAGTTGGAAAAAATATTATAAGCCTTTTAACATAACGGAAAAAATTGTGATAAAGCCAACCTGGGAGGACTATGATAACAAGGAAGGAAAAATAGTAATTGAAATGGACCCGGGGATGGCATTCGGCACAGGCACTCATGAAACAACCAGAATGTGTGCAAATTTGCTAGAAAAATATACCCATGAAGGGGATAAAATCATCGATGTCGGGTCAGGTTCCGGAATACTTACGTTGATAGCTGCAAAGCTTGGGGCAACGAAGATTTTGGCATTGGATGTTGATAAGGAAGCCGTAAAAGTTACTTTAGATAACTGCAAACACAATGGAGTGATAGACAAAGTTATTGCCCTACATGGAACATTGAAAAAGGATATAGAAGAGTCTTACGGAAACGATAAGGCTGATTTGAAATGTAAAGCAGACTTGATAGTAGCAAACATAATTGCAGGCGTAATAATTGATTTGGCCGACGATATTTTGCATCACCTTAAGCCCGGCGGATTATTTATAACATCCGGCATAATTAAAAGTAAGAAAGAGATGGTAATTGAGAGATATTTAAAGAAAAAATTCGAATGTATTGAAGTGAAAGAAGACGGAGAGTGGGTGGCAATCGTATTTAAATGTCCAGATTCTTTGTAGAAAAAAATAATATTTACGGTGATAACACAGGTGATAAAATTATAATAACAGGAGATGACTACAACCACATAAAAACCGTTCTAAGATGCAAAGTGGGAGAAACCCTGATTTTATGTGACGGTGAAAAAAACGATTTTACCGTGCGAATCGATGCATTTGAAGCTAACAGGATAATAACGACCATATTGCACAAGCAGGAAAACAATACAGAACCATTAGCAAGCGTTACTCTTTTTCAAAGTATTGCAAAGGGAGAGAAAATGGATTTTATAATTCAAAAATGTGTCGAGCTAGGAGTTAAAAGCATAGTGCCTGTGGTCACTGAAAGGACAGTTGTAAGACTGGGAGATGGCAAGGATAAAATAAAAAAAAGAGAAAGGTGGCAAAGAATAGCATTAGAAGCAGCAAAGCAGTGCAACCGAGGAATAATTCCTCAAGTCGAATTGCCTCTTATGTTCAGTGAAGTTATAGAAAAAGCGAATAAATTTCACCTTTCCATGATACCATATGAAAGAGAAAAGGATTTTACTTTGCGTTACGTGCTAGCTGACTTCAAAAAGAAAATGCTGGGTTATAAAAAAGCTGAAATTGCAATTTTTATAGGACCGGAAGGTGGTTTTAGCGAAAAAGAAGTCGAAGCGGGAACAAAAGCAGGCTTAATACCGATTACCCTAGGTCCGAGGGTTTTAAGAACAGAAACTGCAGCATTGGCCGTGCTGTCAATAATTATGTACGAACTAGAAGCTATGGAATTTGCCGAATAAAGCCGAATTGAAATATTAAATTATAAATTCATAAAAATTTACCTTTTCTCATAACGAAATTTCATAGTAAATTAGAGTATATGTAAGAAAACAGAAGAAAATTTAAAAAATACTCTTTAAAATGGATAATATTATGTTATAATAAATTCTATCAAGGTAATAAAAATAGTAGTAACAAGAGGAAATTTAAATTTATATTTTTGTTTGCATATTCATTATCATTTATAATTATTAATATTAATATTTATACTTTAATATTTAAGTTTTTTTGAAATACTTATTAAATTTAATTGACCTAAAATCAAAATGATGATAGTGAATTTAGGGGAATTTATTAAAAGCAAAATGTGGGAATAATGTAGAAATAATGCAGATGTAAACGAGGTAAAATAACATGATAAGAAGCATGACGGGTTATGGAAGAGGAGAAGCGCAAGAAGAAGGGATTTTATTTGAGGTTGAGATAAGAGCAGTTAATCATAGATACAGTGATGTATCCATAAGAATGCCAAAACAGTTAACCTTTTTAGAAGACAAAGTACGCAGTGTTATTAGTAATTATTTATACCGAGGTAAGATAGATGTATATATTTCATATGAGAACATGGCTGATACGCATAAAAACATAACTGTTGATGATGCACTGGCTAAAGCGTATATAGATGTTCTACAGAAACTTAGGGATGATTATAACTTAATAGATGACATAACAGTTTCATTAGTAGCAAAATTCCCTGAAGTAATTAAGGTGGAAAGTGCACAAGAGGATGAAGAAAAGATTTGGAATGTATTAAAAAGAGCCTTAGAAACTTCACTTAATGCACTTATACAAATGAGGGAGAATGAAGGGTTAAAATTAAAAAATGACTTGCTGATCAAAAAGGAAATTATTAAAGAAAGCCTGGAAGTAATAAAGCAACGGGCTCCAAATGTTGTTCACGAATACAGGCAGAAACTTCAAAGCCGTATTAGTGAACTGCTGGACCAGGCATCCGTAGATGAAACCAGGATAGCAACGGAGGTTGCCTTATTTGCAGACAGATGCAGCATTGATGAAGAACTTGTCAGATTAGACAGCCATCTTAATCAACTTACGGCAACCCTTGAAATGGAAGAACCGGTAGGAAGAAAACTGGATTTTCTAATACAAGAGATGATAAGAGAAGCCAACACAATTGGTTCAAAAGCAAATGATCTGGATATAATAAAAGAGGTTTTAAAAATTAAAGGTGAAATAGAAAAGATGAGGGAACAAGTTCAAAATATTGAATAGTTGCCTTCAAATAATTGTCTAAAAAATAGGAAGAAAATAATTTAGATAATATTTAGATAATAATTTATGCAGATAGTAATTCAAATAATAATTTAAGCAGGTAATAATTCAGATAATAATTATTGAAAAATTAAAAGGGAGGATACATTAGTGAAATTAATAAATATAGGTTTTGGCAATATCGTATCGGCAGATAGATTAATAGCTATAGTAAGTCCTGAGTCAGCACCTATAAAAAGAATCATTCAGGAAGCAAGGGACAGAGGAATGTTAATTGATGCAACTTATGGTAGGAGAACACGTGCAGTGATCATCACTGACAGTGACCATATTATTCTTTCTGCTGTCCAACCTGAAACCGTAGCTCACAGGCTGAGCCAGAAAGGTAATTTTATAGATGTAAGTCAGGATGAGACTGAGCTTGAAGGAGAAGAAGAATAGAGGATAAGAAGAATAAAGAAGAATGAAATAAAAAACGGAGTAAAAAGGTGTAAGCAGAAAGGAGAAACAGAATGATTTCACCTTATAACCTGAAGGGACTGTTGATTATAATATCAGGTCCTTCAGGAGCCGGAAAAGGAACAGTGATTAAATCGCTTTGCGGTAGTAATTCCCGGATTAATATTCTACCATCTGTCACTACAAGAAGTCCAAGAATTGGTGAAAAGGAAGGGCAGAGCTATTTTTTCAGGACAAGAGACGAGTTTATGGAAATGATAAAGCATAATAAATTAATAGAATGGGTGGAATATTGCGGGAATTTTTACGGCACTCCCAAGGAACAGCTGGAAAGTTCCTTGGAAGAAGGTTTTGATGTGATATTGGAAAAAGAAGTAATTGGTGCATTAAAAATAAAAGAAGCTTATCCTGAGAGTGTGACAATTTTTATTGCACCACCGTCTCTTGAAGAATTAAAAAGAAGAATAGAAGGCAGGGGGACAGAAAGCCCTGATGTAATTGAAAGAAGGCTTGACAGGGCAGTGGAAGAACTTGAATACATAAAAAATTACGATTATGTTGTAGTTAATGAAAATGTTGATGAAACGGCAAATGCTATAAAATGCATTATAACTGCCGAAAAATTTAAAACAAGTAGAAATAGTGATATTCTGGAAAAAATCAAATTCCATAAAGCAAAATCATGAAGTAAAATAAAGGAGGCATTGACTTTAGTGATATATCCTTCTATTAGTTCGTTAATGAAGCATGCGGACAGCAAATATACGCTTGCAGTTATGACTGCAAAAAGAGCAAGACAGTTAACGGACGGAGCCCCGAAACTTGTCAATTGTGATTCACAAAAATCAGTAACAATTGCAATACATGAAATAGATGATAATAAGATAAAATTTATCAGAACAAAAAGCGGCATAAAATGATGAAAGGTAGGTATAGGTGTAGTGGAAGTCAATATTACCGGTAAAACCAATAAAACTGTTAAAACCATGGAAAAAATAGTAGCTCTAGCAAAAAATAGAGGTTTTGTATTTCCAGGTTCAGAAATTTATGGGGGATTAGCAAATTCCTGGGATTATGGCCCTTTAGGTGTGGAACTGAAAAATAACGTGAAGGCTGCTTGGTGGCAGAAATTTGTTAGAGAGAGCATATATAATGTTGGTTTGGATTGTGCCATATTGATGAATCCTCAAGTTTGGGTTGCTTCAGGACATGTTGCAGGTTTCAATGATCCCCTTATTGATTGCAAATCCTGCAAATCACGTTTTAGAGCAGATAAAATGATAGAAGAGTGGGCAGCTAGCAAAGGAATGAGTGTAAGTGTTGATGGAATGAATAATGAAGCTTTGCTTAAATATATAAAAGAAAATAATGTTACTTGTCCGGAATGCGGAGCCCATAATTTTACAGATATAAGAAAATTTAATATGATGTTTAAAACATATCAAGGGGTTATTGAAGATTCCAAGGCAGAGATATATCTAAGACCTGAAACGGCGCAAGGTATTTTTGTAAATTTCAAGAATGTCCAAAGGACTACAAGACGCAAGCTTCCTTTTGGTGTGTGCCAAATAGGAAAAGCTTTTAGAAATGAAATTACTCCCGGAAATTTTATATTCAGGACGAGAGAATTTGAACAAATGGAATTGGAATTTTTCTGTAAGCCTGGTACGGATCTGGAGTGGTTTAGTTATTGGAGAGAATTTTGCTACAACTGGTTGGTCAGCCTTGGAATAAGTAAGGAAAATCTTAGATTTAGAGACCACAGCAAGGAAGAGCTGGCTTTTTACAGTAATGCAACAACGGATATTGAATACTTGTTCCCCTTTGGCTGGGGAGAATTATGGGGTATTGCCGACAGAACGGATTATGATTTGAAGCAACATATGGAACATTCAGGAGAAGATTTGTCATATTTCGACCCTGAAACTAATGAAAAATACGTACCTTATTGCGTAGAACCTTCTGTCGGAGTAGATAGGGTAACTCTTGCTTTTCTTTGCGAAGCATACGATGAAGAAGAAATTGCAGAAGGTGATGTGAGAACAGTATTGCATTTCCATCCTGCTATTGCACCGGTAAAAATTGCTGTGTTACCTTTATCCAAAAAGCTTGGAGAACATGCATTCAAGATATATGAGAATTTAATGAAATATTATAACTGCGAATATGATGAAACAGGAAGTATAGGCAAAAGATACAGAAGGCAGGATGAAATAGGAACACCTTATTGCTTAACCTTTGATTTTGACTCATTAAACGATGAGTGTGTTACTATAAGAGACAGAGATACCATGCAGCAGGTAAGAATTAAGATAAATCAGCTTGTGGACTATTTTAGAGACAAGTTTTCATTCTAGCATGCCAACTACAATGTTTTGCCTGCAATGCACCGTTGCAGTGCGATGGATTACAGAATGTTATTAAGTGCTATGGTTGTTTAACCATAGCATTGTTTAATGTTAGAATTGTTTCATATTAGAACTGTTTTATATATAAACTGTAATTATTCATTATTTATTGGTTGATAGTAGCAGACGATTATAAAGAAAAGTAGGAAATTGCAGACAAACTAATTGTATACAGTATACAAAATTTCCAGCATATGTATAATTTCCAGGATGTGTATATTTTCAGCATATGTATAATTTTCAAGATATGTGTAACTTTAGTTAAAGACATTTTATAAATTATAAATGATGTATTTTATTTAATATCTTGTTAAAACTTAATTATAAAAACAAAAATAAAAGGCTAAAATCTAAAACTAGACATAAAACTAAACATAAAACTAAACACATAACTAAAATACAAAACTAAATATATGGAGGTAGTTTATGGGTAAAAAGTACGTATATTTGTTTAGTGAAGGAAATGCTTCAATGAGAGATCTCCTTGGAGGAAAAGGAGCCAACCTTGCAGAGATGACAAGTATAGGTTTACCGGTTCCGAGAGGTTTTACAGTTACTACTGAAGCTTGTACGAGATATTACAAAGACGGACAAATTATTGCAGAAGAAATTCAAAATCAGATTTTTGAAGCTTTAACAAAAACCGAAGCAATTGTAGGAAAGAAATTCGGTGATCCCAGCAACCCCCTGTTAGTTTCCGTCCGCTCCGGTGCAAGAGTTTCCATGCCGGGAATGATGGATACGATATTGAACCTTGGGTTAAATGATGAGGTAACCGAAGGATTGGCTAGACTCACCAATAACCCACGATTTGCATATGACAGTTACAGGCGCTTTATCCAGATGTTCAGTGATGTTGTCATGGGTATTGAAAAGGAAAAATTTGATAAGATATGGGATGAAGCAAAAGAGCGCAAAGGAGTACAGCAAGATACGGAATTAGATGCAGATGATTTGAAAGAGATTGTCAAAAAATTCAAAGAGCTGTATAAAGCAGAAAAAGGTACAGATTTTCCTCAAGACCCAAAAGAGCAACTTATGGAAGCCGTAAAAGCCGTCTTCCGTTCATGGGATAATCCACGTGCAATAGTCTACAGGCGTCTGAACAATATACCCGGTGATTGGGGTACAGCAGTCAATGTTCAGGAAATGGTATTTGGTAATATGGGCGATGATTCAGGAACCGGTGTTGCTTTCACAAGAAATCCTTCTACAGGAGAAAAGAAGCTTTACGGTGAATTCTTAATGAATGCTCAGGGAGAGGATGTAGTAGCAGGAATCAGAACACCACATTCTATTGACCTGTTAAAAGACATCAATCCTGAAGTATATGACCAATTCGTAAAAATTGCCGATATACTTGAAAAACACTACAAAGACATGCAGGACATGGAATTTACCATAGAAAAAGGCAAACTTTTCATGCTTCAAACAAGAAACGGCAAGAGGACGGCTGCAGCAGCTATTAAAATTGCAGTAGACCTGGTAAATGAGGGTATGGTTACAAAAGAAGAGGCTCTTATGAAGATAGATCCTAATCAATTGAATTCCCTTTTACATCCAACATTTGATCCGGCTGCATTGAAGAAAGCCAAACCCATTGCTAAAGGGCTGCCCGCTTCTCCGGGAGCAGCAACAGGTAAAATATATTTTAATGCTAAAGACGCCGCAAATGCCGTCAATAACGGAGAAACACATGTAATACTTGTAAGACTTGAAACTTCTCCTGAAGATATAGAAGGTATGAATGCTGCCCAGGGGATACTTACAGGAAGAGGCGGAATGACTTCTCATGCAGCAGTAGTTGCAAGAGGTATGGGTAAATGCTGTGTAGCCGGATGCAGTGAAATAAAAATCGATACTGAAGCTAAATACTTCATTGATAAGAATGGCAATATGTATAAAGAAGGCGACTGGATATCTCTTGACGGTTCGACAGGAAATGTTTACGGTGAAAGACTGCCAACTATTGCACCTGAGCTTACTGGTTATTTCGCTACAATTATGGCATGGGCGGATGAAGTAAGAAAATTAAGAGTAAGAACAAATGCTGATACACCCAGAGATGCTGCTCAAGCATTAAAATTCGGTGCTGAAGGAATAGGGCTTTGCCGCACGGAGCATATGTTCTTTGAAGCTGACAGGATATCAATTTTCAGAGAAATGATAGTGGCTGATACAACGGAAAAAAGAAAAGCTGCCCTTGACAAATTATTACCTTTGCAAAGACAGGACTTTGAAGATATTTTTACAGCCATGAACGGCTATCCGGTAACTATAAGATTGTTAGATCCACCTTTGCATGAATTCATGCCTGAGACGGAAGAAGATATTATTGCATTGGCAGATAAAATATGTATAACATATGAAGAACTTAAAGCCATAATCAAAAGACAGCGTGAAATTAACCCGATGATGGGTGTAAGAGGTGTACGTCTTGCAATCATATATCCGGAAATAGCTGAAATGCAGACAAGAGCAATAATAGAAGCTGCAATCAATGTCAACAAGAAAGGCATAAAAGTGGTTCCTGAGATTATGGTACCATTGGTATGCGAAGTAAAAGAATTGAAATATATAAAAGATATAATAATGAATACTGCTGATAAAATTATTAAAGAAGCAGGTATTGAACTTAAATATCTTGTAGGTACCATGATGGAAATTCCAAGAGCTGT
The DNA here is from genome assembly GCA_012840075.1 of Clostridiaceae bacterium. Taxonomy (GTDB): domain Bacteria; phylum Bacillota; class Clostridia; order Acetivibrionales; family DUMC01; genus DUMC01. The sequence continues at coordinate 6,833 of DUMC01000191.1, read as the reverse complement.
GCTGACTGCAGATGAAATAGCTGAAGAAGCGGATTTCTTCTCATTCGGAACCAATGACTTGACTCAGATGACTTATGGTCTCAGCCGTGATGATGCAGGAAGGATACTTGACGAATATTATCAGAAGAAAATATTTGAATTCGATCCTACGGAAAGACTTGACCAAAAAGGAGTAGGCAAGTTAATTAAAATGGGTGTGGAACTTGGTAGGAGTAGCAAGCAAAACTTAAAACTAGGAGTATGTGGCGAACACGGTGGAGATCCTTATTCTATTGAATTCTTCCACAAGATCGGACTGGATTATGTATCCTGTTCACCTTACAGAGTACCAATTGCAAGGCTGGCAGCTGCACAAGCGGCAATTATGAATAAAAGCAAAAATTGATTAAAGAAATAATTATTACAAAGAAACATAGATAAAGAATTATGATAGTGAAAAAATAAGAAATGAACATGAAGAAATATTGCCAAGAGACTTAAATGAACGTACTTTACAGCCTCTTGGCAATATTTCTTCTTTTAGCTAAGCCAATGAAAGACTGTCTATAGCATTTGCTGAAAGTTTGGCTTTATTTGAAAGTTTAGCTTTATTTTCAAAATAATTTTCACCTTGTACATTCTTTGATGGTATACCTGCTTTCAATACCAGCCGGTCAATCAGTGATTGTCTTATTACTTCTACAGATTCTTCCAGATTAAAATATTTCTTAATTGTATCAATAACCTTATTATCATTTAATTCAGTAATATCTACATCTAAGTATTTGTTTCCCACACTTAAAGTAAACTGACCTGTGTAATGGTAGTTATCTTCTGATATGTGTACTCCCGATATTAACAAATTCGATACCTTCATCTCATATCCTCCTTTACAATCTGTTGAATTCTGATGAATTTGCATGAAAAAAATGAAAGCTAAGATTGTTAAAAATTCATCAAGAATCTAATACTTGTATTATATTTAAAACATTGTGTAAATAATTATACCACAAATCGGCATAAAATCAAGCATTGTTAAATAGTAGACGATATCCTTGCAAAAAGCTGTAAAATCATAGTTTGAAATAAAAATGCAGGATTATAAAGAGAAACTTGCATATTTTTTTTAAGATTTAATAAAAAATAATAAATTTTAGTAATAAAAAAACATAGATTTAATAAAAAACAAAAAATTTATGAAAAAAAACCTAAAAATAAATAAAGCCCGGAATGATAATCTCTTCGATTACCTTTCCGGACTTATTTTCTGGCTGCGGGAGAAGGATTTGAACCCTCACAGAATGATCCAGAGTCATTCGTGCTACCCTTACACCATCCCGCAACGACTTAACGCATATATTATAGCATCATTTTTTTTGATTGGCAATAGTTAAAATCAATTTTTAAGTAATAGGTAAAAATCAGTTTTCAAGCAATAGGTAAGAATCAATTTTAAGGTCTGCTTTTAGTAATATTTAGCAATTATAGGAGATTATATCGTAAATTTATTATATTTAGTCATCCTGGTCTTTGTTATCTTTATAGTTAAAACCGAAAAAACATTTAATACACATAAAGCTTTTGGATTTATCCCTCCAATAAACCATGTACATGGGAGAACCGCATATAGGGCAGAAGTATTCCGTTTTTTTATTAAAAACATGTATAATATCAGCCATTAAAACCTTCCTCTCGTGGATTTTCAAAATTAACGCTCATAAATATTTTTATTATTTCATAGTCCCACAAGTTCCTATTGGTGTGGTGATATTTTTCTTTTGTTCAAACTATATATGTGTTATATTTTAAGTATTAACATATATTTTCCAGGTTAGCCATTAACAAGAAGAATAAGTTAACTTTTATCTATAAAAATTTAAAGCCAATTGGCGGATTTCCTTTGATGTGAAAATATTTGACAGTTCAAGGTAAATGATTTAATATTAAAATTAAGTAATAACATTAAATAGGGAATTTCATTATAAAAAGAATAAAATTTATTAAAAATTAAAATAGCATCAGAGTACATGGTACATTTTATTTTTGTATCTTGTATTTTCTTGACTTTATAATCAAATAATTATATTGTGAACGTAAAGTATCGTATTTTGTAGTTAATAACAACTAAATAAAGCAATAGTAGCATTTTTTTTTATGGATTTTTTTAAAGTAGTTTTCAAATGATTAAGGGGCATAAAATTTAGTTAAAATATTACACATGATAAATAATTATATGCATTTGGTTGTTTATAATTTTTGTTTATAAATAGAAATTAAAGGTAAATTTGAATTAATTAATAGTTGTTGCTAATCGGTAAAAGAATAAATTGAAAAAGTTATTGGAGGTTTGGACGTGGCTAGAAAGAAAAAGAAACTTAAAGTTATACCTTTAGGTGGAGTTCAGGAGATAGGCAAAAATATAACAGTAATTGAGTATGAAGATGATATCCTGGTTATTGATTGCGGACTTACTTTTCCGGAAGATGAAATGCTTGGCATAGACCTGGTTATTCCGGATGTTTCATACCTTACAAAGAATAAAGAGAAAATAAAAGGGATTGTATTGACACATGGACATGAGGACCATATAGGGGCTCTTCCGTATGTTTTGAAAGATATAAATGTTCCAGTTTATGGAACGAGGTTGACGCTGGCATTGTTGGAGAACAAACTGTCGGAGCACGGATTGTTGCAACAGGTTCAATTAAACGTGGTTAAGCAAGGCCAAGTTATCGAAATAGGATGCTTTAAGGTGGAGTTCTTAAGAACTACCCATAGTATTGCAGATTCTGTAGCTTTGGCAATAGAGACACCTTTGGGAGTTATTGTTCATACCGGTGATTTCAAGATAGATTATACACCTATAGAAGGGGAACCTATGGATTTTGCAAGATTGGCAGAACTGGGAAAGAAGGGTGTACTTCTTCTCATGTGCGATAGCACCAATGTTGAACGTGAAGGTTATACAATGTCCGAAAGGACGGTTGGCAATACTTTCGAGGAAATTTTCATGAAAGCTAAAGGAAGAATAATTGTTGCAACTTTTGCTTCAAATGTCCATAGAATCCAACAGATAGTGAATGCCTCAGTGCAATTCAACAGAAAAGTTGCGGTTTGTGGGAGAAGTTTGATCAACGTAGTTGATGTAGCAAGCAAATTAGGTTATTTAACTGCACCTGAAGGTACGTTTATTGACGTAGATGAAATTGATGAATATCCTTTGAACAGGATTGTTATAATAACCACGGGAACTCAAGGAGAACCTATGTCCGCATTATCCAGGATGGCTGCATCTGAGCATAAAAAAGTTGAAATAATACCGGGAGACCTGGTAATTATTTCTGCATCGCCAATACCGGGAAATGAAAAATTGATTTTCAGGGTAATAAATGAGCTTTTCAAAAGGGGAGCGGAAGTTATTTATGAATCACTGGCGGATGTCCATGTTTCCGGCCACGCTTGCAAAGAAGAAATTAAGCTAATCCATACTCTGCTGAAACCTAAGTATTTCATGCCGATACACGGAGAATACAGGCATTTAAGACAGCATGCAAATCTCGCACGTGAACTTGGAATGTCTCCGGAAAACATATTTGTTACTGAAATCGGCAGGGTATTGGAGATAACGGAGGACGGATGTAAGTTAAACGGCACGGTTCCTGCAGGAAGAGTTTTTGTAGACGGACTTGGAGTCGGAGATGTAGGAAACATAGTGCTGCGTGATAGAAAACATCTTTCACAAGATGGTCTTATTGTAATTGTTGTAACTATTGAAAGGGAAACCGGAAATCTAGTTGCAGGTCCGGACATAATTTCTCGTGGTTTTGTATATGTAAGAGAATCGGAAGATTTAATGGAAGAAGCCCGCATAGTTACAAGAAATGCACTTATGAAATGTGAAAATAAGAAAAAAACTGACTGGTCCACTGTAAAGAATATAATCAGAGAAGATTTAAGAGAGTTTCTGTATGAGAAAACAAAGAGAAATCCGATGATTTTGCCGATAATTATGGAAGTATAAAGATGTTTTTGAATTGTTGAAGTATAAAGGTGCTTTGAAGGGAAAAACATAGAGTAGGAATGGGTAAATCGCCCGTTTTCCTACTCTTTTTTGTGTTGTGAATAGACTTAAACTTTTTTAATTATATTAAACCTATTAAATTAATTATTTAAACTTAATAAACAATATCTAAAATTTAAAGTCTATATGATTAAAGGTAAAATTGTATAATATTTAAGAAATTAAATAAAACATAAAAGTCTATAATTTAAGTACAAAATATAAAGGAAACTTATGCAAATACTTTTACGGCTTCTTCTGCAGCTGATGCAGCATCAGGAGCGTAAATATCGGCACCTATTGATTCGCAGAATTTTTCATTGACAGGTGCTCCACCAACCATAATTGTTACTTTATCTCTGATGCCTTGTTTCTTTGCTTCTTCAACTACATTTTTCATTTCGCCCATAGTTGTTGTGAGCAATGCTGAGCATGCTATAATACCTGCATTGTGTTCTATTGCTGAGCTTACGAATTTTTCAGCAGGTACGTCAATTCCTAAATCAATAACTTCAAGACCTTGACCTTCCATCATCATTCTTACGAGGTTCTTGCCTATATCATGAAGGTCACCTTTTACTGTACCGATTACAACTGTACCTTTAGCTTTAACTCCACTTGTAACAAGGAGCGGTTTCAGAATTTCCATTCCTGCATTCATGGCTCTTGCTGCAATAAGTACGTCCGGTACATAAACTTCATTATTTTTGAATTTTTCACCAATAACGCTCATACCGGCAAGCAGGCCTTCTTCAAGAATTTGTTTTACCTCAAAGCCTTCGTCAATTGCTTTTTGTACTAGTTCCTTTACTACTTTTGCTTTACCTTGTTGAAGATTTTGGGAAATTTCATTTAAAATGCTCATAACTAATTCCTCCTGTAAAATTTTTACATTTAATTTTTACTTTTGTTTTTAAATAATTTGTTTAATTTTACTTAATTTATTTATTTTATTTATATTATTATTTTTTATAAATAATTTGTCTAGTTATTAATAATTTGCATCATTAGTATTAATTAATCATTTACATAATTAGATTAATTTTAATTAATTTTTATCCAATTAGCATTTTACTTAATTTCATGCCTATTATAAATCTCGTTTATAAATCTTTACATCTCTAAATTTTACCTCTGCTTTCCCGGTATTTTCCCGGGCTTATGCCAACCAGTTTTTTAAATACTTTTGAAAAATAGCTTTGGTCTTCATATCCCACGTTGTTTGATATGTCAATCAAGGACATGTTACTGTCTAAAAGAAGCTTCTTGCTCATTTCAATTCTTACACGGTTTAAATAGTTATTGAAGTTTTCCTTCATCTCCTCTTTAAAGATCTTACTGAAATAGGAGGGGCTCAGGAAAACATGAGAAGCTACTTCTTCCAGGGTTATTTTTTTCATATAATTCCTTCTGACATATTCAACGGCTCGATATATTACATCAACATGTTTTACTCCTTTGAGTACAAATACACAGTCCGTAAATCTGTTCATTATGTTTGAAAGCCAATAAGTTAACTCTTCTACATTTTTGAAGTTATGTATTTCATTCAAATACTTATAATTAAGGCCGAAAATTTGCTCTACATCGGCTCCTCCTTCAAGAGCGGCTCGGGATAACAGAACTATTAACTCCAGTACCCTGGCTTTAATTACTTCAAATTTACCGCCTGTTGAAAAAAATATATATCCGAATATCTCGTTAAGAATTTTTTGTGAACCGGCTTTATCACCGAGAGCAATAAGTTTTAAAAGTTCCTTTTCTTTTTGTAGAGGATATACGGGTAAACTGTCACTATCCTCTTCTGTATTTTTAAAATAATGTATATATTCGGATATACTTGATTGCTGTTCAAGGATATCATTTTTTTCGAAGTATTTTGAAGGTTGGATATCCGAAACATATGAAGCTACCATAGCCAGCAGATCTGACAAACTGTTCACCTTTTCGGGATTAATAACAGGTAAAGTCTTTAGAGCCTCCTTTGCTGCTGATAAATATTCCGGTTTGATATTTCTCTTAACAAGCAAATCTTCAATAAGAAATTCCTCAGGTTCTACCATTTGCACCGGACCTGCTACGATTGCACCCTTTAACATGTCATCTTGAATAATGGAGGAAACCCAATGTACTAATCCTATGGGACAGAAAAATACATATTTTCCACCAAATCTTTCTGCTTGGTAGCTGCCATATAAATGCGCATGGGCACACATCTGAATTCCTTGAAGCCCTTCAGCATGCTTTATTATTTCACATACATTATTATCCTTAACATTGCTATAAAGAGTAACGCCTTTTTTGTCAATTATGATACATCCGATACCTGTAGACTTACTATAAGCATCGACTGCTTTGACAGCTCTTTCAATATTAAATTCATTAAATTCGGCATTGTCAGCGTAGTAATAATTACCCATAACGTTACCCTTTGAACCCTCTTGAAGAATTTGTAATTTTATATGTTATGTTACCTAAGCATTACACCTAAGTTAATGATACTATTATGTGAAAGCTTGGTATTGAAAATATTTTATGTTTTTTGTATTTTCTTATTGTATTCTCTTAAGTACTGTTTTAGTACTGTTTTAAGTGCATCAGTTTTTTATATAAAACTTACTTGATTTATTTTTGTTAAATCAAGTAAGTTTTAATTATTAAAATTAGTTACCTAAGTTTTGTACAAATGACATAGGTGCTATTTGTAAATAGTTTTCCAGTAATACATTGGACTTAGTTCCAAGACGCACCAGTATTTCTGCACAAAGTGAAACCGAAATGTATTATATATCAT
>DUMC01000190.1 GCA_012840075.1 Clostridiaceae bacterium | reverse complement strand
TAAAGATTATGGAGTACCATTTGAAAATATCATAAAAGCCATAAATGAAGGGTTATTATAAAATACCCTTCATTTTTGTGTATTGGGAATTATACCCTCCACCATTAAATTAGAAGAGCCAAATAAAGAAATACATAATATGATGAAAAACTTGACTTATCTGTTAAATATAACATTTGATATTAATAGATATTACATGTATAATGTTAACTGATAGAAGAATATTATGTAAACCCGGTTTATATATTGAATAAGATGCAATATACAGATATATGAATGATATTTCTATTGTTTATGTAAAATTTTTATTATACTTGTTATAATTAGTTTTATTATTTTAAATTAACTGTTTTTATTTTAAATTAATTGTTATTATTTCATGTAAACATTGTTAGTTTTTGGTTAAATTGTGCTTATTATTATTGATTTAGGGGTTGGTCAAAATGTCAAATATTGATATAGAAAAAACACATGAATTGCCGTTATTGCCTTTGAGAGGTTTGACAATATTTCCGCAGGTAATCATGCATTTTGATGTAGGCAGGGAAAAATCGATAAAAGCTCTTGACCAAGCTATGCTTAATAATCAACTTATTTTTCTTGTTGCACAAAAGGATGCTAAAAATGATTCACCTGCTTCAAATGAAATTTACAATATAGGAACAATATCCAGAGTTAAACAGCTTGTAAAGCTTCCTGGTAATAATATAAGGGTTTTGATTGAAGGTGTTGCAAGAGCGGAAATAATCGAGTTTACGCAAGAAGAACCTTTTTTCATGGTAGAAGTAGTAGAAAAACCTTCCTTGCCTGGAAAAAGTTCAAAAGCTGTCAAAGAAGCTTTAAAAAGGAAAATAATGCAAGCTTTTGAGGAGTATTCAAAGCTGTCAGGTAGAATATCTCCTGAAATGTTCATAGCAATTGCAGAATTGGAAGATCCGGGACAGATCTGCGATATGATTGCATCCAGCATGTTCTTAAAAGTCGAGCAAAAGCAAGAAATATTAAGCGAATTTGAAGTTGATGCCAGAATGGAGAAACTCTTAACAATACTTGTGAGGGAAAATGAAATTTTGGAAATAGAAAAAGATATTAGCATGAAGGTAAAGCAGCAAATTGATAAAGCTCAAAAGGAATATTATTTAAAAGAACAAATGAAAGCAATACAAAGCGAACTGGGAGATAAAGAAGGTACAGAAGCGGAAGTTGAAGAATACAGGCAAAAAATGAAGAATATAAACTTCCCTGAAGAGGTAAAACAAAAAATTGACAAGGAACTTAACAGGATGTCCAAAATGCATCCCGCTTCAGCGGAAGTAGGAGTTATAAGGACTTATTTGGACTGGCTCTTTGATCTTCCGTGGGACAAGAAAACAGAAGAAATTATTGATTTAAAACGGGCCGAAAAAATATTGAACGAAGATCATTACGGCTTGGAAAAAGTTAAGGAAAGGATCTTGGAATACCTTGCTATAAGAAAACTTAAAAATGATCTAAAAGGTCCGATAATATGCCTTGTAGGTCCTCCCGGAGTAGGAAAGACATCTATTGCAAAATCCATAGCAAGAGCAGTTAATAGAAAGTATGTAAGAATGTCTCTTGGAGGAGTAAGGGATGAAGCTGAAATCAGGGGTCATAGAAGGACATATGTAGGTGCAATGCCCGGCAGAATAATTGCTGCAATGAAACAAGCAGGGACTATTAATCCATTGATTTTGCTTGATGAAATTGATAAGCTGAGCAGCGATATAAGAGGAGATCCTGCCGCAGCACTGCTGGAGGTACTTGACAGCGAACAGAATTTTGCTTTCAGGGATCACTATTTGGAAGTACCTTATGATCTTTCAGATGTTATGTTCATTACTACGGCAAACAACCTTGAAACCATACCAAGACCTTTGCTGGATAGAATGGAAGTAATATCAATACCGGGTTATACAGAAGAAGAGAAATTTCATATTGCAAAGAGGCATCTTATACCGAAGCAAATAAAAGCGCATGGGCTTGAAAGAAAGAATCTTTCCATTAATGATAATGCTATTAAAGACATTATAGTCTGCTACACGAGAGAAGCAGGTGTAAGAAACCTTGAAAGAGAAATAGGGACGATTTGCCGTAAAGCTGCAAAAATTATAGCAGATGAAGACAAAAAAGTAGTGAGGGTTACGCAATCTAATCTTGAAAAGTTTTTAGGCAAAAAGAAATATAGATATGATAAGGCAAATGAAAAAGACGAAGTAGGAATAGCGAGAGGTTTAGCATGGACACCGGTAGGAGGAGATACCTTATCAATTGAAGTTAATGTTATGCCTGGAAAAGGAAAGTTAGAATTAACGGGACAGCTTGGAGATGTTATGAAAGAGTCTGCAAAAGCAGCTATGAGCTATATTAGATCAAAAGCAAACGAGTTCGGACTGAAAAAGAACTTTTATAATGAATATGATATTCATATCCACATACCTGAAGGTGCAGTGCCGAAAGACGGACCGTCTGCAGGCATAACATTGGCAACGGCTTTATTGTCTGCACTTTTGAATATTCCTGTAAAAAGGAATGTGGCAATGACAGGAGAAATTACTCTCAGGGGAAGAGTTTTGCCCATCGGAGGGTTGAAGGAAAAAGTTCTGGCAGCACACAGGGCAGGAATAGATACAATTATTGTGCCTGTTGACAATAAAAAGGATGTGGAAGAAATACCGGAACACATCAGGAAAGATTTGAAATTTGTCTATGCTTCAAATATGGATACTGTTATAAATACAGCTCTGGTTAAACCAAAGAAAGAAAAACAGACATACAAAAACATCGGTAAAAATGAAAATAGCTTGGTAATTACCGAGCAGCAAGCTTTGATTGAGAATGTTGAGAATAGTAATCTGATAGAGAATGTTGAAAACAGAGGATCTATAATTGAGCAATAAATAAGGGGACATTCCTCGAAGAGGTGTGTCCCCTTACCTTATCACCCCAAATAAGTTTTCAATATTTTCAACGCTTTCTTTTCAATCAGCAACTCCCCATATTCGTTAAGATAACCTTCTAAGAACGAAATATTAGATATTTTTCTTCCGTATTCATTAAGTAGGTGTTCAACTCTGTTGTAATTGAAAGGTTTTAAACTTCTTAGCAATAAATAATAAGTGTTATTCAATTTATAGAGATAACTCTCTCCTTCAAATTCCGGTTTTAAAATCTTTGCAAACTCCACAACATCATCCAGAGATTTGAAGGAGTAAAGGATTCTTGCAGGTACGAGAATCTTACGGGTTTTCTTCTTAACTCTATAATCAGATTTCCTGAATTTGTTTACCAGGAAATTGTGCAAGAATTCGAAGTCGGGATCTTCATCTATATCTATTTTAGTGACCGTAATTATAAAACCTTTTCTTATATCTTCCATAGGCTCCAGGACAATATGCGAATTTGAAAAGTCAAAGCCATATTTATTTTCCGCTTGTTCCATCATTTCCCAGAATAGTTCTTGTGCTGCTGCAGAATTATACGTAAGGGACTGTATATCAATATTCCTTTCTGCTAGGTCACGTGGTGATACAGTAATTTTAATTACATTTTCACTTATTCTCTCAAATTTCATTCTCTCAACCTCCTTGTCCCCATTGTGCGGAATCATCCCGCCTATAGTTATATTATACTTCTAAAATGTTAAAAAGAGAAGTCTAAAATTTATAGGGGGGTGTATTTGATACAAAAACGCTCTTTATCGAGAATTGAAGTGAATGCACCGTTTTTTTCTTAATGATCGAAAACCGGGGGATATTTGGAAATAATAATAAATTTAAGTATAATACAAATGGGGTGCAGCTCATGATTAATTTTATTTTTAAGATTACGATATAATTTTATAGTTAATGATTTTATTATTGTATTTGCGTGCATGTCCCAATAACTAAGGATTAGGAGGTTTTCTTATGCGAAGAAACAGAAGTCTCAAGACACTATTCGTTTTTGTGTTTACGGGGGCTGTTGTGTGTGGAATTCTTGGAGAAATATTGTCTCAATTTAAGGGGATGGAATGGATTGCACTTGGCGGAGTTAACGGCTATAGAGAGCTGTTTTCACTAAACTATAATCCCCTTATTGATACTAATTTCCTGAGGTTCGGACTAAATTTAGCTATTAGAGTCAATTTAGGAAGTGTAGTTGGTATAATTTCAGGAGTATTATTGTATTTTGTAACTTGATGTGTACATAATAAATTATGGTAAAACGATTTCTGCATCTAATGTTTCACTTCAGCAGCGCAAATTTAGGTATGAATTTATTAATAAGTTTAGAAATACGGATGTACTATTAATTTAGTTAGCTAAATTAAGGAGAGACGCTATGAATTATTTAGAAAATGAGTTGATTTTGGCTTCGGCTTCGCCGAGAAGAAAAGAATTGTTGGAACAGATTGGAATGAAATTTATAATAATCCCCAGTAAGGTTGATGAAGATAAAATTGAGCTGGAAGGAGAACCTCATGAAAAAACTAAAACTTTGGCTTTAACTAAGGCAAAAGATGTGGCGGAAAGAGTAAAAAAAGGATTGGTTTTAGGAGCTGATACAATAGTTGTTATTGACGGAAAAATATACGGCAAACCTACGAATGCCCAACATGCATATGAAATGTTAAAAAGCCTAAGTGGTAGGCGCCATCAGGTTATTACGGGAGTTGCCCTTGTGGACGCAGCCTCAGGATTTTATTTGGCAGATTATGAAAAAACCGATGTTTATTTTGGTTATATTGATGATGATGAAATTTGGGAGTATATAAATTCAGGAGAAGCAATGGGAAAAGCCGGCGCATATGCTATACAAGGGAAAGGAGCACTTTTTGTAGAAAGAATCAACGGTTGTTATTCAAACGTAGTAGGGCTTCCTATATTTTTGTTAAAAAAGATGTTAAAAAAATTTTGTAAAAAAGAGGAATTTTAATAAGATGTGTGGTATAATTAATACTAATATTATACATATATTTACATTAATGATATATAATTCAAGTTAATACAATTTAATACAATGGCCCGACTTTTTATGACAAAATTATTGTAAAAAAATTATAACTTGATAAATAGTTGTAATAAAGCTTATAATATTACTGTTAAGTAACTTATTATCCTCGGGTTTTTGTATTATTTTGTATTAACTTGCGATCAAAAACCACGGGGGTAATAAATATATGGCTGAAAGATTAAAAATAAAGGATCTTCCGTTAAATGAAAGACCATATGAGAAGCTTGAAAAATATGGGGCAGAGATGTTATCAGATGCGGAGCTTTTAGCGATAATAATAAAGACGGGAACGAAAAATGAGACTTCAGTAGCTCTAGCCCAGCGTATACTTGCAAAGGATGAAGAAGGGAAGGGAATAGCAGCTTTACATGATTTTTCGCTTGAGCAGTTAAGAGCAATTAATGGCATTGGCAGAGTAAAAGCAATACAAATAAAAGCAGTTATGGAACTTTCGAAGCGTATTGCTTCCACATACAGCAGTAACAGAAAGATTACAATCAGATCAGCTAATGACGTTAGCAAACTCCTGATGGAAGAAATGCGCCATTTGAAAAAGGAAGTGTTTAAAGTCTTGTTATTAAACACGAAAAATCATCTTATAAAGCAGGCGAATGTTTCAGTAGGGAGTTTGAATGCATCTATAGTACATCCTCGTGAGGTATTTTCGGAAGCTGTAAAATCAGGGTGCTCATCCATTATTTTTGTACATAATCACCCTAGCGGTGATCCCGAACCTAGTATAGAAGATATTAACACTACAAGAAAACTTGTGAATGCAGGAGAAATTTTGGGCATAAGAGTACTAGATCATATAATAATTGGAAATGGTATATATGTAAGTTTAAAAGAAAGAGGAATTTTATAATTACAAATGAAGGCTTAAGTGTAATGAAGCGGAGGAAAAAAGAATGGGTTGGTTTGGAAAGGATATAGGAATTGATTTAGGGACGGCAAACACATTGGTTCATGTAAAAGGAAAAGGAATAGTGATAAGGGAACCTTCAGTTGTTGCCATAAATAAAAAGACAAATGCAATAATCGCAGTTGGTGATGCTGCAAAGGAGATGATAGGAAGAACTCCAGGTGATATCATAGCCATTAGGCCAATGAAAGATGGGGTTATTGCTGACTATGATATTACTCTTAGCATGTTGAAATATTTTATAAAGAAAGCTACTTCTTCAAGTATAATATCAAAACCCAGAGTTATTATTTGCGTACCTTCAGGTGTTACAGAAGTAGAAAAGAGAGCAGTGGAGGATGCTACATACCAAGCAGGGGCAAGAGAAGTGGGGCTTATTGAAGAACCGATGGCGGCTGCAATAGGTGCAAACCTGCCGGTAGATGAACCTGTGGGAAGTATGGTTGTGGATATTGGGGGAGGTACCAGCGAGGTAGCTGTAATTTCACTGGGAGGTATTGTTACAAGCCGGTCTTTAAGGATTGCAGGGGATGATTTTGATGAAAGTATTGTTAATTATATTAAAAAAGAATATAATTTAATGATAGGAGAGAGGACGGCAGAGGAAATCAAAATTACAATAGGCTCTGCATATCCGAAGCTATCTGAGCAATCCATGACAATCAGAGGAAGAGACCTGATAACCGGTCTTCCTAAAAATATCGAGATTACTTCTACCGAAATAATGGAGGCACTGAAAGACCCAATAGGTGCAATTGTAGATGCGATTAAATATACATTGGAAAGAACCCCTCCAGAACTTGCTTCCGATATTGTAGACAGAGGAATTATGCTTACAGGCGGGGGAGCTTTGCTAAACGGTCTCGACAAATTAATTATGGAAGAAACCGGGATGCCGGTTTATGTTGCCGAGAATCCCCTTGATTGTGTAGCTTTAGGCACAGCTAAAGTTTTAGAAGATATTGAAACTTTGAAAAAAGTTTTAATATCACAAAGGAAGTTTAAATAGATAAAGATATAAATTAAAAAAGAGATAGATTAAGTAAATAAATAAAGGTTTAAATACTTAAATAATTTAATAAATAGATGAAGGTTTAAATAAATGAAGTTAAATAATTCAAATAAATGAAGTTTAAATAAATTTTTAATTATTTAATAAATGAAGGTTTGTATGAGTGGAAAATTAAAACGAAAATTTGTAAGAGTTTTAGAAATTTTGTGTTGATTTAAAGTGAAATGGAGAAATAAGCCTTGAATCGCTTATTGAGCTTTTTAAAAAATAAATATTTTAACCTGATTTTGGCAACTGTAGTTCTGATTGTAGTAATAAGAATTTCAATGAACAAAGCAGATAGTTTTACGGGAATTAGGAATGTTATAAGTGTTCCTCTTTCCCCGATACAAGAGTTTTTAACTAATGCAGGACAAAGAGTTGAAGATTTTTTTACTTTATTTAAGGAAATAAAGAACCTGAAAGAAGAAAATGAAATTTTAAAGATTAAAATAAACGAACTTGAAAAAGAAAATAGGGAACTAAAAAGTTATAAAGACAAGATTGAAGAATTAAAGCAAGCGCTGAATTTAAAAGACAAATTTGAGGATTATGAAGTTATCGGAGCTAACGTAATTGCCAAAGAGCCCGGAAATTGGTTTTATGTTTTTAAAATTGATATCGGTTCAAGAGACGGTGTTGAAGTAGACTATCCAGTGGTTTCAAGCACAAACGGACTTGTAGGAAGGATTATAAGCGTCGATAACAATTCATCAAAAGTGATGTCTATAATAGATGAAAACAGTACGGTAAGCGGCTGGGTAGTAAAGAGCGGCGGAGGCCATGTTATAGTTAGAGGAGATTTGTTATTGAAAGAAGAAGGTTTGTGCAGCATCAATTACATAACAATAAATGTAGATGTAGCGGTTGGCGATGTAATTGAAACTTCCGGTTTAGGAGGCGTGTACCCGAAAGGCATTATTATAGGAAGAGTAAAAGAGATAAGGGAATCAAATAATGAATTGGAAAGAAATGCTATAATTCAACCCGAGGTAGATTTTAAGGGGCTTCAGGAGGTATTTGTACTAAAAAGAAAAAATGATAGCTAAAAGAAAAGGAGTTCTAAGATATAAATTCTTAGTAAATACAGTAAGTATCGTAGTTATAATGCTGCTGCAGACTACGCTTGTTAACTATATTGAAATTAGAAATGTGAAGCCCAATATCATATTGGTATATGTTATTTGTGCCTCCATATTGGAGGGCAGTGTAGGAGGTGGCGTAGTAGGCTTATTTGCGGGGTTGGTTTATGACATACTTGCAGGAAAATATTTAGGTTTTTATGCTCTGTTAGGGATGTACACCGGAATTATTGCAGGCATGGCTAACAGAAGGGTTCAGAAAGAAAGTGTAATAGTTGCCGTATTTTTTACCTTTTTTTTAACTTTCTTTTATGAGCTGGGAGTTTATCTCATTAGCAAATTAGGCCAGCAAATAGATGACATACTTTACATATTTAAAGAGATTCTTCTTGTAGAAGCTTTGTACAATACCGGTTTATCCGTGATAATTCATATGCTTGTAGTTAAAATATACAGAAAATTTAATTTTATATAGATAATTTAATCTTGTTATTGTCGTTATAAGTCAAGTTTTTCATCATATAAAAAAGCATGGGGGTTTTTTAAGAAATGTCAGACAATGGGGTGATTTTTAAGGCAACAAAGGATGGCTTGATCATAATAATGAACAAAGAGCTGGAGTTTGATGAAATATATAATGAGATTAATAAGAAACTGATTTCAGCAGGCAATTTTTTTAAAGGTGCTTCCCTTGGAGTAAAATATCGTGGGCGAAAGTTATCGGAAGAAGAAATAAAAATCATATGCGAATTAATGACTCAAAAAACTGAGACAACTATTAGCAGTTTTGAAGAAGAGACTAATAATTTGGGTTTTAATACCGATATAAAAGAAGAAAACACGATTAAGGAAAATGGCTTCATTAAGTATGACATGAGGAAAGAGACATATAGCAACGACATTAAATCCATTTTACATAGCAGGGAAGAAGAAGGAATAACTAAATTTTACAGAGGAACTGTTCGTTCAGGGCAACTAATAAGTTATGACGGTAACATTGTTATTTTGGGTGACGTAAATCCGGGGGCAGAGATTCAAGCCGGCGGAAATATAATTGTGATGGGATGGTTAAGAGGGACTGTACATGCAGGAATGTACGGTAATGATAAAGCTATTGTTGCATCATTAAGCTTGCAGCCTGTCCAGTTGAGAATAGCAAATATAATAACCCGCCCTCCCGACGAGCAGAAGTATGAAAGCCCTTCAGTACCTGAAATTGCTTTTGTTAAAGACAATATGATATTTATAGAAAGTTTTTTGCCGCAGAAATAGTTTTCCGGGAGAGCAGCCGGTAATATAATAACGTATTAATTGACATTTCTTTAAAATAGATATATAGTTTTTTCAGACAGATACATATTTAGGGGGTAATTTTTTATGGGAGAAGTAATTGTTATAACTTCGGGAAAAGGCGGAGTTGGGAAAACGACTACTACGGCTAATGTCGGTGTAGGTCTTGCAATGCGTAATAAGAAAGTTGCATTAGTTGATGCGGATATCGGTTTGAGAAATCTGGATCTTGTTTTAGGCTTAGAAAACAGGATTGTTTTTGACTTGGTTGATGTGGTTGAAGGAAGATGCAAGCTGAGGAATGCCCTTGTAAAAGATAAGAGATTTGATGGACTATATCTTTTACCTGCTGCTCAAACCAGGGATAAAACAGCAGTAAAACCTGAACAAATGATTAAGCTATGTAATGATTTGAGAAAAGAGTTCGATTTTGTTTTAATTGATTGTCCTGCAGGAATTGAGCAAGGTTTTAATAATGCTGTAGTTGCTGCTGACAGAGCTATTGTAGTTACTACTCCGGAAGTTTCTGCAGTAAGAGATGCAGATAGGGTGATCGGATTATTGGAGGCCAAAGAATTGAGAAATCCCAGATTGTTAATCAACAGAATTAGAAACGATATGGTCAGACGAGGCGAAATGATGAGTATTGAAGATGTTAAGGATATTTTAGCTGTTGACATAATAGGAATTGTCCCGGATGATGAGAAAATTGTTATTTCAACTAACAGGGGGGAACCTGTAATAACAGACGGGAAATCGCTGGCCGGACAAGCTTACAATAATATAGCCCGGAGAATATTGGGAGAAGACGTGCCTTTATTGGACCTGGAAGGACATGATGAAGGATTCATGCTTAAACTTAAAAAATTTTTAGGAATAAAAAACTAGCCGATAAGGAGAAATAATATGTTACAGAGTATTATGAATTTTTTTGGAAAAACGAAACCATCAAAAGAAGTAGCCAAGGACCGCCTGAAGTTGGTGCTTATTCATGATAGGGCTAACGTATCTCCTCAATTTCTGGAAATGATTAAAAGCGAGATAATAAAGGTTATAACTAATTATATAGAAATTGATGAAAGCGAGCTTGAGATACAGTTGACCAGAACCCAGAGTGAGGACGGGCAGGGTATCGTACCTGCACTCATTGCTAATATACCTATCAAAAATGTAAAAACAAAAACGAAATAGGCAGGAGGTTGAAAATTTTTAATTGGTGATAGAACTATGAATATTGCATTAATAGCTCATGATAAAAAGAAAGAATTAATGGTGGATTTTTGCATAGCATACAAGTCAATATTTCAAAATCATACACTATATGCAACGGGAACAACCGGTGCACTTATTAGTGAAGCTACTAACTTGAATGTCCACAAATTTTTTCCGGGACCAATGGGAGGAGCTCAACAAATAGGTGCAAGGATAGCGTGCAATGAAATAGATATGGTAATATTTTTCCGCGATCCGTTCTCATCACAGGAGTATGAACCTGATGTAAACTCAATAGTCAGGCTTTGTGATATACACAATATTCCAATAGCTACTAATATTGCAACAGCCGAGATTTTGATTAAAGGTCTTGAACGCGGAGACCTGGATTGGAGAAATCTCATTAACAAATAATGAAATAAAATAATTAGTAAATAGTAAAGCAATTTTAATATTGATGATAAATAACGATAAAGGCAATCTTAAGTCATTAGGGTTTGCAGGTATATCCGTGGTGATAAGAGATATCCAAGGAGGACATCTCGGATGTATATTATTGCAATTTGGAAATTTTATTTTCAATTCTTTTACATTCTTTTTGGTTAAGATTAAATTGCTTGGAATTATTTTCTTAATTATTGATTTTCTTAATTTAATTATTGCTCAATTCTTTTTCAACTATTTTCAATTCTCTTTTCATTTCTGAAGGTGCTTTTTACTTTTTGGATGGTGATTTTTACCTTTGAATGGTTGTTCGACTTTTTGGATGATGATTGTGTATTCTGCTTTTTGTGTAGTAGTCAGTTTCTATTTTCGTATAGTTGCAGTTTCTATTCATAAAACCTACACTTGTACAATATAAATAATATTAGATGTGTAACATAAGACAAATAATAATGACTTTCTATACTTTACTGTACTATTTCTATACTAGCAATATATTGTTCTTAAGGCAGGTGTAGGTTTGTGGAAAATACGTTACTGCGGACAAGGTATGGAAGAAGCAATGCTTACTATAAAAAAAGAAAAGCTTATGCTAAAATCAGGGAAAGGTTCTCGATAAAAGAAATTATCGCAAAACAAACAGTGATATCAATATTCATTTTCATATTGCTTTTTACTATTGAAAGTATCGATACTTCAGTGACAAACTACCTGAGTGATAATATTAGATTGATTCTACAACAAGATATTGACATAAATGCGGTAATTAACAAAACAAGCAGTATAGTTTATGAGCTTCTTAACGGAAATATAACAAGCATCTTCTCAAATGATTCAAAAAACATGCAAAATACTTCGTCAAATACTTCGAGTGATTTGGGAAATATGTCAAATATTTCCGGAAATGTGGAAAGCATGCCAAATATCATGGAAAATATACCAGTTATCACGGAAAATATGTCAATTAATCAAAACGATTCTACCGATTTCATTACTCTTAGCGATATAAATAATTCCGGTGAATTAGGCAGTTCCGGAGTTTCTGACAATTCTCCTATAAAATTTATTGCACCGGTAAAAGGGGAGATTTCTTCACCATTTGGTCCACGTATAGACCCTATCACTCAAACTAGTAAATTTCATTACGGGTTGGATATTGATACGGAAAAAGGAACTTTAGTACAGGCGGCAGCAGATGGTGAAGTTTTAGAAATTACAGAGGATAAAATGTACGGTAAGAACATAAAAATAAAACATCCGGACGGAACTATAACGGTATATGCCCATTGTTCGAAAATTTATCAGATAGAAGGGAATAAAGTAAATCAGGGAGACATTATTGCTGAAGTAGGAGATACAGGTTATTCTACAGGAACACACTTGCATTTTGAAATATGGAAGAATGGAGAAGCTCTGGATCCGGCATTGTATGTTGATGTTGAACAATGAGTTTAAATGTAATAAGTTTAAACCGGTTAATAAAAATAATAAATCTGGTACTTATAAGAAATCAAAATCTAATATTAAATCAAAGCCTAATAATAAATCCGGCAGTAATATTAATAAAAAGTCAGATAATAGCGAATCCAATGAGGATAAATCCTACGTGATTGCAAACAAATCCGTTAAAAAATCCGTTTTGATTGATAAGCCTGTATTTTCCATAAAAGTCCACCTTTCATTTTTACTAACAGCTATATTGGCAGTGATTACAAATTTCGGAGTGCAGTATTTATTTGCATTCATATCCATATCGATTCATGAAGCAATACATATTTATTTTGGAAAGCTTTTCAATATGAAAATATATAATATAGTAGTGTTACCTGCAGGCTTAACTGCTGTTATAGATGATGCAAATGCAAGTTTGAAAGAAAAAATCTTTATGCATCTGAGTGGCCCGCTGGCTAATATAATTTTGTTTATATTAACTTTTAGTTGTTCTCATATTATAAGTTCCGGGATGATTGAGAAGGTAAGTTCCGAGATAATCGGAAAGAAAGGCATTTATATTCTGAGTTTGTTTTATCAAATAAATGTATATTTGGCAATTTTCAATTTGCTGCCTATTTTCCCTTTAGACGGTGGAAGGATTTTTTTCGAAATATTAGCGAAACAAAAAGGAATATACATTACGATGAAATATATAAAAATAATATCTTATACTTTTTTTTGTTTGACTTTTGGTGTCGGAATAATTCAATCATATTTGCATCATAACTTTAATATTTTAATAATTAGCATATATCTAGCTTATTTGATGAAATCTGTGAAATGGGAGGCAGTTTTTATGAACCTTAAACAATTATTGTTCAGGCGATCAAGAATATTGAAAAAGGGTGTATATCCGGTGAGAACAATAGTTGCATTGAAAAATATTTCACTTGGGGATATTTTAAAGTATATGGATTTTGATAACTTCCATGTAATACACATCCTTGATGATGAATTCAAGCTTATTCATACTTTGACAGAACAGGATATAATAGAGGGGCTTATTAAATATGACAATGATATTACATTTGAAGAGTTTATAAAGAATAAATTGTAGAATTTTAAGAAAATATGTTATAATTTAAAACACAGCGTGTTATAATCAAAATAGGAATATTTTACAATAAGAAAAAGAACAATTAGAAAACAAAAGAATAAAGGATGAGTGTAAATGGCAAGCAACCACAAGAATGGAAACAGGAATAAGAACTTAAACGGTAAAACCAACGGTAATAAATCCAGAAAGAAGATCAAAAGAAAAACATCAGCAAGAGGACTCGGTATTTTTATTCTAATTGCTCTGGTTTTTTTTACTATTGGCTTTACGGTTTCATATTTACTTTATACAAGAAACAATGGAACTGTAGGAGAGAATAATCAGAATCAGACAACTGATATGGAAGATGTAACTAACAACGATAATGAAGATACCCAATCTGCAAATGATAATGAAACCGGGGATGAAAAACCTGATAATAACAACGTTGGTGATAATGCTAATAAAGGCAACGGTAATAATGGACAAGCAAATGGCGAAGATAAAAAGCCTGAAGGTGATAACGAAGAAACAACCCAGGATAAAGAGGAATTACCTGTTAATCCGAAAGAGCCTAATGTTGAAAAGCTTGATGTGGAAGCCCTTAATAAACTGGACAATACAAAATATTCTTGGTGGATAAAGCTTAACAGTGAGCACAAAACTCCTGAGATAAATTCCAACATCAAGGAAATGATTGATAAATATGATGGAATTTATGTAGGCGACACTTCTAAGAAAGTTATATATCTTACATTTGACGAAGGTTATGAGAATGGTTATACGCCTAAAATCCTTGATGTGCTTAAAGAAAATGACGTAAAAACGATATTTTTTGTTACAGGTTCATATATCGACAGAAATCCTGAATTGATCCAAAGAATGTTGGATGAAGGGCACCAGATAGGTAACCATAGCATATCCCATCCGAGTCTGCCGGATGTCGATTATGAAAAACTAGAACAAGAGCTTCTTGGTCTCGACGATAAACTTTACGAAAAATTCGGCGTAAGAACCAAATATATGAGACCACCGTCGGGAGAATACAGCGAGAGAGTACTGGCTGCGGCTCAACAGCTTGGATATAAAACCATATTCTGGAGTTTTGCTTATGACGATTGGTATGCTGACAAAATCAGAGGAGCAGATTATGCATATAACAAAGTAATGGCTAACCTACACAACGGTGCTGTTATGCTGCTTCACGCCGTATCCAAAGATAACGCAGATGCACTGGACAGAATTATTAAGGATATTAAAGCCCAGGGGTATGAAATAAGACCGTTTGATTTATAGACAGGGGGACGGTTCTCTTGTCTGGGTATAGATTTATAGACAAGGGGACGGTTCTTT
Source organism: Clostridiaceae bacterium (assembly GCA_012840075.1). Classification (GTDB taxonomy): domain Bacteria; phylum Bacillota; class Clostridia; order Acetivibrionales; family DUMC01; genus DUMC01. Next base: position 18,679 of record DUMC01000190.1, on the reverse strand, counting down.
TGGGTATAGACAAGGGGACGGTTCTTCTGTTCTGTCTAAGTTAGGTTAGACAAGGAGACAGTTCTTTTGTCTGGATTAGATATGGAGACGGTTCTTTTGTCTTAAAATAAACATAGGGACAGTTCTCGGGTAGATAGGGAAAATGGGGAAATGGTTCTTTTGTCTGCAAACTGAAAGATTTAAAGAAGTTATTTCCAGATTTAGGGAAGTTATTTCCGCTTAGCAGACATGGGAACCGTCCCTCCGTCTATTATGGGAACTGTCTCCTTGTTTTTTCTTGTCTTTTTTCACTTCCAACAGACACTAGAACCGTCCCTTTATCTTTCTTTGTCTGTGGAACCGCCTCTTTGTCTTTTCAGTAGACGCTAGAACCGTCCCCCTGTCTCCAGCAGACGCTAGAACCGTCCCCCTGTCTCCAGCAGACGCCAGAACCGTCCCCATGTCTTTCCCCATGTCTTTCTCAGTCTCGGACAAAAGAACCGTCCCCATGTCTTTCTTGATATTCTCATATTGCATTTATATACATATAACCTTATAATATAAAGTTAAAGAGATAGAATGTCTTATAGTATATTATTTGAAATTAACTTGTAAAGGGAAAGATGTCAAATGAGTTACAAAACTATTGAAGAAATCAACGAAAAAGTAAGAGCCGGTAAAGCTGTAGTTTTGACGGCTGAAGAAATGATCGATATAGTTGAAGAAAAAGGTGTTAAACAAGCCGCTAAAGAAGTGGATGTAGTTACGACGGGAACTTTTGGACCTATGTGTTCTTCAGGTGCGTTTATAAATTTTGGGCATTCAGATCCGCCGATAAAAATGACCAAGGTTTGGCTTAATGATGTTCCTGCTTTTGCCGGATTAGCTGCCGTAGATGCATATATAGGTGCTACAGAGCTTTCCGAATCCAGAGGCATGGAATATGGTGGGGCTCATGTAATTGAGGATTTAATAGCCGGCAAAGATATACACTTAGTTGCTGAATCATATGGAACTCATTGTTATCCCAGAAAAGAAATATCAACTTATATTAATAAAAATAACATAAATCAAGCTTTTATGTTTAACCCTAGAAATGCTTACCAGAATTATAACGCAGCTACAAATAGTTCTAACAAGATTATGTATACTTATATGGGAACTCTTTTACCCAGATGCGGAAATGTAACATATTCAACATCAGGTCAGTTGAGTCCTCTGTTAAACGATCCGCTTTACAGAACTATAGGTATCGGTACCCGAATATTTTTTGGAGGAGCCCAAGGGTATGTTGTCTGGGAAGGTACTCAGCATAATCCTGAACAAAAAAGAGGAGAAAACGGAGTACCGATGGGTCCTGCAGGGACTTTGGCGCTTATCGGTGATTTAAAGCAAATGAGTACAAAGTATGTAAGGGCAGCCGTTTACCAGCAATACGGAGTATCCATATTTATCGGAGTAGGCATACCTATACCTATTATTGATGAAGATATGGCAGAAAAAACGGCAGTAAGAAATAAAGATATTTATACAAATGTAATTGATTATAGCGTTTCATCAGGTCCCAGACCTGTTCTTAAAAGAGTTTCTTATGAAGAACTTATGAGCGGAAGTATTGAACTAAACGGTAAGACAGTACCTACTGCACCACTGTCAAGTATCAAAAAAGCAAGGGAAATAGCCAATGTATTAAAGGAATGGATATTAAAAGGTGAATTTTTACTGACACAGCCTGTAGCATCACTACCTCTTACCAATACTGTAAATAAGCTGGAAATAAGGAATAGGACGGAGGGGGTACAAAATGAAAAAGATTAAAGTAACAATGTATTTTCCGGCAAACAAGATAGCTATACCATTGGCATACCATTTAATAAAGAATTACAACCTGATGGTAAACATTTTAAACGCTGATGTAAGCCTTAATAAAGTTGGAACGCTTGTAGTTGATATAGAAGGAGAAGAGAAAGATATTGAAGCCGGATTGAAGTATGTAAGACAAATAGGAGCTGAGTATGCGGTTTTCAACAAATCGATTATATGGAAAGAGGAAAGCTGCGTTCATTGCGGCACATGCACTGCAGTATGTCCGTCCGGAGCCTTAAAAATGGATAAATCGGATTGGAGCTTGACTTTTGACAAGGAAAAATGCCTTGTATGTGAATTATGTGTAAAAGCATGTCCCCTCCGAGTAATGAGTGTAAAAAACGGTGATATTATCTAACAGTAATAGCCGGGAAATTCGGAAATAATGCCCTTTAAAGAAGTGTAAACAATGCTCTTTTAAGAACAATGCGCTTTTAAGAGAGGTAAGCAATTAAAGAATATTAGAGATACACTTTAAAGGGAATTTAGTTATACACATCCTAAAAACGATTAATTCCTCAAAAGAGGAATTTGGAAGAAATAGAGAAATATTGAAGGAAATACTTATGTATGAAAAAAGATTTTATAGAGAATTATTTAAAGGAGAAAATCTTAAATTTTTCAATATATGCGTTTATGAGACGGATTTAAGTATTGGGGTGTGTGAAGATAGCTTAGGGTTTGAAAATAACTGCAGCACCGAGAATAACAATAACACCGAGAACGGACCCATTATCAAAAACATCCGTTCTGCTGAAAGCAGCAGCAATGAAAACAGCAATCAAAACAACAATGAAAGCAACAATGAAAACAACAATAGCAGCGGAAAGGGTTTTGGTAACGTTGGATACGGCTCTATCAGCTCGATCGAAAATACGGTTGTATTCCGTTCCGCATTACGAGCTGTAAGAAGATACAGGCAGCAGATACAGGATTATATAAAAATACATCCTGAGTTTCTAACCAGCTTGGTTCCGATTACACCTAAACCTAGGGCGGCTTTTATTGTGCAAAAAATGTGTGAAGCAGCTAAAAAAGCAGATGTCGGTCCTATGGCAGCAGTAGCCGGTGCAATAGCGGAATTGACCGGATATGAGCTTTTGAAGTACAGCAAAGAAGTTGTTATTGAAAATGGGGGAGATATTTTTATAAAGACGGATTCCGTTAGAAAAATAGGGATATATGCAGGTAATTCCCCTTTAAGTCAGAAGCTTGCTTTAAAAATCCAACCGGAACAAACACCGGCCGGAGTCTGCACATCTTCAGGAACGGTGGGGCATTCTTTGAGCTTTGGCAAAGCCGATGCAGTAGTGATCGCTGCCAGGGATGCTTTCCTTGCAGATGCCGTGGCAACTTCCACGGCAAACAAGGTAAAGACTCCCAGGGATATTGAGTTCGCCCTTAATTATGCCTCAACAATTGACGGAGTGTTTGGAGCTGTAATAATTATTGAAGATAAAATCGGAGCCTGGGGAGAGATAGAACTGACTAAGTTTTAATCTAAACAGATTTTCAAGTTTGATCCCATAGATAAACATAGAATGATAGACATAAACGGTGGGCATAGAACCTAAAAAAAGGAGGTCATTTTGTGACGGTCGATAATAATGAAAGTAATAAACTTAGGCAAAGGTTGAAAAATGCCAAAAGAATAGTTGTAAAAGTCGGCACATCCACTTTAACTTATGATACCGGCAATATCAATCTGTCTAGGATTGATAAGCTTTCAATGGTTTTATCGGATTTGGTGAACCAAGGCAAGGAAGTCATACTTGTAACATCGGGCGCTATAGGAGTAGGTGTTGGGAAGTTAAAGCTTAAGGAAAGACCGAAGACCATACGTGAAAAACAAGCGGTAGCAGCCGTAGGACAGTGCGAATTGATGCATATATATAGTAAATTTTTTTCCGAATATGGGCATATAGTAGGTCAAATACTCTTGACGAGGGACGTAGTTGAGGATGAATACAGAAGGAGAAATGTTATAAACACTTTTGAAACTTTGTTAGAAAAAGGAATTGTTCCTATAGTAAATGAGAACGATTCCGTATGTGTTAAGGAATTAGGCGGTGAAAACGGGGATAACTTAGTCTTCGGAGACAACGATACGCTTTCGGCAATTGTAGCAATACTGGTTAAAGCAGATTTATTGATAATATTATCTGATATTGACGGTTTATATGACTGTGACCCTAGAAAAAATAAAAATTCTCATAAAATACCCATTGTATATGAAATAACCCCGGAAATTGAAAATTGTGCCGGAGGTGTAGGAAGTGAACAGGGAACAGGCGGCATGATCACAAAAATATTAGCAGCTAAGGAAGTTACAAAAGAAGGTATTGATATGGTATTGGCAAACGGGAAAGAGCCTAGTATTATCATGGATATAATAAATGGACTGGATGTAGGTACTTTTTTTGTTGGTAAAATTACATTAAACGTACAAAATTACATTAAACATACTCACGTTTAATTTCCTTTGGGATGTAGAGGGGATTGATATCCAATACAACTTCGTCGCCTGTTGTAGCATTAATATTTGTTAAATCAACAATTGTATGGTACATGCAAATACGGCCTATCACAGGTGCGTAATTGCCATTGACTTTTACAAGAATTTTCTTGTTAAAAGATTTTAAATCATTATAGACATATCTCAAAACGTCAATAAACCTGAAAGTATCTCTTGATTTTTCAATGCCAAATCCATGCATATATCCTACAGGTATAATTCCGACCTTTGTTATTCTTTTTGTTGTAAATGTATTTGCATAACCTACATTATGACCGGGCGGCAGTTTTCTAGCCTCAACTATGTTGGATTTTAAATAGCCTATTTTTTGCAACCCAAATGAATTTTCCATAGGTATACGTCCGAGAAAAGCAGAACCGATTCTTACGGCATCCATATGCATATAAGGAAACCTTAAGAAAGCTGAAGAATTACATATATGAAGCTTACCTGGGTTTAAACCTTTTGTTTTCATTAATTCAACAGCTTTTTGAAATTTATCATATTGTACTTTGATATATCTGGTTTTCTTGGAAAAAGAGGATGAAAGATGAGTGTATGTGCCTTCGATTTCAATATTAGATAGTGAACTGAGATAGGTGCAGGCATCTTCTATATAATTAAAATTATCACCATTGACGCTGAAATAATTAAAATTATCATTAACGCTAAAATTATTTCTATTAACCTCAGCAAGAAAACCAAACCTGCCAAAACCGGTATCGATTTCAACATGTACTTTTGCTATTGCATTCAATTTAGCTGCAGTTTTATCTACTAAAGAAGCCGATGCAATAGAATCTATAGTACATATTATCTTATTAGATATAATGAGCTCAGCTTCTTCTTCGTTATAGGGGGGAGACAGCAGCATTACATTTTCTCTAAATCCATTCTGGGATAATAAAACGGCATCGCTTATATCTGAAACGGCAAATAAATTAATACCGTTTTCAGATAAAAAACGGGTATATTCCAAAAATCCAAGTCCATACCCATTTCCTTTTACTACTGCAATTATTTCAGCTTCAGTTAAACTCTTAATTATTTCAATGTTTTTCTTTAGTTTATTCGTTTCAATAATTAATTTATTCATTAGCAAATTGCCACCTTTTCCTTTGATTGTTTTTCCATTAAGTTGTCACCTTTAAATTATTTTTCCTTCGCAATTTTCGCTTTCAATACAAATAATTGCCTTCTTAATTCGCGAAAAGCTATTTCACTTTTTTCAACGAGCTTATATGTAATCGGATTGAATACATAATCCAATTCTCCTATAAATTCAGTAAATTTTCCCCTAAAACCTTTTTTAAAGCGGTACAAACCATATAAAGGATGGGATTCGTCAAGATTTCCCGAAACTCCTCTAAAATCGTATATATCGCATCCCGATTCGATAGCCCATTTTATCATTTCCCATTGCAAAAGATAGTTAGGCATAACATTCCTGTGTTCGTTGCTGCTTGCACCATATAGATACCAGCATTTGTTCCCATAAAGTATAGCAATGGTACCGGCAATCAGCTTGCCGTTATAATATGCTAAATAAAGCCTTGCATTTTCACCTAAAGCATCAAGCAAAGTTTCAAAATATGAAGTATCTCTTATAACAAATTTATCCCTTACTCCTGTTTCATACATTATTTTATGAAATTCAGGTATATCCTCTTTTGAACCTATTCTTACAGTTACGCCTCTTTTTATGGCTAACCGTATGTTATACCTTGTTTTTTGACTAAAATTTTTCAACACTTCTTCTTCAGTTTTACCTTTTATATCTAACCTGAAAACAAAGCGAGGCTGAATACTCTCGAAATTTTCAGAATCATTTTTTGTTTTAAAACCAAGCTGCTTTACTATTTTACAGAATTCCGTATCTTGAATTTCAATATCCGGGTCTAGCTTTAAAACATAACTTTTGTATTTAACTGCCAATTCTTTGGCTTTTTCAATTAGAGATTTAAAAGTTTCGACATCGTAAATATCACACACCGGCCCTCTTGGTGAATACATTATAGTTCGGTTTAAAAATGGGACTTTACGTATTAAAAGGCTCATGGAACCTTTAATTCGGTTATTTTCATCTCTAACCGTTATAATTTCATTTATCCAATTTGATTTAACTTTAGCCCATTTTATAGATTGCATAAAATGCCCTTTTGGATGGCTTTTTACAAATTCCTCGTATTCGTATATAAAACTTTTATTGTTATTTGTATTGTTGCTTTTATTGCTACTTGTATTGCTTTTATTGATGCTTGGATTGCTTGCATCGCTGCTTGTATTGCTGTTGTTTATATTGTTGCTTGTGTTATTGCTTGTATTATTGTTTATATTATTGTTTGTATCGCTGTTTATATTACTGCCGGACATAATGCCCGTATTATTTTTGCTGTTATAATTCAATTTATTTTCCTCCCTGTGTAAAACATATTTGCATTAAAGGATATTTATTCAATTTTTATTAAAAATACCGCCTGTCATAAGTATTGCCCATTTTATTGCCTGTTAAATACATTATCGGTAATTAAGGATGCATTGTGCGGTAGTTAACCATGATGCATTGCACAATAATTAATCAACATACATTGCATGATAGCCAACCAAGATGCACTACACGATAATTAGCCAAAATAAATTATTTCAGCATAGCTAACCAGGATGCATTGCATGATAATTAACCAATATACGTTGAGGGATAATTAACCAGGATGCATTGCATAACAATTAACCAAGCCTAAAAAGAAAGACTCTATTTTTATTTGTTTTGTTCCAATTACCTTACAAGGTCCATTGTATATTATTGTTTGGATAAATTCAATTAGACTTTGTTATTTTTCGCTCATATACATGGGAAAATAGTTAGTGTTATGGAAACAATGACTTGTTGATAAAACTCCGCTAATTTTGTATACTTAATTTGTTATATGTACCTGCAAGAAGAAAGTTAAGTTGATGAAACCAAGTAGAAAACTGAAGCTGATGCAGGTGAAAAAGGAGACTGAAACTGAAACGGATGTTGATGAAAAAAGGAGACTGAAGCTGAAGAAGTTTATTCGTGATTTATGGCCTGGCTGGATGAAATAACCTGGCTGAGTAATATAACCTGTCATGCTGGTAAAAATTGCACTTTAGCAGAATGATATGATTTGTAGCACAGTGAGAGAACGGGGGTGAATTTGTGAACGAGAGTTCTATTAAGAAATTTTTTAAAGACAGGTATAACATCATCATGATGTTTATTATGATTGCAGCAATAGCGATAGTATATAAGCTGGTTGACTGGCAGATTATACACGGCGAAGAGTATTATGAAAACTCACAGTATAAGATCTTGTTAAACAAAAAAATTCCGGCAGCCAGGGGCAATATATATGATCGAAACGGTGTGCCGATTGCTGTTAATCGAGTGGGATATAATGTAAACATTGTAAATGCACGGCTTGATGAACAAGAATTGAACAAGATGCTATTGGAGCTGTACGAGATTTTTGAAAAAAACGGTGATAACTTCAATAAAAGTTTTACAAGGTATTTAACATTTGAACCATTTGCTTTCGGATCAGAGGCAAGGAGGTCAACGGAAGCATTTCTAAAATGGCTTGCTGAGAATAAAATTGAAGTTGAATTTAAATATATTCAAAATAAAGGAGACTACGGAAATGGCAGCGAAGATAGTAATAACAGCAATAACAATCAAGATACCGGTGATGACGAAGGTGGTAATGACAATACTGATGAGACCGATAATACAAAGGTCATCGATTTTGATGATCCAAAAAATGTGAGAGCATTTTTTGAAGCTGTGAAGAAACGATATAAAATTGATGAAAAATATACGGATGAGGAAACATATAAGATAATGGTTATGAGATATGAAATAAGAAACTATTCATCTTATAACCCCGTTGTTTTGGCAAAGGATGTTTCGGTGGAAACAGTTGCAGAAATTGAAGAAAGAAATCACGTTTTTAAAGGTGTTTCCATAGATAACGAATATATAAGAGTTTACAACAATGCTGATTTAGCTTGCCACGTTATCGGATATGTAAGGGGTATTGATGCGGAAACATACAATAGGTTGAAAAATGAAGGATATGGTATTAATGACATTATAGGTAAAACAGGAATTGAGTATTCAGCGGAAAGAGAACTCAGAGGTACGCCGGGTTACAAAAAAGTAGAAGTGGATGTAAGAAGAAATATTAGCAGGGTTATTGAAGAAACACCTGCCGTACCAGGCAATAATGTAGTTCTTACTTTAGATATGGACCTTCAAAAGATTGCAGTAGAAGTACTTAAAAGGAGAATTGAAGAAATAAGAAATTTAAATGTACCTAACAATCACCATGACGCTTTTGCAGGTGCTGTTGTGGCAATTGATGTAAATAACGGTGAAATACTTGCAATGGCAAGCCATCCTGGATATGACCCTGCAATTTTTCTTGCAGGACCTGAAGATAAAGAAGCACAACAAGCGATCATAGATTTAAATGATCCTGCAAAAGCCCACATTACTTCTGAATTTAATAGGGCTATATCAGGTAGATACGCTCCCGGTTCAACTTTTAAACCTGTAGTTGGCATAGCCGCACTGGAAGAAGGGATTATTACGCCCCAGACCAGGATTCTTGACAGAGGTTATGTATATTACGATGGTATGAGATTTACTTGCATGGAATGGAGGCACGGATTAGGAGCTCATGGATGGATTAATTTCGCTACTGCTCTTGCTACTTCTTGTAATATCTTTTTCCACGAAGTAGGAGTTATGACAGGTATAGATATTATTGATAAATGGGCGAAATCCTTTGGACTTGGAGAAAAAACCGGTATTGAGCTTCCCGGAGAAATTGAAGGTATAAGATCAAACAAGGAGTATAAAGCAAAGATTTCCCCTTATGTATGGGGAAAAGCTGATACAGCGTCTTCTTCCATTGGACAGCTATATCATGAATATACACCTTTGCAATTGGCAAATTATGTAGCTACTATAGCAAACGGTGGGAAGAAATATAAACCGCACTTGATAAAGTATATAACCAAAAATGACGGTACTATTGTCAAAGAAACTGAAATTGAATACGAACAGCTTCCTGTAAAACCCGAAACCATGGAAGCAGTGCAGCAGGGTATGCTTGCAGTTGCAAATTCTGAAGACGGTACGGCAGTTAATGTATTCAGGGACCTGCCGTATAAGGTTGGAGCTAAAACAGGTACGGCTGAAGCTTATAGAGAAGGAGAATCTGATAATGGAGTTTTTATTTGTTATGCACCCGCAGGGCCGGGGAGTACCCCACAAATTGCTGTAGCAGTTGTTATAGAACATGGTATATATGGTTCCTATGCTGCACCTATAGCAAGAGAAATAATCACGGAGTATTTGAAATTACACAGTCCTGATGATTATACCGACGAAACTGCCCAGGGAGTACCGGTATTTGTTCCGTAAATATAACACCCCAACCATTACATTATGATTGGGGTGTTTTAATAATTTTGGTTTATTTTTATAAATGTTTCTAATAAATATTTTTATATTAAAAATATTTATAATCATTCAGTTTATCATCAACAATCAACATGTCATAAGTACTGCTGATTCATTAATCGCTAGTAGTATTTTGTCATTAATCATTCATAAATCGAAGCCATTAATCATTGATAAATCGAAAGTGAAATTATTGACTAAGTTGGTGTAAGTAGCACTTATTAATCAAATGGAAAATCGTCGATGATGTTGATGTTAGTAGTGGTGCCGGTGTTAGTGGCTGTATCGGTGGTGCCTGTGCCGGTTGGAGTGCCGGTGGCGGCACCGGTGCCGGTGGAAGTGTCGGTATGAGCTGTACCGGTACCGGTTGTGGCAGTGTCTGCATTAACATTAGTATTGCTGCCGGTTTTATTTACATTTGAAGACGTATTAGTAGTACTTAACGGTTTACCACCGTGCAAAGTACAGTATTCTCCTGCAGGATATTCATATATCCAGTCTTGAGGATAAGGGTCTCCGGGTTTTTGCGGTCTGAATGGTACGGGTCTTGCGATGAGCACTTTTTCTACAATAGATGATTCAGGACAATTTGAACCTGCCAATAGATTGCGTCCCCATATATCAGTTGAATCTTTGCAAACTTTGGCTACTATATGAACATCACAATAATCATCATCAGCAGGTTCTGTACCTTTTATGAAATACTCTTCAAAAGCCGCACTGCCTCTTGGATCACGCGTGCATGCTTCCGTTGCAATCTTGCCTGAATAAACACATATTGTTTTCTTGACTACACCGGAAGGAGGAGTCCAGTCTAGCGGTTCTTTGTCACTGTGTATCTTTGTCATCACTGCGTTCCATATCATGGCAGCCGGATTTTCATTATTCGGCACTCCTTCAATGGGTGCAGGATAGTCATAACCATACCAAACAGCACCAACGTAGTATTTTGAATAACCGATAAACCACCTGTCTTTATCATCATCAGTGGTTCCGGTCTTACCTGCTGTAGGTATGATTTGGTTTTTCGCATTCCTTATAGTTCCAAGTCTTGCTGCTGTTCCCCCTGCTTCATTTGGTCTTCTGGAAGGTCTGCAAACGTCTTTTAGCATATCCGTCATAACAAATGCTGTGGCTTCATCATATACTGTATTGTAAGCAGGTTTCTTTTCAAGAATAATATTTCCGTCTTTATCAGTTACTTTTGTATAACTTACCGGGTCATAATATATTCCTCTATTTGCAAAAGGTACATATGCTGCTGCCATCAGCAGTGGGCTGACACCTTGCTCAAGACCGCCCAATGCTATTGATAAATTCTTTTGATTTCTGTCAATGCCGGCTCTTCTGAGATATTCAAGTGTAATATTCGGATTTTTGAGATATTCCATATATACTCTGGCTGCCGGGACATTTATTGACCTTTTAATAGCATAACGTGTAGTCATTAATCCTTCGTAAGTTCTGCTGTAATTTAGAGGATATCTTCCTTTGTCCAATCCCAAAAAATACACGGGTGCATCATCAAATACCGTAGCAGCAGTTATAAGCCTTCTGTCAACAGCAGGCGCGAACACTGCTATAGGTTTAAAGCTGGAACCGGCCGGCCTTTCAATTTGAGTTGCCCTGTTCAATGTGTTGCTTGCAGTCTTTTCGCCATATCCGCCTCTCATTGCGAGTATATGTCCGGTATTCGGATCTATAATAACCATACCTGCCTGAGGATGCTGGTTAACCTTTTCATTTTTATGAAAGTAATTATCATCAAGAAATACCTCGTCCATGGCTTCCTGGATATTAGGATCCATAGTGGTGTAAATCAATACTCCGTTACTGTATATAGTTGTTAAAGCCATTTGCCGCGACATACCCTTTTCTTCCATTAAATCTTCTGCAACTTCGTTTATGACATAATCTACAAAGTAACTTTGTACGGTGATCTCTTCAATATAGTCGCTCTTATTGGCAAATTTAAGCTCTTCGTTAATAGCCTGTTCATATTCATTCTGATCAATAAACCCTAAATCGAGCATCTTCTTTAAAATTATTCTTTGACGTTTAATTGCATTTTCTCTTCCATGTTCATTGTACGTGTTAAAAGGATCATAATTTGAAGGACTGTTTGTAATACCTGCCAAAAGTGCACATTCTGCGAGAGAAAGGTCTTTTACATCCTTACCGAAATATAATTTTGAAGCAGATTGTACCCCATAGCAGCCATTGCCCATATATATCAGGTTCATATACAACTCGAGAATCTGCCATTTTTCCATCATTCTTTCCAGTTTTATTGCAAGATACCATTCTTGAACCTTTCTTTTGATGGTTCTTTCAGTCCTTCCGGTAATAGCGCGAACTACCTGCTGTGTAATCGTACTTCCACCATGACCTTCTCCACCGGTCCTGAACATATCCACTATTGCACTTGCAATTCGCTTAATATCGATTCCAATATGGCTTTCAAATCTTTCATCTTCAATGGCAATAAAAGCTTTCCTTAGATACTCAGGTGTATCCTTATAAAAAACCGTATCTCTGTTTTGATTTTCTCTTCCGGTAAGCATAGCGATTGTGTTACCTTCGGAATCATATATATAGGAGGTTTCATTTTTTATAACAAGTTGCTCTTTTGTTAATGGTTCTGCAGTTTGAATGAAGCCTATCATTGCGCCCCCCAACGCACCTGCAGCAGCACAACCCAGAGCAACAAACAATATTATCAGTATTTTTAACGTAGTTAGGATAAATTTACCTACGGTTTTAAGTTTTAGTTTTTTTATAATCTTTTTAATTTTTCCAGGTTCTTTAGACGAATTAACGGCTTTGTCCTTGGTGTTCTTGTCAGCATTTTTACCAATCTTTTTACCAGCTTTTTTATCAGCCTTTTTAATCCGCCTGAGCCTTTTACGGGTATTTGCCTTTTTCAAAGGCTCATTTAAATTATGTGTTTTATCATTAATCATAAATCTCTCCCCATTTTTCAGACTATACGATTGCAATGTGCAAAGCGGATATCTCCATATATATATTCGCAGATATTTTAGGCTCGATCCTGTTATTTTTATAAAATATTTAATTTCTTTTTTCATAAAATCTTAAATAATGTTATCATACCATGAAATTTTATCATGGTCTTTAACAATTATAGCATAAAAGTCAATTCCAAACTATTAAATTTTGTTATCATGCCTTTTATTACTACTAAGTATTACTACAGTAGAATTATTGCCATTATTACTACAGTTAACATCATTGCCACAGATAAATTATTGCCCGGTACGGATTGCTAAAATGTTTTTCAATATTGTAACCAAGAAAGAAGTATTTTCATATAATGCCTTTAGAAATGTCATTATTATTTTAAAGGTGATACTTTGATAGAGCTTAGAAACACAATGATTTATAGGCGTTTGAGATATGTCAGAAAATATAAAAAACCCAGGATTCCCAGGGTCTCAAGAAGAGAATCCAGGGCACGTACATATATACGATTTCTTGCTGGTATTATATTATTCGTGATTGCCGTAAAATATGCTGAAAAGACTGTCCTGCCTTATATGGCAAATGTATCTGAATACAGGGCCAGAGCCGTTATAAATGTTATAATAAATGATGTAATACAAAATGCTTTTTCTTCCGGAACAAGCTATAATGAGCTTGTGACAATCAGCAAAAATGAATACGGTGAAATAGAGGCAATTACTACAAATACCAGAGAGATTAATATTTTATCTTCCAGGATAGCTACTGATATTCAGAAAAAACTGAATTCCAAAGACAAGATATTTGTGAAGGTTCCTCTTGGCTCACTATTGGGAAAAACCATACTGTATAACACAGGACCCGGCATATATTTTTATATCACCCAGAATGGTGCCGTTGAAACTAATTTTATATCTGAATTTACTGATGCCGGGATAAATCAAACAAAACATCGGCTGCTGCTTGAGATTAAAACTGATATTTTGATAAAAACAGCTTTTATAAAAAATACATGCAATATTATAACTACAGTTCCAATTGCAGAGACAATCATTGTGGGCAAAGTTCCGGCTATATATTACAAAAGCGACCGCGATAAATGATGTTAAACATTTGCTTCATTTTGAATATTATTCTTTTGTAATTTCTTACCATTAAATTTTTCTTTGTCGGATGTAAGAATGCTGCATTTACCGTTAAAAATTGCACCTTCGTCCGTTACGATGCTGAATGCTTCTATATCGCCTTGTATATTTGCTGTAGAGAATAAATGGATGGACGATTTTGAATAAATATTTCCTTCAACTTTTCCCGAAACATATATGGAATCTCCATACAAATTTCCTTTAACGTGCGCATTCTCTCCGAGAAATATGTCATTTTCCGAGTTTATATTGCCGTTAACCGTACCATCAATTCTTAATGCACCATTACACTTAATATCGCCTTCCAGGACAGTACCTTCTCCAATTAATGTTTTGAAAGTGATTGATGAAGTAGAACTTTTTTTTCTCAACATTATGTTCATCCTCCTATGCAAGTTATATAAGTCCTATGCAAGTTCTATAAGTTCTCATGTAAATTTTTGTTTGCTATTGCCTTTCAGATCGGTATTGCTGCGGTACCGGATATTTTGATATATTATTTGTTTTCTAAATATCTCAAATATTATTGATTTTCTAAGTGTCCGGGCATTATTGGCTCTCCAAGTAAATTAGGGGATCTACGGGAATATCGTTTACCCAAATCTCAAGATGCAAGTGGGATCCCGTACTTCTTCCGCTGCTTCCGACTTTTGCAATGACAGTATCCTTTGTAACTGTTTCACCTTTTTTTACTAGAATTTTTGAAGTATGTCCATAAACTGTTTTAATACCGTTTCCATGATCAATGATTACAGTAAGTCCTAATCCGTTATATGAGCCAACGTAAATGACTTTGCCCGCTCCGGCGGCTTTTATACTTGCCCCATAGTTAGCTGCCAGGTCGATTCCGTTATGAAAAGCCCTTCTCCCCGTAAAAGGATCCCTTCTTGTACCAAAACGTGAGGATATTCTGGCATTAACAGGCCATTGGGTAGGAAGAGAATCAAGATAGTTTCTCAATTTCTCTTCAACATCACTTAAATCAACCATCAGCTCTTCTTTGGAAGCATTAATTTGTGACAGTTCGTTTAAAATGTTATTTAATTCTTTAACATCTTTTATAAATGTACTATCCGTCCTGTTTCCTGAACGACTGGCTATTGAACCACTGATTCTACCATCAACATATTTTTCAATTATTTCTCTGTATTTCGCAGAAAGCACCGTAATGTCGATGTTGGTCTTTTCGCCCTCCTCAAGTAGTTCCGATATTTTATCGTATTTTTCACTCAGTAAGGCAATTTGTTCTGCAGCCTTGGCGGTGATTGCATCCATGCTTGCTTTTAACATTTTGTTTTCGTTATATGTGATAATAAAAGTTGATAATGAATAAGTTGTAACTATTAAAAACAGTACCCATAACACAGCAAATTTTATGTGAAAATTGCTTATCCTGAAAGTTTTAATTTTACCCGGGGATAAAGGCACGAAAGTAACAGAAAAACTTTTACCGTTACATATTACATCTTTTTTTGATAAAACTCTGCCCTCATGATGCTTCTTTCGCTTAAATGATGATAAGCTCACTTGTTTTATACGATTGAAAGGGTTAGCTGTGCTGAATTTTGCCGGCACTTTGATCAGATTCTTCCTTCCATACTTTCTTAAGTTTACTCTAATATTTTTGTTTTTACCAAAATATACTTTGGAAGAAGTTTTTCCATTGGTTCTTCTAAATTCGGTATCGTCGATTTTTATGCCGTCAGGATAGCTGATATCATAGATATTCGTAATGTTATTATTACGGCTGTGTCTAATATCTTCACTCGTGATTTCGCTACTGCTTATGCTGATGCTTTCCATATAACTGTTGTTATTCCTAATATTATTACTGCTTCTGCTGCTTTTATCATTACTACTTTTGCTGTCTTGGTTATAATTGATTGATACTTTACCGCTAAACTTATCAAACAAATCGTTATCCTTGTTTATAATATTATCAATCATATATCTTCCATCCTCAATTCGTATTTTTTCTCCGATCTCAATTTAAGTTATCTTCTTTGTATTATTTATCGGATTTTCACTTGTATTTTCTTTGTGCATCGATTTTATCAAGCTTTGCGTTTACTTTCCCTTAAGTTATAATTATTTCCAATAATGTGATTATTTATTTTAGGTAAAGCCAATTTTTTAAAGTTAATGATACAATATTAAATTCATGTTACAATAATATTAAATTTAGATTATATTATATCAGAAAAGTATAATTTTGGGTATCATATTTTGACAAAATGCCGTAAATTTTTAAAATAACTAATAATGCTTGTTAATGATGCGTCTTAATATTAATAATGATGTTAATAATGCTTATTAGTAATATTCATTAATAATACTTAAATAATACTTATTAATAATGCTTTATAATAAGGGTTAGGTTAGATTTAATAATAAAGACAAAGGAGAATTGTAGCAATATAATGGTTGATATGGAAGCAGTTAAAAAAAATAAGAATTATATTGTTGAAATTACCGATTTAAATCATGAAGGACAAGGTGTAGGTCGCATCAACAATTTTGCCGTTTTTGTTGAAGGCGGAGTGATTGGAGAAAAGATTGAAGTAAAAATTATAAAAGTAGCTAAAAATTATGCAGTAGGAAAAATTGAAAAAATAATCACACCTTCAAAAAGCAGGGTGGAACCTTTCTGTGCGGATTACAAGAGGTGTGGAGGGTGCAGCTTACAGCACATTGACTACGAGGCTCAGCTAGAATACAAAACCAACTTGGTTAAGGAAACTTTAAAAAGGATTGGTAAGATAGATGAAATTATAGTACAGGATATAATAGGCATGAAGAAGCCTTTTAATTACAGGAACAAGGTCCAGCTTCCGGTAGGGATGAAAAAGGGTGAAATACAGATAGGTTTTTATGCGAAGAGAAGCCATGATATTATTGATTATGAAGAGTGCAGAATCCAGGACCCTGTATGTGATAAAATACGTGAAATATTCCGCAATTTTATTAAAAACAATAAAATCGAAGTTTATGATGAGGTAGCTCATAAAGGTCTTGTGCGGCATTTAATGATAAGGAAAGGTTTTAAAACAGGGGAAATAATGGTAGTTATTGTTATAAACGGTAAGGATCTCCCAAAGAAAAGAAGACTTGTGGACGAATTAGTGAAGAAAGTTAACGGAATTAAGAGTATCGTACTGAATATAAACACTCAGAAAACGAACGTTATACTTGGGGAGAAAAACATTAAAATATACGGATCGGATACAATAACTGATTATATTGGCAACTTCAGGTTTAATATATCACCCCTGTCATTTTTCCAGGTGAATTCCATACAAGCCGAAGTTTTGTATAATAAGGCATTGGATTTTGCGGAGCTTACCGGAAAGGAAACCGTTTTTGATTTATACTGCGGGACGGGAACTATTGCCCTGTTCATGGCTCAAAAGGCAGCAAAAGTTTATGGTGTTGAAGTGGTGGAGGACGCTGTAAAAGATGCAAGAAAGAACGCTGAGATTAATAATGTAAAGAATGCTGAGTTTATAGCAGGCGATGTAGCAGAAGTGGTACCAAGGCTATATGAGCAGGGAGTTCGAGCTGATGTAATAGTGGTTGACCCACCGCGAAAAGGATGTGACGCTGTATTGCTGGACACAATTGTTCAAATGCAGCCGGAGAGGGTTGTATATGTTTCATGCAATCCTGCTACACTGGCAAGGGATTTGGCGTACCTGGAGGAGAGAGGATATAAAGCAGTGAAAGCCCAACCGGTAGATATGTTTCCGCAGACGCCTCATGTTGAGTGTGTCGTCTTGATGTCAAGGGTGAATAAATAGAAGGCTGAAAATGCCTACAAATAAAGGGTTTCCAGACATTGAGCGCTTCTCGTGGCTGATTGGCCAGAGGTTCTCTTATCGGGAAACCCTTATTTTTATTGTTTGCGGTAACATATCAACTGCCCTGAAAGTGATAGGGTTGAGTTGACAGGTTAGATAACGTTTATTTTTGTAGGGGTTGTGGAGACAGGATAGATGTGAAGTTTTTGATGTAAGGTATTTTTATCTTAATAAAAATTACTTTTTACAATAAAAAATTATATATTTTCAGTCCTTGACAACTAAACTTTCAAACCTATGTATGGCTTTATGCCATATTTCTTCTGCTTCGTCTCCCATGCTTTTTGCAAGCTGAAGTTTTGATCTTATTTTGGAAAGAATATTTTTTTTGCTCATCTATATTAACTTCTGGAACTAGAACGCGAAGTACATCATTTTCTTTATTAATTGCTGGGTATCCAGAACCACTACAAAACCTTTCAAATTGAGCAGTTACGATTTCGCTTCGGAGCATGTTGAAGTCGTAACACTGCTTACGAAGTAAGTAGATGTACGTCTCATGCCAGAAGTTCACAAGAAAGTGAGAAGAAGACGAAGCTTGATTGTTAGAACTTTACGGCTGAGTCAGTAGTATTGATTAAAAGAAAACACAGCTAAGAAATGTTGAAATTTCAATAGAAATAGAAGTTTTATAAAAAATGAATATGTTACCTTTAACGAGGATAGAAAACGGAAAGCTTAAAATTAAAAAAGAACAAGCTCTAAGTAGCCATCATTTTTATTTGGCTCTTCTAATTTAATGGTGGAGGGTATAATTCCCAATACACAAAAATGAAGGGTATTTTATAATAACCCTTCATTTATGGCTTTTATGATATTTTCAAATGGTACTCCATAATCTTTA
>DUMC01000189.1 GCA_012840075.1 Clostridiaceae bacterium | reverse complement strand
TGATGCATACATCTCATTTTTACCCAAGAAGGTTATACCTAGTTTTCTTTCATCCAATGAAGGGGCAAGAATATTTGAAATACGGGTTTATAATAGATAAGAGACATGGGGACGGTTCTCTTGTCTTGCAAATAGAGAGGGTGACAGTTCTCTTGTCATTCTCTCATCTTTGAATAAAAGTTTTACCTGCATTTAGCTCTATTTAACAGAAAAACAGCAAGAATTCTCAAACTTATAGAGAATAGAGGAGAATTTTTGCTGTTCTTTTATTTAAGGTAGAACTTAAAGCCCGAAAGCCAACGGAAGAGTATAGTATGTACCCCGCTGTCATGAAAAGAAATATACATAGATTATAGAATATATGGATGTTTTTATAAAATATTTGGTGTAAAATAAAAATATGTAGACGAATTAGTAGTAAGGAAATACGTTACAATTAATTAATTGAATGTTGAAAGTTATAGACATGCTATTTTATGGGATTTTAAAGAATTTTTATAACTATAGAAGAGAGGGATATAACTTTGGAACATAATCATATCCATCATCATGACCACCATCATGACGGTCAGGAAAATATCAAAACAGCATTTTTACTAAACATATCATTTACGTTATTAGAAATTATAGGGGGACTTTGGACTAACAGCATGGCTATTCTGTCGGATTCACTGCACGATTTGGGAGATTCACTGTCACTTGGAATTTCATGGTACCTGGAAAAATACTCTAAAAAAGGTCCGGATACAAGATTTTCTTTTGGATATGCCCGGTTTTCGTTGTTAGGAGCACTTATAAATAGTATTATTCTAATAGTCGGTACTGCCTTGATACTGGCAAAATCTATTCCAAGAATTCTAAAACCTGAAGCCGTAAATACAAACGGGATGATGATTCTTGCAATACTGGGTATTGTAATGAACGGAGCTGCCGTTTTAAGATTAAGAGAGGGAACTACACTAAATGAAAGAGTTGTTTTATGGCACTTAATGGAAGATGTATTAGGATGGGCTGTAGTGCTCATTGTAAGTTTAATATTAATGTTTATAGACATTCCAATAATCGACCCGATTTTATCTGTTTTAATTACAATATATGTATTAATTAATGTTTGGAAAAACTTAAAAGAAATCTTGTATGTCTTATTACAAGGTGTACCCAAAGATTTATCGATTGAAGAGATTGAGCGTGAAATAATGGAAGAGACAGGTGTTATTTTTGTTTATCATACTCATATTTGGTCACTGGAGGGGGAGAAAAATCTATTAAGTACTCACATAATCGTAAAAGACGATACTAAGCGTGAAGAGATTATTGAAATAAAGCAAAAGATCAGGGAACTAATGCTTAAGAAGGGAATAGAACATGTCACTGTTGAAATTGAATTTGAAAGTGAGAATTATAAAAATAAGTACTATGACCAACAGCCTGATAATGTCCCGTTTTAGCTCTGTTATGGAAAACAAAATTAAACTATGAACGAAGGTAGGTTTTAAATTATTCATACTTACATGGATAGTTGTTAAATGGAGTTAAGTTAAAATTATTTTTTTACCTAAATAAATGAATTGGGAGTGCTTTAATAAATGAAGGGTTAAAATTAGCAAAGAAACTTGAATTTAAGTCGTTTATTGTCCTGGGACATGCTAAGTATTATCCCAGGTTTGGATTTAAACCTGCAAGTATTTGGGGTATAAAACCTCCATTTGATGTTCGTACGACGTATTTATGGCATTAGAAATTGAGACTGGAAATCTTAACGGCGTTAAAGGAACTGCTGTGTATCCAAAAGAATTCTTTAATTAAATCGCTAATGCCGAAATGTGGGATACTTATAATGTTGGACTTTATATCTATTCCCGAATTGCTTCGAGGTTTGTAAAAATATTTTTATGAATCCGTATCTTTTTTTACATTTTTGGTGTGTAATATTGCAGTAGAAGTAAAAAAGCGTTGAATTGCTATTAGAGAATAAAAGGCTAACAGGTAAAATATTTAACATTACCTAAACAATTGACATACAAAGTCTTCTTTTTTCAGGATTACTGATATTTTGATATCTACCTCAGATAAATTTGATAATAGAGAAATTAATAGCAAAATAGCTAATGAATGGTATAATAAAAATGATTTTTAGTATTATGAAACACAATAAAGTTAAGAAGGAGGTCCAATCTTGTTAAAAATTAGAAATCTGGTATCCGGAGGAATAATCACAAACTATAAATGTTCGTCGAAGTGCAAACATTGCAGTTATTGCAGTTCTCCTAAGTGGCCTGATGATTACATGTCGTCATCCATGGCCGATGAGATATTCTCTATCCTAAAGAGTTTAGGCTGTGATTCCGTTCATATCGGCGGCGGTGAACCGCTTCTAAAACCTGATAAAATTTTGGGTGTTCTTGAAGCTGCCCAAAGAAATGATATTGACGTTGAATATATTGAAACCAATGCATCATGGTATAAGGATGAAGTCTCAGCAAAGATTGTCCTCAATGAACTTAAAGCCAATGGAGTACACACTCTGCTTATATCTATAGACCCATATCACAATGAATATATACCTTTTTGGAAGGTAAAAGCCTTAATTCGGACCTGTTCGGAGACAAAGATGAATGTATTTCCCTGGCTAATGGAATTTTGGGACGATATTAATGCTATGGATGATCGTAAACCCCATTCTCTTGATGAGTATACACGACTTTTTGGGCAGGATTACCTGGTGAAGCTGCTAAGCAGATATGGACTTAATTTAAAAGGCCGGGCTTTGATGACATATAAGCCGATGATGAAGACACAACCTTTTAAACAAATATTGGAAGAGTCGAAACCTTGTAAATTGTTGTCGGGCAAATATCATTTTCATGTTGACTTGTACGGGAACTTTATTCCCCAGTCATGTCCAGGGCTTTCAATCCCATTGAAAGAACTGGTCAATGGAGCTGATCCTGGCAAGTACCGGATATTTAACAGTTTGGAATCCATTGGTATAAGAGGCCTTGTTGAGTTGGCAAAAAAGGAATATGAGTACAAACCCAAAACCGAATATGCCGGAAAATGCGACCTCTGCTATGATATCAGAAATTATCTGGTTTTGGAGTTGGGACTGGATCTGCCCGATTTAAAACCGGAGGGGCATTATAAGTATATCTAATTAATATATTATATTTAAGTAAGTTAATGTATTTTAGCATTTATTCTTATTTGCCGGTAAATGAGGTGTTATTGTGCTGCATTATCAAAAAGATGCTATTGAAAGAGTGAGAAAATACGCTGAAGCGAAGAATGAACAACACATGGCATATTTGCAAGAAATTTGCAAGCCTTTTAATGTTGATGTTTGTTCGCTGATAAATCATGTTTTATCTAAACCTGTTACGATAAATTTCCAACCTGACAGGTTTTCAAATAACGGAAAGACTGTTATAGAAAACTTGTTGGCGCAAGGACAGTATCATGGCCAGTTTCGTACCGGTACAACGAATGGTGGAAAAACTGCATTTATCGGTGGAGATAGATATTTATGGGAACAACGTATATTTTTCGATGCTTATCCTCCCGAAGCAATAGATCGCCCTAAATATGGTGCTTTAAATATTTTTCAGTATATAGATGGTGCTTCCGCACGTTTCGGTTCATGTTTTTTTACCTTGAAGCAAGATGTAATTCATCGCTGTACCTTTGCTTATGGAGATAGTTCTACCAATCCCGATACACTGTGCACCAGCGATACTTTTGCTGCTGTTTTAGC
The DNA here is from genome assembly GCA_012840075.1 of Clostridiaceae bacterium. GTDB lineage: Bacteria > Bacillota > Clostridia > Acetivibrionales > DUMC01 > DUMC01. The sequence continues at coordinate 6,999 of DUMC01000189.1, read as the reverse complement.
AAGTTTATTTAAAGACATAAAAAGTAATTGCCGGATGTTAAATCAGGTGATTGCTTCAGAGCAGGAAGCATTGGCAATTTTACTAAATCCCTGTAATGAGCCAAAACATATTGGAAGAAACCTAGATTATTGCATTGAGGCTCATATACACGGTGATATTTTTCTGGAAGATGATATTGATGGCTTTTATATGGACCAATCGTTCCAGGGTACATTCTTTGGGACTCAGGCAGAAATAATGTGTCAAAAATATAATATAAAACTAAACTGGATTCCAAAAAGGCAGTTAGATATTCATTGCATTGGCTATCTTTTCAGGGCACCGAAAATTCCACTGTTAGCGCAAAAAATAGATAGTATTTTTGGAAACGGACAAGGTGTTGTTAATGCATTTCTAATTGGTCAAGCGTCTCGTGATATTGACTTATATCCTGAAAAATGGGCTGATCTGGGCAATAAAGATCAGCTTTTTCAATACATAAAACAAATATGGCATACTGTTGCTTATTTTGGATAAATGTGTTTATTGTGAATATATGTGTTATGAATATATGTGGCATTTAGTTAATCTGCAATATATGATATGGATACAGAAGCGATATATATGATATGGTAACAACCAAATAGAATTTTTAGGAGGTGTACTAATGGAGATTAATGAGAAAATTCATATTGAAGAATATAACCCTGAATGGGTTAAGAAGTATGAATATGAAAAAGAACAACTATGCAATGCGCTTGGCGATATGGTCCTAGGTATTGAACATGTAGGAAGCACATCTATTCCCGGTATTTGGGCAAAACCGATAGTTGATATTATGATAGGTGTAAAGTCTTTACCCCTGGAGAAATCACTTATTGATAAGGTCGTAGAATTAGGCTATGAATGTCTTGGTGAAGCAGGAGTTAGCGGAAGGATTTATTTTCGAAAAAGATTTCCTAAGGCATATAATGTACATATTACTCAATTCGGGAACTTGATTTGGAAAAATAATATTCTTTTACGTGATTATCTGCGCTGTAATAAAGATGAAGCAATGAGATATTCGGAGTTGAAAAAGAATATAATATCCGAAGGTGTGAATGATTTATTAGAATACTCAGAGCGTAAGGCTGACTTTATAAATGAAATCCTTAAAAAGGCTAAATATAAATGGAGTCAGGCTTGAACTGTGGTTTTTTATATTGAAAGTTTAAGTCTTACACTGAAAGTCTAAGTCCTAGTAATAATCCTTTAAATGTGGAGCAATTTGAAAGGAAAAGTCTTAATGTGTTTAAATTCTTCTACTTTCTTTTCTTCTGGACTTACTTTTATCTAGATTTTGCAATACCCTATGATATTACGCACTCCAACGAATGGTCTTATTTGAAGTTTTAATATAAAACTGAATGATCTATAAAATAAAATAATCTTTCTTGTTAAACATCCCCATAAGAGATTGGACAAATTGTATAAAATTATAATACAATTTTCTAAGGAAGTAATACCTATGGAGAAAAAATTTACGCAAGAATAGATGATCTGAATGATAATGAAAGATATTGACTTTTGCTAATATTATTGCCATGATGATAAGAGTAGGTAATAGGCAAAGAAAACAAATTGCGGAGGAATTTATATGTGGTTTATATTTGCAATCTTATCAGCAGTATTCGCTGCACTGACATCTATACTTGCTAAGATAGGTATTGAGGGAATTAACTCTAATTTAGCAACTGCAATACGTACAGCAGTTGTACTGGTGATGGCCTGGGTAATAGTTTTTATTACAGGAACGCAGAGCCAAATTACCACCCTCAGTAAAAAAAGTTGGATATTTTTGATTCTATCAGGCATTGCGACAGGATTGTCTTGGCTTTGTTATTATAAAGCATTACAAATTGGGGATGCTTCAAAGGTTGTTCCTGTAGATAAATTTAGTGTTGTTATTACAATGATACTTGCTTTTTTAGTATTACATGAGGCACCTACTACTAAAACCATTCTCGGTGGCATATTTATTACTATTGGTACATTTATAATGATTTTGAAATGATATCAGTTTAATGAGAAGGAGAGACTTGTTACGAAGAAATTATCTTTATTGTTAGTTATTATTTTGTTCATGGCATTTTTTTCTTCTTGTACTTCTAAGGAGCATGAGAATTTTCAAGAACTTAATAGCGGCTCAAAGCTACAGCGTGGTAATATAATTTATTCCTTTTATAGTGCATTGCCAAGAGATTCGCTTAAGGGAAAGCAAATAGGAATAGTTGATGGTGATAAAAAGCATAAAGTGTTTGAAGTGAATGGTTTTTCATCCGATGAATGGATTATAGAGTATTATGATGTAATAATGTCAGTTTATAGTTTATATAAAGCAGATACTGTAACTGAAATTCCTGATGAATTGAAATAATATGAGTTGTTGAGTCAAAGCCAGCAGAAAATATGCTTAATACAGTACCCGAAAAGTTGGAATAACTGTGCCGACCAATGACGCTGCTTGTATCGGCAAGAAAGAAATGAAGAAAAGAATGGAAAAGAAAGGCATTGGAATGAAATGAAGAAGGAGGCAAGGTGAAAATGAGATTTGTTTTTCCCAATAAAGAATACGAACAGAAAGCAATTGAATTTATCCAGGAATTTCGTGATTATGACTCTCCTATTAATGGAACAGGTGGCCTCGACCGTTTTTTAGAAAATGCCACATATCAAGATTGGTTGTTAAAGATAGAGGCAGACAGAGATATTGCCAACATACCTGAAGACAGGGTTCCGGCATATACATATTTTTATGTTCGGGAAGATGACGATAAAATTATCGGAATAATAAATATTCGATTGGCACTAAATGATTTTTTGCGAAAAGAGGGAGGACACATAGGCTATTGCATTAGACCGACAGAGCGAAGAAAAGGATACGGAACGAGAATGCTAAAGGAAGCATTGGAATTTTTAAAACCAATTGGTTTAACCAATATCATTATAACATGTGGTAAGGAAAATTTGGCTTCAGCGGGCGTAATTAAAAACTGTGGTGGTGTTTTGGAAGCTGAATTTTATAGTGATGTATTCAATCAAGTAATTCAAAGATACCGGATCCGTTTAGAATAAGCATTATCATGAGCAGTTTTACCAATATTTGGCACATACATTAGTCATTGTAGAAATAAATAATAAGATGTGAAATGATGTAAATTTGCATAGTGGTGAAGAAAAATGAAATTAAAAAATAACTGCTTGCCTTGATATGTACAGGTTTTCTAACATTCTCTAACAGATGTAAACATTACTGGCTTGGGAATATACATAACAGTAAGATTATTAACTTAAAAGGAGATCATTATGAAAAATGAAATAGAAAAAAATTGGGATGATATGGCTAAAGCATACGAAGATTTTACAGAGAAAGATGATTCATATAGTTATGCAATTGAATGGCCTTGCATTCAAAAGATGCTACCACAATTGAATAATAAAAGGATTTTGGAGTTAGGTTGTAGTACAGGACGATATTCTTTCCTTTTTGAAAAAGAAAACCCTCTTTTTGTTTTGGGAGTAGATATTTCTGAGAATATGCTGAATATTGCAAAAGAAAAAGCTAAGAAAATAGGTTCAAAAGTTAAGTTTATTAAAGCAGACATTAGTAATTTGGATATATATATCAATGAAAAATTCGATTTCATATTTTCCTCTACAACATTTCACTATATTGAAGATATTAAAAGTCTATTTTTTAATATCTTCAATGCATTAGACGATAAAGGCGTTTGTATTGTTTCACTGATGCATCCGGTTTACACTGCACAATATCCGGTTGATAAAAATGGAGAATTTCCATCTGATGATGAATGGGTTATAAGATATTTAGATAAGAGTAAAAGAGCATATATTCAACCGTGGATAGAATACAATGATAACATTGAAAATTTTTTAAGTATGAGTTATCACCATACGGTGAGTGACTATTTTAATGCAATTATCAATGCCGGGTTCAGGATTGAAAGAGTAGAAGAACCTTTTCCTCCGGAAAGCTGGAAGCAAAATTGCTATAGCCGTTATAATTCGTTTATTGAAACTCCAAGTTACATGATTTTAAAATTGTCAAAATAATTTTATAAAAATTATTAGCAAAACAAAAATATTACACTTAACTGGAGTGTTTTAAGTTGCAGCATTTATACAGCATTTATAAATTGTGATATGGCAATTAAAATCACAATATAATTAAACGCATACCAAAGAATCAACTGTCTTCTGTATATGTACTTTTTTCTTATGGAGAGATTAAGAGGTGCTGTAGAATAAAGGGTTACAAAATTTTTATGTAATGCACGAAAATATATGATACTATAAAATAACAATAGTAAGTTATGATAAAGCTAGTTCCAAAAGATAATATAACAATGCTATATTGAGCCGGAACACCTCGTTATCATATAATAAATTTCAGACATGCAGTTTCTATGGAAAGGAGTAATTATGGAAAATAATAAACATTTTTGTACATGTACCGATTTAAGTTGCAAACTGCATCCTCATAACAATTCTAAAGGATGTGACCTTTGTGTAAAGAAAAATCTCAAAGCAGGAGAAATTCCAAGTTGTTTTTTCAGGTTAATTAATAATGATATATCGGAACTTAAAGAATTTACAATTGAAAGTTTTGTTGATTTTTATTTTAAAAATAAGAAACAATAATTCAGATATATTGCATTAAACATGTATTGAGATTTCACGTTTCTTTTATTCATAAATAAAACTGGAAACTATTATAAAGATATCAAGAGTTAGAAATCAAAAGACTATAAAACTTTTGACACTACGCATCAAGAATTGGAGAGTAACTTATGAAAAATAAAATAAAGCTTGGAATGCCAACATTAATTGAGAAACCCAAAATAAATGAATGTATTGCTCTTTGTAAGCGTTTGGAACTTGACTTTATAGAAATCAATATGAATTTACCTCATTATCAGGTTGATAACATTGATGCAAATGAAATTTTGAAACTGTCAGCAGATAATGGTATATTTTTTACGATCCATTTAGATGAAAACTTAAATGTATGTGACTTTAATAAAGATGTTGCCAATGCATATCTAAATACTGTATTGCAGACCATTGACTATTCAAAGATATTAAATATTCCTATTCTCAATATACATATGCATCCGGGGATTTATTTTACACTGCCAGACAGGAAAGTATACTTATTTGATGAATATAAGGACCATTACTTTGATAAATTAAAACATTTCAGAGATGTGTGTACGAAGGCCATTGGAGATACCGGGATTAAAATTTGTATTGAAAATACTGATGGATATAAAGATTTTATGCAGGAAGGAATAAAAATCCTTCTTGAAAGTGAAGTGTTTGCACTAACATGGGATATTGGACATGATCACGCAAGCAAGAATGCTGATACTGATTTTATACTCCAAAATGCCAATAGAGTAGTACATATGCATATTCATGATGCTTATGGTACAAAAAATCATCTGGTTTTGGGAAGCGGGGAGATTAACCTTACCGAAAAAATCAATTTTGCACGGGAACATAATTGCAGTTGTGTAATTGAAACAAAAACTGTTGATGGTTTAATAGATTCAATTTCTTATTTAAAAAGTATGGTGTAAAATTAAATTGTATGCATATATTACTAGGAAATGCAAAATGTGGGTTACTAAAGTTAACCTGAACAAATAGTAATAGTGATAAGACTTTTTATTATACACAAGAAAGTGGGAAAGAGTACATATTTTGTCTGAAAAAAAACTGGCGATATTCACCAATATGTGTATGATCAATGACAATAATGGTAATGTATATAAGATGTTTAGTTACAGATATTATCGGATATGATAGGAGGAGTTAAATATATGAAAAAATCTTTAACTTCTGTTATTATTATAATTGCTGTTATAACTTTAATAACTTCAGTAAGCGGTTGTTCTAAAAAAGAAAATGCTCAATTTGACGTTTTTTATGGAGAAACTGAAAAATGGCTGGTTATAGGAACTAATGACAATGTGTTTAAATTTATTTATAAAGGTAATACTGAAGATTTAAGAAAGAATAACAATAGTGGTAAAATCAATTTTCAATATGGTACTTCATTAGGCACAACAGGATCTGTTCAATTGCTAAACGATATAAATTATTACCAGGTGAAATTCGAAGAGGATTTTATTACAAATTTACCGTCTAAAGCTATTTTTAATGAAAACAAGTATATATATGTGATAATAAGTTATGCAGATATCACTGATTCTATTGATTTATCGCCTTATGTAGAATATAAGGTCAATTAACGGTTAAGTGTAATTAACAATGCTTGATGAGCTATCAAAACAGCAGAAATAATATTTTAGGCACATTATACATTTATACATGAAGCATAGTTATTAAGCTAATCATGTGATATGATTTTGTAAAAATATAATTGATTTATTTCATCTTATTAGGATTGCAGTAAATAGAATTACAGCAAAACATTTGGAGAAATAAAAACTTTAGGAGAAGATGCTTTTATTAATATTTATATAAAACTCACTTGTGGAAAGGAGTCTGTAAGAAATGGTAAACATAATAGTGTCATTGATATTTTTAGTTGTGCTAAGCATAATAGTGGGGATTATTGTTCTCGGCTTAAGAAAGAGTGCCTCAGGTCTTAAGATAATGCTTCTGGGTATAAATATAACTTTATTCGGCGGCATAATTGCAGTTGACCCTAATTCTAATCTTGCGGGGATTGAATATTTGATAGCACTTTCAGGCTTGATAGTTTCAATTATTGGTTTAATGAAGAAGGATTAACTTTATTTGATATTTGTAAATTAAAGTCAGGAGGAGAATAATTTATTTTGTTATTAATGCCAATATACAATGGACAAATGAGTGAATGTTAATTAAACTAAAAGTAAATTGATAAGTAAATTAAGAGAGAAAAGCTTCAAGACATCCCTAAAAGCACAAAACAGGAGGGAATTTAAGATGAAAGATACTTGGGA
>DUMC01000188.1 GCA_012840075.1 Clostridiaceae bacterium | reverse complement strand
TTCTATCTTCACTAGATTATACCAGCCGGGTCCTTTCCTAGCTTAAGCCTTCTCTCCGGCTTACAAATTACTCTTTTATTTGACGAGTTCCATATTTACACTGTTCACTTTTCAATGTCCATGTAAAGCTGCTGAACATCAGCAGCTTATATATAATAACATCAAAATCTGATTTTGTCAACAACCATTTTAATTTTTTCTTTTATCTACAAGCATTTGCTGCATCAAACAGCTTTCACAGTATATCATGCTAATAAAGTTGTTATCAAGTTTAATAACACATCATTTTCTTTATTTAAATAATTTTAACTCAAAAATACTCTTACATTCTACGTTTCTCGATTTTATATTAGTTTATACTACATTATGAAAAACAATACTACCTAATAAACCACAAAACTTTATATAAACAAATAATACTATTATGTTAAATTACAAATAACCTACCCTGTTATTGTGAATAAAGAAGTTCATGTATCGTTACTGTTTGTCACCTTTGCAAGCCCGACTATCTTGCTGTTTTCATCAATCCTCATCAACAAGACACCTTGAGTGTACCTACTCAAAACGTTTATTTCACTGACATTTAATCTGATTACCGTTCCATCTGTATTTATAATCAGTATATCATCTTCTTCGTTAACAATACGTGCTCCTGCTATATTCCCTGTCTTTTCGGTAATTTTATAGGTCTTTATTCCGCGTCCACCCCTGTTCTGAGGTTTATATTCTTCTAAAGAAACTCTTTTTCCAAATCCATTTTCGGTTACTATGAGTAAGTACCCTTCTTCATCTTTCTTAATTACTTCCATAGCAACAACAAAATCATCATCATCAAGATTAATACCTTTTACTCCCTGCGACACTCTGCCTGTTGGTCGGACATCATCTTCATTAAATCTTATAGTCATTCCTTTATAAGAAATCAAAATTATATCACTGTTTCCGTCTGTTAACTTCACATCTATTAATTCATCATTTTCTTTTAATGATACTGCTGTAAGGCCACCTCGGCGGATATTCTGATATTCCATCAGGTCTGTTTTCTTTATCAAACCTTGCTTAGTGACCATTGTTAAGTACAAACCTTCTTTATATGCAGATATCGGTATTACAGTAGTCACATTTTCATCCTGGTCAATTTCCAGAAGGTTAACAATAGCCATACCCTTGGCCTGACGGCTGCTTTCCGGAATCTGATAACCCTTGAGGCTATAGACTTTTCCTTTATTCGTAAAGAACAATATATTGTCGTGGGTTGACGTTATAAAGATATCTTTAACTATGTCCTCTTCCCTTGTTGTTATTCCCTGTACTCCTTTACCTCCTCTTTTTTGGCTCCTGTATGTATCGGCAGGAAGTCTTTTTATATATCCAAATTGAGTTAACGTAATAGCAATTTCTTCTTCGTGTATCAAATCCTCTTCTTCAATCTCACCTTCATCAAGGCTGAAAGATGTCCTTCTTTCATCTGCAAATTTTTCTTTAATTTCGAGAAGTTCCTTCTTTATTATATCAAGCACCATATATTCGTTGGCCAAAACATCCTTGTAATACTTTATTTTTTCACAAAGTTCTGCATATTGAGTTTCGATTTTTTCCCTTTCTAATGCTGTCAGTCTTCCCAGTCTCATGTCTACAATAGCTTGAGCTTGTCTATCTGAAAGAGAAAAAGCTTCTATTAATCTTTCTTTTGCCTGTGCTTCGTTTCCGGAATTTCTGATTATTTTTATCACTTCATCAAGGTTGTCGATTGCAATTCTTAATCCTTCCAATATGTGTGCCGCTGCTTCTGCTTTTTCCAAGTCAAAAGCAGTTCTGCGCCTGATTACTTCTTTTTGATGTAATATATAGTAATCCAACATCTCTCTAAGATTAAGAGTTTTGGGTTCATACTTTCCGTCAGGAGTAGCCACGAGAGCAACCATATTAGCATTAAATGCTTCCTGCATCTGGGTGTTTTTTAATAGCTGGTTAAGCACTACATTGGCATTAGCTTCTCGTTTTAATTCAATTACGATTCTGACAGGATCGTTTCTGTCGGATTCATCTCTTAAATCCGATATTCCTTCTATACGTTTTTCTTTAACAAGATCTGCTATCCGTTCTATTAGTTTTGCCTTGTTTACCTGATAGGGAAGTTCCGTTACAACTATGCGCTGTCTGGAACCTTTAACGGTCTCAATGGTAGTAGCCGCACGAACAACTATGCGCCCTTTTCCTGTTTTATAAGCATCCTTTATTCCCTGCTTGCCGATAATTATGCCTGCTGTAGGAAAATCAGGACCTTTTATTGTCTTCATCAGTTCATCTATGGTAATATCCGGATTATCGATAATTTGTATAATGCCGTCTATTACTTCCCCTAAATTATGAGGCGGTATGTTCGTTGCCATGCCTACTGCAATTCCTGAAGAACCGTTAACAAGCAAGTTAGGAAATCTTGAGGGTAAAACAACAGGCTCCATTTCATGCTCGTCAAAATTTGGCTTAAAATCAACAGTATCTTTATTTATATCCCTTAACATTTCCAGGGCAATTTTAGACAACCTTGCCTCGGTATACCTCATTGCTGCCGGTGCATCGCCGTCAATAGACCCAAAGTTGCCGTGTCCATCCACCAGCGGGTATCTTAATGAAAAATCCTGGGCCAGCCTGACTAGGCTGTCATAAACTGCGGCATCACCATGGGGGTGGAATTTCCCCAAAACTTCCCCTACGGTAGTTGCACACTTTCTATGAGGTTTATCGGGCGTAAAACCTAAAAGGTACATTGAATATAATATACGCCTATGAACAGGTTTAAGCCCGTCCCTTACATCAGGAAGTGCCCTGTCTGCTATTACACTCATTGCATAATCTATAAAGCACTTTTTCATTTCTTCTTCTATATTAACAGGTATAATATTTTGTTTAACATTTTCTACCATATCTGCCATTAACCGATACCCCTTGTCTCCGTTTTTTACTAAATTTATTTTATCCATAATGCCAATTATTAGACAGTAACATTAATATTCTAATAAACTTTTGTTAAACTGTCTACATATCAAGTTGTATTAGATTCATTTTAAATTAAAAGGCTTTACGGCAACATAACTTAAGTTTCTTAACAAATATTTCATCGTATAGAATAAAAAACACCCATTATATTGGGTGGTATTGGATGAATTTAATAAATATAAAAACATATATCAAGAAAAAAAGTCAGCATGATTTATACGGGCATAATCCTCGATCAAGCGAGGTCTACCACCATGCATAATACAAAAAGAATGATTTTTGTGAACTGCAAGGTGGCGATGGATTTAATAAATTTTCCTTTAAAGTTTTAGGTACTTTTATAATTTAATTCTTAGGTACTCTTATGATAAATTCAAAATATTCTCCTCTGTCAAATTGAGCAGCTTTTGCATTAAGGCCTGATTTTTTCATTAAATCAACCGCTTGCTTTATTGTATTAATAAATATCCGCAAATCTTTAATTGCCTTGCTCATTTTTTTATTACTGGCTTTTGAAGTAATCTTATTCGAATATCTATCAATCACCTTCTCTACAAGCTCCTCAGTCTTCTTTACATTGAGCCCTTTTTCACAAACGCATTTTAACACCTTTAATTGAAGCTGCTCATCATGTAGCTTTAGCAAAGCTCTCGCATGTCTTTCCGTGAGGTTATTGTCAATCAATATCTTTTTTACTAACGGAGACAGCCTTAGAAGACGGATTTTATTTGCAATTGTTGATTGGCTTTTTCCTATTCTCATTGCCAGTTCTTCCTGGGTAAGGTTATGTTCCATAATCAGATTGTTATATCCTTCTGCTTCTTCAAGATAATTCAAATCTTCTCTTTGAAGGTTTTCAATAAGCGCAAGTATTGCCGAATCATTATCATTAACATCTATTATAATCGCCGGTATTTTATCCAACCCTGCCATTATGGCTGCTCTTAATCTTCTTTCACCTGCTACCAGTTCATAGTGGTTGTTACCTATTTTCCTGACATTAATGGGCTGGATCACTCCATATTGCTTAATAGATTCGCATAATTCATCAAGGGATGCTTTGCTAAAGCGCTTCCGCGGTTGATAAGGATTGGGTCTTATACTGTCCACGCTTATGTACACGATATCCTTTTTAGATTCTTCTTCCCCTGTCTTAATCATTTGTGCTCTATTATCCAACATAACATCACCATCCTTGTTCTTGCTGAATAAATTTCAGCTAGATTCGATTATTAAAAAGGTTTATTTAAATTACAAGAAGTTATTTAATTACAGAGTAATTATTTAATTACAAAAAGTAATTATTTAATTACAAAGTAATAAATAAACATGTATTAAATATTTTCGCTATAATGTTTATTTATTCCTTTTTTTCAAGATGAAAATCGTTCGTTAAAATATGCTATTTTAGTGCATTTTAGAACTTATATCAACGGATTTTTTGAGGGTTTGCCTGCTTTTCTAGGATAATTTGGCGGAGTTTGTCGAAACTTTTTTACAATTATTATGTTTCTGATGCTATCGGAAAAAGGAAGAATTATTTCCCTAACCTCTTGTATTTTCCCGCCTAACTCCTCCAAAGCTTTTTGAGAAATAGAAACTTCTTCCGTATTCTTACCTTTCATGGCGATGAATATTCCTTCTCTTTTTACGAATGGAAGGCAATATTCCAATAATACCGGCATACTCGCCACAGCTCTGGCAACTGCTATATCATAGCGTTCCCTATGTTTTATGTCGTGTCCGTAATCTTCGGCTCTACCGTGAAAAGCCCAGGTATTTCTTAACTTGAGAGTTGATATGCATGCATTAAGGAATTTCACTTTTTTTTCAACAGCATCAAGCATGGTGATGTTAGTTTCTTTTAATAAGATTTTTAGGGGAATGGCCGGAAATCCGGCACCCGTACCTATATCTATTATGCTCATGTTATCTATGTTAATATTTTCTGTATTTTCAAATTTTTTTATATAAGGTAAAATGCTGAGAGAATCCAGGAAGTGCTTTATTATGAAATCACGGTCATCTTCAATTGCCGTCAGGTTAAATTTATTATTCCAAGTTTTTATAAAGTTCATGTAGGAGAAAAAAGTTTCAGCCTCATCCGGATTTAATTCTATGCCAAATTCCTTGGCACCGGTAACCAGCAAGTCTTTTAATTTTATACCGTCCTTTAATTCTGCATTATCTTTTAAATCTCCATCCCGTACACGGAAGTTTTTATGATTTATGTCATTTACTTTCATATGCTGCTCCTTCTTCTTTTTCTCTTTCTCCTATTTCTCCTTCGCCTTTTTCCCCTTCGCCTTTACCGGCTTGCTCCCTCTTCAATTGTTCTAAGTAAATCATCAATACAGAAATATCAGCAGGTGATACTCCTGATATTCTTGATGCTTGCCCCAATGATTCCGGACGTATTTTTGAAAGTTTTTGTTTTGCTTCCGTCCTTAAATTCTGTATCTTTTCGTAGTCAATATCCTCAGGTATTTTTTTATTTTCCATCTTTTTAAATTGTTCTACCTGCTGGAGTTGCCTTTTTATATAGCCCTCATATTTTACGGATATCTCTACTTCCTCTTTGACGGCATAGCTAAGATGAGGTCTATCAGGATCTATTTCAGCCAAATCATCATAACTGATCTCCGGTCTTTTAAGTAAATCAGAAAGCCTGATTCCGCTTTTTATGGGAGTGCTGTTTTTGGATTTAAGAAAATTGTTTACTTTCTCCGTCGGCGGAACTATGGTATTGGTCAATCTTTTTATTTCCTCTTCTATTTCTTTTATTTTCTTAAGAAACTTTTTATACCTTTCCTCACTAATCAAACCTATTTCATACCCTATTGGGGTAAGTCTTAAATCCGCATTATCCTGTCTTAACAAAAGCCTATATTCGGATCTTGAAGTCATGATTCTATATGGTTCTCTCGTTCCTTTTGTTACCAGGTCGTCTATTAAAACACCTATATACGCTTGAGATCTGTCAAGTATTAAAGGGGGTTTTCCTTTAACCTTTCGTGCTGCGTTAATACCTGCTATAATACCCTGAGCTGCGGCTTCTTCATAACCTGAGCTTCCGTTTATTTGTCCTGCACAGAACAAACCTTCTATGTCTTTCATTTCGAGAGAAAGATTCAACTGAGCAGGATTAATGCAGTCATATTCTATTGCATATCCTATCCTCATGATAGACACATTTTCCAGACCGGGAACAGTTTTTATCATTTCTATTTGAACTTCTTCAGGAAGGCTACTGGACATCCCTTGCAGGTACATCTCCTGAGTTCCAAGCCCCATAGGTTCAACAAAAACTTGATGGGATTCCTTGTCCGGGAATCTGACGATTTTGTCTTCAAAAGACGGACAATATCTCGTTCCTGTGCCTTTAATTACCCCGCTGTATAAAGGCGAACGATGCAAATTATCTAATACTATTTTTTTAGTTTGGCTATTTGTGTACGTAAGCCAGCAAGGCACTTGTTCTATTTCAATTTTTTCAGTCTCGAATGAAAAAGGTACAATAACTTCATCTCCCGGTTGTACTTCCATTTTTGAAAAATCTATGCTGCGTCTATTTATTCTTGCGGGAGTCCCTGTTTTAAAACGGAACAGTTCCACCCCTAGTTTTCTTAGACTTTCCGATAATCTATTTGCAGGGAAAAGGCCGTCCGGTCCGCTTTCAAAACTTACATCGCCGATGATGATCTTCCCTTTTAAATAAGTCCCTGTTGCAAGTACCAAAGCCTTGCACTTGTAAATTGCACCTGTGTGCGTTTCGATTGCAGTAACTCTTTTTTTATTTCCTGTTTCATCAACAATTATTTCGACTATTTCAGCTTGTTTTATATCAAGGTTTTCCTGGCTTTCCAACGTATTTTTCATTAACATTTGGTATTTCTTTCTATCAATTTGTGCTCTTAAAGAGTATACTGCAGGACCCTTGGACCTGTTTAAAATTTTACATTGAATTAGGCATTTATCAGCAGCTTTGCCCATTTCTCCGCCTAATGCATCAATTTCCCTTACCAGATGTCCTTTCCCCGTTCCTCCGATGCTTGGATTGCATGGCATATTGGCAATACTATCAAGATTTATTGCAAATACTACTGTTTTACATCCTAATCTTGCAGCAGCAAGAGCCGCTTCGCATCCTGCATGCCCCGCACCTACTACCGCAACATCATATTCACCTGCTAAATATCCCATAAATACGCTCCTTTTGAAACTAAATGTATTTGGAAAGTATATTACTCAAGCCTGACCCTTACTTACCTAAGCAGAATCTGCTGAATATCTCGTTTATTATCTCTTCGCTTACGGATTCGCCTGTTATTTCTCCCAGGTGATATACCGCGTTTCTTATGTCAACTGTCATACAGTCCAAAGGTATTTGATTTTCATATGCAGAAATTGCATATTCTATGTTTTCAAGAGTTTTTTGAATAAGTTCCGCATGCCTTATGTTTGTAACCATGGCATCTGCTGTGCTCTCAATTTCTCCTCCTAGAAACATCCTTGCTATTTCTTCTTCCAGTTCATTTAATCCTATACCTTTTATCATTGAAGTTTTGATAATTCTTGTGCTGTTTGGTATATTCAATTCTAATAATTCCATCAACTTCGAATCAATTTCGGAATCAATTGAATCATCAGTATCGTACTTATCAGTGTTTTCTGCAAGATCGATTTTGTTTATTAGAATAATCTTTTTCTTTTCTCTTATCGTTTTTAATATTTCTATATCTTCATCAGTCAATCCTTCAGAATAATCCAACATCATTATGACAAGATCGGCTTTATTTATCGCTTCTTTCGTAAGACCGACACCGATCTTTTCCACAACATCCCTGGTTTCACGAATACCTGCCGTATCTATTAGTCTGACAGGTATACCGTTTATATTTATATATTCTTCAATTATATCCCTGGTTGTTCCCGGAATTTCCGTTACTATTGCCCTATTGTATCCTGTCAGTTCATTAAGCAGCGAAGATTTGCCTACATTAGGCCTTCCTGCGATTACAATACTTATTCCTTCCCTTAATATTTTACCTTTATCAAAACTTTCTAACAATTCTTTAAGTTTTATTTTTAATTTTTTTAAGCTAAAATAAACTTCTTCTTCCGTGATTTTATCCACATCTTCTTCAGGGTAATCAAGAGTTACTTCGATTTTTGCAATTAATTCTATCAGTTCATTTCTGATTTCTTTAATCTTATGGGATAACCTTCCTTCGAGCTGTTGAAGAGCTACTTTTGAACTTTTAAAGGTTTTTGCATTAATAATATCCATTACCGCTTCAGCTTGTGATAGATCTATTCTTCCATTTAAAAATGCTCTTTTTGTAAACTCTCCGGGTTCTGCAAGTCTGGCACCTGTTTTTATAAGGAGTTCAAGTATCTTTTTTAATACAACGGGACCGCTGTGGCAATTTATTTCTACAACATCTTCCCTCGTATAAGTGTAAGGTTTGTTCATCTTGGACAAAAGTACTTCATCTATAACGGAATTATCCGAAGGATCTATTATTTTCCCGTAATTGATTGTGTGGGATTTCATATCCTTAATTTTCTTTTTGCCTCTAAATACTTTTTCCGCAATTTCAAAAGCCTTATCACCGCTTATTCTTATTATTCCGATTCCACCTGAGCCAAAAGGAGTGGAAATTGCAGCAATCGTATCTTCGTTTTTATATAACATTTTAATCACCTTCTAAATTCCATTTATAACCACCCTCTAATAGGTTTGGATTTTCAAAGATTAATTTATATTTCATAACGATAATTTGAACTTTTCTTAATAAGCTTGTTCAAATAATTGCATAAGCTAAAAGAGCTAATAAAACTAGTAAAAAATGGTTCAAGAAATAATCTTATCTCTTAAACCATTTTTTACATTGAACACAATATTTAGTAATAATATAAAATTTTACCAAATGCTCTCTTGCCATTTTGATCCTTTATGCTGTCGTTTTCATAAATCATTTTTAATCATTTGCAAAAATTAATTTTTTAATTTATTTCAACGCTATAACTACTTTTCTGTTCGGTTCTTCTCCTAAGCTATATGTCTTAACATACTTATTATTTTGTAAAGTGGAATGAATTATTCTTCTTTCATACGGTGACATTGGTTCAAGTGTTATACTTTTACGTGTTTTCAGCACTCTTTCCGCTAACTTTTTAGATAGCTTGATTAAAGTATCTTCCCTTTTCTTTCTGTAGTTTTCTATATCAATAATTACTCTCTTATATTCCTTCTCCTGCTTATTTATTACCAAGCTTGCCAAATATTGCAGTGCTTCCAATGTATCTCCTCTTCTGCCGATAATAATACCGCTGTCCTTACCTTCAATGTTAATGAAAATAGTATTACCGTCTTCCTCCATTTCTACCTGGACATCAACATGCATTTTATCGAAAATGTCTTTAAGATATTTCAAAACTTTTTCTCCGGCTGTTTCCTTTCTGGTAACTTTTACTCTTGCTGATTTTGCTCCGATTAAACCGAATAAACCTTTGCTTCCTTCTTCCAGAATTTCAATAATTGCATGTTCCCTATCCACACCCAATTCTTCTAAAGCAAGAGCTATAGCTTCTTCCACATTCTTGCCCGTTTTTTCTACTACACGTTCCATTTATTTTTCCGTTACCTCCTTTTTACTTAACACATATTTATTAATGTATAATTGTTGAAAAATTTGAAATACATTGCTTATTATCCAATACAATCCTACCCCGGCAGGTAATTGAAATGAAAAGAAAAGAGTCATTAACGGTCCTATTAATGCCATGGTACTTTGAGTACTTGCGGCAGCATCGTTGCTTTTATCTTCGGAACCTTTAGGAGTTAAGAATTTAGTCGAAAGGTAGGTTGTCACCACAGCCAGAATCGGGATTACTAAAAGAGGTAAGTATACAGCAGCTTGCGAACCGAAAAGAAGGCTGACATCTATAGTAGGTATCAATCCAAGATTAATCCCCAGAAAGTTGAAATTAATGAGCTCATTTGGTTTTAATAAATCACTTACATTTGCTAATTCGGATATGTGATCATTAAAATAATTTACTATTTGAATTTCACTGATATATGCTCTGTTCGCTTCTCCAATAGCTTTTAACACATACTCACCTAAAGCATTGATTTGCTCAGCGGATTTTCTCAACAAAAATTTAAGGGGCTGGTTTATAACCCAATAAAGAGATAAAATAACAGGTAACTGAATCAGCATCGGAAGACACCCGCCGGCAGGGTTATATTTATGCTCCCGATATACTTTCATAAGTTCCTGATTCATCTTTTCTTTATCATTTTTATACCTTCTCTGTATATCTTGAATTAGAGGCTGTATTTCCTGCATTTTCGAAGTAGACCTATATTGTTTTATAGTAAGCGGTAACAATAAAAGTTTTATGACAATCGTAAATATGATTACAGCCACACCGTAATTCTTAAATGCTATTGTATTATAAACAAAATATAGGAATTGTCCTAAAGGTACAGTTATAAAATCCAAAAATCCCATCTTCCTATTCTTCCTCTCTTATTTCACAGGATCATAGCCACCGGGATTAAAAGGGTGACATTTCAAAATTCTTCTCACAGCCATTAAAGACCCCTTTATTGCTCCGTATTTTTCGATTGCTTCCAAAGCATACTGGGAACACGTCGGGTAAAACCTGCAACTAGGAGGTTTTAAGGGTGAAATACATTTTTGGTATGACTTTATCAATAAAACTAACAATCCCCTTAACATTTTCATGATTCCTCTGACTTATTTTTTTCGCAATTATCAATCAAATTGTCATTCTCATTTTTGCTTATTGCACTTGCACTTTCTTTCCCGCTCTTTTCTTCAACAATATTCTGTTCTTCAATCTTTTCAATTTTTTCTTCTTCTTTATTTCCTTCTGTCTTTTCTTCTTTTTTATCTTTATAAATTAAATTGAATTTTCTCAATAAATAGTTTACTTCTTTTTTAATCTTGTAATAATCAGGCATATCATCAGTATTTCTCGCCACAAATACTAGGTCATAGCCAACTTTCACCCTATCCTCACTAAGTCTGTAGTTCTCCCTAATCAATCTTTTTATTCTGTTCCTTTTTACACTTTTACCGATCTTCTTACTCGTAGTAATTCCCAACCTATTAATGTTTAGGTTGTTTTGCAATACATATAAGACGATGTATCTTCCGGCTTGAAATTTCCCTCTTTTATATACCCTTGTAAATTCCCGGTTGCTTTTTAGAGATATAGTTTTTTTCATAAGATCCTCTCATCAATAATAGAAAACCTATCAACAACATATACTTTCATCGGTAAAGCCTTTTCATTACATTGTATCAGCTTGTTTTTACTAAAATTTATTAAATACAATTTTTTTCATTACCTAACATTAACTAAATTACAACTTGGTATTATTGGCAACAAACATAGAAAAAAGAGACCACTATTTAGCGGTCTTATGCTGAAAGTACTTTTCTTCCTTTCAATCTGCGTCTTCTTAAAACTTTTCTGCCATTTCTGGTTTTCATTCTTTTTCTAAATCCGTGCACCTTTTTCCTCTTTCTATTATTCGGTTGAAACGTTCTTAGCATATTCGCACCTCCTATCACCGACGTATATATTAATTCTGCACATAATTCCACAAACTTACCGATTACTCTCTACATATCTCTTTATTATTATGCACAAAGAGCAAGTCCTGGATTATAGACATCAGCAAAATTATATATTAAAAGATATTAGAGTGTCAAGAAAGGATTTTAATTCCCTACATAACTTAAACACTAAATCATGATTGCAAAAATTAGCAATTCATTGTGGATAAGTCAGTTATTTTAATTATTTCTGTGGATAACTTTTCGTTTTTCTATTGAATATGTGAATAAAGTCTGTTAATATAATTTATGCTATAAGGAACTTAAATAAAACGGTTAAAAATGTATAAATATACAATTATTTACAATACTTTTGTTTAGTAAATATAATAAACCGAAAATGTTTAACTGGAAAGTGTTTAGCTAGTGCTGTTTATATGGTTCTTTTATGTCAAGGTTATTGTTTTATTACGGACGCATTTATTTGATATGCCATTAAAATTTTTAAGCATTAAAGGGACATGCCTTTTGTTTAGCTGGTTATAAAATTATGTTTTTATTTTACCAGGAAGGCTTAATGTTCTTATTATTTGTTAATAATTGCATATATAGAGTATTTTTATTAAAGTATTCATTTATGGAGGAAATAATATGGATAATCAACTTTCGAGCATTTGGCAAAGAGCTCTCGAACTGTTGAAAGACGAGGTTACAGAAATTAGCTATAATACTTGGATAAAAACCATAACTCCTGTAAAAATGAGCGGTAATACAATAGAGTTAGGCGCACCGGCTGATTTTAACCGTGGCATTTTAGAGTCCAGGTACTCGACTTTAATACAGGAAGCGATAAAAAAGGCTTCCAATAAAGCTTATGATATACATTTTGTAGTAGCTTCTTCGCAAAACGGATCGCATGATACAGTCGATTCCAGAAGAAATACTTATGCTTATGACAGTAATTCCGTAGTTTCAGTCTTGAATCCAAAATATACGTTCGATACATTCGTAATCGGCAGCAGTAACCAACTAGCGCACGCAGCAGCACTTGCAGTAGCGGAAGCTCCTGCCCAGGCTTATAATCCTTTATTCATATACGGAGGAGTTGGACTTGGTAAAACGCATTTGATGCATGCTATTGGGCACTATGTTTTGGAACACAACAAGAATATAAAGGTGCTGTATGTATCTTCCGAAAAGTTTACAAATGAGTTAATAAATGCAATAAAAGATGACAAAAACGAAGCTTTTAGAGCAAAGTATAGAAATATAGATATTCTATTAATTGACGATATTCAGTTTATAGCCGGAAAGGAAAGAACTCAAGAAGAATTCTTCCACACATTTAACGCCCTTTATGAGTCTAATAAGCAAATAATTATCTCAAGTGATAAGCCGCCGCGAGACATCGCAACCCTTGAAGACAGGCTTAGATCAAGGTTCGAGTGGGGTCTTCAAGCAGACATTCAACCACCTGATTTTGAAACAAGAATAGCCATATTAAAGAAAAAGGCGCAATTGGAGAATATTGAAATAAATGATGATGTATATGCTTTCATAGCCGATAATATAGCATCAAACATACGAGAACTTGAAGGAGCACTAATAAGGGTAATTGCATACTCTTCACTTGTTAAAACGGAAATTACCCTGGATTTGGCAAAAGAAGCATTAAAAGATATTATAGCTACAAATAAAGCAAAAATAATCAACGCAAACTTGATAATTGATGTTGTGGCAAGGCACTTTAACTTGAAGCCTGAAGATTTCAAATCAAAGAAAAGAAACCGTGAAGTTGCATTTCCCAGGCAGATTGCCATGTATCTCTGCAGGGAACTAACTGATATGTCCTTGCCGCAAATAGGTGCCGAATTCGGAGGAAGGGATCATACGACGGTAATGCATGCATTTGCAAAAATAACAGAAAGTATTAATAATAATTATGAAGTGAGAAGAACGGTAGAAGAACTTAAAAGAAATATTTCAGGATAGAGTTAACTAAATTGAACGGGGATGTAATTTACTAAATCAAAATCAAATCAAAGTTTTAAAGCAGAAAATTTTAATCAAAATAACATAAACATAAAACTAGACATAATTATTTAAACCAGAATAACAAGAAAGGTATAAGAAAAAACTAAAAAAATAATAATTAATACACAATATATTTTTTTTCCGTAATTTTTATCCACAGATTATGTTAATATGTTGATATTTTATTGTTAGTTCAATGTTGATAAAATTTTTAATTTTAAAAATAAATAAACAATGTTAATAAAATTTCAAACTATTAACAATTTTATTAACAACTCAAAACTTTGATATAATATCGCTTTAACATAGATATGCACATTAATAACAAAGCATACTGTTACTAAGACTAAAACGAATGATAATATATAAAGAAAAAGAAAGGAGAAACGGAAATGATATTCAACTGTGAGAAAGAAGCACTAGTCGACGCAATAAATACAGTACAAAAAGCAGTACCAACAAAAACACCAATGCAAATATTGGAAGGAATACTAATAAAAGCGGAAGAAGAAAACATAAAATTAACTGCAAATGACCTGGAACTGGCAATAGAATGTGAAATAGAAGCGAGAATAAAAGAAAAAGGGGATATAGTAATAGATGCAAAATTATTCGGAGAAATAATAAGAAGAATGCCAGACTCAACAATACATATAGAAGCAGACCAGGAAAATAACATAACTATAGAATGCGAAAACTCAAAATTTCAAATAAAAGGAATTTCGCCCGAAGGATTTCCTGATTTTCCCTCAATAAAAAGAAAAACCCAGTTAAAAACCACACAAAACATTGTTAGAGACATGATCAGACAAACAATCTTTGCTGTAAGCGAAGATGAGAACAGGCCCATATTGACCGGAGTCCTTGTTGAATGTAAAAACGGAACATTAACCTTCGTTTCTTGCGATTCATACAGATTGGCATTAAGGAAATGCGCAATAGAGGATCCGGAATTGCAACTGAAAGTAATAATACCCGGCAAAAATTTGAATGAAATCTCAAAAATCCTAAATCCTTTCGAAGATGAACTAAATATATACACAAACCAAAACTTAATACTTTTTGATATGGGGAATACAAAAGTAGTTTCAAGGTTACTCGAAGGCGAATATTTCAGATACGAAAATGTAATACCTGAAGAATACGAAACTACAATCAGGATAAACAAAAAAGAACTTCAGGAGAGTATAGAAAGAGTATCATTATTAATTTCAAACGATGAAACAAGATATCCCATAAACCTCTTATTAAAAATGGATGTTTTAAAAATAACGACAAATACACAAATAGGAAATGCAAAAGTTGAAATTCCTACAGAAATAAACGGAAATGACATGGAAATAAGATTTAATCCGAGATACTTTATCGAAGCTTTGAAAGCTATAGACGATGAAGAAATTGAGGTATTATTCAGCTCTGATGTAGGACCTTGCATAATAAAGAGCATCGATAAAGAAAGCTTCATTTACATGCTACTGCCGTTGAGGAAATAAAAATAGAAATCCGTTATATCTGCATGGGGGCTTGAAATATTTGTATGTCAAAAGATTAAGTTTAGTAAATTTTAGAAATTATAAAAAATTGCAAATAGATTTTAACAGAAAATATAACATCATATATGGAAAAAACGCTCAGGGAAAAACAAATATTTTAGAAGCAATATTTTTATGTTCAACAGGAAGGTCCCATAGAACAAAAAAGGATGCGGAATTGATAAAATTTAACGAAGATGCATATTATATAAAAATAAATGTATGCCGAGAGTCTGCAGACAGCGAAATAGAGTTTTATTACTCAAAAATTGAAGGAAAAAAAGTGAAAATTAACAACATACCCATTAAAAAAAATATCGAACTTATGGGGAAATTAAATACGGTAATGTTTTCACCTGAAGACTTAAGCATAGTAAAGGGGAGTCCTTCGGAGAGAAGAAGATTTATTGATATTGCCATAAGTCAAATAAAGCCTTCTTACTTTTACAATTTGCAAAGATACAAAAAAATCCTGACAGAAAGGAATTGCTTATTAAAAGATTTAACAAAAAACAGCAAGTTAAAGAGTACACTGGAAATATGGAATGAAAGTCTGGCCGACGCAGGAGCAAAAATCATAAATGAAAGAAAATCCTTTATAAATGTCTTAAATGAAATAGTTAAAGGAAAACATAAGGATTTAACGGCATCAAATGAAATTATTAACATACAGTACCAACCTTCAATAAGGGTGGAAAACAGCTGGAAAGTAAAAGAAATAAAAGATGTATTTTTAAAGAGATTGGAAGAAAATTTTGAAAAAGAAATTAAGACATCAAGTACTTTGATAGGTCCTCAAAGGGATGATTTAATTATTTCTATAAACGGAAATGATGTAAAAATATTTGGTTCCCAAGGACAGCAGAGAACCGTAGTATTATCATTAAAACTATCGGAGGTTGAGATAGTAAAAGTCCTAACGGGAAAGCTGCCTGTTTTGCTACTTGATGATGTATTTTCAGAATTAGATGAAAAAAGGCAGAAATATCTAATAAATAATATTGATGGAACACAAGTTTTTATAACAACAACTGAAAAAGAACTGGTAAATTTGTATAGAAATAAATCCGAAATATCTTTATATGAAATAGAAAATGGAAAAATAATAAATGCAATTAATTGAAAAGTTTTGTTATCGTATTATTAATCGATAAAATTGATAAAAATACTAATGTATTGTAAAATATTATAGGTAAAATATTAAGAAATGGGGAAAATGAAATGTTTTTACACATTGGCGGAGATGTGGTAATTCCAATTAAAGACATTATTGCAATTTTTGACTTGGAAAAAACTACAATATCGAAGGATACAAGAGAATTTTTGAAAACTGCTGAAGAAGAAGGGTTTGTTGAAAGTATATCTTACGATATACCAAAATCTTTTATATTAACAGAAAATGACAAAAACAGTAAGATATATTTGTCACCAATATCATCAACAACTTTACAAAAACGTTCAAATTTTATATATAAATTATCAAATTATAAAAAAAAACAAAAATAAAGTAAAATTAAAATAAAAATTCTATAAATTAAAATTGTTTATAAAACAATTTATTCAAAAAAATTTTAGAAGCTAGGGAGACTGATATGACTGATATTGCAAAAAAAAAAGAAGGTTACAGAGAAGATCAGATTCAAGTATTAGAAGGACTTGAGGCTGTAAGAAAACGGCCTGGTATGTATATTGGATCAACTTCAGAAAGAGGACTTCACCACCTGGTATATGAAATTGTTGCCAATAGTATAGACGAGGCTTTAGCCGGAAGATGTGATGTGATAGAAATAAGTGTTGAAAAGGATGGTTCTGTAACCGTTAAGGATAATGGAGGAGGAATACCGGTAGGACCACATCCAAAACTAGGTATTCCAACAATTGAAGTTGTGCACACAATATTACATGCAGGAGGAAAGTTTGGAAGCGGAGCTTACAGCGTATCAGGAGGACTCCATGGAGTAGGTGCGTCTGTGGTAAATGCATTATCTGAATATATGACGGTAGAAGTTGCAAGAGACGGTCATATATATAGGCAGAGATACGAAAGAGGAAAAACTGCTTCTAAGCTGGAAATTGTAGGTGAAGCTGATTACACCGGTACTAAAACAAACTTTAAACCTGACCCTACAATATTTGAAAAGGTAGAGTTTGATTTTGAAAGCATGGTTTCAAGATGCAGGGAAATGGCTTTTCTTAATAAGGGTATAAAAATAATTTTAATAGATAACAGACCGGAAGTACCAAAACGCGTAGAGCTCCATTATGAAGGCGGAATTATTTCTTTTGTAGAATTTTTGAACAAGAACATGGAAATAATTCATAAACCACCTATTTACATTGAAGGAAAGAAGGACGATATATACGTTGAAGTAGCAATACAGTACAATAACGGATATAATGAGAATGTTTACAGTTATGCAAATGATATAAATACTTCCGAAGGAGGCACTCATTTAACAGGGTTCAGGTCTGCTTTAACAAAAGTAATAAATGATTATGCAAGAAAATACAACTATTTAAAAGAATCTGATAATAATCTATTAGGTGAGGATGTAAGAGAAGGGCTTACCGCAATAATAAGTGTAAAGCTAAAAGAGCCACAGTTTGAAGGGCAAACAAAAACAAAGCTCGGAAACAGTGAAGTAAGGACAGTTGTTGAAAGTATAGTAGGCGAAAAACTTGAATATTTCCTAGAAGAAAACCCGCAAGATGCAAGAAATATCGTTGAAAAATGTATAATGTCTGCAAAAGCAAGAGAAGCAGCAAGAAAAGCCAGAGACCTTGCAAAAAGAAAAAATGTTCTGGAAACAACTTCTTTACCAGGAAAATTAGCAGATTGCACTGAAAAAGATCCTGCTTTGTGTGAGATTTTCATAGTAGAAGGTGATTCTGCAGGAGGTTCGGCAAAACAGGGAAGAGATAGAAGGTTTCAGGCAGTGTTACCGTTATGGGGCAAAATGCTTAATGTAGAAAAGACAACTGTAGAAAAAGTATTCGGAAATGAAAAGCTCATGCCTATAGTCACGGCACTTGGAACCGGAATGGGAGAAGATTTTGATATTACAAAGCTTAGATACTATAAAGTGATAATAATGTCAGACGCAGATGTAGACGGTTCACATATAAGAATGTTATTGCTAACTTTCTTTTTCAGATATATGAGATTATTGATAGAAAAAGGTCACATTTTTATAGCAAGACCTCCTTTATACAAAATAAGCAAGGGAAAAGAATATGTATATGCATTTGATGATAACGACCTGGAAAGAGTTCTAAAGGAAAAAGGGTGGGAAAAGAAAGATTGCACCTTCCAAAGATATAAAGGTTTAGGAGAAATGAGTGCTGAACAACTATGGGAAACTACAATGAATCCTGAAACAAGGAGCTTAATGAAAGTAAAAATTGAAGACGCTGTTGAAGCAGATACTGTTTTCAATGATTTAATGGGTGAAAAAGTTGAACCAAGGAAGGTTTTCATACAGGAACACGCGAGAGAGGTAAGAAACTTAGATATATAGAATAAAAAAATTTTTCTAAAAAAAAATATTTGATCAGAAAAGTAAAAGTAAATGAAAATAAAGTGGGTGTATGAATACACCCATTTTATTTGTAATGAATATTTTTATGCTTATTTACTGATTATTTTATAATTAATTAAAAGTTTTGATTTGAAAAAGGCAATAAAAAATAAATTAAACACGAAGAATTAAAAGAAATTTAAAATACATTTAATTAATTATCATAGTATGTTATAATAAATTCAATGTATGTTATAATAAATTCAATTAATAGATTTACATAATAAAGCTTGGTGTAGATAAGATCTAGGAGTGAATTTGATGGCAAAAATTATTGCAATAGCTAATCAAAAAGGCGGAGTAGGAAAAACAACAACAGCGATAAATCTAAGTGCTTGTCTGGCATATAAAGGGAAGAAGGTGTTGTTAATAGATAACGATCCTCAAGGTAATACTACTAGCGGATTAGGTTACAATAAAAGAAAATTGGAAAAATCAATATATGATGTTATAATTAACGAAGTTAAAATAGAAGAAGTAATATTAGACACTAAACTAGATAATTTAAAATTGTGCCCTGCAAATATACAGTTAGCAGGAGCGGAAATTGAGCTTGTAACGGCTTTTTCAAGAGAATCGAGAATGAAAAATGCTTTAAAAGAAATAAAAAAATATTACGATTTTATAATAATTGATTGCCCTCCTTCTCTTGGATTGTTAACTGTTAACTCTTTAACTGCTGCAGATGCAATACTGGTACCAATACAATGCGAATATTATGCGTTAGAAGGATTAAGTCAGCTAATGGATACCGTAAAACTTGTGCAAAAGCATTTGAACCCTTCGCTGGAAGTAGAAGGTGTTGTATTAACTATGTTTGATGCCAGGACAAATTTATCAATTCAAGTAGTGGAGGAAGTAAAAAAGTATTTTAAGAACAAAGTATATAGAACGGTAATACCTAGAAATGTAAGACTAAGCGAAGCTCCAAGTTATGGTCTGCCAATAATATTGTACGATCCAAAGTCTAAAGGAGCGGAATGCTACATGGAATTGGCAGAAGAAGTAATTGAATGTTACAAACAAAATTGAAAATAAGGGGATCATAAATGAGTAAAAAACGTTTGGGAAGAGGATTAGATGCTTTATTAAATTTGGAAGAAAATAAATCCGAAGAAATTATAGAAATAAAAATTAATGAAATAGAACCAAATCTCGAACAACCAAGAAAATCTTTTGACGAAGAGAGTTTAAGGGAATTAGCGGAATCAATAAAAAAGCACGGGATTGTACAACCTATAATTGTAAGAAAAGAAGACGATACATATAGAATCGTAGCAGGTGAAAGAAGATGGCGTGCCGCAAAAATGGCAAATGTTGATACAATAAAAGCAATAGTAAAAGATCTAACTGAACAGGAAGTATTAGAAGTAGCATTAATTGAAAATCTTCAAAGAGAAGATTTAAATCCAATTGAAGAGGCAGAAGCTTATGAAAAATTAATTAGAGAACACGGCTTAAAACAAGAAGAAATAGCTGAAATAGTAGGAAAAAGCAGACCTGCTGTTGCAAATTCTCTTAGATTATTAACCTTGCCTGAAGAAATAAAAAGAAGTTTGATAGAGAAGAAAATAACAAGTGGACATGCAAGAGCTTTACTAACATTGGAAGATCCGAAAATACAGAAAAAAGTTATGGAAGAAATAATAAAAATGAATTTAAACGTAAGACAAACAGAAAAAATAGTAAAGGAATATATGGAATATAAAGAAAAAATAGATAAAGAAAAGGAAAAGAAAATTGAGAAGAAAGAAAAAGATTATGAAATAAAAGCTATTGAAGAACTGCTTACAAAAATTTTAGGGACAAAAGTACAGCTTGATCCAAAACAAAAAAAAGGAAAAATAATAATTGAATATTATTCAAACGA
>DUMC01000187.1 GCA_012840075.1 Clostridiaceae bacterium | reverse complement strand
TTTGCCCATTCAAAAAGCCAATATTTTCCTGGATTTGGAAGTAATTCAGGTTCATAGCTAGCCCATAGCTTCTATAAAATATGAGTTCCAAATTGCTACACTTATATAAAGCGCCATTACTGCAATAATTGGCTTTGCAAGTGGTATTGCTATTCTAAAGAAACACGTAAAAGTATTTGCACCGTCAATATTTGCAGATTCATAAAGTTCATTAGGTATGGATGTAGCAAAATAAGACTTTGTCACTATTAAATTATAGATAGACATTGGACCAACTATCATTACTAAAGGATTATTCAAAAGCCCAAGATTCTTGATAAGCAAATATGTTGGTACCATCCCTCCGCTAAAATACATTGTAATTAAAAAATACCATGTGATAACTTTACGCCCAAAAATATTCTTTTTACTAAGCGCATATGCGGTAGGCAACAATATGATGAGACCATACAAAGTTCCAAAGAAAGTATATATTATTGTATTCTTATAACCTATCCAAATTTGTTTATTAATAAAAACATTTTTATAAGCTTCTAAGGTAAATCCTTTTGGCAATAAATAAACATTTCCGTTTCCAACTTCATTAATATCGGAAATAGATGCTATTATAGTAAAATATAACGGATATAACATTATAAATAAGAATATTAACATGAAAATTGTATTGCATATATCAAATATGGCATCAACATTTATTCTCCTCTTATTTGTTCTCGTATTTACAGTACTTTTTTGGTTCACAGTTTTTTTAAACCATTTTGAACGTATTTCATTAATAAGCAAAGCTACTATAACTGGAATCGGAAATGTAGCTAAATTGTATAAAGTAATTGATAATGTATTTCTTAACATTGTCCAAAAGCCTGTATATTTAATAAACCTAGTAAAATGTTCCAAACCTACCCATTCACTTCCCCATATACCACGACTCGGACGAAAGTTTTTAATGCTATTTGAACTCCGTACATAGGTATGTAAGAAAATATGAATGTAGCAATAATTCCTGGAAGCATCAACAAGTATAACTGATAATTATCAAAAAAAATTTTTTTTAAAGAAGCTTTATTTAACTTGTTTCTTTCCATTATCTTCTTGGATGCCATATTTTGCATTTATTGCAACCCTTTCTCTTTTATAAGTTTTAATCAACTGATCTTTTTACGAAATTTTCATTATTTAGACTTTGGAATAATAATCTGTTCAAGCTTAATATTAGCTTTGGTATTATGAATTGTAAATATCAGAAATGTCGAATCCAATAGCAATAATATCCGATTTTGTATTATATAAATCTACTAAATTATAATTTATTGAAAAAATTCTAATAAACCAGTTTTAAATTTAAAGAAAAAAACAAGCATTCAAAGACTCTCGAGGTTTTGAATGCTTTACTGTGAAGATTTTTTTTCATCACATTTTAAGGAATAGAAGAAGGCTTGAATAAATCATTAGAAATTGAGTGAATTATTCAAGCCTGTCCCTATGTTTGTTTCCGGCCCCATGTTATCATGTTTCTATACTAAACCTTGGAATGCACTACTTTTCCTCCTACAACAGTCATTACTGAAAAAATATTCTTAATTTCCTCTTCAGGACAGTTAAAATAATCCTGTGACAAAACTGCAAAATCAGCTACTTTTCCAACTTCAAGGGTTCCTTTTATGTTCTCGTCAAAACTAACGTAAGATGCTTTACCGGTGTACATTTTTATAGCGTCATATCTTGAAATACAGTATTCACCGCCAATTACGTTACCAAACCTGGTTTTTCTGGTCACCATGTTATATAGTGCATGGAATGGGTTATATGGATTTTGAGACCGCAATGAATCATACTTAATCATATGGTCGCTTCCGGATGCAGCATGGATATCTATTTCTACGTATTTTCTATATGGAAGAAAAGTATTCATAGTATTGCTGTCAAGCACCTTATTTAAGATATCCCCATCCATGTAATGCCACATTGGCTGGAATAAAATTGATAAATTCAATTTTTTAATTCTTTTTAAAGTCTGATCATCACTAAAATCACAATGAATTATTGAATAACGTTTTTCGGTAATATCATTTTCTTTATTGAATGCTTCATAAGCATCAAGAAATAAATCTACTGCAGCGTCCCCAATGCAATGTGCCGTCATTTGAAGACCCGTATCATAGGCGATATTAATAAAATCTTTTAATTGGAAAGCATCGTATTGGACGATCCCTCTAAATCCTTCGAATTTAATACCAAATACGCCTAGAGTATCGTTATATGGCTTGCGCATATATGAAGTACCTGTAAGAATTCCCCCATCAATCATTACTTTGCAAAAGCTTAATTTACCCCATTCCGCAGGGGTTTCAACTAATGACTTCAGCTTTTCTAAATAGTCTGTTGCTGAATCCGTGGAAGTTACCAATCCTGTAAGAACAGTTCGTAAGCTTAACTTTCCTTCCTCATACAACTCATTAAGCGCTCTTATGTCATTTTCATTAGTCATAGGATCGATTACTGATGTAATTCCAAGTTCGTTATACTTTGATTGAATGTTTAAAAATCCATTTTTTATATCTTCTATATTATAGTTATCTTGAACCATGACTTTTTTTACAATATTACCGCATCGGAAAAGCAACCCTGTAAGCTTACCTGTTTGAGGATCCCTGATAAATTTACCATTCTCCGGATCAGGAGAATTTTCATCAATGTTTAGTAAACGAAGTAAATAGCTATTTGCCTGGCCGGCATAAGCGCCGTCAACATATACCGGATTATTCGGTGCAGCGCTGTCTAATTCTTCCAGGGTAGGGAAACGGTATTCTTTAAGTCTTGTAGGATATGTATTAGGAAAATAGAGCCATTCCCCCGGCTTTATTAATTTGACTTTCTCTTTTATATAATTCAGAAGCTCTGTTATTGAAGTAGGTATGAATTTTTCTTCGCGCAACTCACTTAATCCGACTCTAAATATATGTGCATGGGTATCTATCAAACCAGGAATTACAACGTGTTTTTTTAAGTCATAAACTTCAGTGTTTTGACCTTTTAAAGCCAGGATTTCATCATCTGTACCGAGAGCTACAATTTTTCCATCCTGGACTGCCATTGCCCCATAAATGTCATTTTTATCATTCAAAGTGTATATGAAACCATTATAAAAGATGCTTGATGGCGTTTTTTTCATAAAATGAATACCTCTCTTCCTTAACGAGTGTTTATATTACCACCCTGCATCAATACGACATTCTTGCATAACTCTCATGACTTCAAGAGTTTGTTCTGCAGGGACAAACGGATGTCCGTTAAGGGCATAGTATTCATAGCATTTGTCATAGAAATCTATTGGTTTGAAATCAGATATGGAAATTTCCTCTTCGTACCATTTCAAATTGTCAAAGTTGCTGTAGCTTCTGCCTTTTGCTGCAAGTTGATCAAATAACTCAAGAGCTGGTGCTTCTTCCTCCTTATAATATCTTACTTTGAAAATCACTTTACCATCTGATTTCCTTTCTTGTACGACAGTACCTCTTGAACCCATTATCGTCCAAGGTGAAAGTGGTATTGCGGAAGCCATGTTTATGTCAAGGTCCAATATAATGCCGTTTTCAGTTTCTATGACTGCTTTTACTACATCATCTGCATCACCTAAGCTGGCAATTCTTCTCATGGAGCATGATATTTTTTTAGCTTTTGACGACGCCAGATAAAGAAGCTGATCTATGTGATGAGCTCCATAGTTATTAAGCATTCCTCCACCGTACTTTTTTAAAGATTGCCAGTCATTGCGGCGTATATATGATGATCTTGCCATTTTGATCATATATAGTTGTCCTATTAATCCTCTTTCAAGAATGCTTAATATCGCCTGGGTTTCGGAAGTAGCCCTGTGAGGCTGATATACCATGAGTTTTCTTCCTGTTTTTTTCATGCATTCCACAATATGCTTTGCTTCCTCGTAGGATTGTGCCATTGGTTTTTCAAGGAACACATCAACGCCATGTTCCATAGCTGCAATTGATTGAGTGACATGAAACGGTGTAGGTGACGCAACAACTATCAAATCAAGTTTTTCTTCTTCAAGTAACTTATTAAAATCAGTATATCCTTTGACAGAATAATTTACTCTTGCTTCCTCTAAGCGCTCAGACAAGGGATCTGTAACTGCAACCAGTTCAAATCCTTCGTGTTTGATTATATTAGGTATATGGTAACCCCACCCTATCCTTCCTAATCCTGCAACAGCAGTGCGTAATTTTTTCATGTTTTAAACCTCCACTCAGAATACAAATTTGTATTTCATATATACATGTTTTTCTATAATTTTTACGTTATGCCAATTATAGCATTTATTTTTTCCGATGAAAATAATTATTCTTTAATAAAATTTGTATTAATTTTGAAATTGTTTTTTCGTTAAATTAAGATTCTGTTTCTTTAATATTATTGTTTTATTATAATTTAACAAATTTATTAGATAGTCATTAAAAAATTATTTATTATTACTATATTTCTTTAATTATTACTATTGTTTGTCAGAAAGTTTGTACCGCCTTGACCCCCCGTTATTGGAGAATTTCTGCGTAGAACTCTCCTCTCTACTGTAAGAATTCTATTGTTTTATACTTAACTCAACCCTTTAAAAAATTTAGCTGCCTTCCTCATGTTGTCAAGGGCAAGGGCCATAGCCTGCTTCGCACCCCTGACAACATTCGTCAGT
>DUMC01000020.1 GCA_012840075.1 Clostridiaceae bacterium | reverse complement strand
CCTATTATAAACCCTATATACATTTCATTCACATAGGTATCTATCGCTGTTTGAAGATCAGCTAATTCCCTTGCTTCTGTTTCTGTTACAGTAACAGCCGGCATTCTGTGCTTAATTGCCTCTTCTGCATTAGCTGTACAAACATCAGTCATCCAATTTGAAAATTCAATATTTCTCTGTCTGTTGAATTCCAGACTCATGAATGAAATTCCGTTAGCCGTCATGGAAGTGTATCTGCTTACTGCAAGTGATATACCCTCTTCTGCTTCCGTAATTTTTGGCAGAAGCTTCGGTACACCGTTTACATATTCAAAAGATTCCCCTTCTTTTCCAAAGTTCCAGGTTATTATACCTTCCTCGGTATACCCGTAGTCAAGGAAACGGCAAGCCAGTCCTATATTTTTGCATGCAGTGGTAATAACAGCACCAGTTTGTGTCCATAGTGCTTCACCCTGAATATATCTGATCGGATCGCCTTTCTTGGCAACCGGATATGGAACAGGTTCATAGTTCCACTTACCATCTCTTTTTACAATTTGATTATAGAAATACCCGGGTGTTACAGTACCTGTACAAGCAAGGGCAACTTTTGAAGCAACAAATAATGAAGTAAAACCTGTTGTATCAGCTGTAGCAAAATCCGGGTCGATCAAACCGTCTTTATATAACTGTCTTGCTAATTTAAGAAATTCATAATACTTATCGCCAACAAAAGATGCTTTTACTACATTATCGTCTACATAGTAATTATCCACGCCGATTCCAAATGCGTTGGCAAAGAAGTACTTGAGTCTTATTGCTGCATTTGTAGCAAAAACTATATCACTGACATCCTTTAAAGCATAAAATGCTTCTACCCATTCATCCAATGTTTCAGGTTTATTTAACCCGGCCTGGTTGAGAAACTCAACATTGACCATATTTCCAACATAAGAACCCTGCCATACCACATCCTCACGCAAGAATGGGAATGTATATAGCTTGCCGCTATCAGTTTTAATAGCTTTCATCGTGTCAGGGTTTTTCTTCAGGTATGTATAAAGCGCAGGTGCATATTTAGGCATGTACTCATCAAGTGTAACAATATATCCTTCATTAATTAAAATTTCCGCTTTGCTAGCTAAGCCACCAATAAACATAATATCTGGCAAATCACCACTGGCCAGCAATAAATTGTATGCTTGCTCACCATCTTCACCGGCGGCCGGACGTTCCCATATAATCTTTACCCCGGTAAATTCGGATAAATACTGATGGTAAGGTGATTCTGCCTCGGAAGCATAATCCTTATGATAAGTCAGACCTGTTGTCCACAATCTTAAAGTAGCATTCTCAGCTTTAATTGGATAACCGGTAAAACCATCTCCAAATGGATCTTTTCCTTCCTGTGTAGGAGTGAATTCTTCTGTTTTGGTTTCCGCATTTGAATTTTCTGTTTTACCTTAGCTGCATCCACCTAAAATTGTAAAACATAAAACGAATGCCAATAGAAGTGCAAGTACTTTTTTAATATTCTTCACTATTACCACCTCTTATTCTTACTTTTATTTTAATTATTTGTTGTAAAAATTTGTTTCAAAAAAAGGAATTGATAAAAAATTGATCCTAAAAAAATTATCATACTCGTTCCTTAGAAAATCCATTTTTAATATTGTAAACTGCATTGTTATTTTTGTAAATTGAATTGCGTATTTTATAAATCAAATTGCGAATTTTGTAAATTTTAATTTTAACAATTAACTTAGTCCATCATATATAAAAGTATTCATTTGTTAAGGTGAATCATTTTATCTGCAATAGTAAATCATAGTGAAGTGCAAATTCCTTTGTCTTTATGTACCTGCATAGAATTACGTACTGACTTAAGCTTTCTTCAATACTTTTTTATTAAGGAGCATTTTTATTAAATGCACCCTTTTATTTATACTTGCTTGATTAATAATTTCTATTATGCTAAAATGTAAACCATTAATTAAATAATTAAGAATAATTAAAGCTTTTTTTCTAAGAATTTAAAAGGAATATGGAGTGAGAATTTCAAGATGCTGAAAGATATGACTAATGGCTCAGAAACAAGACATATAATAACTTTTGCATTACCGATGTTTATTGGGAATATATTCCAGCAGCTATATAACATGGTGGATTCAATTGTTGTAGGAAGATATATTGGAAAGAATGCACTCGCAGCAGTAGGAACTAGTTCTCCTATTGTCTTTTTTCTAATTGCAATGGTAATGGGTTTATCCATGGGAGCATCAGTTATTATTTCACAGCTTTATGGAGCAGGAGATTCTAAGAATTTAAAACGTGCAGTATCAACAGCATACATATTCCTTTTAGCAGGTGGCATAATTATTACTTTAATAGGATTATTATTTTCACGAAGTTTGCTAAGACTTTTGCAAACACCTGAAGAAATTTTTAAAGATGCATTAGCATATTTAAATATAATTCTTGGCGGATTGATTTTCACATTTGCTTATAATGCCATATCGGCAATACTTCGAGGACTTGGGGACTCTAAAACGCCGTTATACTTTCTTATCATTACCTCATTATTAAATGTCGTCCTTGATATTTGGTTTGTTTCTTCACTTGGAATGGGTGTAGAAGGTGCCGCATGGGCGACTGTTATATCTCAAGCTGTATCTGTCATATTATGCTTGATATACATTTATACAAAGGTAGAAATACTGAGAATCCTTCCAAAAGATATAGTATTTGATAAAGAATTGTTTTCTAAATCCGTAAAGCTTGGCATCCCCAGTTCAATCCAGCAAACGGTAGTATCCGTCAGTATGATGGCCTTACAGGGGCTTGTAAATTCCTACGGCAGCGTAACCATGGCTGCATATGCCGCTGCTGCAAGGATAGATTCAATAGCCATGATGCCAATTATGAACCTGGGTCTTGCTTCTACTACTTTCACAGCACAAAATATAGGTGCAGGTAAACTGGACCGTGTAAAGCGCGGTTATAAACGCTCATTAATTATAGTAGCTGTCTGTTGCATAATAACATCAATAATTATTTTGTCATTTGGTCCGAACCTTATATCCATATTCATTGATGTAAAAGAAACAGAGGTTATTAGGCAGGGCAACGATTACATCACAGTTGTTTCTTTCTTTTATATACTAATGGGTATAATGTTCGTCACGAACGGTGTTATCCGGGGAAGCGGAGATATGGTTGCATCAATGATAAGCACAATGACGAGCCTCGGTATAAGAATAATTTCCGCCTATGTTTTGTCTTCAATAGATACTATAGGTTACAGGGGGATATGGTGGTCATTGCCTATAGGATGGTTCATAGGTATGACTATAGCAATCCTGCGATACAGGAGCGGAAAATGGATTGAGAAAAGAGTGGTAAAAAAGCCTGTGGAAGAGCCTGCGTGATACATAGTAATAGTAGTATTAATTCTGAGTATACACCTATTTTTCTACTTATTTACAGTAATATTCTAGTGTTAATATCCCAGTATTGATGATGTTTTAAAAACTTGGAAATTATAAGTAGTATAAGTTATTCAGTTAACTTTAATAGCTGTTCTCTTAGTTTCTTCATGTCAGAACTAATTATTTCCCAAATTAGGTTTAAATTTATACCTTTCTAATCATGAACTATACGATTTCTTAGTCCTTTCATTTTGAACCAAGGGATCTCAGGGTACTTCATTATATACTCTTTATCCAGCTTATTTACTAATTCACCAATTTGGCTCAAATTAAATACACATGCTTCTATCATCATGCTATTATTTTTAAATCCAGTATAATCTACATTATCCGTATATTTTAATATAGAATCAATGTAATTAATCATAATTAATCAAAAATTTACTACCTTGTAGTTTTTCTTTCTATTTGCTTAAAATTCAGCTATAAATTCTTTATATTTACATAAACCTTTCCACATTTATAAGTATTTTATTTTTCCAGTCCTCATTC
The DNA here is from genome assembly GCA_012840075.1 of Clostridiaceae bacterium. Lineage (GTDB taxonomy): Bacteria > Bacillota > Clostridia > Acetivibrionales > DUMC01 > DUMC01. Next base: position 95,551 of record DUMC01000020.1, on the reverse strand, counting down.
TATAATAATTTGTAGATAATTTCAATATTGGTACAATTAAACATTTGTTTTTTCCAAAAAATAATCTATTTATTATATATCAATCGAGAAAAAATCAACCTTATACACGTTCATTTTAACTCAGTATCTCAAGAATGCTTTTGTATAGTAGAGATTTTAGGATTATAAAACTCTGCAGCTAAAATATTTTTTCTCCGGAAAATCCTTATACTGTTACGTAGGTAGCAATATGCCTTAATAGTATCACCATCTATTGAAAGCACCCTAATATTACGTTTAGTTATAACATTTCCTTTTTGATAAATAATCGTTATGATTCTGTTTTGATCACGAGATGCCTTTAAAATATAGTCTATCATAAGGCCACCTCTTTTAGTTATTGTCTTACTATTCTTATATCATCAACTTTCTAATTTGTCAAAACATTTATTCTGTTTTTAGTTCTACTTCTATTAGCTTAACTTTGAGATTGGTAATGTCCATCGCCCTTGCTATCATGATCATAGTCTGTTTACAGGCTATTTTATCATACAATTATTGTAATTACTTATACTGGCAAGTTTGAACAATTGCCTAGAAATTTTTAATTATACTGTCTATTTCATCTCTTCTTTCTTTGACAGTATAATAATTAGCATTTTTATCCAGTGGATCTACCATATCTGTAGAATCCTGTTTTATATAACCATTATCTCTAAGATTCTTAATATATTCTACAACAGTAGAATAAGGTAAATTCATAAAAGATGAAAGATACTCTATACTTACTTTATGAGGTGTAGTCCTTATAGCTTTTAAAATTCTAAGTTCCGTTTCTCCAATGGGATACTTATTATATATTATTTTTCCATCTTTAAAAACCACAAATTGCCCTCGTGCAAATCCTATCCAATTTTCATTTGTTAATGGACGTGTAGCGACTATATATCCCGCTTGTTCAGGTTTCTTTTCCTCCTTAAGGTCAATTTCAAAGTCTTCATCCGCTAATTTTACTTTTGTAAAAGGAGCTACTCTTCTTACATAATGTAAACCATTGTATCCACATTTATCATGATAGCAAAATAAGTGTTCTCCGTCGGAAAACAGACAGTTAAATTTACCATATGCATTTATCTCACGAAACTTTTCATATAATAACGAAAAGGAACTCTGGTCCCAACTTCTATTAATAATTCTATTTTTTACGAATTCCATTATATGGCAAAATACATATTCCGAATCAGTTTCTCCAATAGGATTAAACATTCCAAGAAGCAAGTCATACTTATAGGATCCTGTTAAGGTCCCATTATGAGCAAAACAATAATCTCTTCCATTCAATTCTCTCGAAAATGGGTGTGTATTACGGTAAACACTTTCTCCTCTGCTTTTTTGTCTAACATGGGATATATAAATTTTTGAAGTAAAATTTCCAGATGTATTTATAATATAATTTGCCAATCTGCTAGTATAAGCATTTACTGGTTCCTTAATAATCTGCACAGCAAGCCCACCATTCGGATATAATGCAATTCCCCATCCATCAGGATTAAAATCTCCTCTTTTGGTAAAACCTCGGAATGTAAATGTTGGTGAAATAGGTTCATTGAAATTCATGCCTAATAATTCACACATTGTTTTCACTTCCTTTAATATAATATCACTGAACTTGCGTAAATGAGGCGAAAGTCTCATACAGCAGTACACTCAAAACCTAATATTGTCCAAAAGGTTGTTACTATTAGGCACCTAATATATGAATTTATAAAGGTTCAGCTAACTTTACGTAAGTACTCTTATTTCATTTCGTATCATATTCACTTCCACTAACCTACATTTGAATAAATACTTTTTCCTGAACCATAATAATTATCGTATATATGCTGATATACTTCTTCACATTTCTTATTATAGATTTCAGGAGTATATACTCTTGGCAGCTCCCGATCCAAATAATCTTGTATTGTTATTAATACTGCGGCTCTGGATTGCTGACGTTTTCTCCAGTCTAAGACAAGTTTTTCTCTTTTTAGGATATCCAGCAGCTCTCTCACAGCTTTCTTGACCTGTGCCTTTTCTCTCTCGGTTAGCTTTGGACCTGGCTTAGTAAGTATATCAAATAATGCCAATTCTTCTTCTGTAAGCTGTTCTGATATACTGCGCTTTTCCTCCTCATCAAGCTCTTTTGCAAAAGCAATAAGCTTGTCAAACATTAATTCCACATTATAAGCACCTTTATTATAATCATCAATAAGTTTCTGAAATTTTTCTAGGTAATCAGCTCTTCTTTTATTTAATCGTACCATTTTATTAAGTTTAGAGTTAATTTTTCCTTTCAATTTTTCTACTTCTAGATGTTTCCTGGATTTTTCAAAATTCTTCCGCAATGCTTCAAAATCTATCTTACTAAGGTCTACAACAGGATCATAGGTTGAAGATGCTTCTCTGATGATATAATCCTCACTGGTAATAGATTGATCAAGTACATCTTCAATTTCATCCATAACATCAGTTATATCTACAGGAGGTGTTAGAGCTCTAATTTTATTCATGATGACAGAGAATAGATTCTTTTGCTTTGCGAATTCAGATGCAGAAGGATCAGGTAAAATTGCTTTATATAGTTTGACCACTTTTTCAGCTAAAGACTGGTAGCGTTTCTTCGTATCTTCATTTACAACCAACAATTCAACAGCATCATCCAGCAAGCTTACAAGCTCAAACCCAGAGGCATTTAACAACCTTTCTACATCTATTCCCTTTTGAATGCAATATGAAGTTATTTCTGCAGCCGACTTTCTTAAATCTTCAATTAATACTGCTTTATCTTTTACAGGTATGTCTACAGAACCACGTGTAGTGGGTATCGCATATATAGCAAGTGCCTTTTGGAGATCCCGGAAAACACCTATATAGTCAACAATAATTCCACATGTCTTACCTTTAAAAACACGATTAGCTCTAGCTATAGTCTGCATCAAAGTATGGTTTTTCATTGGCTTATCAAGATAAATAGTATTAACTGCAGGTGCATCAAATCCGGTAAGCCACATAGCGCAGACAAAAACTATTCTCAAAGGGTCATTTGCATCTTTAAACTTCTTATCAAGATTTTCCACAACCATTCGTTTACGGTGCGGTTCTATATCCAGACCTTTTTTTTGAAATTCTTCAACTTCATTTTGCTGTGATGAGATAACTACAGCCATGTCTGTTTCTTCCATGTACTTTATTTTCTTATGAATATCTAAATTTTCTACTGATGAACTATTATAAAGCTGTCTTTTAAGTTCCTCTATATATTTTCTCCAATACTTTTGCACTTTGTCATACATTTTTACAGCCGTAAATCTGTCTATGCAAACAACCATGGCTTTGCCCATCTCGCCTCTGTTCATAAAATGTTTAACAATATCTTCTGCAATGGTTTCTAACCTATCTTCTCTGGTTATTAAATGATATTCTCTTGCAAATTCCCTTTCCAATTTTGATTCCTGTTCCTCATTAAGATTGGACTCTTCTATTACTTCTTGTATTTCATCGTTCAGGGCTTTATTTATAAGCTGCAATTCCGGTATACGATTTTCATAGTACAGAGGAACAGTAGCCTTATCTTCAATAGATTGACTAAAGTTGTATATGGATACGTAATCACCGAATACTTCCCTGGTTTTTTCTTCTCCGGCCATAAGAGGTGTACCGGTAAATGCAATAAAAGATGCATTTGGCATAGCAGAACGCATATTAGCTGCAAGTGTATCATATTGGGAGCGATGAGCTTCATCTACAATAACAATAATATCGTTTCTATCGGTTATCTTTGGGTATTTCCCTTCTTTATCATTTTGAAATTTTTGAATGAGCGTAAATATTAACCTATGATCTTCTTTCAACAATTGTTTAAGATGTTCACAACTTTCAGCCTGAACTCTTTTCTCTGTTACAACTCCTACTGAAGCAAAATTTTTGTATATCTGGTCATCTAATTCCACTCTGTCAGTAACTATAACAAAGGTCCAATTTCCCGGGATTTTGCGTAAAATCTTTTGCGAAAAGAAAATCATTGAGTAACTTTTTCCACTTCCCTGGGTATGCCAGAAAACACCCAATCTTCCCTTATTTTTGCTGATTTCCTTTACTGCTTTGATAGCGTTATTAACACCAAGATATTGATGGTTCTTGCAAATCAATTTTATCAGTGTTCCCTCTACATCACTGAATAAAGTGAAATTTTCTACTATGTCCAATAGTTTTTCCTTATCGCAAGTACCACGAATAATAGTTTCCAAAGAAACGATACCTTCTTCGCCTTCACTGTTGATTTTTTTCCACTCGGCGAAGTGCTCCCAACTTGCACTCATACTGCCAATGCGGCTCTGACTGCCGTTAGACAGAATTATTATTCCATTATACCAAAAAAGTTGAGGTATGGTTTTCTTGTAATCTCTTAAATTGTTATTATACGCATCTTCTAATCTTCTAGCAGTAGATTTAAGCTCAATAAATACAAGAGGTATACCATTAACAAAAGCTACTAGATCTGCACGGCGCTTATAGATATCACCGGATATCCATAACTGAGAAACAAGCAAAAAATGGTTATTTTGCGGATTGTTCCAATCAATTATTCTAACTACCTCATCCACTTCTTCATCCTCTTCGTTTTTATGGATAACCTTAACTCCATCTTTAAGTAGATTATACACTTCCCTATTAGCATAAACAGGATTTAAGCTACTACGATCTTTTATGATTTCCTCTATTGCAAGGTTAACTACTTCAGCATCCATACCAGGGTTAAGCTTTTCTATACTGTCTTTAAGATAACGGGTTAACACTACTTCAGAAGGTGTTTCTCTACCCAGTGTGCCCATTGCTCCATATGTTTCATGGAAACAGTTAATAGTTTCATAACCAAGTTGCTTAAACAATTCTATAGCAGGCTGTTCTATTAATGCATCTTCACTATACTCGCTCATGATATCCCTCCTACATCAGTGTCTAGGTTTTCAACATTCAGATCACCGGATATTAGTTTAGGAAGCAGAAGGTCTCGAGTGCGACTGAGATTATCGTTCTTCATTGCAAGTATGTCACATTCGTTAAATATGTCTCTGCAGATATCCGAATATTTATTCTGAATTTCAATTGGGGCATATAACATTTTAAAATTCGCAATATGTTCAGGGTTTAAGTGAAGGACATTTGCACCATTGGCAAGTTGCTTTACAATATCAGGAAATGACGAAAACCTAAACACTGAGTATAGGTATTCTCTTCTTACATCTTTCGCAGGCACAATCTTTACCAGATCCATGGAGAATATATACTTCTCATATGATGTTTTTGGAACTCTTGCAGCACGAGCTACAATAAGTCTTTCTTGAGTCATGTCTGTCACTGCCATAACGATATCTCCGGCTACGGCTGTATGAGTATCTTGATACTTACCTTTGAACCATTTAATTCCGTCATACCTAAATCCACCATCTCTTTCTATGCATTTCAAATTAAGAAATGGTAATCCTTCATTATCATTTGCAATATCAGAAGATTTATATGATTTACCCCTAAATATTTCTGCAATATCCGACACCTTTTTTACTTCCCATCCCTCAGGTATCATACCTAACTCCGATTTTACCATCTTAACCTTCTCATGTCCTGGAAACCTGAACTTTATAAACCACTCTTGATAAAGATTCTGTACCATTTCTTCAAGGATTTTGATACGTCGGATATTATTCTCTATAAGGTCGTCATAGCAAGATAATATTGAAGCTATTTTTTCCTGAATCTTTAATGGTGGAAGAGGAAGCTCGATATTTTTCAGTTTTTCAGCAGAAAGTTCAGGAAATGTTGCTCCTGTAGCATAAGATATGAGAACTTCCCGGTAATTTTTCAGCAAATAATAGACAAACTCAGGTAATGCCTTTTTAGGGTCACATATTAAATTTTTAAATCCCTGGTTTGTGCAAAGTGGTACCGCTGCTATTGCAACATAACCTATTGGCGCTCTGGTAGTTAGCAATACGGTATTAGCCGGAAGAAGCTTGGCTGCGGATTTTTCTAAACCTAGCTTTGAAATGTTCCTCTCGCCTTTATCAATATATCTAAACTGATAATTGGAAAGATCTTTTGGTGTAATCCACGGAACTTCTCCATTCCAATATGCCGGTTCTTTCGTAGATGGTGTCCCTCCGCCTACTACATCTGCAAAAGCAGAAACTTTAACTTTTTCCCAACTCAAAATCAATATCCTCCCTGTCCTAATATTTGTTCAATATTATTCCTTATCCTATCCTCTAATTCTGCTGCTTCTGTATTAAGCTTTTCCAGTTCTTCATTTAACTCCTGTAGCTTCTCAAAGAAATTAAAGTCTTGTTCTTCCTTTTCTTCTACTCCAACATACCTACCAGGATTAAGACTCCAACCTTGTGCTTCAATTTCATCAATAGTCGCCACTTTACATAGCCCGGGCACATCTACATATTTGCCTTCAGGAAACTTCTCTCTTATCATTTTTTCGGAACCTTCAACTGTTTCAATCTGCTCACCACGGTATAACCGGACAATATTTGCGATAAACTCTATTTGTTGAGGAGTAAACTCCCTATGTGCTCTATCCACCTGATTGTAAATCTTTCTTGCATCTATAAACAGCACCTTATTTCCTCGCTCAGTATTCAGTTTTCCCTTGTCAAAAAACCATAAAGTACACGGCAATGTTACCGTATAGAAGAAATTTGGTCCTATTGATATCATAACATCTATTACTTTATCCTGTATCAGCTTTTTACGTATTTCAAGTTCCGAACCTCTCGCATCACTAGCTGAATTTGCCATAACGAAACCTGCACGTCCTTTATCATTCAAAGCACTATAGAATTCCTGTATCCATATATAGTTGGCATTATCAACGGTAGGCAATCCAAAAGGATATCTTGGGTCATCTTTTATCTTTTCTTTGTCAACTCCATCTACATTAAATGGAGGATTTGCCATTACAAAGTCAAAGCGATTAATGCAATTGTGTACATTCTCGTAATAAGTATTTGCCTGGCGGATATCACCGGATAATCCATGCACTGCAAGATTCATTTTACAAAGTCTCACAGTTTCAGCAACTTTCTCTTGTCCGTATATGGAAATTTCATTATTAGGATTCTTTTTATGTTTCTGTACAAACTTAGCAGACTGAACAAACATACCACCTGAACCGCAAGCAGGATCCAGTATTCTTCCTCTATACGGTTCAATAATTTCAACTATCAATTTAACTAGTGATGTAGGAGTAAAAAATTCTCCCCCACGTTGTCCTTCCGATCTTGCAAACTCACCGAGAAAATATTCATAAATATTTCCGAAAATATCTCCTTCTACATCCATCGGTATTTCAGAAAATATCTTAAGTAAAGTAATCAATGTATCATTATCTAACCTGGTGTATGTTTTTGGCAGAACATCTCTAAGTTCCTCATTCTCTGTTTCAATAGCCTTCATAGCATCATTGATAGCTTTTCCAATATTTTCACCTTCGGGCAGTCGAAGCAAATATGAATATCTGGCATTCTCCGGTAAGTATAATACACCTCTGGCCTGATAATCTGCTTTTCCTATTGTTCGTCTGGAATAGCTGGATTTTATAATCTCAGATAGCTCTTTTTCGGCAATACTAAACTTGTAATCTGCAAATCTTAAAAAAATTAAACCTAATACCGGTACAGAATATTCCGATGGTTTTAGTTTCGAGTTTGCTCTTAGTTGATCTGCTGAAGCCCATAGTTTTTTCTCTATTTCATTGTTTATTGACGCCATTTTTTTGCCACTCCCTTAGCTGATTGCATTCATTCACAAGCAGTTAATTACTTTAATAAGTATTGTTTTAAAGTTAAATGTTATGTTCTGTTCTGTAAAAGTAAGAAACTATATTTTATAGTTTACAGTTTATAGTCTATAGTTTAGCATAATAGCTAATTTATATTCAATAATGAAAATTCTGTTTAGACGCATTTAAATTATTAAACTATTAAACTATTGGCTCTTAAGCTACTAATTATTTTTACAAGCCATATTAAAACATGTCTATACCATTAAAAATTGGTGCCATTATTTACCATGAGTGTAGAAAACAAAAGTTATATTTTTTCGAGGGTAGGATATGAGAACTTATATTAAGTATTAAAATTTGTTTATGCCAGGGGGGTTCTCAATGAACAAATTTATAGAGATGATACATTTTTGTGTTTAGTGTTACTATATTTTAGCAATTTATATGTTTTCAGTAACCATCTTGTAAATTTCCTCTGCTATAGAAATACATTCATCCGCCTCATCATCAGACACTACAAACGACACATCAAATACCTACTCGCTTTTTCAAACCAATCATTGTATCTTAAACTATCAACCATAAATCACAATCCCTTTCTTATTAATAAGATAAGCAAAGCTTGTAGGATCATTAACACACTGATTCCATTCAGATTCAGTATACAAAAGCAAGTCAAAAGGTATACTACTTTCAATGTTAAGATACATGTCTGTCAAAAGTTCTCGCTTATTTTCTACATCTTTTATTATACAAAGATCTATATCGCTCTTTTTTGTAGCTGTTCCTTTAGCTTGTGACCCAAAAAGAATTATCTTTGAAGGAGCATAATAAGAAACAATCTGTTCCTTTATTAAGTTTATCTCATTTATCAGCGTATTCATATAATCAACCTTTCGACTTATTTTCAAAATTTTTTAACATAGATATACCTAGAATTAAGTACAAATTAAACTACTTCTTAAAAACATATCACGACAATCAACATCTACTGATTTTAATATATTCTCTTTCCCGTTTTGTCTGTGTCTGCAGCGGCTTGGCTTATGCCACCATATTGCATATCTATTTAAAAAGTTAAAAGTATCTCATAATTGCCAAAAATTCCAGCTGTAATTTATTATTTCATTTAAAAATCTTTATAACATAAATATTATAGCACATTTTTAAAACAATTAACATTTTGTTATTTGTTAAAAAACAGATTTATACAAGAAAACTGTGTTGACTATCATCCGAAAATTGTAAGAAAAAGTTATGTTAACACTTTTATTTACATTTCATGAAAATGATAATAATAGAAAAGGTTATTCTTACTATTGGACTCTTACTGCTGACCACTCTTTTTGCTGACCATCTAAATCTAAATCAAATCTGATAACTGTAACAACCTTCTTACAATCGCCGCAGATTCTGCTCTTGTAATATTGTCTTTAGGGGCAATTAACTTACCGTTTTTGCCCAAGATTATCCCTGCTTTGATGCATTTCGCAATGCTGTCTTTAGCATATTCAGCAGGTGCATTTGCATCTTTAAATTCTCCAAGAAGTTTGTCCGTTTCTCCGTCTGCCAATTCTACTTTAAGATGTGTAATGTCCATTGCTCTGGCTATCATATTCATAGCCTGTTCGTGGGTTATTTTGTCATTAGGTCCAAATCTACCGTCTCCATAGCCTAATATTATGCTATATCTGCTGGCTGTATTGATATAGCTGCTGTACCAATCATTTTCATTAACATCTATATGGGCTTTCCGGATTCAGGTTTAAGTCCCAGTGCTCTCACAATAATTGCTGCAAATTCAGCACGGGTTACATCACGGTCAGGAGCAAATATACCTTCGCCTATACCACTGACAATCAAACGTGAACCCATATCATTTACTGCTTCTTCTGCCCAGTGATTAACTAAATCCTTGAACTTAACCTGGTTCCATATGAGGGTATAAACACTGTTGGCCATGCTATTTACCTGTGTATAATGTCTGCCGTTTCTTATAATTGCTTTTGTAGGCACATGTCTGACTGTACCATCTTTTTCTACAATTATTGCTGTTGTTATTTTCTCATGATCAACTCCGTCAGGTATTGCTATAAGTCTCTCAACGTAACTGCTAAATTCGCTTACTTCTATATTGTTTCCCTTGCCATGCCTTTGGTTTCACCTTCAACTTCAGCAGGTTCAGATTCTTCTTCAGGTAAAACAATTTCATTTTCGGGGGAAGTAGTTTTACTTGGAGTTTCAGTAGGTTTGCTGCTGCCTCCGCCGCTGCTTCCACCACTACCTCCACTGCTTATAGCAGTCCACTTCGCATACAACGTTATATCTTCTGTTACTATGTCATTTTGAAAATCCTAAGCTGTAGTCAAGTTTTCATCCTAATACCAACCTACAAAACTGTATCCCAACCTTGTAGGTGCCTGAGGTGCTGTAATTTTACTTCCATGTTCCACGTTCTCTATTGGCGAAATAGTACTTCCACCTTTGCTGTTAAAGGTTAAGGATTCGTAAATTGTCCCACAACTTCTACCATCTTGCTTTCGTTTAATATATAAGCAAGATTGGCAATCGCAGAAATATCATCATCAATAATTGCGGCTCGAATCATACCAATACTCCCTTTTTATTGTTATACAGACCACCCCATCGTTTATTGAACTGTCAATTAATTTCTAAAAGTATAGCAAACCCTTATAAACAACTCATAAACAACTTTTTTCTGCAAAATACATTAAAAAGGTCTCAAAAGTCCGATATTTCTTGGGATTTTGGAGACCTTTTTTAAAAATTTTGCTTTTAAGAGCTGTCAAAACCTGTGGCAAATGCTATGGATAATGCTATGACAAGATTATAGTATTACTATGATGTTATATTACTATAACGCTAAGATAATACGCGTAATGCTATACTATGAAATAATGCTTTAAATTTATTGCTCTATTTCATCATCAGGACTGATACCAAGTTCCAGTTCAAGCAAGTTTTTATACTACTCATAATGCTTTATGGCAGCAACTTTTTCGTTCAATTGTACATAAAGCTTGATCAAATTGACATTTAACGCTTGATGAAGCGAATCTCTAATTAGTCCTAGCTTCAATAGTTCTAAGGCAGTTTGCTTCAGGTTCATCTTTGCTTCATATTCGGCTGCTTGCACAATCACATTCACCAGAGCTTCATCCATTAGTCTTCTTTTATTTTCTGTCCAATCGTAATAGTTCATTGCCAAATATCCATCTCAGTAATTCTCAAGAAATTTCCTGAACTTTGAAAGGTTGATGCTCTTCTTCTGCTTCATATCGGATATATATTTTTCAAATTCTTGAACATCTGTACTAATTTGACTCATATCAAGGCTTACAGTTCTGGCATTATTAATAACCAGATTCGGAAAACCCAGTCCTGCAAGTGTTTTCCTTAAATAATACAAACACGTGCTGAAATTAGTGAAAGCCTTCTTTTCTTCCATATGACCCCACAGAACATCCACAATTACTTCCTTGGATGTTTCCTTTCCATTTTTGTCAACTAAGAATGTAAGAATGCAAAAAGTTCTTCCGTCTTGCTTGTCCTCCATTTAACCGAAACGCTTTTCTCACTTTCTACCTTAAATTTTCCAAAACAGCTCACACGTAATTTCGAGCTGTAATAACTGTTTCTTTGTTCCTTCCGATTAGATATCCTTTGCAAAGTCTTTTGCAGTCGTTCCTTAGTTACCGGTTTCAATAAATAATCAAGCACATGTAACTCAAATGCTTCGACTGCATATTCATTGTATGCTGTTACAAAAACAACGGAGATATTTGAATTCCTTTCCCGTATAATTTTTCTAATCTCATATGAATGTTACGTATGCCTATACTTCTTGAATCTTTATAGTTGACAGGTTCATGAAGTAATTCTTTCAACCGTGACGCACTCATTCCTATACCATTATCCCTAATAATAAATTCTATGGCATTTTCAGCTTCCTTAACAGATATTTCAACAGTTCCTCCCTCAATTTTCTTCATTATTCCATGGAGGACTGCATTTTCAACAAGAGGTTGCAGGATGAGTGGAGGAATCCAGACGTCCAGGATCTCTTCATCTACCTCAATAACAGTTTGCAACCGGTTTCCAAAACGTGCCTTTTCAATTTCCAGGTAAGTGTTAACATACTCTATCTCTTTCCTGATAGACGTATGATCCTCCAAGTTCTCGAAATCAAAGCTACGTCGCAAGTATTAGGAAAACCGGTTTAGAAGCTCCTTTGCTTTCTTGCTGTCATGAGTGCAAAAATAAGCAATTGTATTTAAAGTATTGTATAAAAAATGTGGTTTTATTTGCGCTTTTAAAAAAGCCATCTCATTCTTTAACGCTTCTTGAGCAGACTTTTTCATATTAAGTAATGTTGCTACCCTGGCGCATAGCTCTTTGGCAACAAAAGGCTTAACAACAAAATCATTTGCTCCGGCTTCGAATCCTGCTGCAATATCTTCAGATATATTTCAAAAATGTCCTTTCCAAAGTGATTAAGAAGAGGAACCAAGTTAAATTCAGTTACTATGATGTCAGGTTGATCATACTTATACTTCATTTTTAAACAAGATGATAAACTTTCAAAAGGGCCTTTTTCATTGGAAAATCGCGCATAGTCTAAATACTCGTAGGAATAATAAAACCTGAACTGTGAATGTTGCCTCAGTGTGTTGATTAACCCTTTATTGTATTGCTCATGGGCCGGATCATCAGGAGTAAATGGATGGAGAAGAAGGACATGCTTATCAAGAGTATCCTCCACAAGAGCTACAGGAAAGCAAAACAAAAAAAACCAAATTTATTAAAGGTAAAATAATCAATTTACAAAAATTATTTTTCATCTTTGATATCTCCCCCATTTATAGAGATTTATATATTTTTATAATGATTTACATCTCTCTTTCTATAATGGCCACACCACTTGGTACTGGCATACTTGAACAATTATCTATTAGTCAGGATAAGCCTTCATCCTATTTACTAAAGTCATGGGCTTTCGGTTAAGCTTTTTGTAATCCCTGATATTGAAAAGTGAGCTATCAAAGCTCTCGAAATGCCCATAGTTCAAGGCGTTGAGGCTGATGAAAATTCAACCTAATGCATATCCCAATACCAATAATTTTATATTAAAATAGATGATTTTAAATGATATTGTAGAGGGCCCCAAAATATAACAAAAAAGCCTTGAATTTTCTCCACACCAACGATTTCAATGCTTTTCACCGGAGCCCTCAACCAGGATCGAACTGGTGACCTCATCCTTACCATGGAAGTGGTCATAGATATTTTTAAAAACAAGATGACGGCTGCAGCCATTGGTATTGTCGGATTTGAGCAATTAGCTATTAACAATTTTCAGGTTATCTAAGGTGCAAACAACCCAATTACAACCCAATTGGGGTTAAAGGTGAAGTATTGTAAATACGCAAATCTAGTTTATAACAAATGATTACCATTTATATGTGTTCAGTAACCATTTTGTAAATTTCCTCTGTTAAGGAGCATGAATGAATACAATATGTTCCTTTATTTAAACACAGAATTACTGCAAAAATCATCTTTGACCACTATCCTACCCGCCCTTGTATCAAAATCTACACTTTACTGCACTCCATATTGTTATTCTTCTTCTCAATCTTTATTTCTAAGCCCAAGCTATCTACATACTTTATAAAGTTCCTTAGAGTAGGAGAGTTACCCACGGTTTCAATCCGAGAAACCATCTGCTGTGTTAATCCGGACTTCCTTGCAACATCGCTTTGAGATAAGCCCATTTCATTCCTCATTTTAACAAGCTGCTTAAGCACTTCGTACTCACGCTGCGCACAGTCATAAGCCTTTTTAAGTTCGATATCGCTTTCCAATCTTTTATTAATTTCTTCCTTCACATTAACTTTTTTAAATGGCATATATATTCACCTCTCATTCCAATTGTCAAATAAATCTCTTACCGAGTTCTTTTTCCAGTTCCTTAACTCTTTTTATCGCCTTATCCAATTCAAATTTTTCAGCTTTACCTTTTTGTTTCTTACACGCATGAACTAAATACATATTATCCCCATCTGCCACAACATACATTATGCGGTTATTATCATAAAACTTGATTTCCCAGAGCTTTCCTCTTAGTTGTCTTGTATTCAGTACATCAAGAGCAGCAAGACCTTCGTCTTCGAGTTTTTCAAGAATTATTAACCCTTCTGCTTTTTCATTTTTCGGGAGCCCGTCAATATATTCAAATATTAAGTCTTTGCCTCCTCTTGTTACATAATGATGTACATTCATATTATTTCTCCTATACTATATGTTTATACACCATATTTGATGTATCCACAACTATATTTTACGCCAAATATGATGTATAATCAATTAATTTTTGTTTATTCGATTAAGAATAAATATGAAATCTTTGCAATCCTACTAGAGAACATATTGGCAAACACTACTTTATCCCTCATTTAAGAAGCTCTATAACATAAATATTATAGCACATTTTCGAAAATAATTAACATTTTATTATTTCATAGTCAACTGTCGTACCTTTCTCTTTTTATAACAACATTCAACTTAATTGCATAATTCAGTCAGATAAATTATTTCACTCTTCTTCAAAATCAAAACTCGTAAACTTAAGCGTCCTGCAGTTTTCAGTTACTGTCCTTACAATGTTATCTGGTATACCATCAGCAATTTCAGCATGTATCTCCATTGGGTCTTGTATCATACCAGTAACGGTTATTTGACATATCGCTATACAAATAGGCAAGCTGATTATGAAGATGAGACAAAGCATCGTTAAATACTGATACTTGTTCACCAGGTTGCACAACATCCAGCCTAATCCTGGTAACTTCAATACCTCTATTTCGTTGTTCCCTTACTGAAGGGGCACTTCCAAGCATAATTGTTCTTGCTACTCTTCTAGCAGCTAAGCACCTTGAGAAACGTGGATTTCTCTCTTCGATTGTGTAAGGCACTGAATTTCGACCATCGATTTCTTTATCAATAACTGCATTCCATCCTTCATCCAAATATCTTGTCAATTCCTCCCTTACAATAGGATTATCCAATGGGAAGGATGTAATTGGTTATTAACCGCTTAACATATTTACTTTTCAACGTTCGTGCTCTGTATATTAGGAGCAGGGCTTTTTGCCATGCATTTCTTTGCCTTGCAGCCCTTGAGTTCCTTTAAGCTAATAAAATTTTGACTGTCTAGGACGGGCTTTACCCGTTTATTTTATCCTTGACTGGCAAAATTTTATAGCTATTATTCCTTTGGGGCTGCAATCTTTAGAATTTATAAGTTATACTATAAAAAATGCAACTTTTGTTTCATATTAACTTAACAGCTCCAATAATTCTTCAAAATAATCTTTTTCAATAAAAGTTAGATTTGCCATATAACTTCAACCTTTGCTTCAAAATTATACGTATATTCCCAAAACTAAACATTTTTCCATTGTTTATTATACTAAATTCTAAAATATAGAAAAATTTGATCTCTTTTAAGCATATTAATTAATTATATGTAAACGTAAAATATAGAACATAAATGAACATACTAAAAACGTTAGGAAATCTGGTAAATATAGCTATCTTGACACAGAACTGCCATTTCTATAAGTGGCAATAGTCCACACTTGAAAAAGGTGTCTATTCAATGTACGGAAAAGCATTAAGCACTTAATAAAAAAGATGCATGATAATCTGCTGTTTGGAAGATATTATATCTGACATATCTATGGCTTACTTACTTTCCAAGCAAGATAGAGGTTATATTCCTTATTCAATTTCTAAAGATATTTTCCCTTGAGTACTTAAAATTAATAACAATTCTACTTAACAATTTTTTAAACTTTATATAATAGTAACGTATAGATTTTATGTTTTCTATTTTTTAAGTTACTTCATACCTTGTATTTTCACATGTCTTTGATAAGTAGAATTATTTAAGTGTAATGGCATCAATAAACATTGCCGATTCCATGAAGAAGACATTTTCAACGTCAATACAAAAAGGTACAACATACTTTGGACATATACACACATGTCATGCCTGACGAAGAAAAAAAGGCTATTGAATGGTTGGATAGCGACATTGTAAGTCTTGAATCAGCACTACCTGAGCATGTGCAACCCTTCTCAGAAATGTAACCCAATAATAACCCAATTTTAACCCAATTAGGATGAGTTTTGACGGTAAAAGATGAAGGTAGATGAGATGACGTAAAAAATGAAAAAACCTTGAAACGCTTTTTTTCCAGCATTTCAAGGCTTTCATTCTGGAGCCCTCAACCAGGATCGAACTGGTGACCTCATCCTTACCATGGATGCGCTCTGCCTACTGAGCTATGAGGGCAAAATAAAAATTTTAAATAAGTTTAACTTTATAAATTTAAGCTACTTTCCATATACTTTAAGCTTACCCATCTATCTTAAATTTATTTTCGTACATGGAGCGGGTGAAGGGAATCGAACCCTCGCAGTCAGCTTGGGAAGCTGATATTCTACCACTGAATTACACCCGCAATTGTTATATTATAATAAACAACTGCATTCTAATGTAATACATTTGTTAGCTACAATAAATTTTATATCACAAATTTGCATGTTTGTCTAGACCCAAAAAATTTAAAATTTATTAAAGAATTAATGCCTTTTTCTATGCTATAATAATAATGGCCTTAAAACGGCCGCAGAAATAATTTTCTGAAAAAAGTAAAAAAGAAAATATATATGACTGAAGGAAGGTATGATAATAATAATGAAATCAAATAGATTGTCTCTTTTTGAGCTTATTGATAATACTGTAGACCTGCTGATTAAGAATGACAGCATATATTATAACATAGCTAACGATATAATCCAAAAGCTGGAGACGGTTTTATATAATTTTAAAGATGATTTAGTAGACATTCATTCTCGCATAAAATCCCCAAATAGCCTTAAAGAAAAAATTATAAGGAATAAGCTTTACAAAAAATATGACACTCCTGAAGAAATAATAGACAATCTATCTGACCTGATTGGAATAAAGGTTGAATGTAGGTTTAACAATAATGAAATTGAAATTTTTAATGCCATAAAGGAAAAATTCAATAAAAAATCTCCAAATGGTTTGTTCTATAATCCTGAAATATCCAACCTATATTTTGACTTAAAGACACCCCAGCCACAAAAACAAAAAAACGGGCAAGAAATTTATAGGATTGACGGTAAGTATATTTATGAAAATACCAGCGTAAATTTTGAGCTTCAAATTAAATCACTGGTTAATACTTTTTGGTCGGAAATTGAACATAAGATTGTATATAAAAATAATTCATATATCCCAAACCCCCAGTATATAATGGAAATGCTTGCAGCAGTTAGAAGTAATTTGTTGGGTATAGATAAGATATTGCAACTTGTAAATGACCAAATTCAAAATTTCAGTACACGTTCTACTGCAGAACCTGCAGATATCAACTTTGTTATTGCAAAACTCATAAGCGATACTTTTATAGCTAAAATGAGCGAATCAATAGGATTTACAGTAGATTTTAAAAGGATTTGCGATCTAATCAGCGGATATATACTTAACAAATATAAAGATTTGCCTGTAAGAGAAGCGCAAGATGCATTTTTGAAGTTGGTAGACAGGCTTAATGAAATATATGCGAGAGATATACAATGGGAAAAAGAACTATATTTGGAAGGCCCTTACATAGGAGAAGATAAATTTTGCCAAATTTTTGGAGATCGTCTTATAACTTACATGAATACTGATTACGACTGGCATATATTTTTCCTCATACTTTTTCATATTGAATCAGATAGCAATAATTTAGAAAGCTTTAAAAACTTCATGGGTACAATAAGAAACGTATATTCTGATAAAAGGCTTTATAAAAAATTATATGAAGCTTTTGATGAAAATTCTGCTGATAAAATTTACGATGAGATAACAGAGTTTATGGCATATACTTTATCCGCATCAGCAAGCCTAAGTATCATCGATAATATGTGCACCAAGGAAAAAGAAGTTTCTAAGCTAATTGATGAAACTATATCATTTATCATTGATAGTTTTAGTTCATATGAGGAATTCATAAAAAATAGGAAAAAAGTTCAAATGATGATGCTTGAAAAATGGAGCTTGGATTAGAGATGAAGGTTTGACGGCGGTTATGATTTAATTTCCCTATAATTCTTCTTAAATTCTTTTATCTTTTTTTGTTTATTTTCCCCTATATTCTTTATTTGTTTTTATTTCCCCTGTTTTTCTTTTTTTATTTTTTCTTTTTCTTTCTATTTTTTTATTTTTTTGATTTTCTTGTTGTTTTTGTTTAAATCTTTATTTCTTGATTTTTTATATTTTATATATTTTAATTATTTTGATAAAAGCTTGCTATCTTGCCTATATTTTATAAATCTTTTAAGCCTTATTTAATCACTTACTTTTTCGCGCCACCGTTACCTTCATCCGCTGTTATGTTATCTTCCCCCGTCGTTAATTAATAATACTCCACCCCTTCGTTTTAATTAAATCTATTATATTTTAAAACCTCACTCCTTTTTAAAACTCCAATTCATTAGATTGGACTTAAACTAATTAATTGTTTTTCATCTGCTTAAAGATTAATCATTTTTGGTTACGGGTAAAAATGGAATAATTCTCTCAACAAAAGAAGGCATTGTCATTGTTTGTAACCATACTTTCCCAGGACCTGCCAACCTAGTAAGAAACAGCCCTTCTCCTCCGAAAAGTATGTTTTTAACCCCTTTAACTTTCTCAATTTCGAAATTCACATTTTTCTCGAATGCAGCAACATTGCCGGTATTAACTTTAATAATTTCACCAGGGGCAAGTTCTTTCTCACAGCATGCTCCATCTATTTCAAAAAAAGCTAATCCTCTTCCGGAAAGCTTTTGCAATATAAATCCCTCCCCACCGAAGAAGCCCGAACCTATGCTTTTATTTACATACATGCTAAGTTCAACTGTCGGTTGAGCACACAAAAATGCATTTTTTTGAATAATAATATCGCTTTTGTCGATATCAACAGCAATTATTGAGCCAGGGAAAGAAGATGCTAAAGTAATTTCCGCTCCGTCTGCCTGTGATGTATATGTAGCCATAAAAACCGATTCACCGGTTAACATCCTTCCAAGTCCTTTAAAGAGGCCACCTTTCATGTTTGTTTCCATGATAATATTCTCTGTCATCCAGGTCATCCCGCCGGATTGTGTATAAATACTTTCTCCTCTATCAAGAGTAATTGTTACAGCCGGCAGATTACCTCCGAAAATACTATATTTCACTTATCTGCCCTCCTGTAATTTTAATTAAATCTTAATAACTAATAATAAGTTTGCATATGCAAATCTATTATGTACATGTAAATCTATTAAGTAATTAAGACTAATTATAAAAGCCTGTCCAAAAAAAATAACCACCCAAAAGAGTGGTTTTTGAAAATCCCTATAATCTAAAACTTGACCTTTAAAATTCCAAGTTCTCTTGCTTTGGTCACTGCCTGCATCCTCCTGTTTACTCCTAGCTTACTATATATATTTTTAATGTAGCCTTTAACTGTATTTACAGTAATATCCAGGGCGTCGGCAATTTCCTTGTTGGACATTCCTTCCGCAATAAGGATTATTACATCTATTTCCCTATCGGTGAGAGGATCAAGGTAATAAAGAGAGTTGCTATTACTAGTATTTGCAACATCCTTTTGAAGATATGTTTGGATTTTTTGAACACAGGCTATCTGAGCTGATAACAGCTTCAAAATCTCAATGCGTTCCGGAGTAAATACACCGGCTGTTTTACCGTTTTCAAGATAAAGCAAACCAACAGGTATACCCTGGAATAACAATGGCAAACATGCTACGGATTTTATATTAGCTCTTTCAATATACGGATCATCTTCAAAAATTCCAAGGCGATCCTCGCAATTTAACACTACGGTTTCCAATGTCCGTGCTACATATCGCGCCACAGGTTTGGAAATTCGGTCATGCTCCTCCAATGGAACAGCCTCACCAAAATTAACATCATATTCGTTGTCTTTTGCAGCTTCAATGTATAATTCCCCATCTCTTTCGAATATCAAATACCCTCTTTCTGCACCGGCACTTTGTACCGCAATATCCACGAAACTTTTAAGCATCTCACTCAAATCAGTGATTTCCGAGATACTTTCAATTGATTTATATATAATTTGCATATCCGGCAGATCTTTTGTTTGTATATCCGGCATACCTCCATATTCATCCGTTTTCGAGGTATCAGCTTCGAGTTTTGATACACCATTATTTGAAAATTCTTTGTTGCTTTTCCCATACTCTTTTTGGTTTTTTTCATCAACATCCAAAACGTTTTCGTTAACATCCAAAATATTTTCTTTTTCATTAACTGTACTTTCTTCCGAAAAAACCCCTGCTAATACACCTGAATATTCCTTCTTCAATTGTTTTACTTTTGCATAAACTCCCCACTTCCTATAGCATAAACATGCATCTGTCATGTACATTTTTGCTATTTTTAACATACCATTGGAAAGGTAAAACTTTGCTGCCAGTTCGTTAGCAAGAGCTTCATCTTGGAGGTAACCGCTTTCTCTGGCGTGCAATATGGCATTATCATATAATGCCATGGATTTTTCCTTTTTGTTCCATATGCGTGCCGTTTCCGCCGCTACAAGCAAATATTTATGAAGGAAATTTTCCTTGCACGCTTGCGCCCACTTCTTCAACTGTCTTAGATTTTTGTTGAGTAACCTCATATAAAAAATTTTTTCTTTCAATGACATTTTATCATAATTGGCTGCTATAACCAGGGAAAAATAAAAAATGTATTCCTCACTAATCATAAAGCCAAGAATAGAATCTTTATAAGCATAACCCTCCAGTGCTGCGGACAGTGCATCCCGGTAATCGCCTGCCATATAAGACAATTGCATCTTAGCAAAACAAAAGGTAGCAAGACATGTATGATCATTCTCGGCAATTTTCACAAAATTGTTATTTTGGAAATTTCTTGAAACCGACTTTAAAGTATCTTCGCCTATTTCCCGCAAAGCAGATATAACTTCCCGATAGATTGCAACGTTTATATGAAGAGTATCATGCCTCAATCTGCCGGCTATCTCAGATTTTTTCTCAATAATTTCAGTCATTTCTTCCAGCGGAGTACCTATAAAGTAACTAAACTCAAGGAGCAAGCAATGCGAGTGACCTATTATCAGAACATCTCCGGCTTCTATCCCGCTTTTTACAGCTTTTTCAAGATATTCTATGCTTTTTCTTGCATGTTGTGTCCAATGGGAGATTAATGAACCTATTACAAAATAAATTATGCACTTTGATGAACTTTTGTCATATCTTTCAACAAGCCGGATACACACTTTGGTAAACCTTTCACCTGCTAAATAGTCACCCAGAATACTTCCGAAAGTTATGCCGTAGCCGGCAAACCCCACTGAAGCCATTTCCGAGTTACCATACCTTACAGCATAGTTTCCTGCTTTAATTACAATGAATCCAAATAAATCCGGATAGCTTGAAATTGTAACAGAACAAAGTCTGCTTAAAAGCTCCGAAATCTTCTTTTTTACCGGATCTTTTACTTCCGGTAATTCAGCTAGATCTTCAATTTTCTTTCTCCTCATGAGCCACTTGTATAGTATAAGCTCTTTCAAATAATCAAACTTCGTCGGATATAATGGTATTTTTATCCCCAGTTTGGTCAGTGCCTCAATCCCTGTCCGTACAGCTTCCGAATAATTGCCGACACCTGCATATAAGACAATTTTCAAACTGTATACCGTGGCTTTTTCCAGTTCGTTTCTGGCTTTTTTTATTACCGTATTAAACAAGTCTTCAGCTATATCTACATTTGAATATATGTATTCAGCCTGAGCCAATTCCAGGTATATTTCATAGGTTAATTCGTATGCTTTTTCCCAAGCGTCATTAGGAAGTAATGACATTCCACACCTGAAATAGTTTAAAGCGGCATCATATGCTGCCGAATCTCTTGCTTTCCACCCGGCCATAAGGTTATACTCAGCAAGTTCCAGTTTTTCTTCAGGATCAGAAATTAAATTAAGGCTTCGGTTAAAGTGATCCATAATAGAAAGAATTTTATCTTCCAAATTATTAAGACTGGTATTTTTTAAAATAATGCGTCCAATATTAAGATGCCATTTCTTCTTTTCCTCTTCAGACAGCAATGAATAAGCAGCCTGCTGCACCCTATCATGAAGAAATTCGAACGTTTTGTGAGCCGGCTTAAAAGATGAAGAAGCCATAATTTCTTCTTGTTGAACTTCCTGGGTATAAACACCATTTGCTTCATCAGCAGTTACTAAAATAAGGTTATTTAAAACTGCAGGCTTCAGAAGTGAGACCGTTTCATCCTCAGTTATGCTGCACACTTCTGAAAGAGTTTTTATATCAAATTTATTACCGAAACAAGATGCTAATTTGACCATCTTCAATGTCCCTTCGGGAAGTTTTTGCAGTTTCATTAAGAGAAGCTCCAGGACATCCTCTCCGGGTTCAAGCTTTTCAATTGCATCAATGTCCCACTCCCAACGATTTTCTTGCAAATTAAAAAACAAATGTCCTTCCTCGTGTAAGAGGGTAAGTAACTGCTCAAGAAAGAAAGGATTGCCGGCTGTTTTGCAGTATAGTATTTCAACTAATCCAACTACACGTTCTTCGCCGGTACTTAATGTATCAGCTACTAGTTTTATAATTTGATTTCTCTCTATAGGCAAAAGAGAAATATGCCTGTAAAACACATCCTCCTCGTTGATTTCTTTTAAAATACTCATAAGCGGATGATTTTCATCTATCTCATTTTCACGATATGCACCAATAAAAAGAATATTTTTAAGATTTGCATTCCGGCTTAAATATCTCAACAATTCCACAGAAGATGAATCAGCCCATCGTAAATCATCCAAAAATATGACCAGTGGGTGTCCTTTTCCGGGAAATGCCATAATAAAGTCCCTGACTACCATATGAAGGCGGTTTTCTGTTTCTTTTGGAGAAAGAGGATCTACAGGATTCTGTTTTCCGATTAACCATTCAAGTTCAGGAATGAATTCAGTAATAACAGCGCCGTTTCTTCCAAGAGCACGCAGAATTTTTGTCTTCCATGCCTCCAATTCTTCTTGGCTTTCAGTCATTAAACGCTTCACTAAATTGCCAAATGCAGCAGAGAAAGCTGCATAAGGAATATTTTGCTTCAACTGATCAAACTTGCCTGAAATAAAAAGCTTTTTGTCCTTTACAAAAGATTTTATGCTTTCATTAACTAGCATTGATTTTCCAATTCCCGGATATCCGCTTACTAAAACGACCGCTGTGTGACCTTCACAAACATAATCGAAAGCTTCCTTTAAGATTTCTTTATCTTTAACTCTACCGTAAATTCGTTTAGGTAAACGAATATGAGTAGGAAAGTCTCTAGTATTGTGTAAATTATGCATACAAAAACTACCAACCTCAGCAGTTATTTAATTTTATATAATATTATCTTTAGAAAACTGACAACATTATTTAATACATAATGAAATGAAAGGTAGAACCTTTTACTTCTTATTAATCATTTTCTCTTCATAGAAATATTTCTCTAGCTTCCGCTTAACTCTCTGCAAAGCATTATCTATGGATTTAACATGTCTGTTCATTTCTTCAGCAACTTCCTGGTATGATTTGCCTTCAAGATATAATGTCAGCACGTTCAATTCAAGTTTGCTCAATACTTTATTAAGCTTGTCCTCCATAGCTGCAATTTCTTCTCTGGTAATCATCATTTCTTCAGGATCTGAAATTTTATCCGAGCTTCCTATAATATCTATTAAAGTCCGTTCAGCATCATCTTCATACAACGGTTTATTAAGAGATATATATGAATTCAAAGGTATATGTTTCTGTCTTGTTGCGGTTTTTACGGCTGTTATTATCTGCCTTGTTATACAAACATCTGCAAACGCCTTAAATGATGTGAGCTTGTCCTCTTTATAATCTCGTATAGCTTTGTAAAGCCCTATCATTCCTTCCTGGAAAATATCCTCTTTATCGGCACCAATTAAAAAATATGTTTTTGTTTTTGCACGAACATAGCTCTTGTATTTATTAATAATATAGTTTAGGGCTTTTTCATTTCCCGCTTTGGCTGATAAGACAATTTTCTCATCGTCAACGGTATTATGTGCGGAATTTAACCCAAGCTGCACGTTGGAATTCAAACTGGCACCCCCCACAACATACATCAACACAACCCAAGAAAATAAACGTTAAATGCTACTAAACATGCTAAATACACATGCTTGCGGCATGTGTTATTTAAATATTTACTTTATTATATAGAACTATGAAATTTATGTCAAGTTATTTACAAAAACCCAGCTTTGAAAAAAGCCGGACACATAGATTTACATAATGAATTGTATAATAGTTCTTGGATAAAAGCAAGCTAAATAAAGAGGGAATTTTGATAAATGGGCATTTAAAATTGAAAAGCAATGTATCGGATCATCCAGTATACCCGTATATAAATTATATCTTATATCTGTATATCAATTATATTTGGATCATTTGGATCCTTATTATAACTTATATCTTACATTATCTAGTATGTAGTAACCTGCACAAGGAAATAGATAAATGCGATAATACTGCTTATTAAAGTGATATAAAAAATGTAGTTAAATGAAAACTTTTTTCTAAACTTTCCAACTTTGCCGTCAATTCTTGATTTTTTCATTAAATTTTTCTTACTGCTACCTAAAGTGTTTAATCTAAGCTCGTTTTCTTCGCATTCTCTTATGTAATTATTAATTATATTCTGTGCTTCCTTTATCAAATAATCACTATCTTTCATAGTTTTTTCAATCATTCGACTGTCATTCTTTATTAGGTTTTCTTCTTTATTTTCGTTGTCACGTAGAATAAAAATAGCTTCTTCTATATAATTTGAAGGTATATTTTTAATTACCACTATTTTTCTTAACTTTTCAAATGACCTATCAATTGACATGGCCTACCTCCAGGGCTATTGGTAAAATTTATATATTGTCATATGTAGTTTGTGAAGAAAAAGCATTAATTATACATTGTATATAGATTATTTCAGTAAAAATTTTTACTTAGTTGATATAAAACTTAAAGCCGTAAGTTAAAGTAAATACTTCCGTTTTTTAAGTGGTAAATTTTTTCCAAAATTTCACCACCAACACTGTCATATCGTCTAAGGGTTTGCTATCATATCTTCTGTATGCTTCATCAAGTATAATATCTGCTACTGTTTGAGGATTTATACTTTTTATTTCCTGAATGAAATTTATGAACACTTTTTCTTTGTCAACAACACCAACATCGGTGCTGCTGTTTTCATCTTCATTATTAATTGCAAAAGCTTCCAGGACACCGTCGCTTATCATTATAAGCATATCTCCGTCATAGAGATGCTTGTTCACCAATTCAATTTCCATGTTTTCCAATATCCCTGCAGGCAGTGAGGCTGTTTTTACGACTTCAACCTTGTCGTTTCTCTTTATGTATGTGGGTGCAGCCCCTATTTTGACAAACTCGGTATTACCATTACTTAAATCTATAACGGACATATCTATTGTTGAATAATAATCATCGCTGGAATTCAAAGCCAATATGCTGTTAATAAGCTTTATGGTTATATCTTTATCAAATCCCGTTTCCATAAATTGTTCTATAAGATTGATTGTCGCCTTGCTCTGGAAAGCAGCTTTTTCACCTGATCCCATGCCGTCACTGAGAGCAATGACAAACTTTCCGTCGTTAGTATTCATAAAAGCATAACTGTCCCCATTGACAACACTACCGTATCTTTCATCGTACTTTGAAATACAGGCAATTCCGGTTGTAATGTCATAAACTTCTTCTTCAATAAATTTGATTATGCATCTGTCATAATCATAATCATTACTATTAACTTCTTTGCTATAACCAAAGTTATTTTTGATGCTTATATTATTGCAACCCACATTATCTTTTACCATTCTTTTGCCTACAACGTGAGATACTATTTTTTCAATTACATCAGTACATAAATTTTTGCCGTTACATCCCTTAAAAGAAATAGTGACTTCGTATTTACCGTATTTATTTTGAAATGCAAACACTTTGGCATTTTTTATACCCTCTTTTTTGAGTGCCGACAATATTGCATTTTCAATTCCGCTTTTAAAATCAATCTCATATTCAAGTTCTTCGGCCAGACCTTTTATTGCCTTTGATAATTCTTCAAGCTGCCTGGATACCAGGCTCCTGCTTTCTCCAAGCTTATTCTTCCACATCACGTCTACCTTAAAAATCTCATACATGCTATTTACTGCTGCTATAAACTCATTAATTCTTTCACATTTATTAATAAAGGATTGGGGTATATCTTTTGCTTCTATAAACCCCTTGCTGTCCAATTTTTCAATAATTTTAAACATCACCTGGTACGTGGTATAGAAATTTTTATCCCAGCAATGAAGGCATAGGCTGCAATCCTTGCATATTCTGTCAGCCACGCGGTCAAGTATGGATGAAATATCCTGGTTATTAATTACTACTTTAGCAGGGGATAATTCATTGTAAGTTTTGGCTACTTCCGTAAAGGTCTTAGAAAATTTATTCAATTTATCAACTATAACCTCTCTAATTCTAAGGTTTAGAGCAATTTCATTGCTATTGGCAAGTGCGGAACCTTCTCCTGTGATTTCAGGAATTTTGGAAATCAACTTTTTCGGAATAAGCATAAATATTACAATACCCAAGATTATTTCCTTCATCAGGATTAAAGCATCCATGGAACTGCTGAGATATATTGTAAGTACAAAGCTTCCCAACAGAAAACCTAGGCTTGTGCCCACCTTGCCTAAAGTTTTAAAGACACCTGAAAGCAAACCGCACAATGCATAACAGCCTATTAGCAACGGAGCCACACTGGATGATAAGCTTAAAACCAAGCCTACTATAACTCCTGCTGTTGTGCCTACGGCAGCACCGATTTTAAAGCTGAATATCAGAATTGATAAAACACTTACCACATTTTTAATGCTAAAATCAAGGAACTTGAAATCACCAATGCCGGAAACCGCAAGGGCACTTACTATTGCAGCCCCGACAACTTCTTCATTTGTAAAAACTTTTACTGTTTTATTCTCATCCAGCATGCTTGCTGCTTTTCTCATAATAAATACCATGACAAAAGTTACAAATGCACCTAACAGAGCAATCATCAAGTCATACAGCAGCATTCCCTGTAGGTAGACAAAAATTAAACTTGGTATTAAATTGCAGATAACCCCAATAAGAGCGAGTTTTAAATCACTAAGATTTTCACCTTGCTTTGTTTTTATACCGGCTGTAATTTCACCTATGGAATTTACCCCTACTCCATTATTTGAACCTTCGGAGTTTGTTTTGGAATCCTTGACTTTAGAATCTTCTCTGAAGTTGGGAACCATTCTATTATATTTAATCCCATTCTTGGTTCTGCTTTTACTGAGCTTGTTAATTAAAATACTAAAAAGCAGCATGCTTATTCCTGTAATTAATGCACCATTGGCTCCGTTAGCCGTAAGCATTCCCAGGATTATTAACACAGCTACAACTAATTTATTTATATTAAGACCATATGATGAAATGAATAGAGGTAATCCAAAAGGCATTAAGCTGTGTATCAAATTCACTCTGCTGACAAAAAAAGCAAAGGGTATAATAACGAAATAAATTGAATTGAATTTTGTTAATAAATGATTGTAGCTAACCTTGGCATTTGCAACTGACACTTCTGATACTTCTGATCTCATCTTTTGTATACCTCACTTCTTTTAATATTTGAGCCCGCAATGCCAATTATAAGTAATATGCCTTTTGAGATTTGTCGTTTCAGGTCAAGGGAATAAAATTTTTTAAAGACACAAAACCACAAAAAACCTTATTTATGCAACAGTAAGCTAATTTAAAGTTTCAAAAAGTTTTACTTAGCTTTAACTTTGAAGGGTGAATTATATAGTAAAACTTGTCGAGTAAAGTAAATTTTTTTGCTAAAAAATTATCCGTATAAAAAAACATTCACCTCGAGTAATTACCAACTCAAGATGATGTATAAAACTTTGTGTGTAGTTGATTAAACCTTACTAAGTATCTAAACACTGCTTAAGTGTTAATATTGACAATTCAAATGCCTTGCGCGGACTATAGAGCTTGTAAAAACGTTCAATATCCAATTCCAGATTGTATATACCTTTATATCCTCCTTGCCGAAGCAAAGCACAATATTGTTCAAGCGGCAAAATTGCATTGCCCATAAAAGGGAAGTGGGTTCTACCCTCATAAGCATGGATATGGGTATGGATAACCTTTTTGATAAAATGTTCCGGTGAGACAAGCTCCGCTACCTCAGGAAAATTTACATGGTTGGAATAAATATGCCCAAAATCCCAACATATTCCTACATTAGGCAAATTAACTTCATTTACAATAGAGAGCACTCCCTCACAAGTAACAATAGAAGGTACATTTGAGTGAATTCGATTATTTTCCAGAGCAAATTGCACAGGCATTTGATTTTCCAATGCAAATTCTGCAAACCGTGTAAGTAACTTTACACTGTTAGCACGGTTTACTTCATCGTCTTTTGAATCCTTTGGCGAATGTACCGTAAGAATTAACTCATCGATCCCGCAGGGAAATTGTCTAATAACTCCAATCAAATTTTCAAAGAAAACTTTACTGCCAACATCTTCAAGTTCCCCATGGATGGTACAAGTAAGTCCGTTTTCAAAAACGGCTTGAGTGCATATTTGCACCTCTTTTGTAGAGAAACCGGGCTTTATGGAACGCAACTCTATAGAGTCTACTTTAAGCTTTTTAAACTCCTTCAATAAGTTATCCCTTCCGCCGTATTGTTCAAGTAACAGAGCTTGCGCTTCAGTTTGCGGTTCATTTTTTAGGACTCCCAACGGTAGTGATACTCCGATCATATTATTTCCCCCTGTTTATTATCTCTTCTACCGAATACGGAATGTGGCAAAAATGTTTGTTATATGGATTTATAATAGTAGCATAACGCACACCATTAATATAACACAATTCACCAATACGATTATCTTCCGGTTTATGAACATCATTTGTAAATCCATGACCATAGAGAGCAAAATCATATTCATACTTGTTAAGCCATCCTACAGGTTGGTGCTGTAAAAAAAGACGAAGCCCGTAGTAGACCTGACTGCTTCCACTCATCGGAAATAATTTTATTCCCTTATCCTTCATAAGCCAGGAAACATCATCGTTATTGCCATGAATGATCCATACCTGTTGTGCATTTTCCTTCATTATAGCCAGCAGTCTTGCAACAGCTTCTCTATATCCGGGCAGATGTTCCGGAATTCTTCCTACCTTATATTCATCGGCCAAATCACCGGTGTGTATTAGCAAGGTTGGACGTATCTGCTTTAACAATCGCTCAATATTGGCATAGTAAGAAGTAGGTGTATCAGAAATATGTAAAATGAATGGACCTTTGATACTCTCAAGAAAATCTATGGTTCGTTGTGAAAGCATGTTAACCTCCATATGAATTATATTTTAGTAGCATTTATCATTTCCTGTTCTTTTTCTATACAGTCACAAAACTCAGTTGCGAACATTACTAAATCATTTTATCATATGCATCGCTTCCTGCAATACCAGATATGAAAAGCTTATTTTGAATTAGCTGAATAACATCCTCATATCATGCTCATCCTTTCAGAGATCCGATCATAATACCCTTTACAAAATATTTCTGTACAAATGGGTATACGCAAAGAATAGGAGCAGTAGCTACTACAATTAATGCATATTTGAGCAAATCAGCCATGCCCTGTAGCTGGATTGATGTTTCTTCATCAACAAAATCCTCGGGAGATATCTGGCTGAGTACAAGTATTTCACGTAAAAATACCTGTAACGGGAACAAGTTTTTGTTTGTTAAATAAATAAAAGCATTAAAATAAGAGTTCCAATGTCCAACAGCATATTGTAACGCACATACAGCCATAACAGGTTTCGAAAGGGGTAATATAAAGGACCAGAAGTATTGTATATCATTACACCCATCCATTTGGACGGATTCCAGCAATTCATCAGGAATATTAGTTTGAATGTATGTTCGTGTTATGATCATATTATAGACTCCAAAAGTAGGTAACATCATTATCCATGGCGTATTTAAAAGCCGTAAGTCACGCATAACAAGATAGGTAGGAATCATTCCTCCATTAAACAGCATGGTGAAAGAAAAAAGAAATGTAAAAAAGTTTCTATGCGGAAGTTTTTTGCGTGCAAGAGGATATGCACAAATCATTGTCATGGCTACATTTAAAAATGTACCTACTACAGTGTAAATAAAGCTATTTCTAAAGCCTATATAAACTCTTTCATAAGCAAAAACTCTTTTATAACCTTCCAAAGAAAAGCCCACGGGAAATAGTACCACTTTTCCTGCTGCTACAGCTGATGGCAGTGAAATAGAACAGGATACTATATAGATAATCGGATATATAACAGAAAATGTAAGAATAGCAATTGTAATATAAACAATGGTGTAGTATGTGAGATCATCTTTCGAATGTTTTATTTTAGATGATTTTCGGGTACATTTATATGTAGATTGGACATTTGCCATTTATATACCTCCTACCATAAGGATGTTTCGCCAAATTTTTTGGCAGCTTTATTGACCAGAATGATCAAAACAAAGTTAATCACTGAATTAAATAAACCAATAGCTGTAGCATATCCATAATCTGCTGCACTACCGCCCCCGATGCTTTGTTTATATACATATGTTGAAATAATTTCGCTTACACGAAGATTTAAATCATTTTGCATTAAAAACACTTTTTCAAATCCAACGCTCATTAAATCCCCCATACGTAAAATAAACTGTATAATAATCGTAGGTACAAGTACCGGAAAATCGATATGAATGACACGCTGGAAGCGATTCGCACCATCAATCTCGGCTGCTTCCAGCAGCTCAGGATTTACATTTGTGAGGACAGCTAAGTATAAAATTGACCCCCATCCAAAGCTTTTCCATACACCGGACCAAACATACAAGTGCAAAAATGAGTTTGCTTTGGCAAACAAGTCCGGTGGTTTTTGTCCTGTAAGTGCCTTGACAATAGTACCATATAACCCAATAGTATTGTGAAATACCTGCATAATAATACCAACCAAAACAACTGTTGAGATAAAATGAGGCATATATGTAATAAGTTGTACTGCCTTTTTTAAACGGGCATGCACCATTGAGTTTAATGCAAGAGCAAATATGATTGGAAAAGGAAAACCGGCAATCAGTGAGTACAATGAAATACGAATAGTATTAACAATTGTACGTTTAAATAAATATGACTTAAAAAATTTCTGAAAGTTTGCCAGTCCTATCCACGGACTAACTGAAGGATTGGAAGCTATACCAATAGTTAATGTAATCGGTTCTTTCACTATAGGTAGCTGACCTGGTGCCGTTACGTTCTGATCTTCCCAGGCAACATTAGATTCATTCGTTTTTTCAGATCCGGATGTTTCTTGTGTAGCAGAGGGTTGATTGGTAGTATTTGAAGAATTTTGCTTGCTGGTAGAACAGGAAACAAGGATTAATGCAAAAATAATAAAGAACGCTAAAATATTTAGTTTTTTATTTCTTGCCATATTCCTTCCTCCTATTAATTAAATCCGTATGTATTTAGTTTTATACTTTTTCTTTACATCCTTACCTCATGAGGTAACTTTATAATAGAATATTTAGTTTCTGTTAGCAATTTGAAAAAAACAAAAAACATTTAATATCACTAATAATATCACTAAAGTGATGTTTGAATTTTCAGCTTCACATTGAATATTACTCATAAGCTTGACAAATGCTCTGTCGTTTTGTATCATTTGTTATGCAGATTAGTTATTATGTAGCAGTGCAATAGAACATGTAATATGAATTTTCAAATTCCAGATGAATATTCACTGTTTCATTATATCAGTCATTTTATTATCCGGGAGCTGGTTATAATGGGGAATCGAGCATTAAGACGTTTATTTTTGGTATATATATCTTTTTTTGCATGTTTAGCTCTTCTTATCATACCATTTTACGGTTTATCATTATCGCTGTATACCCGGAATTCATTGAGATTAAATGAAGAAATGCTTCAGAAAGGTATGCTCTCTCTTGAAAATGAGTTAAAAAATATTTCTGCCACAGGTTTTGCTTTGTTTAGCGATTCTTCTTTCACAATACTTGGTAATTCAGAGCTTCCTCTTTCCAGTCACAAAATTTACATGCTTAGCAAAGCAAGTAAGCTTGTTTCCGATATGTTTTTATATATGGGAAGCCAAATCAACGCCGGAGTAATTTTACGAAATGGAATTATTCTTACAAGCTCAGGAAATTGCTATACTTTCCCTGATCAGTTATATGGAAAGTTTTTAATCTACGATGGTTATAACTCTTATAATGATTGGTTCTCCTATATCACAGATTTTTCTGGGAATTATACTTATAAAGGATCTAATTCAATTATCCAAAATAATAAGTCGTATGAGGCAATCACTTTTGTACAACGTCTTCTTATTAATACAAACAGAAATGATTACATCCTCTATGCAACACTGAATAAAGACTATATAACACAAATGCTTATACCTCCGGATATTATGACTTCTTTCACATTGTGCCTTACTGACAGCAATGGCAATGTTTTGCTTAATATAGGAGGTGATCCGGCACATGAATATACTACAATAAGTTACACGAGTAAAGACTATGGGCTAACTGCTATTGTTGGTATCGATAAAACACTCTTTTCACAAGGGTTAAGCCCATTACGTATACTTATCTTGATATTCTCATTATCCTATATATTTGTAGGAATTATTCTTTCTTTAATGTATTCATGGAGAAGTTTTAAACCCTTAAATACACTGGTAAGATTAACTACCGGTTTAAGTGTTATCCACAGTATAAACGATCAATCTCCCAATCAATTTAAAACCGATTATGATTATATACAACACTTTCTTCAGCAAACCGATTTTGCCTTTAAAACTTATAAAGCAAAGTTGGAACATCAAAGTGCTCTTTTACGTTCATATATGATAGGTTGCCTGCTTAATGGCCAGATATACAGCGATCGAACATATCATAGTGCAAAAGAATATTTCCCGGAGTTTCCTTTACAGTATCGTGTTATCACATTGCGTTTGGATATTAAATCCCAGTTAAGCCTGTCAGAACTCTCAAAACATCAAATTTTATGGCAATCCGTTGTAGATGAATTTTTGCCTAAAGGTGGAATTCAGCATATTATGGATAACTTGATTGTATTGATTTGGCCTTGTAATGATGAAAGGAATATCACTCAAATTAAAACACAACTTTCCGATTTGCAGAGAAAACTTCAAACCATGACGCAATTTACCTGCAATGCAGCGGTAAGTTCATGTTTTTCAGAAATCGAGAATCTTGCAAGTGCACATAGACAATCCCTAAATCTACTTAGAACCATGTGCGAAGCTAAACCTAATCAATTGCTTGTTGCTGACGATTTAGAACAAAGCCGCAATTTATATTATGAGATAATGGATAGCATAGATCTCAATCTCTTCTGTGAACTTTTACGTTGTGCTCAAGCTCAAAGCGCGAAAAACATGATAAACAAAACACTGGCCTTTATTGAGCAAACACCGGGATTTGCTGAAGAATACATTAGATGTATCTATTACACTTACCAATATGGTATTTTATTTGTATGTAATGAGTTTAAATACAATGGTGGAGCAGAAATCTCACAAGTAGCATACAACACCCAGGTTAATGTACATGAACTATTCGAAAAACTGCTTATTTGTATTGACAAATTATGCAAGTATATTACAGAGCAGCAGCAATTGACTAGTGAACGGCTTGGAAAGGAGGTTATACAATTTATAAAAGATAATTTTACAAATCCTGATATGTATGCAAAGCTTGTAATTGAACGATTTTCCATAACTGAACATGCACTGCAAAAATACGTGCAAAATATAACCGGAAAGAGTTTCTTTGAATACCTGGAGCATCTGCGTATGGAATATGCCAAGCAATTGATATCCGAAAAGAAAGTGCCTTTACGTGAAGTTGCAAAAATGTGTGGATACTCCTCATATAACGCTTTCTATAAAGCATTTAAGCGAAATTTCAATATGTCTCCCAGCACTAAAGTAACAGCTAACAACTTCAATATTAATAATTATCCATGACAAAAACAGTTATGTGTCTTGTGGAAATAGAGAGTACGTATTTCCGATTCTCGGCACAACAATGTCAAGGTCCGGATTACGTGCAAGTAAGCCGTCAGTCACAAGTCCTGCATGAGTATATGTCCACATTTCTTCAATAGGACGTCCAATTTCGTATAGATGGGTGAGATACACACGTTTTGGGTTCAGTGCTATACAGAAATCACAGAGATCAGTCAAGAATGGCTCGCATGGTAAGTTAAGCGCATTACCTCCTCCAAGCCAGACATGAGTAAACAAGCAATCAACTTGATCAAATCTTGGCATTTTCGATGCATTGTATTCTCGCACATCCACAGGAAACAAAAGATGTAGATGTCCCGTATCTACCATATATCCAATTTCCGGCACACCTTGGCCGTTTGGACGGAAGTGAAGGCTGTTAAATGTTGTTATAGACAATTTGTCCACATCATATACCTTACCAGGTTCTACCCAAGTAATGCGATGAAGGGACAATCCTGTTGCCAGAAGTTTTTCACGGTTAAAGAAAGCAGGAATCAGCCACCTTATAGGTGCATCTCGCAACATGGATAATAGTCTATAATCCAAATGATCGCTGTGTTCGTGAGTAAGTATAATAAAATCAAGCTTTGACAGGTCATCTATCAGCCGATCACCAACGATCTCGGCAATCCATGGCATTCTAAACTGAATGTCCATACCCCAGCGCTTTCCATTAGTCGAGAATACATAGCTGGATGGGCCAAGTAACCACATATGATGATCATACTTACTTGAATGAATTTGTTCAAACATCTTAATCCATTGGCGATTATATGACTTTCGATAATTATCAATAGTTGCCGATTTCCATTCTTCACGCATGAAAACAAGCCTCCTTTTAATGGATGGCTATATTATATCAAAATTTGAGTTTTTATACTATAGACTTTATTAAGTAAAAGTTGTATTTTATATATACAGCATATAACAAGTTATTGTTATAATAGATAAATGAATGTAAATAAAACCATAATTCTTTCAATGACAATCCAGGATAAGAAAAGAATAGGAGTGAAATGATAATGAAGATACATTTTTTTGGTACCTGTGCCGGTACAGAACCTATGCCTGGTAGGAAACATGTTTCCTTTGCTGTTGAAAATGATGGTCAACTATATTGGTTTGATGCAGGAGAAGGATGTTCTTATACCGCACATCTCATGGGGCTTGACTTAATGTCTGTTCGCAGTATTTTTATCAGTCATTCTCATATGGATCATGTAGGCGGTCTGGGAAACCTTCTTTGGAATATACGCAAACTTGACACATTAACCGGCAAAATGGCCGGTAAGAACATTGATGTGTTCTTGGCAAACGAGAAGACCTGGAATGGAATTATGCAACTCCTCAGCCAAACCGAAGGTGGATTTAAGACCACCTTTTCTATAAACAGAAAAGGTATATCTGACGGCATAATCTATAATGAAAACGGTTTATGCGTAAAGGCCTTACATAACACCCATCTTGGAGTGCCTGATGATGGGCAGTGGATGTCCTTTTCATTTCGTATAGAGGCAGAAGGACGAAGCATTGTTTTTTCCGGAGATTTGGGAGCAATTGATGATATTGACCCTCTTATCGATGATTGCGACCTCTTGCTGATGGAAACAGGGCATTTTAAACCGGAGGATGTCTGCAATTATATTAAGAATAATAACAAAAATGTCAAAACATTGGGATTCATTCATAACGGCAGACATATTTTGAAAGATGCAGCATATGAGTTGTCAAACGCTAAAAAGATTTTAGGAGACAGGGTTTTCATAGCCGAAGACGGCACGACCATGGAAATTTAACTGCAACCTGAGTTTTTATATTTTATAAGAGTTTTAGCTTTTTTTACCGGAGTTTTGCCAGATATTTACCAGACTTTTACCAGATACTAAACAATTGGTTCATTGGCCAAAAGGTATAGGGATTCAACATTAAAATATCAATTATTCAATATTAATTGCAATTATAAATATTGAAAACCTATACCTTCTGATTCAAATTTTTATTACTTAAAACTTAAAATTAATCTGTCTGCTAAAATTAGTTATTGATTTGCTCCTGTTTATAGTGTTACTCTGCTTTTTAGCATCATTCTTTTGTTTAACCTTATCATTCTGTTTAGTTTCTTTAGTTTCCTCCCGATTTTTCGTTTTATTATTATTACTGGCTTCATCCTGGCTTTTAGTCTTATTCTGTTCTTTTTTTATATTGTTCTTTTCTTTATTAGCATTAGCACTACTTTTTAACTTGCTCTCGTCCTTATTGGCATTATTAGCTTTATTAATGCTAACAACATTATTGGGTGTATTCTTTTCTGAGTTTATATAAGACTTGCTGCCAGAGAGTTTATCATTCTCCTCCTTGCTTTTTTCCTTCACTTTATTATTTTTATTATTTTTGTTTTCTTTTGAATCTTTATCATCTTTTTTGTTATTATATTCTTTGTTTTTATATTCGTTAATGTCTTTTTTGCTATCATTATTACTTTTTTCTATTTTATCCTTCTTGCTCTTACTCTTTTCATCAACTGCATTTTTATCAGTGCTGTTAATTTCTTTTATTTCCTTATTCTTGTCTGTAATATTATTGAACATATTTATAATTTTATCGTTCACAACTTTATTCTTATTGTTGTCGAACTCGCTTTTATGTGTGTTAACTTCCCTAATTTTGATTTCAATTTCATTTTTATTATTAGCTTTATTTTTATTATTAGCTTCTTTCTTAATATCTTCTTTATTGTTAGCTCCTCTTTTGTTGCCTTTGGATTCATTTTTATTATTTTTAGCTTCGCTCTTACTGTCCTTCATACTATTATGATTATTTTTATCTTTCGTATTTTTATCTTGTGTATTTTTCTCTTCAGAAGAATCAGCGCCTTTTTTCATTCTATTCTTGAGAATCTCTTCCTTTGTGCTATTCTCCATATTATGCATTATTTCTTGTACAGTTGCTTCAGCGTAGTTTTGGATTTCAGTTTCCGGTTCTTTTTCTTTAAGCTTTTCAATTAGTACCAGCTTACCTGGAGAGACACCTAATTTCTCAGCTTCCATATGCTTTTCGACAGAAACTTTTTCTATATAAAGTTCAGCATTGACTCCTGATGATTGTATTTGTTCTGAAACAGCTGTTTCAAGAATTTTATCAAGTTGGTCTATTTTATTTTGATTCTTTGATGACAAAGTCATAAACACCGTGTTATTTTTTTCCTTATTAATATACCCTTCTTGGACTGCACTATTAATAATATTCTGTATTCCTTCGTTAATCAGTACATGCTTATAAGTGCTTAAACCGGCAATTACTTTACCATCATCATCAATACCTTCCAAGGCTATTATCCTATCGAATCTATTGGCAATTATCTCAATACTAGGATTAATATCTATGCTAATGTAGGAATAAGGCATATTATAACTATATGCACCATATGCCATCCCAAATATTAAGACTAAAGCTGCAGCAACAGAAGTAATCCTCATAATCATTACTTTTGAGATATTAAAAACGTTTGAAAATACAATACGCTTATCGAATAAGCTGCTGTCTATTTCATCCCCTACCTTTAATTGTTTATTTGTTCTTATTTTGACGAATTCCCCATTACTTTTCATGATTATTGCATTTTTATCGTTTACTTCCATCACTATAGCTTTCATTTAACCACCCCATCGTTTAAAACCCCCTACACACTCCCATGATTACCTTTATCTCCTATTTACTTGAAGTAAATATTCTTTATATGATATTTCTTCATGAAGTATTTCTGTAAACCATCTAATCTATAAAAATTTCTCGTATATTTAATAAAACTATAATAGCTTTATATAAGTTAATCAATATATTTTTTTATGTATTCTTTCAAATATTGATATTCTTTTGTTGCAATTATTATCATTGCTATTATATATTTTCGAAATCTGTCTATTTTTTTAGGGGATAATTTTAAAGACTTCGATAAATCTGATACAGGAATATATTTCTTTGTCATAATAAATTCTACCATCTGAGGATTTGAAATAATATATTTTATTACTTTAGAACAAAACTCATGAGTGGACTTATGTTTTGGAGAGCTTTTTACAAGGTCGTATAAGCTAATGTTCCACTCCTCTAGTTCACGTTTGAATTCTTCAATTTCTAGCTTTCTGAATTCACTCAAATCAGCAAGTTGCTGCTCTTCTATTGCTTTTTTTACGCTAAAATCCAGCTCAAAATCATCTTCATTCTCAGAATAAATCTCATTTAATGAAATAACATCTATGTGCTTCTTCTCTTTTCTGTAATAATCTATAATTCTCCTTCTGATAACATTCTGGGCAAAAGTGAGGAAATTGCCTTTAGAAGCATCATATGCATTTATACTTTCAACAAAAGCTATTAATGCAATACTGAGTTCGTCATCCTCCCCATATTTCAAATACCTTCCACAAACCTTTACGGCACAAGAGGCTATAAAAGGCTTATATTCCTCTATAAAAACGTTAATATCTTCATTATTGTTTTTTATGTTTTGCACTCTATCATTGATAGAAGTAGATTTCATATCAAACTCCAAAATTAATGAAATTATTATAAATATAGCATATTATAACACTATTATTCTTTGTACAGTTTTTAACATTTAATACTTAATCTGGTATATACGTATCATTATACCATTTCTGTGCTTTCTGCCGTTTCTTTGCATATAGCTGCAAATAAGCTTGTAGAGTACATTATAACAACCACTTATATTATTTCGTTTTGGAGGCGAAGGTTATAGTGGTTTTCATGTTAAAATAAGATTAAATTTGTATTACGATTTATTACAATTTTGTGCAGTGTATGATAATACTATAAATAATATTAAATACAAAATATAAACATGGTATTAAATGCAAAATATAAATAAGACAGAACTACTTAGATATAAAATGTGACATTACTACTAAATATAAAATGGATGCACAAAAAATAATGGGTGCATATTCTATGCACTCGTTTTATGCACCCATTCATTATCCGGTTATTGCTTTTGCTTTATTAGTTTTCTATCAATGTGAACCTCACATAACTAAAGTCACAGTCACGTGCTTCTGTTGTCACCAACAGAATTTCCTGCTTCTTTGTCCTCGTTACCTTCTAACTCCACAGGCGTCTTAATTCGGTAGTTCCTACCCTTTTTCTACTTTTTCTAACAATTACTTTTTGCCGTATAGCGGCCCAAAGTTAGCACATGCTCTGTAATCTGCACCTTCAAGATCATATGTGCCAAAAGCAGACCATGCGCTTGGTCTGAAAATCTTTTCCTCAGGAACATTGTGCATTGATACAGGGATTCTAAGCATTGAAGCCAAAGTAATAAGGTCTGCTCCAATATGTCCATAGCTGAAAGCGCCATGATTAGCACCCCAGTTGGCCATTACCGAATAGACATCTTTAAAGGCACCTTTACCTGTAAGTATAGGAGCAAACCATGTAGTAGGCCATGTTGGATCCGTACGTTTATCAAGGATATCATGTACTTCAGGAGGCAGATCTACGGTATAACCTTCTGCGATTTGTAGAACAGGACCTAATCCTTTAATAAGGTTCAATCTTGATAAGGTTATTGGCATGCCACCTTTTGAAAGAAAATCAGATGAAAAACCTCCTCCTCTGAAATATCCAAGGCTTGCAGGTCTCCATAATGTTGCATCCAAACATTTTGCAGCTTCTTCAGGTGTTATTTCCCAGAAAGGTTTCATGACAGGTTTACCGTCTTTCATCTGCTCACCGGTACCATCCAATGCAGCGGCTCCTGAGTTTATTAAATGGATAAGTCCGTTTTCCGCTAAACCTTTGGGTTTATAACCGGTGACTCTTTCTATGGCTTCAGGACTCCAGTAGGTTCTTACATCCGCAAATACCTGGGCAGTATTGGACAGCAGGTGGCCGAACAACATTGCAGCAGCATTTAAACTATCATTTTCCGTTGCAACTATGAAAGGTTCTCTAATTCCGTTCCAGTCAAAAGATGAATTTAACATAGCTTCCATGAAATCTCCGTTGGGGAAATGGTCGGTCCATTGTCTTTGCCCTTGGAATCCTGCAGCAATTGCATTATGTCCGTTAGCTTCTTCTTCAAAACCTAATTCTGCAAGTCTGGGATTTCCAACCATTAAATCTCTCATGATCATCATCATTTTTACGCACATTTCCCAAGTTTCGTCTTTGCGCTTTCTGGAATGCTGTACGCTTGGGTCATTGTTGTCAGGTCCTTCAATGCAGTTTTCTTTTACCCACTTGATTGCTCTTTCATATTCTTCTTTGTCATATATTTCTTCTTCAACTCTGCGGATAATCTCCGACATGTCCACAAATTCCGTTCTCATACCTAAGTAGCTTTCAAAAAAGTCCGGGTTTACCATGGATCCTGCAATACCCATCGAAACCGAACCTACGGCTAGATATGATTTACCTCTCATTTCTGCTACAGCAAGACCTGCTTTTACGAACCTTAAGATTTTTTCCTTAACATCTTCCGGGATGGTTGTGTCGTTTGCATCTTGAACATGTCTTCCGTATATGCTGAATGCAGGTAAGCCTTTTTGATTATGAGCAGCTAGTACAGCAGCCAAATATACCGCACCTGGGCGTTCCGTACCGTTAAATCCCCAAATAGCTTTAGGTATAAACGGATCCATATCCATAGTTTCAGACCCGTAGCACCAGCACGGAGTTACGGTTAAAGAAACACCTACTCCTTCCCGAGCAAATTTCTCTGCACATGCAGCGGCTTCTGCAACCCCACCTATAGTTGTATCAGCAATGACACATTCAACGGGCATTCCATTTGGGTGCCTTAAATTATTTGTAATCAATTCGGCTGCTGCTTTTGCCATGTTCATTGTCTGATCTTCAAGTAATTCTCTCACGCCTCTTCTTCTGCCGTCAATTACAGGGCGAATACCTACCTTTGGAAGTGAACCTTTTAGCCTTATCACAGGTGCATTTACCTTAATACTTTGTGGATTTGCCATATAAATAACCTCCTTTTTATTTTATGTTTATTTTATGCACTCGATTGCATAAAAACATAAATGCGAGTGCAAATTTTTGCTATTATATCATAATAATGCTTTGCTTTATAGTCATGTAAAGACAAGAGATGTTTTCAATCTTATAATTTTTTGTTTTGGCAGCGTCGAAATTAAATTATTAATTTTTGCATCTTTATGTCCTAGCTTGTTATTGGTTGCATTGTTTCCATTGTTCGCATTGTTAGTATTGTTCGTACTATTCTCACTGCTCTCCTGTCTTTTTTGCTCGATTCTATTTAAAAGGAGCCTGGCTGCTTGCCTTCCGATTTCAGTAACCGGCTGAGCCACTCTTAATTTGCAAAATCCAAGCAGAGCAGATAATTCCATATCATCAAAACTTGCAATCATAATATCTTTCTCATTATTTTCACTACGCATCTCATTATTCTCTTCATCATTATTATGATAATCATTGCAATTACGGTAATTTATTTGATTTCTTCTCATATTTACTTCCAAAAGGTACTTTGTAGCTCCTATATGCATGAAATAATTGGAGATAAAAACTACAGGAGGCGTATTTTCTGCCTCATATAATTCTTTCATTAATCTATATCCGCACTCTACATGAAAATCACCAAATTTCACGATACTGCTATCATACGGAATACAATAATCTTTCAAAGCCCTTCTGTATCCTTCGTACCGTTCTATAGCCGAAGTTAGCTTTAAATCGCCGCTGATAAAACCTATTCTTCTATAACCATTATTAATGAGATATTCAATTGCCGAATATGTACCATTTATATTATCAACAAGAACAGCATCACTCTGAAAGTTTTCAACAAGTCTGTCAGCCAGTACTACGGGTATATTTTGCTTTTTCAAGTAGTTAAAGTGTTTACCTTCATTTGATGTCGGTATTATGATAATGCCGTCAACACATTTTTCGCATAACAACTTTATTCTGTTTTCCTCTTCTTCTATGCTTTCATTGGAATTACATATTATAATGCTATATCCGTATTTTCTGGCTTCATCCTCCACCCCCCTGGCTACATTCATAAAAAATTCATTTGAAATTTCAGGGGCTATGAAACCTATTGTATATGTTCTATTTGTCTTCAGGCTTCTAGCAATATTATTGACCTTATAATTAAGTTCGTTAATACATTTCATAACTCTTGCCCTGGTGTTTTCACTTATCCGGGGATCATTGTTTATAACCCTTGAAACTGTTGCTGTAGAAACACCAGCCAGTTTTGCAACATCCTTAGCTGTGACTGACATCGGTCAAAATCTCCTCTGCATACGATTACATATTATACAATTGTAATTTTAACTTTATTTTCAAGTTTCTTCAATAGGGTTTGATAAATTTTACAATTTAGAAGCAAGTAGATGAGCTTGGGCAAAAAATAAGTAAGAAAATTCAGGCAAAAAAATATAAGTGGGGTATTGTAAGCCCCTACTGAATTCATATTAGATTGAGTATTGCGATTACGACGTATTTTAGTAGTGAGGTATTTAATTGTAAGTACTTAAATCTTGGTCATCATCTGAAGAGCTATTGTCTTCCTCTTCTTCGTTTGTGTATTTACTACTTTTCGTCATATCAATTGAAAGACCGCTGGTTTCATCCTCGTCGTCAGGAAAATCATACTCAATCTTTCTGTATTTATCAGCCTTTTTATCTTCCATGCTACTCTTTTCATTTTTCCCATTTGAATTTTTCTCATTCGAATCTTTAGAATTCAAGTCTTTTGAATCTGAATCTTTTGTGTTTGAATCTTTTGCATTTGATTTTTTCTGTCTCGCCCCGCACTGGGGACAAAAGTTTTCATCACCTTCCAATTCTGCGCCACAGTTAGGACATAATTTTAAGCTTTTCAATTCTAAAATTCTTTTCTTATATTTTTTTATATTGTTTTCACTTTCCTGAATCTCTGCACAAAACTCTTTTATTTCTTCAGGAACATCTTCCTGTGACTTAAAACAATCATATATTATTTTTCCTATTTCCTCGTAAAGTTTTTGTATTTTGTCTTCTTCGGCATTAATGCTCATATTGAGCTTAGTAATTTCCACCACTTCACTTGATTTTTTAGCTGCAACCTGTGCAACTTCGGTTACTCTTTTACTAATATTTTTGCTGATATTGTCCAAAAAGTTCACCGATTTCACTCCTTTGTTTAAAGCTAGTTTTTGAAAAAGTATGTAGCTTATTATATTTTAACCAAAGAGTTATTCTCTTATTATAAAAAAAATAATAATATAGTTTTAAAAACTCCGCTTAATCTACATGATAAGTAAATACATGCCTGTCCGCATTTTATACATATTTTATATACATTTAACATTTTATATACATTTATACACATTTTATACTTCCAGTTCCCAGTAAGCTATAGTTTGTCTCTTCCAGGTGTATGTTATATAAATATGATTTCCCTCGGCAATTACTGCAGGATAGGAAAATTCGCCGTCTGTTCTGTCAATTGGATTTTCATTATGGTCAAGTATAAAATTTTCACTCCAGGTGCTGCCATTATCTGATGAAATACTGCATGCAATAGGTGTCCTTACTGCCCAATTTCCGCTTACCGGATTATACACCAAAACTAATCTGTCGTCTTTCATTTTAACGAGGTCAATACCACTATTGTTATTCGGGAGGTTGGTTGGATATGCTTCACACCATGTCGAACCATAATCATTTGAATCGCTTCTGTATATGAATCCTTCAGTGCTTCTTAATAACATATGTACTTTTCCGGGTTTAGATTCCCAAAGGGTTGGTTGGATTACTCCCTTTCCTTGGAGGTTGTCATGATT
Source organism: Clostridiaceae bacterium (assembly GCA_012840075.1). GTDB lineage: Bacteria > Bacillota > Clostridia > Acetivibrionales > DUMC01 > DUMC01. The sequence continues at coordinate 51,517 of DUMC01000020.1, read as the reverse complement.
TAAGGGCACCATCGAGCTTTTTATCCATGTTCTTCCATGGTCTTTTGAAATATCAACAAAAGCGTCCCAAGAGGTATCAGTTTCTATAGAAGCAGGTGCAAGCCATGTTCCGTTTGAAAGCGTTATTATCTTGTTTTTAACAGGACCTCTTCCACCAATGTCGCCGTCTACTAATTCCTTGGGTGATGACCAAGAATTACCCATATCTTCGGATACAATCAGTTTTGTATACCAGGTCCTGGGATTCGGTCCTACCTTATAGAATAAATAAACTTTGTCTTTTTCATCTTTGAATAAAACAGGATTCCAGCATGGTACTCCTTCTTCATCAGCTACTTTAACCGGTTCGCCCCATTTGCCTTCTTTTCTCATTGAACACCAAATTGCCACATCTTTATGACCTTCGTGTGTTCCACCAAACCATGCTGAAAGTATATCCCTGTTTTTAAATCTTATTAGTGTGGATGCATGGCACTGCATGAAATACTTTCCTGGTTCAAAGATATGTTCCTTGCGAACTACTTTTATTTTCATGATCTTCCTCCTTTTTCCTCAGCATGTCCAAGTATATGTAGAAAGTATATGTAGAAAAGCATAAGCCGAAATCCATTAATGTCAATATTTTTATTCGAACTCCCTGAACCCCATTTTCTCCCAGCACTTCCTGGTGATTGTATTGCTTACAGGCAGTCCATTATCCTTTTGGAATTGATGGACTGCGTATTTCAAATCTTCATTATATATGCCTGAAACCCAGCCTTTAAAATAGCCAAGGGCTTTGAGCCTTTTTTGTATTTCCATTACATCTGCGCCTCTGTCGCCGGGTTCCAAAGGTTTGAAACCTGTGCCAAACGGACCGAAAGGTCCGTTTACGATTATAACTCTTGTTCCGTGAGGTACTATATTGTAAAGTTCTCTTATATCATCATTAAACATTCTAATGCAACCTTGGCTTGCTGCGTGGCCAATGGATTCCGGTCTTGTGGTTCCATGTATTCCATAAGTTCCCCAGGGCACGTTAAGCCCCATCCATCTGCCTCCGAATCCTTCTCCCCAGGTATCTTTAGAAATTATCTTCCAATGACCGATGGGTGAAGGTGTGTCTGACTTCCCGGTAGCAACGGGATACTTTTTTATACATACTCCATCTTCCAGAAGATAGAGAGTTTTATCCTCTATCTCAATGAAAATTACATATTCAGGCTTTCTTACGGCACTGATCTGATCAACCAGGACAGCTTCACGCTTAGCTTCTTCTCTGTAATCTATTATTATTTGATTAATGCACAACAAGAACAATACAAATAATGAGGTTACTATTACCTTTCTTTTTACCAAAATAAAACACCTCTATATTCTTATAAAAAATATATGAAGGTGTGAATAAATATAGAAGAAGTCATTTATGTTGGATACTAAGTTATATTATAGGCCGTCGAATATAGGATACTAGGATACTCAATTATAATTATATTGTTAATTACTCACTTATATTGTTAACTTACTTACCTCATATTGTTATCTTACTTATTTTCTCCGTGCGTTATAATAAGCATTACCGGGCATCATGGTGATGTTCCTGGCTCTCATCAGTTCCTCCACTGTTACTAACTGGTATCCTTCTTCTATGAGTTTTGGAATTATTATTTCGCATGCGTCAGCAGTTGTAGGATAGGTATCATGCAAAATTACGATATCACCGTCTTTTACTTTACCTAAAACCTCATTTATAATTGCCTCCTTATCAAAGTTGTTCCAGTCTTTAGGATCAACTGACCACAGCACTAACGGATGAGGAATTACTTCCTTCAGGTAATCATTTGGTGCTCCGTAAGGAGGTCGCACAATGCTTGCTTCTATACCTATTATTTCTCTTATGAGACTATTAGTATCTTCTATCTCCTTAAGTATTTCTTCAGACGAAAGAGAATGTAAATATTTGTGATTGTATGAATGATTTCCTATCTGACACCCTAGGGAATGTATCCTTTGCAAGGTCTCTGCATGGGTCTCAACTTGCAGACCTAACACAAAAAAGGTAGCCTTCGCATTGTGTTGTTCCAATATGTCAAGAATCCGATTTGTAACTGCCTTATGAGGTCCATCGTCAAAAGTTAATGCAATCATCGGTTTATCAAGATCAAGATCAATATCTGATTTTGACTCAAGATTAATATCTGATTTTGATCCGGCATTTGATTTTGGTTCATAATCTGAATCCAATCCAGGTTCATCCGAATCCAGTCCAGGTTCGTCACCTGTTTCAGAAGACTTATTATTTCCTTTAGAAGTAATACTTGATTTAGAATCGAAATCTGTATCTGTTCCTGAATCGTTTCCAGGATAAAAAGCTCCTGCTACCTTTTGCTCCCCAATTCCTTGCTTATCTTCTTCCGTTTCCTTAAATGGCTTGTCATTTTCCTTCTCCTGCTTTACCGTACTACTTGCTTGTGTTTCTTCTTTCCTCAACCGGTTTTCTACCTGCTCTTCATTAAATTTTGGACCCTGCTCTATCACTTCCGGGTAGATGTATTCTTCAGCACTAAATTCTTGACTGCTAGCAGGAAGCTCCTTCCCTGGTAGTAAAATATATATTAAGGCAGCAACAATAAAACACAATGCCAAACATTCAAATACTATAACAATTTTCAATATAAGTTGTTGTATTGAATGTAATTCAACTTTTGATTCTTCATGTTTAGCATATTCTATATTGTTCACTTATATATACTCCGCCAGCTTTTTTCGGATACAATCCATAGTAACAGCAAACCTCGTTATCTATTTTATTTTAATACAATTCTATTTTAACTCAAATAGTGCTTCTATCTCAACAGGAATATTGCCTGGCAGTGCATTTGTGCCAATTGCAGATCTTGCAGCTTTTCCTATCTCTTCGCCGAATACATCCACAAGAAGCTGCGAACCTGCATTTATTACCTTCGGATGATCATAAAAATCATTTGAACATGCAACAAATCCTAAAACTTTAACTGCACTTTTAACCTTGTTTAGATCTCCTATCTTTTCATGGAGAACTCCCAATATATTCAGCATGCAAATATAGGCAGCTTTCTGCCCTTGCTCTAAAGTTAATTCCTTCCCCAATTTTCCTGTAAAGATTGGCTTTCCGTCTACATTCGGCCCTTGTCCGGATATATAAATAAACTTTTCCCCAAATTCTTTAGCCGGATAATATACGCCCATTGGGGTAGGTGCTTTTGGAAGAGTAATTCCTAATTCCTTTAATCTTTCATATACGCACATGTAATCTTCACATCCCTTTCTTTTAATGTTTGATTGAATTTATATGAATTTAAATTTATAGACTCATGCTTTAATTATTTGCTTTTTTGTTGAAATTTATGGGGTCAAGTTTGATACCATTACTTTCAACACTCAAAGCCTGACCTAATCATCTCCCATCAAAACCTTGCCAAAACCAACGCCGGTTACTTCATTGTTTTTCACTGCTATTTTGCCGTTTACAAATACATGATCAAACCCTTCTCCAAAGTTTATAGGATTTATATATGTACTTGTTTCCCTTATTTTCTCCAGTTCAAACAACAATAGGTCAGCCTTATATCCCACCTTGATTAATCCTCTGTCCTCTATGCTCATACGTTGTGCAGGCATAAATGTCATCTTTTTTACTGCTTTTTCTATAGGAAGCATCTTTTTTTCTTTAATATATTTTTCTAATACTCTCGGGAAAGTTCCGTAGAGCCTCGGATGGGGCAAGCCTGTATCAGGATAAAGGGAATCCGAAATTATCATAGAGTAATCCAATTGAAGAACGGTTTGAACATCTTCCTCCGACATGTGAAATATCACCATTCCGACTTTTCCTGCTTCTGAGACCAATAAATCGCATATGCAGTCAATTTCATCCTTGTGTGTCATTTCCGAAATCTCCTTTATATTTTTGCCTGTGAATCCCCTGTTTTCTTCCTTGTTGACTGAGCTGATTACAACATTCTCCCAGCCTAATTTATACAAAAGATTGTCCCACTTAGCGTGCTCCGTCGCCAAATCCCTTCTCAGCTTTTGGCGTACCGATTTTTCTTTTAGTTGGGCTACCATCGCTTCCATTCCTCCGGCGAGAAGTGACGGCGGTAACAATGTATATAATGACGTTGATCCTGCATTATAGGGGTAAACATCGCATGTAATATCCATTCCTTTTGCTCTGTATTCATTGATAATATCTATCGCTCGGGTTAATTGTTCTTTCCAATTTGATCTCCCGGCTGCTTTAAAATGGCTTATATGAAGCGGTATTTCTGCTTTTTCTGCAAGTTTTATAACCTCGTGTATTGATGATACCAGACTTCTTCCTTCTCCCCTTAAATGTACCGTAAGTAATCCATTATATTTATGTAAAACTTCAGCTATTTGGACAAGCTCATCAAATGTATAATAGTTTTCGGGAGCATACATAAGCCCCATTGAAAGACCCTTTGCACCGGACGAAAGAGCTTCTTCTACATATACCTTAACTCTATTCATTTCATCCGGTCTTAAAGGTGTGTGGTCAAAACCTTTAACAGCAATTCTTACGGTCCCGTTTCCGACAAGCCCTCCATAATTAAGCTTAAGGCTATTCTTTTTTACGTTCTTGATCTTAGAAATGTATTGACCGTAAGTTTCAAATATATAATTGCTTTTGTTTCTTCCTAGCAAAGGTTCCACATAATTATTCAATTCTTGAAAATGTTTTTTGGAAGAAGGTGCAGCAGATATACCGCAATTTCCACCTATAGTTGTTGTTATTCCCTGCTTTAGCTCAAGAATTCCAAAGTCAGGCTCTAGGACTTTCAAGTCACAATGCCTGTGAATATCAATAAACCCTGGAGTAAGGTACTTACCTCTGGCATCTATAACAGTACAAGCAGCTGGGTAGGAAGAATTTTCCTCTTCTCTGTCCGTTATAAAGCTAATAACATCATCTTTTATCCCAACATGACCAATGTATGGTGCGTTTCCTGTGCCATCAACTATTTTTGCATTTTTAATTAGGTAATCAAGCATGAAAACATACCTTCTTTCTCTTAGCTAAGTGCAAGGCTAAAGGTGGTAAACGAGAGAGAGGACACGGTAAGTATGAGAGACGGCCTTGTGCTTTAATGTTAGTTTTGATGTTAGACACAAGAACCGTCCCTCTGTCTCACAAGAACCGTCCCTCTGTCTCAACAAGAACCGTCCCCCTGTCTATGTCTATCCAAAATAGCTTACTCCCGCTTCGAAAAGTTTTTGGTCTTTTTCTCCTGGGACGTTTTTGGCTACGTTTGTGCCGATTCTTTCCGAGTGTCCCATTTTACCGAAGACTCTTCCGTCGGGGCTGGTTATTCCCTCAACAGCCATGATTGAACCGTTCGGGTTATATCTGATGTCATAAGTGGGGTTACCTTCAAAGTCAACATACTGAGTTGCAATTTGTCCGTTTTTCTGCATCCATTCAAGGTCTTCCTTGGATGCTACAAATCTTCCTTCTCCGTGTGAAATCGCGATTGTCTGTATATCACCGACTTTTACATTGGACAGCCAAGGTGAAAGTGTTGAAACTACTTTCGTATTAACCATGCGGGATACATGGCGGCCTATTGTGTTAAAGGTAAGAGTCGGGCTGTTTTCATCCATGTCCCTTATTTCCCCGTAAGGAACTAATCCCAGTTTTACCAGTGCCTGGAATCCATTGCATATTCCCAACATGAGGCCGTCCCTTTCCTTTAAGAAACGGGTAACGGCATCTTTAATCTGTGGATTCCTAAATGCTGTTGCAATAAACTTTCCTGAACCGCCCGGTTCATCTCCTCCGCTGAAACCACCGGGTATAACGATTATCTGTGAGTTGTTGATTTTATCAACCATTATTTCTATGGATTCTTCTATATCCTTGGAAGTAAGATTGCGTATTGGAAATATATCAACAATTGCACCTGCTCTTTCAAATGCCTTTTTGGTATCATACTCGCAGTTTGTTCCCGGGAACACAGGTATAAATACTCTTGGTCTTGCTATTTTTATTCCTTTGCTTACTTTTTTTCTGTTAGCTATAGCTTTATTAACAGCATTTTTGTCAATTTTAACATTTAAGTCTTCTTTACCAAAACCGAGATCTTGAGAAAAGTTCTTACCTTTAGAACCTACATTCGCACCAAAAACATCACTTGCAGCTTCTGCATCAGCAACTGTTACCTTTGTAGGAAAGATTTTTTCAAGTGGTTCCTTCCAATTATCCAAAGCTTCATCAAGGCTTATCGCTATATTATTCACACTAATCTCAGGTTTTTCCTGAGTTTGTCCTAATACGACATACTTTAAGTCATTAAACAGTTCTTCAGGCTTTTCACATCCCGGTATTTCCAAGATTATGGTTCCGTAATCGGGTCTTAAGAGCTCTTCAATAGTTAACGGCTTATTGAATACAAATCCCAACATATTTCCAAAACACATTTTGCTTATTGCTTCTGCGATTCCTCCCGTCTTTACCGTAAAAGAAGCCAGGATTTTTCCGCTTTTAATCAGTTCATGAACCCTGATATAATTATCTTTTAACTGTTCAAAATCAGGCATCTCATTTTCGTCTCTGTTTAGAGGAAGCATAACAACCGTACTTCCGGGTTCCTTAAACTCTGAAGATACTACATAATTAACGTTGACAGGACTTACCGCAAAAGCTACCACTGTTGGAGGTACATTGAGTTCTATTGTTTCGCCTTTTTCGTTTTTATATGAAAATGTACCTGACATACTGTCTTTACCACCGATAGCAGCCAGTTCCAGCTTTTTCTGAGCGTAATATGCTCCTAATAAAGCAGCAACAGGTTTTCCCCATCTTTTCGGATCTTTGCCTAGTCTTTCAAAATATTCTTGCAGGCTGAGTCTAATTGACTTATAATCTCCACCTATTGCTACTACCTTAGTAACAGCCTCAATTATGGCATATACTGCCCCGTGAAAAGGACTCCATTTAGCAAGTTTCGGGTTATATCCAAAGGTCATGATTGTACCGGTAGATGTGTCTCCATCTAATACAGGTAATTTGGCAACCATTCCTTCGGAAGGAGTCAACTGGTATTTGCCTCCAAAAGGTAATAATACGGTCCCTGCACCTATTGTGCTGTCGAACATTTCCACAAGGCCTTTCTGGCTGCATACGTTAAGTCTTCTAAGATTGTTAAGCCATGCTGATTTTATGGCATCGTCAGCAGTATAAGATGCACTTTTTGTAATATTTGTTTTTTGTTTATCGTCTTGTTTTAATATTTCACAATAATAATTTTTGAAAAAGTTTTTATCCGGATCAGGTAATGTAATATATGCTGAACTCCTTCTTTTAGCCCCGCTGCTGTTTAGAAACTCTCTCTTAAGTCTGGCAATTACTTTTCCTCTCCATCTAAGCTTCAATTCTGGACTTTCCGTTACTACTGCCACAGGAGTAGCCTCCAGGTTTTCTTCGTTAGCAGCAGCAATAAACTTTTTAATGTTCTCCGGAGATACCACAACTGCCATTCTTTCCTGTGATTCTGAGAGGGCAAGTTCAGTACCGTCTAACCCTTCATATTTCTTTGGTATTGCATCAAGATTTATATCAAGGCCATCTGCCAGTTCGCCTATTGCAACGGTTACTCCACCCGCTCCAAAATCATTACACTTTTTAATCATTGTGCTGACATCGGGATTTCTGAATAATCTCTGGATACTCCTTTCTGTAGGCGGATTTCCTTTTTGAACTTCCGCACCACATGATATTAAAGATTCTTCGCTGTGCTCTTTTGAAGAACCCGTAGCTCCGCCAATGCCATCTCTTCCGGTTCTGCCCCCAAGTAGTATAACCACATCATCTGGTGCAGGTTTTTCACGTATTACATTGTTCTTTGGAGCAGCTCCTATAACAGCTCCTAGTTCCATTCTTTTAGCTACATAATCTTCATCGTAGATTTCCACAACCTGCCCTGTTGCAACTCCTACCTGGTTTCCGTAAGAACTGTATCCTGCTGCCGCACCTGTTGTTATTTTCCTTTGCGGAAGCTTTCCCGGAAGAGTATTCTCAATGGGAGTTCTAGGATCTCCGCTTCCCGTAATTCTCATGGCTTGGTAAACATATGATCTGCCTGACAAGGGATCCCTTATAGCTCCTCCCAAACATGTAGCAGCTCCGCCAAAAGGTTCAATTTCCGTAGGATGATTATGGGTTTCATTTTTAAACATTACAAGCCATTCTTCTTCCCTACCGTTTACATCAGCTTTAACTACGATGCTACAAGCATTAATTTCATCAGATTCATCTAAGTTATCCAATATTTTTTTCTTTTTTAACTCTTTTGCCACTATAGTTCCTATATCCATAAGAGAAACAGGTTTTTCTTTGCCGGCATCCTCATATATGAATTTCCTTGATTTCAGGTAAGCTTCAAGAGCTTCTCTTATAGGCTGAGCTAAGCTTATTTCATTTAATTCATTATTTTTATCTTGATTTAACTCATCTGCATTATCTTTCACGCTACAAATTTGCAAATAATCGTAATCACTGTCTCCGATTTTAATTTCATCTATCTCCGTAAGAAAAGTGGTGTGCCTGCAATGGTCGGACCAGTATGTGTCAATCATCCTGATTTCCGTAATTGTAGGATCTCTTTTCTCAGTATTTCTAAAATAATCCCTGCAGACAATAAGGTCTTCAAAGGACATAGCAAGCCCCATCTCTTCCAGCAGGGTCTTTAGTTCATCATCACTCATTGAAATAAACCCATCGACGGTTTTAATATCTTCCGGCGCAACAAGTTCAGTTTCTAATGTTAAAGGTTTTTCTAATGAAGCTTCCCTTGTTTCTATAGGATTTATACAATAATTTTTTATTCTTTCAAACTCCTCATCGGAAATTTCACCTTCCAATACAATAAGCTTTGCTGTTCTGCATATAGGTCTTTCCCCTCTTGTAAGCATCTGTATGCACTGGGATGCAAAATCCGCCCTCTGGTCGTATTGTCCCGGAAGATACTCAATTGCAAATACCCTCTCTCCCTCTTTTAGGGGATAAACCTCGTCATATGCTATATCAACCGGCAGTTCTGCAAATATTGTATTTCTGGAAAGATCATATTCTTCATCTGAAACACCTTCCAAGTCATATCTGTTTACAATCCTTACATTAGTAAGTCCCTTGATACCAAGGTTATATTTTAAGTCGTTATAAAGTCCTTGACCTTCTATATCAAACCCTTTTTTCTTCTCTACAAATATTCTTCTAACACGGCTTTGCATAAAAAGTACCTCTCATTCTTATCTTTTTTATACTTATTTTATACTTAATTCGCTATTATACTTATAATCTTTTTGTTATTGTATATATTTAGATTTAATATAAAATGCCTTATGGCTTTAATTTTAATATAAAATTAAACAGTTATTAATACTAATTAAACAGTTAATTAATACTAAAATCAATCATTTAGCAATTTTGAGGCTGCAAATCTAATTGCTGTCTATTGATTCTTATAATAATTATAGCATTACACTTGTCTAATTCATAATCATATTATTTAATTTATAATTATATTTTTTCACATTTTATTGTCTAGGCATCTTTTTTAGTTATAACTTTAGTTATAATTATAATATTATTGTACTTATTATGCAAAATACTTAAATTATCCGTTTGTCCGAGTGTATTTATTTTATATGAAAAAATACTCACGAAATACTCGTATGAAGGTATAAGTGGAGTTATTATAACACCTCCAAATTGACTTAAGTTTATTTTAAATTCAACTGAAGTTAACTTTCAAAGATAAGCTAGCTATGCGTATGGAGTGTAGACAATGGATACATATTATATACCAAATCACACTGTTCCTTAATCTTCATTTCTGAAAAATACCTGTTTTCCAATGGTATCCATAAATTAATAAAAATTCTGTGCATTTTGGGTCCGTTCCTTTCTAAAATTCTTCTGCTTTGTTCTTCCGGTTCCAGATGGAGGAATATTTTCAGGTCGTAGTTTTCTCTCAGAGTAGGATGCATGCTGTAACTGCCTTCTATTATATTAAGTTTTTTGGGAACCACTTTTATCGGTTCATGAAAAGTTTCCCGTTGGCAGTCGTACCGGCAATAGCAAAACTCTTTGCCGCTCTTTAACCCTTCTATCACTTCTTCTTTAAAACGCACATAATCCACGTTGCCTCCGACTTCCTTCATTCTCTCTTCCGTTCTTAGCTCAGGTGTTAAAAAGAAGTCATCCATATGAAAAATATTGCAATCATTATATACATCAGCGACAAAAGCAGCCAATGTACTTTTTCCCGAAGCACAGTTTCCATCTATGGCCACAATTACTCTATCTTTCGATTTCATCAAAGCATCAATCCTGCAGAAAATTTCAAAAAAATCCTGATACCTGGCATCAACAATCCTGTAAGAAGGTGAATAGGTTAAGCGGTACACTTCGCTGTGGCTTACAGGAGGATATCCCCTTTCTTTATATTCCTTGAGATAATCTTCAACCTCAGTTTCAGGATAAGGAAGCATTTTCCTCTTACAGCACTGCTTTAATATTTCAAGTTTTTCTTCAAACCTTTGAATGCTACCGGAAAATGAATTGGATGTGTTTACAAAAAAGGTATTTATCGTTGCCAGGTCAATGCAACAGATGTTTCCATCCATCAATCTTTTAAGCACTTTAAGATCTAATCTGCATAAATTATTGCCTATATCAACAAATAATTGATTAAATAGATGATACTCCCCTAGAGAACAGTACTCTTCCTTCAGCTTCTTTAAGCTGTCTTCTTTATCCTTGATTAGGTGTCCTCACCCGAATTCATTTTGATATATCAGCTTAACCATATCCTGAATTTGCATTTCAGGATAAAGCTCATAATGTTTTAACAGCACGCTTTCCAAGTTAATCAATTCTAAGCCCATTAATGCTACACCTGTCTTATAGAATTGTAATTCTTTATTCATAATTCTTATTATTTTTTATTATGAAAAAAGTGTTTACTATATTTTCATTGAATTTTGTAAATAAATGTAAAGGCTATTCTGGTGGATCTTCATAAATATATCCAAACAAAAATTTTTATATTTGTAAAGTTAAATAAAATTGTGTAATATATAATATGTGAGAAAAAATACGTTTTATAATCAAGGTAACCTTGGTTAATAATAAAAATAAACAATAAAATAAATTTTTAGGAGCAGATGAATATGATGGCAAATTCAATGATCACGGTAAAAGGTATTCCGGAGCAAACACCAAAAGCAACTGAATCCGGTGACGTTGTATTACTTTTTAGAATATCGACAAACCAACCATCATCAAACAAACATGTTTCTTCCGCTTCTTCATTATACTGTAAAGTTATTATTGGAAAAAATCTATGGAAGAAGGTTTCTAAGGAAGTTAATAAAACTACATACTACATGATCAACGGTATACCTACTGTAAATGTAACCTCAAAAGGATTACCGTTTTTGACGGTGCAATGTATTGACATTAAAGCCGTAAACGGGCTTGTGGAAGATGAAAATTCTCCAGGTTCTTTCAAATTCCCCGGAGAGCTTCCTGACGGTACTGAAGCTTTGGTTCCCATTACATCAATAATAATACCTGAAAAGATCAATGAACCTAAGACTGCTAAAGTAAAAGCTTTTAAATACTTTAAAAAACACGGGACTTTTAATAAGCCTATAGTTGTGAAAAGAGACACTATGACATTGGTAAGCGGTTATGAAATTTACTTGTTAGCTAAAGATTTAAATATTAAATCAGTACCAGTTTCATTTAACCTTACAACCGGAGCTAAGATAAAGGATGAATATATAACTGTAAGACTTCCATGGTACAAGCCCGAAGAAGTCACCGAAATAAACGTAAAGGATATAGTACTTACAGAAGATATTCACCTGAATGTACAGAATTTTACATTTGGTATTAATTTAAAAGAAATTTTATCAAACGGTAGCATCAAAATCCCGGTTGCCGTCAGACCTATTGAGGGAGGCAAGTATAGTCTTGTCACCGGCGCTGCCAGATACTTTGCTGCAAAAATTCTCGATATTGAAAAAATTCCTGCAGTTATAACAGACATGTCCCGTGAAGAGTTTGTAGAAGCCAGACTATTTAAAATCAAAAAAGTTAAATTGCCAAGCAGTGACAGCCGGAGTAACAAAAGAGTTAAGGCTAAGAAAGGTAAGTCCAAAATACCGACAGGAATTGAAGGTGAAACCCCCTTAGCCGATATTAAAGTACCTGCTGCATTTGCCAGAACAAGACCAAGACCGGAAAAGCTGGCAGAAACAATAGAATATTACAAAAAGCATGGGAAATTTGATAAACCTGTTGTCATAAGAGGAGATTCAAATCTTTTGGTTGATGGTTACAAAAGATATGTAGCAGCAAAGGAGTTAGGACTTAATTCTATTTGGACCGTAAAAATTGACTGATTTTGGTGATTTTATTGCAGTGATTTTATGTAGAGATTTAACAAGAGGTATTTTATTATGGGGACGGTTTTTCGATTCTTTGCTTCATGCCGATTATTTGTTTTTGATCTGCCATCATTCATAAATTAATAGTAAAGCAAAGTCCCCGTTCCCGTCTCAAATTATATAGCGGTGGGGTGATCATATGGATTTTGCGGAATTAGTTAAAATAAGGCAAAGCGTAAGAAAATATTCCAACAAACCTGTAGAACCTGAAAAAATTATACAATGTATCGAAGCTGCCAGGCTTGCACCTTCAGCATGCAATTCACAACCGTGGAGAGTAGTTATTGTGAATGATCCAGAATTAAAAGAAAAAGTTGCTCGTGAAACTTATGGAAGTGTTGTGCAGTTTAACAAATTTGTGCATACCGCACCTGTAATCCTTGTTTTAGTTATGGAAAAACCAAATATCTCCGCAGCTTTAGGAAGCAAGATAAAGGATATGGATTATGCGCATATCGACCTTGGCATAGCAGCTGAGCACATTTGTCTTCAAGCTGCAGAATTAGGTCTTGGAACATGCATATTGGGTTGGTTCAATGAACAACCCATAAAAGAACTCCTCAATATACCCAAAAATAAAAAGATTGGTTTATTAATTTCTCTTGGATATCCAGAAAACACCGAGATACGTAAAAAGGTAAGAAGACCTTTAGAAGAGGTCTACAGTTTCAATAAATATTAACCATAAATAATTTAAGCCTGAAGCCATCTCTTTTCGAGCATGCATAAGATATTTCTTCATACTGTTGCTTTGGTAGCTCCCGTGGTTATACCTCCGTCTACAAGGATGATTTGACCTGTAATGTATTTGCTTTCATCGGATGCCAGGAAAACAATTGCTCCGTCAAGGTCGTCAGGTTGTCCGGGTCGTTTCAAAGGAATTCTGTCGCATATGTATTCCACCCATTTTTTGTTTTCGTACAGGACTTTATTCTGTTCTGTTTTAAACCAACCAGGTGCGAGGCAGTTTACCGTAATACCGTAACGCCCCCACTCATCAGCAAGGCTCATGGTCATCTGCTTTACTCCTCCCCTGCTGGCACAGTAGGGAGTGATACCTGCATAGCCAAATACGCTGGTAACGGATCCGATATTTATTATTCGGCCGTAAAGTCTTGGTATCATTTTTCTGGCTACTGCCTGTGCAACAAAGAAGGCACCACGCAAGTTCGTATCCAACACAGTATTCCAGTCATCCCAGGTTATATCCAAAGCCGGTTTTCTAATATTACAGCCTGCATTATTAACGAGAATATCAATCTTTTCGTATTCTTCATAAGCTTTTTCTACCATCCTCTGGATGCTGTCATAGTCGCGAACATCAAGTTCTACAGGCAATGCTTTCCTTCCCATTGATTCGATTTCTTCCTTGAACTTATCGAGAGAGGATATGTTCCTGCTTGTAATAACAAGATCCGCCCCCGCTCTTGCCAGGGCCCTCCCAAAATATTGACCCAGCCCCCTGCTGGTTCCCGTAACTATTGCAACCTTGCCGGTTAAATCAAACATACGTTTATTATTCACACTTTCCACCTCTCCTCATCTATGCATCCTAATCTCAAGTCTATCAAAATTCACCTTTTCCGTAAATTGTTCGTTAGTAAAGAATGTCCTTCGAAAAGCAGAAAATTCAGTTGTATTCTTTTTCATCCATATAGGTACGGGTATATCCAATCCCTTACATAAATCAATAAAACACTCTTCAAGGATGTCATGGAAGGACATATCGGGGTCATCTTTCTCAACGGTTATCTTTTTTATTGTTTTTGTACCTATTATAAGAGTGCCGGTAAGTTTCATACACTAGTATTCCTCTTCTTTCTAAAAGTGTTTCTATTTTTAAGTATTTATATATTATCCTTTCTAAATGTTTCCATCTTGTTAGTAATAAAAACTAAAAATTTTTTGAACTACATATTATTATATATTTATTAATTATATAATCTTACATAATGATAATAGCATAATAAAGTGTATTTCACCATATAAAGTTGCAGAGTTCGTAAAAATATAATAAAGATCACATGAATCCGCTTCATTACAAGTCTATATAAGTTTTTAATAAAAAAGGTACACTCAAATTGCCACAATTAAGTGTACCTTTAATTTGCTGTAACCGTTATTTTATTACATATCACAGATTTTCGATTGTTCTTTATTAATGTTTGTTTTCGGCATTTTCATTAACATGGTTTTTAATATTATTATTTCCGTTCTTATCTTTAATAAGTTTATATTCAACGGAATCTACCAGAGCCTTCCAGCTTGCTTCTATTATGTCGGTAGATACGCCGATTGTAGTCCACATGTCTTTTCCATCAGTGGATTCTATCAGTACCCTTACTTTTGCCGCCGTGGCTGCTTCTGAATCCAGAACCCTGACCTTGTAGTCGGTCAGTTTCATTTGCTTAATTTCCGGATAAAATCTTTCAAGTGCTTTTCTTAAAGCGTTGTCAAGAGCATTGACAGGTCCGCATCCTTCTGCGGCAGTAATTTCTACCTGATCTCCCACTCTTATTTTTATCATTGCAGAAGAATTAAATTCACCAATTGTCGGTTCTCCTACTATAACTTTAAATTGATTCAGATTAAAGAAAGGCTGGTATTTACCCAGTATCTTTCTGATTACAAGTTCAAAAGAGCTTTCCGCACCTTCGTATTGGTATCCTTCATGTTCAAGCTCCTTTAATCTGTCGATAATCTTTTTGGCTTCCGGAGAATCTTTTCCGATGGTGGGATCCACCTCATGGATTTTTTTCAAAATAGTACTTCTTCCGGCTACTTCGGACATCAATATCACACGCTTGTTTCCAACCAGCTCGGGATTTATGTGCTCAAAAGAAATAGGATTTTTAAATACGGCATCTATATGCATTCCGCCTTTATGTGCAAAGGCACTTCCCCCTACATACGGATCCTTCTCGTTATGAATTACATTTGCAATTTCACTGATATATCTGGCTATTGAAGTAAGGCTTTTCATACATTCATCCGGAATGCATTTATAATTTGCTTTTATTTGCAGATTCGGAATTATAGTACATAGATTTGCATTTCCGCATCTTTCTCCAATCCCGTTTATTGTTCCCTGTACCTGTGTTGCCCCGGCTTGCACTGCCAATATAGAATTAGCTACTGCCATACCGTTGTCATTATGGCAATGAATTCCTACAGGCACTCTAACATTTTTTACTACATAGGATGTTATCTCAGATATTTCATTTGGAAAAGTTCCACCGTTAGTATCACAAAGGCAAACAGTAGAGGCACCGGCTTCAATAGCCGTATAAATGGTCTTCATCGCATATTCCGGATTTGCTTTATACCCGTCAAAAAAATGCTCCGCATCAAAGATAACTTCTTTTCCAAGCTTTGTAAAAAATTCCACAGTGTCATATATCATTCTGAGATTTTCATCCAATGTAGTCCTTAGCACTTCATACACATGAAAATCCCAGCTCTTTCCAAATATTGCAACAGCCTCGGTATCAGCGGTCAAAAGAGATTTCACATTAGCATCATCTTCTACCTTAATATTCGTACGGCGGGTACTCCCAAAGGCAACTACTTTTACATTTTTCAATTTAAGCTTTTTCACCCGTTGGAAAAACTCAAGATCCTTTGGGTTGGAACCGGGATTACCGGCTTCAATATAGCTGATACCAAGCCTATCGACCGCTTCGGTAATCTTCAACTTATCTTCTACGGTAAAAGAAATGCCCTGGGCTTGAGCACCATCCCTTAAAGTTGAGTCATATATTTTTATTTCCTTCACAATCTCACCCACTTTCCACGCCATATTTTTATAACCGTCATTTCCCATAATACCTACTTTTAACCTTTGTGTATACCTTACATACCTTACATATAAACTTCCTTGTATATACCTCACATATCTGTATTTTAAACCCAAAACTTCCTCATCATCAACTAATGTTCTAATTTTAGGTGCACTTAATTTACGTGAAGAAATATTTGTTAAATGCACCCCACTAATTTTTACATATCAGATTTGTCAAGTCGAATTTTACATATTATATTGCATCAGCCTTTGAGTTCGAATCACCTATGATTTCTTCTCCAAGTTCGCTAAGCACTCTGTTTATTGCATCAAGATATGCTCTTATACTGGATTCAATTATGTCAGTGCTCACACCCCTGCCTGTGAATGACTTTCCGTTTTTTGACACTCTCACGGTTACTTCTCCCAGTGCATCTTTACCGCCGGTAACGGCTCTCAAACTGTAATCCTCCAATTTCAATGAAATCCCTACTGCCCTATCTAACGCATTAAAAGCAGCATCTACCGGTCCTTCTCCTGTTGCGGCTTCAGTTTTAACAGTTCCGTTTCTTCTTACGCTAACAGTGGAAGTGGCAACCAGCTTATTTCCACTGCTTATCTGGAAAGATTCAAGAACGAATACTTCAGGAACTTTTGCAACTTTTTCACTAACTAATGCTTCAATATCGCTGTCTGAAATTTCTTTCTTCCTGTCAGCAAGTTCTTTAAATTTTTGGAATGTGATTTTAATCTGTTCTTCCGTAAGATTGTATCCCATCTCACGGAGTTTTTCTTCAAAAGCATGACGACCTGAAAGTTTTCCGAGAACCATCCTGTTTTGTTTAAGACCGATAGATTCTGGGCTCATAATTTCATAAGTGCTTTTTTCAGCCAATACTCCATGCTGATGTATTCCGGATTCATGTGCAAAAGCATTTGCTCCTACTATTGCTTTGTTTGGCTGTACGGCTATTCCTGTAAGGGTGGAAACAAGCCTGCTGGTTCTGTATATTTGGGTCGTATCTATGTTATTGGTGAATCCGTAGAAGTCCTTCCTTGTGTTCATGGCCATTACTATTTCTTCCATTGCTGCATTTCCGGCTCTTTCTCCCAAACCGTTAATAGTTGTCTCCACCTGGGTAGCACCGTTTTGGATTGCAGCCAAAGAATTTGCAACGGCCAAACCAAGATCATTGTGGCAGTGAACACTTAGTATAACTTTATCTATATTGCTCACATTGTTTTTTATGTTTCTTATCAGACTGCCAAACTCTTCCGGAGTTGAATAACCTACTGTATCAGGTATATTTATAACGGTAGCACCTGCTTTTATCACTTCTTCAAATATTTTATACAAAAACTCCAACCTGCTCCTGCTGGCATCCTCTGCAGAAAATTCAACATTTGGACAATATTTTTTTGCATACTTAACCATAGCCACGGCACGTTCTAAAACCTGTTCTTCCGTCATTCTCAATTTATATTTCATATGAATATCGGATGTGGCAATAAATGTGTGTATACATGGGCTTTCCGCATATTGTACGGCTTCCCAAGCCCTATCTATATCCTTTTCAAGAGCCCTGGCAAGGCTTGCTACAGTTGCATTCTTAATATTTTTAGCCACCTCTTTAATAGCTTCAAAATCCCCTGGAGAGGCTATGGCAAAACCTGCTTCAATCACATCCACACCTAATCTTTCAAGTTGTTTCGCAATTTCCAGCTTTTCATATACATTCAGATTAACTCCGGGTGTTTGCTCACCGTCTCTTAAAGTAGTATCAAATATTCTAATTAATGTTGACATACATAACCCCCATTCTTTTCACGTTTTCAGTATAATACCCTTAAATTAACACTTATATGGTAAATAGTTCTTGATAGATTCCTGAGTGTGTTTAATTTATTTTTGCAGCCAGCTCATCATTTTTCTCAATTTTGCTCCGACAACCTCAAGCTCATGTTCGGCTTCTTTTCTTCTGGATGCAAGGAACCTAGCCCTTCCGCCTGCTTTATTCTCCGCTATCCACTTTGATGCAAACTCTCCGCTTTGTATCTCCTCCAAAATTTTCTTCATCTCTTTTCTTGTTTCTTCCGTAATAATTCTCTTTCCGGTGACATAATCACCGAATTCCGCCGTATCACTTATAGAATATCTCATATATCCAAAGCCGCCTTGATATATGAGGTCAACAATTAATTTCATCTCATGGACGCATTCGAAATAAGCAATTTCAGGCTGATAACCTGCATTTACCAGGGTTTCAAAACCTGCCTTCATGAGTTCCGTAACTCCTCCGCAAAGCACAGCCTGTTCACCGAATAAATCTGTTTCGGTTTCCTCCTTGAAGGTGGTTTCAATTATCCCTGCTCTGCCTGCTCCGATTCCGGCTGCATATGCCAATGCATATTCTTTTGCTTTCCCTGAAGCATCCTGGTGAACAGCAACTAATGCCGGAACACCCTTACCTTCCTTATATTGACTTCTAACCGTATGCCCGGGACCTTTTGGTGCGACCATCACAACATCAACATATTCGGGAGGTATAATCTGTCTGAAGTGTATATTAAACCCATGAGCAAACATCAAGACTTTTCCTTCTTTTAGGTAAGGTTTTATACTTTCATTGTATATTGATGCCTGAACTTCATCGGGAGTTAGTATCATAATGAGGTCTGCTATTTTTGCAGCTTCATCCGTATCCATAACTTTAAGTCCGTCTTTTATTACTTGCTCTCTTCTCTTTGAATCAGGTCTTAGCCCTACAACTACATCAATCCCGCTCTCGTTTAAATTCTGGGCATGAGCATGCCCTTGACTTCCGTAACCTATAACAGCAACTTTCTTATCCTTTAAAATTCCTAAATTACAATCACTATCATAATACATCTTTGCCATATTACTTTTCCTCCTTGTTTAATTTATTTTGCTTATTCCGCATCATCTATCATTATCATTCATTTTTACCGTTTATTCTAATCTTCGTTATTATTTTTTGCCTTAATATGCTTGCTGCCTCTTTCAATTGATATGAACCCTGTTCTTACAATTTCCTTAATACCAAACTGTTGTAGCATATTTTCCAATGCCTTAAGTTTATCGGCATCTCCACATGCCTCTATTGTAAGAGTATTTTTTGATACATCCACGATTTTGTCCCTAAATATCTCCACTATTTGAATAATTTCGGACCTTGTAGCAGCAGTTGCGTTTACCTTTATCAAAGCCAGCTCCCTGCTTACGGTTTCTGCGGGATCCAGCCTTTTAACTCTGATTACGTCTATAAGTTTGTTTAGCTGTTTGCTAACCTGTTCAACTATATGGTCATCTCCGTCAACTACAATAGTCATCCTGGAAATGTCGGGATTTTCCGTAACACCGACAGCCAGGCTGTCAATATTAAATCCCCTTCTGCTGAATAAACCGGCTACTCTGGAGAGTACTCCCGGATGATTTTCTACCAGTACAGACAAAATATGTTTTGGCATACAACTTTCACCTACCATTCTCAGCATACTTTCTTTTTTTTTGACTTAAATTTTAATTTACATCATTTTAGTTTGTTTTTGTTATTGTTTCATATTATTTTGAATTTTATTTTTTATTGTTTTGTATCTATAAGGCAGCGTTTTTGTCTTTAATAGCGGATTATATTCAAAAACATCGTAAAAAGAATATTTGAATAAAGGTTTATGCATAAAATCAAACTCAAACTATACTCAAAGTGTAGGTTCTTCCGGATCAACAACGCATTCCAATAAATAAGGTTCGTCATCATGGAGCATTCTCTTTATCGCTCCTTCAACTTCCAAATTGCCGGAAATTCTCTCACCTTTAATACCATAAGCATCTGCCAGCTTTACGAAATCGGGATTATCAAGAAAAGTCTGGAAATAACGATTGCAATATTTCTTTTTCTGAAGCTCTCGTACCATTCCAAGCCTTGAGTTGTTAAATATTACAATCTTCACACCCAGCTTATTTTGCTTTATTGTTCCAAGTTCCTGCATGGTCATCTGAAAACTTCCATCTCCGCTGATTACAATGACTTTATTTTCAGGACGCCCCACCTTTGCTCCTACAGCAGCAGGCAAGCCATAACCCATCGTTCCCATTCCGCCTGAAGTTATAAACTTTCCGGGTTTGTTGATAGAAAGGTAATTAGCTGCCCATATTTGATTCTGTCCCACTTCCGTAGTTACAATGGTTTCACCGTCCATCATATCGGAAAGCATCTTTAAAAAGTACGACGGTTTTACTGCATTTTCCCGGTCGGTCCTGCTACTTGCTGCATTATCCGCATTATCTTTCCCATTATCTTCTGCATTGTCTTTCGAAAAAACATCCGAATGCTGTTTTTTCCTAAATTCTGCTAACTTATCCCCAATTACTCTGTTCCACTCTTCAACATCACCTTTTTCAACAAGTTGAAGCAGATCTTGCAGGATCATCTTTACATCCCCTACAACGGGAATAACAACATCAATGTTCTTACCGATTTCTGCAGGATCTATATCTATGTGAATTATCTTAGCTTTCTTGGCAATCTTGTTTGCTGCGGCCATAGCCCTGTCCCCGACTCTGGCTCCCATGATTATAACCAGATCTGCATTGTGGATTGCATAATTAGCAACATAATTACCATGAGAACCAAGCATTCCGAGGTTCAATTCGTGTTTTGCAGGTACGGCTCCTATGCCCATTAGTGTTGTAACAACAGGGATTCTGCACTTTTCTATCAGTTCCGTCAATTCTTCGCCGGCATTTGAGCTTATTACTCCTCCGCCTGCACAAATAACAGGTGCTTTTGATTCTTTGATTGCATCCGCTATTTTCCGTATTTGCAAAGGGTGACCTTTATAAGTCGGTTTATATCCTCTAATATCAATTGTTTCCGGATACAAAAAATCCAACTGCGCATTCTGTACGTCCACAGGCACATCTATAACCACCGGTCCCGGTCTTCCCGTAGAAGCAATATGAAAAGCCTCTTTCATGATTCTCGGTAGTTCCTTAACATCTTTCACCAGATAATTATGTTTGCAAAAAGGTGCTGTTGCACCTGTTATATCAGCTTCCTGAAAGACATCCTTACCTATTTGATTGGTTGGAACCTGACCTGTTATGGCAACTATGGGAATAGAGTCCATATATGCAGTAGCAATGCCTGTAATTAGGTTGGTTGCCCCAGGTCCTGAAGTAGCAACACACACACCCGTTTTCCCGGTAGCACGGGCATATCCGTTGGCTGCATGAGCTGCACCTTGCTCATGCCTTGTAAGTATATGCTTTATTTGAGAATCAGCCAGTGCATCATAAAAAGGACAAATAGCTGCCCCAGGATAACCAAATATATGACTTACATTTTCTATTTCCAATATTTTAACCATTGCCTGAGCGCCTGTTAGTCTCAAAATATTCTCCTTCAAGCTGATCACCTACTTACTATTTCTGTCTTGCAAGTAATCTATCCAAAATCATATATACTATTGTTAAATTTTGTTATATACAAGTATACAGCTATTGTTTATTTTTTATCTTAATTCTGCAATTCATTTGTAATTATTTTAATACATTTGCAGCAATATATAATTCAAAGATACAACGGTAAAACTAAACAAATTTCAAAGATAATTTCAGATAAAACCAATCAGAATTCAATAAACTTCTATTTTATAATTCTTAAATTAATCATTCAGTTTATTTATTCAATTTATTTATCCAGGATCCTGACATCTATATAAAATTAAAGCTCCTTCATCACTGCCAAATGCAGGGACGAAGGAGCTACACATCCAACGTGGTACCACCCTACTTCGATATGTTGCCAAGTACTTTAAGGTTATCATCAAGCGTGCCTGTAACATATCCTCAGTGAGAATCCACAATTATACTAAATTAAGGATTCTCTGATTATAACGGGGTCACCGTCACCACCTACTCATCTGTAAATATACTTGTAGAATTTCAGTGGTGAAACTCCGGAGCGAGCCATACATACATTAAGCAATATCGGTTCGCACCAACCACCGACTCTCTTAAATGCTTTAATGCATCTTTTCTCCTTCATCGTTTTTAACCGCAATTTTTTATGTAATTGTCATATTACACTGTTCAATACAGAAATTCTGCTCTTTGAGATAGAATATTGCCTGAAATATTACCACATTTTTTGCTTGTTGTCAATACTTTTTTTAAAATAATTTTTTCCTGTTTTTTATTTAATACTTATTGGTTTTTTTAAGTTTTTAATTTACCAATGCAATTGTAAACTCATTCCCACACAGTTATAAGTAATTTTCCATCTATTTCTAACAACCTTGTCCTTTGTCTCAAGCCACCCATATCCTGCTAAATCATATATTACTCATATTCTATTCTTACTTCGATATCTTGGTCATAATTTCCAAAACCTTTTCCAAAAATATTTACCCCTCCCGCATTTTTAGCATCTGCAGGAGAAGAAATCTTGAAAAAAATATCCTTTCCGCTCTGTATATTTAAATCTTTCAAAGTAACACCCGAAAGACGCATCCCATCTAAAAAGGTCCCGTCTTTTGTTATCTTGATTATTTTAAGCAGCCCATACTGGGTAGCTCTCCACCACTCGGGCGTGTATATACCACGTTTTTCTCCAAAATCTCCCGGGCTGGTCCAGTACCCTATAAATATTCCGTTTATGTAAAAATAAATGTCCGACGGCCAATCTTCTTTGTATTTAGGATATTCCGAGCATATTTCCAATGATATTTCAATTGAATGTATGGTACGGGATGTAACCATATAGCCCGGTATGCAATATTCTACAAAACCCGATTGAAACCATAAAATCCCGGCTTTTACCCTTTCCGGGCTGCTGAAATATCTTTGATCATCACAAAATCCAATATATCCGTTTACACTTGCCAGCCCACATGTAGGATGTACTTCATAAGAAATATACTGACCTACAGGTATCGATATAGCATGGCACTCCTTCGAGCGCTCCTCTTTTTTCATTGATATTAAAATTTCCGTTTCCTTAAGGGAACATTCTTTTTTAAGACCCCGTTTGCCCGGCAACCCTGTACAGTTAATTAACCCTGCTTCTTCCAGCATTGATATATGCCGGGTCATTATAGCCGAAGATACTCCCAATTCCTTTGCCAGTTCACCTACGCTCCTAGGTTTTTCCGAAAGCAATTCCAGAACTTTAATACGTGTTTCGGATGCAAGACACTGAAAAATATTCATATGTTTAGCATTCGCTCTAATTCTCATGGTTATCAACTCTCATTTTCTTAAAGGTTACTTAATGCTACATTTTCTATTTATTTTATTCTTATGTTTTATCCTAATTATATAACTTGCAAGTTAACTATTCAACAGGTAATGCTTTTTATAAGGTGCATTGAATGGTTCCTTGACTAAATTCATATTGTCAAAACAGCACATTAGTATTATAATTTAATTAAAATACTGATTATTTAATTAACTTTTAAGTTAACGTTTCGTTTGATTTTCATATCATTTCTTATGGAGGTGTTAAACATATGTCAAACCATGTCAACAACAATATCCCAAGACCTGAATATCCCCGTCCTCAATTCGTAAGAGACGAATGGATAAATCTAAACGGCTGGTGGGAATTTGAAATTGACCACGGAAAAAGCGGAAAAGAAAGAGAATTATTTAAAGCCCAAAGTTTGTCTCAAAAAATTCTTGTTCCTTTCTGCCCTGAAAGCAGTCTTTCAGGTATTGGTTACAAAGACTTCATGAATGCTGTATGGTATAGAAGGGAGTTTACCTTACCTGATAGTTGGTTTGATAAAAGCAAACGTATATTAATACATTTCAGTGCTGTAGATTACGAAACCGAAGTATGGATAAACGGATGCTCAGTTGGCAAACATAAAGGGGGATATACGCCTTTTACTTTTGACATAACACCTTATGTTAACCGGGAAGTAAATGTTGTAATTGTATATGCAGTAGATGATAACCGTTCAGGATTACAGCCCAGGGGAAAACAAAGTGCTCTTTATTATTCCCATCATTGTGACTATACAAGAACAACAGGAATCTGGCAGACAGTATGGCTTGAAGTTGTTCCTGAAAACTACATAGCTTCTGTAAAATATATTCCTGATCCCGAAAACTCCTGCCTGCATATTAATGCTGCGATTGCCGGCACTTACTGTCCTACTAAAAATTTGTATTTCAAAGCGGAAGCTTTTTATGCCGGGAAAAGTGTAGGCTCAGTAACAGCCAAAGTCGCCGGACATAACGTTCAAGCTACTCTTCACCTTTCCGAAATCCACCTTTGGGAACCCGGAGTACCTAATTTATACGATATTCATCTTTATCTCTTGAGCGACGAAAAAGATGCAGCCGAATGTATATCTCAATCACAAAACCATAAATCAGTTGATACGAAACTAGACAGGCAAGTTGATTTTGTCAAGAGTTATTTTGGTCTAAGAACAATAGCTTTAGGTAAGAATGCAATTCTGATAAACGGCAAACCTGTTTTCCAAAGGCTTGTACTCGATCAGGGCTACTATCCTGACGGCATATATACTGCGCCATCTGATGAAGCTCTAAAAAGAGATATAGAATTGTCTATGGCTTTAGGCTTTAACGGTGCAAGGCTTCATCAAAAAGTATTTGAACCGAGATTCCTCTATTGGGCAGATAAGCTGGGATACATAGTATGGGGTGAATATGGCAATTGGGGACTCGATATAACAAATGCAAAAGGTCTTGAAGTATTTTTGCCCGAATGGTTGGAAGCAGTGGAAAGGGACTTCAATCATCCTTCTATTGTAGGCTGGTGTCCTTTTAATGAAACCTGGGATAGAAACGGTACTAAGCAAGATGATGAAGTGCTTCGCATAACATATCTTGTTACTAAAGCTATGGATAATACAAGACCTGTGATAGATACAAGCGGCAATTACCATGTAATTACAGATATTTTTGATATACATGATTATGACCAAGATGTTCAAAGTTTCGCCGCTAAATTTGAACCAATGAAAAGCGGAGGAGAAGTGTATGTAACATTCCCTCAAAGGCAAAAATATGAAGGTCAGCCATATTTCGTAAGCGAATACGGCGGAACCTGGTGGGATCCTTCCAATAAACCTGAAGGATGGGGTTACGGAAAAGCACCTAAAAGCGTAGAAGAATTTTTAGATCGCTACAAAGGACTTACAGAAACTTTACTCAAAAATCCTTCCATCTGTGCTTTCTGTTACACCCAGCTCTATGATATCGAGCAGGAAGTAAACGGACTCTATACTTATGACAGAAAACCAAAGTTCCCTGTTGAAGTAATAAGGAAAATCAACATGCAGAAAGCTGCGATTGAAGAATAAACGTAGTACATGAGGTTAGAAGTAAATGGGGTCAGGCTTGAATTATTTACTGCCAAATGGAGTACTGACCCCTTATAATCTCATAAGTAAATTATTCAGATTTGACCTTGTTTACCATGCATGACCCTATTTACCATGCAGCAGAAATCATTGCTAAATAATTTTCTACCGGTACATAATATGGGATGCTGTTTCCGGAACCGAGAGCATAACCTCCCCTGTTGTTGACTCTTTCAAGCATGGCGCATGCACGATTATAAACCTCTTCAGGAGTGCTTCGGCATATAAAGTCCACATCAATACCTCCAAGTATGGCAATTCGGCTTCCCCAGCGTTCATATACTTCTTCAACCGGCATAATATTATCTTCAAAAGAATGTTTTGCGTCATATTTCATGTCATCTATAACATCATCCATGACCATGGTTAAGTTACCGCAAGAATGTAATAAGGCAGGCTTACCTGCTGCATGAATGACCTCTACGATTTTTTTATGCCATGGGAATACATATTTACGCATATCTTCAACAGAAAGCATAGTTTGAGTATTAAAGCCCCAATCGTCATTAGACATTAACATTCCAACACTGTCATATTTTCCACAAATTTCATAATAGCGGACAAGACGTTGTCCCACTTCATTAAACACAGCAGCCGCTAAATCGGGCTCATCTACAATCATATAGCATAACCTTTCATAACCAACCAGGGATATTACATTTTCAAGAACTCCTCCAGGACCCATTACCATTAGCTTCATTCCTTCAGGCAGAACATTTTCTAAGCTCTTCAGATGAGAATAATCATATTTGTCCGGGTCAGGCCATTTATAATTTTTAAAGCTTTCCCAATCGGTTATAACCGCTCCTTCATTCAAAGATACAGTCTTGGCATTTTCATGTCCGCGGTTTCCGGATTCAAACCTCATATCGGAGCCATATACAGTAGCATAATCGTAACCTGCTGCAGCAAATGCCTTAATTATAATCGTATACCTGTTTACCTTATCTTTTGGATCCTTATATTTTTCATTTGCAAGCATTTGATATAAATCATCATTAAGAAATAATTCAAATAAAGTAGGACGGTCCGGTTTTTCTCTCTTCAGCAACTTTAAAAAATTATCAAAGTTCGGCTTTCGTTTATTTTCAAGGTAAAACGAGAGCTCCGTCATTTTCTTATCAAAACTTCTCATTATTGTGCCCTCCTCATTACATATTTGTAACTTGTGTTTCAAGTTTTCATAAAACTTTTGACACTACCTTACGTCTCTTTACTTTTTTATCGTTTCATCAAGTGTCATTTTGGAAATAAGCCGGAGAATATATTTGTTTTTTCCCACATTGATACCTCACTTTCACCTCAATTTTGCTTTTATTTTTTCCTAAACCAACTTACTTCAAGGTATCGAAATTTAAGTAACACTACTATAAATTGGAATTAAGACATATTTTTTTACTTAATATTAAAAACTAAACTGCATTATTATTAATTAAAATTAAACTACATTATCACTATCCCTAAACCCGGGAACACGTGATATAAGACAACGCCGATAATTCCCGATATCACAACAGTCAATATGGGATGTAATTTATACTTTATAAGAACAACCAAAGTCACTCCCAATATAAATAAAGAGCCTATGCTAATGACGTTCATAGGGTTTGAGAATAGTTTATTAATAAAATCACTTGTGATATCAATATTCAATAATGCGGTTCTGGCAACGAAAATAGCAGCAGATAAAATCAATCCCGCAACAACAGGTCTTATCCCATAAAATATTGCTTTGTTAATCGCATGCTCTCTGTATTTAAAGAAAAACTGCGATACTAATAGAATAAGCAATACCGAGGGCATGGAAACTCCAAGAGTTGCCGAAAATCCTCCGAAAAATCCTGCAGTTTTATACCCTACAAAGGTTGCAGAGTTTATAGCTATCGGTCCTGGTGTCATTTCTGCAATAGCGATTATATCTAAAAACTCTGATGAAGTTAACCAACCATTGGCATGTATTTCTTTTTCAATAAAGGGGATCATAGCATAACCCCCACCGAAACTGAAAATACCAATTTTAAAGAAAGTAATAAAAAGTTTCAGAAATATCATAAATAACTCCCTTACCTATTTATTTTGTATTTTCATTTGTTTTACCAGCAAAAGAATTTCGGAGACGAATATAATGATTTAAAAGACCAAAAGCCGCTCCTCCTATAATGGCTAGTATGGCATGTATGTCAAAAAAGACTACCAGAATAACCGTTATTATTGTTATGATAAGCCCTATCTTGTCTTTGATTGAAGATTTGCCAATCTTAAAAGCAGCTTTCCCTACAAGACCTACTACTGCCGATCTAATTCCTTTAAAAGCAGCTTGAACTATTGGATTATATTGAAACCTAGTAAAAAACGCTGCAATAATGTTTATTATTATAAAAGAAGGAAGAACCACACCTATAACTGCTGCTATGGATCCTTTTCTGCCGGCAGTTTTGTACCCGATAAGTGCAGCCGAATTTATGGCAATTGCTCCGGGGATAGATTCACATATTGCAAAATAATCAATTATATCTTCAGTACTTACCCATCCCTTGTTATACACAACTTCACGTTCAATAAGCGGTATCATGGCATAGCCACCACCAAAAGTAAAAGAACCTATCTTAAAAAATGTTATAAATATTTCAAAAAATTGTTTGAACTTATTCATCTGCATTGATGTATTCCTTTCCTTCCTTTTCCAGAACACTTTTAAAGTTTTGCAAGATCAATTTTTTTACCTGTTTCATTTGATTTATAAACACCCATTATTGCTTTAATTATGGACTTTCCGTATTGACCGGTGATTGAAGGCTCTCTTCCCGAAAGAATTGAAGCTGCAAATTCCGTAAGCTGATCTACCATGTCTTTTTGTTTGTTTCTAACTATGTTCATATTTTCAAATTCTTTTTGCCCTTTTCTGGCTATAAACAGTCCTTCACCGGTTACCTTTAATATACCTCTTTCAAAATGATATTCTTTTTCATCCCTTTTAACTGAAGTATATCCGTTAAGATTAATAACAGCGGAAATCCCATTTTCAAGTTCGAGGAATATCTGTGCACTTCCTTCAATGCCCGGATATTCGTCCGGATATGTCAGTTTTGCTAATACACTTTTTATGCCGCAACATGTTGTATATTGTATGGCATCTATTGAATGCGCCCCAAGATTAATAACTATTCCCCCGCCGGCTTGTTTTTTATCAAGGAACCACCTGGGTCTTTCCGGCTTAAAGTAATTGTTAAATCTTGTATCTGTTATCATTATTAATTTCCCAAGTTCATTGGATTGGATTATTTCTCTTATTTTAATAATAGGTTTAGAAAAATGGACAATATGTCCGATCATGAGTTTTACTCTGTTTCTCTCAACTGCATTAATTATCTCATCACATTCTTCAACAATATTGGCCATAGGTTTTTCCAGTAAAATATTAATTCCCCTATTTGCAGCCTCTACCGCAGCTTCCTTATGCAGGAAATGCGGTAATGCAATTATAATCCCGTCCGGTTTTTCAACTTCCATCATTTCTATATAGTCAGTATATGCATTTATCCCATAATCACAAGCTACTTTTTCTGTTTTTTCTCTTATCACGTCAGCAATCGCAACAAGCTTGACCGCCTCGACTTCTTTTGCTGCTTTTAAATGCTGTTGAGATATAATACCGGCACCGGCAACGGCAATTTTTACTTTGTGCACTTTAAGCTCCTCCCAATCCTTTACTCTATACTCTTAATTTAGTACACGGTTTTACTCTTAAATGACTTGCAACTAAATAAATAGCTTAAATAACTTGTAAATAACTTACAAAGAGATACTCCATAATATGTTGTCTATCCCTTTATACTCAAGAGCATCCCTTTGTAAGTTTCATTTCTTTTATCAATAAATCAATCTTTGTTCTTTTTATATTCCTTGTTTTCTTTTTCTTTATTTTTCTTTAAATTTTTCATTTCTAAATCTTTATTTTTTTAATAACTCTTGAGTACGTTTGTATGCTATATTGTGGAGTTCCAAGTACCTTTCAACACCTAAATCCATAGCTTCTTTTACATAATCTTCCCATTCGCTTAAATCCCTGGTTCCTATAATGAACTTGGCTAAGTTTTCTTCCTTATGTTTTCTTAATGCTTCATCGATGTGAACAAATTCTTCATATTCTTCCTCTGTAAAAGATGGCTCAGGATCTTCAGGCATATCATATTTTTGAGCTTCTATGTATGCTTCAGCCAGTTCTTTAGAGAATGTGCTCATGTGGGAATCATAATCAAATATAGTATAAGTTCCATAAGTGGTCAGTCCATACTTATTCCTGATGTCGGCAATTGATTCACAGTCTATGAATTTACGTTCGCCGTTAACAACAGTGTAGGTTTCACCTTCTCTTCCCCAACTCAATAAATCAATTCCTCTGTCCGAGTAATAGAAATCGAATAACTTGAAAGTTGCATCAAGTTTTTTATTTGTGGAGCTTACTGCCAAAGCGTTGGAAACAATGGTTGAATAAGTGAATTTGCGTTGTCCGTATGATCCACATGCAATCGGAGGCATATATGCTATAGTAAACTCAGGATTTTCTTCCCTCATTGTACTGTTAAAAGTATCTATCCTGGTAAGATAGTCGGTAGTAATAAAAACCTTTCCCGTTGATACTAAATTTTACCAAGCTCCCGTATCCAAAGTAAGAATATCCGGTGGTATTAACCCTTCTTTATATAACTTATTTACATATACAACCATTTCTTTAAAATAGTCTTCTACCGGACCATATCTCCATTCTTTCACATCATGGTCAAAATATGCGTTATATCCTGACCCCCATAACCTGCAGAACATTTCAATCTGTGATGAAAGTCCGCCTCTCCATGTATAAGGATAACTATCCGGATACAGCTGTTTCAGTTTTACAAGCACTTGGTATAATTCCTCGCTGGTTGTCGGTATCTCAATATTATGCTTTTCAAATATGTCCTTACGATACAACCAACCTCTCCTGTTAGTTTCACCTGCTCCTCCGCCCGGTGGAAAAGCATACAGTTTTCCGTCTGCACTTAAATATGTCTGATAACGTGTGGGATTTTCCTCAAGAAATTTTTTAAAGTTTGGCATTTTATCAATATGAGGTCGAAGATCTAATAAAGCTCCGTCTGCTCCGTATTTATTAATCTTTACCGGTCTTCCCATTACATGGATTATATCAGGTAAATTCCCTGATGCAATTGTAATATTCATTTTTCATCATAATTCCCACCGATTACTGTTGTTACATCAAACTTGATATTCAGTTCTTCTTCTATTAGTTTAAAGACATACCAATCAGGATTGTAAGGCCAGCTTGCATGGGATTCTATCATCATGCTTAATACTGTTGGAGGCGCTTTTTCATTTGATTTGACCCCCACATCCTGTTGGTTTTGGCTTTGAGCAGATTGTGTAGATTGTTGAGATTGATTGGTTCCGCTTTGCACGCATCCGGCTAAAATACTTAGTGTTAGTATAAGCACTAAGATTAACATCAGATATCTTTTCATTATTTGAACCATCCTTTCTTTAAAAATTGTTTTGTTGATTAGTAAAATTTTTAGTCAAAATTTTTTTGACTTAATAATTAATAGTCTTATATTTTATATGTCTAAATAGTTGTTTAACTATTTAGAATCAATTTAGGATCAGCCCTTCACTGAACCTACCATTACACCCTTTACAAAATATTTTTGTATGAAAGGGTACACCATAATTATGGGAAGAGTGGAAACCATGATTGTTGCAAATTTAATAGCTTCGGGAAGCACAGCAGTATCATCAGCTCCGACCAGTTCTGATGCTCTCATTTCATTTGCTATAACAATCTGACGCAATATAACCTGGAGAGGGAACAAGTTTGGAGAATTAAGATATATAAAAGGAGTAAAAAACGCATTCCACATACCTACGGCATAGAATAAGCCAATAGTGGAAAGGGATGCTTTGGACAAAGGCAATATTATGTACCATAGTATTCCAATATCATTAAGGCCGTCAATTTTACCAGAGTCCTCCAATTCTTTTGGCATGCTGAGGAAAAATGTTCTCATGAGCATAAGGTACCATACTGAAACTGTTCCTGAAAGAACCACCGACCATATCGTATCAATCAAACCAAGCTTCTGCACAACCAGATACGTCGGAATCATTCCACCGTTAAAAAACATTGTAAAAACAATCAATTTCTTTTTTAGAATCAATACCTTTCAGAGTTTCATCATTTTTTGCGTTATAGATTAGTTTATATACATCATACATGTTTCTTTCCATTTCCATGCTAAACATGGATAATTCTTTATGGCCTTCCCTGATGAGATTTTCTTTAATAATGTTATAAGCACTCCTGTAAAAAAACAGATATGAAATCATGGACAGAAAGATAACTGTCATGAAGGCCAGTAATATTTTGCAAAAAGTTTTATTCATATTCACCCTCAGCAATGTATATACCCCTTTCAGACGGCTCTTACAATTAAGAAACAAAAATTCTCGCTGTTTTTATACTTTCCGCAATAAAGTAAAACTGCCTCTTAATTATCTCTCTGTTCTTTCTTAAAAAACACGAATACAAAAATTTTAATATAATGATTCCTGTAATAAAAAAATATTAATAAGTACTACATGTAACGTTATAAGTTATTATAACATTACATTAATAGGTAAGTAAATACGCAGAATTTTATAAAAGGGGTTTATATTAATCATATGTTAAATCTAAACTATTATCTTAAATTAAAACTATTTGCTCAGACTACTACATGCATTAAAAAAGATAATATAATTTTAAAAAGATAATATAATTTTAATACTATAAATTTTGTTAGAGTAAGAGCTTTATTACAAAAATTTCAGAATTTCGCCAAAAGGTCGGAAGAACTTTAATAAAAGATTATAGTCCACATTAATAAGATCATACACTTATATTACAAAAAAATCCTATTATTTGTCTTCCCTTCTATCTTGCCTATACCGTATCCATAACAAAAGGTTTGGTACATGCTTGATACAATTAATTCAATTAAATAATCCCTTTCTTCTTTGTTAAGACCCCTGTCCGTGACTAACATAAAGTCTCTTGTTTTATCATTTGCAATCAACCTGATTGCTTCCCTGGTTCCGGTTAAGTCAGTAATAAGCTTCTGCCGTCCCTGCTGCAGGTATTCTTTCATGATGGTTTCAAAACTGTTTGCCTTGCCGTTGGCATTATTTTGTTTTTCATCTTTGTTATTTTTTCCTATACTCTTCATAATTCAATTCCTCTCTTCATTATGTATTTTTTACTTCATGCGAATTTCATAAATTTACCTTTTACTTTGCCATTTTTAATTCTTGCCAGCTATTCAGAAAAGTATACATAGCATGCTTAGTAAAATTATTTTTACCTGGAATATATATAGATTGGAAGCATTTTACCGGATAGGAAACATTTTTACCTGGTTATTAATCCATCCCCTTTCTTTTCTGAAAGAGTTATAGGAGTTGTTACAATCTTTCCTGTTTCCCTTTCTATATGAGTTATATTTATTACATCTCCGGGATTCTTGGAATATATAATACATCTCAATTCCAACATGGTGTTTACAGGTTTGCCGTCCACTTCTAAAATTATACAGCCTTTCTTAATGCCGGATTTGGCTGCCGGACCATCTTGATCCACTTTCACAACATATATGCCATTATCAAGTTTTAAATCTTGTTCAAGAAAAGGTATCGCTTCCCTGTCATATGCAAAAATACCCATATATGCTTCTTTGAAAGTTCCTGTATCTTTAAATTTTTGAATAATAGGAATAGCAACGTTTATCGGTATGGCAAACCCAATGCCTTCGGCTGAAGCTATCTTTACGGTATTAATTCCAACAACTTCCCCACGGAAATTCAATAAGGGACCACCGCTGTTTCCAGGATTTATACTCGCATCTGTTTGAATTAAACCTTCCATATAATTTGTTCCTTGTTCCGTATCAATGCTTATGGTCCTGTTAAGAGCACTTATAATCCCGGATGTGACGGTTCTTTGAAGCTGCAATCCGAAGGGATTTCCTATTGCTATTGCCAGTTCTCCTACCTGGAGCTTACTTGCATCTCCAAGAGGTATGGCAGTAAGACCTGTGGCATTTACTTTCACTATGGCAAGATCTAATACCGAATCAGACCAAAGGGTTTGACCATCCATGGTTGTCCCATCTGAAAAGAAAACAATAAGTTTTTTGTTTTTCCCTCCTGCCACGTGATGATTTGTTAGGATATAGCCATCGGAACTCACTACAACACCTGTACCAACGCCCCATTTTTCAGTTGTATTGCTATCGAATATAGAATCTACATTAGCTCTTAATACAGATATACCAACTACTCCATCAATTACGCTTTTAGTAACATTTACAATATTATCGGTAGGATTTGATATAGTAGCTCCGATTTGTTGTGGGTTTGGAACTCTTATATCTTGGGGTATATCAGGATCTATTTCCTTTTGGCCGGAATCAACCCCGGGACTGACAGAATCATTTCTTGGCGGTATTGGTATAATATTATTCCATATAAGAATAAGAAGAAGTGCTCCAACTATCAGAGAAGTGATAAGGGATGTTATAAAATTCCCTGAATTTATCTTTCTGTTTTTTCTTGTATTTTCTTCATAGTAATTGTATCTGCCACCGATGCCAAACACTCAAAAACCACCCTTTAACGTTTTTTTCTTATTATTACAAAAAAAACGTTAAAAAATGCATCGGTTTTTTAAATTTCAAAAGATTTAATTATCTTTTTTATGCTCTTTTCAAACTTTGGTCTCGGTATTAAAACCTGGCGTCCACAACCCAGGCATTTTATTCTTATATCAGCACCTGTGCGGGTTATTTCCCACTGCTTGCTTCCACAAGGATGTTCTTTTTTAAGTTCAACAATGTCACCAAGGTGCAGTTTGATTGGCATTACCACTCCTCCTTTTGATTGACTCTACAAAAAGTTCAAATATTCGCAAATATATAGGGTCTTTTTTCCACATGTTCTCAGGGTGCCATTGCACCCCTACTACAAATGTATCACCCTCAAATTCTATTGACTCGATTATTCCATCATTTGTTGTAGATGTAACTTTAAAACCCGGGGCTACGTCTTTAACAGCCTGATGATGGAAAGAATTCACCCTGATAGTATCACAGCTGAATGAATGCCATACTATGCTATTGCTTACTATGGAAATTTCATGGGTTGGATACCATCTGGGAGCTTCTTGTCTATGCTTTATAATATCTCTGTCCTTAATCTGAGAATAAACATCCTGATATAAAGTTCCCCCCAATGCTACATTTAAAACCTGCATACCACGGCAAATTCCTAATATAGGTTTTTTTAACTTAAATACTTCTCTAACAAGAGCGACTTCCAACTTGTCTCTTAAAGGTGAAATATTTCCATTGTAAGGCATATTGTCCTCATTATAGTATACGGCATCCATATCCGGACCACCGGAAACTAAAATTCCGTCACAGGTTTTTGCTATTTGGCTGATTACTCCGAGGTCTTCCGTCAAAGGCAATATTATCGGAAGACCACCGGCTTTATCAACAGATTCGGCATAATAATTGCTTAAGAATATTCTTTTGATATCGTCTTCATAGGACGGTGTTATACCAATTAAAGGTCTCCTAGAAGTCATGTTTTTGTCCTCGGCCCTCCTGCAATTGATAAACAATTCCAGTTTAAATTCTCTCTTCACGTTTTTCTTAAGCTTGTTCCTGTTTAATCGTTTAATACTTGGTAAGGTATTGCTTAAGTTCCCAAGGCGTTATTTGCTTGCGGTAATCCTCCCATTCTTTGTTCTTAGCTTCAATGTATTTTTCAAATATGTGGTCACCTAATACGTTTCTTACAAAACTGCTGCTTTTCATTTCATCTATTGCTTCTCTCAAGCTTTGAGGTAGGGTAATTATTCCCTCTTTTTTCATTTGTTCATCCGTCATATTGAATACATTCACGTTTGTTGGATTTGAAGGATTTATCTTTTTTTCTATACCGTCCAACCCTGCCGCTAATATACCTGCTAATGCAAGATAGGGATTACAGGAAGGATCCGGACATCTTAATTCAATTCTCGTATTTTCTCCTCTTGCTACCGGTATGCGGATAAGAGGGCTTCTGTTTCCTGCAGACCATGCTATGTAAACGGGTGCTTCGTAACCCGGTACAAGCCTCTTATATGAGTTTACTATCGGGTTTGTAAGAGCAGCAATCTCCCTTGCGTGAGTTACCAGTCCGCCTATAAACCAATAAGCTTCCTGACTTAAGCCTATTTTATCATTTTCATCGTAAAATGCATTTTTTCCGCTTTTATGCATCGATATATTAATATGCATCCCCGAACCATTTATGCCATAAATAGGTTTGGGCATAAAGGAGGCATGAAGCCCATGTTTGTGGGCAATTGTTTTTACAACCAGCTTAAAGGTGAGTATCGCATCAGCAGTAGTAAGTGCATCCGCATATTTAAAGTCAATTTCATGTTGTCCCGGAGCACCTTCATGATGGGATGCTTCAACTTCAAATCCCATTTCCTCTAAAGCTATTACCATGTCTCTTCGAGCATTTTCACCTAAATCTACGGGTCCTAGGTCAAAATAACCTGCCTTATCGTGGGTATTAAGTGTAGGATTACCATCACTATCTGTAAGAAAAAGGAAAAATTCACATTCCGGGCCGACATTTACGGTATCATAGCCCATGCTTTTAGCTTTTGCAAGGATACGTTTTAGCACATATCTTGGATCTCCTTCGAAAGGTGTTTCATCAGGATTGTATACATCGCATATCATTCGGGCAACTTTACCCACCTGAGGCCTCCATGGGAAAATAACAAATGTATCTAAATCAGGTCGCAAATACATATCAGATTCTTCTATCCTCACAAACCCCTCAATTGAACACCCGTCAAACATTATTTTGTTATCAAGAGCTTTTTCCAGTTGACTGGCAGGTATAGCCAAGTTTTTTAATATCCCAAAAATATCAGTAAATTGCAGTCTAATAAATTTAACATCTTCCTCTTTGACTATTCTAATAATATCTTCTCTTGTATATTTAGCCACATTTACACCTCCAGCAAAATCCATTGGTAAATTAAAGTCATTTTATTTCAAGCAAAACCATGGTTATATCATCATCGAAGCTACAGTTGGAGCACTCTTTCCCCATGAATTCACATGCTTCACATATTATATGGTTAAGAACAACATCAGGACTTTCTTTTTCCGATGTAAGTATTTTAAGGAGGCGCTCCTCTCCAAATTGCTCATCATTACTGTTCCGAGCTTCGATTATTCCATCCGTGCAAAAAAACACCCTATCCTTCTTATATAACTTGCTACGTTTTTCTGTATAACTTGCTTTTTCACTCCAGTTGCAAATCGGCAAACCGGCACTCCTCAAAATTTCAAATCTTGTATTGTTGAATACTATGGGACTAGTACTATGTCCGGCATTTGCATAGGTAATTGCGTTATTTTTAAAATCCAAAATCGCATAAAAAACCGTAATATAAAGATCTTCATCAAAACCTACTGCATTAAATTCGTTATATAACTCAGTTAATGCAACTGCAGGTGATAATGTCGTTTTATTAAACGATGAACGCAAAAATACTGTAAGTAATGACGCCGTTATACCGTGTCCCGCCACATCTGCTATATAAAGTCCCATGTGATCTTCATCTATCATGAATATATCTAAAAAATCTCCTCCAAGCTCTTCACAAGGATTATATATAAATGAGAAGTTAACCTTATTCTGTTTGAGGTTTGTCGGTAAAAAGCTCATTTGTATTTTCTTTGCTATATTAATATCATCTTTAAGTTGTTTGTTCTGTTGTATTAGTTTTTGATTAAGAATCTTTTCGTTTGTAATATCTCTTAAGACCTCAACTACAGC
The DNA here is from genome assembly GCA_012840075.1 of Clostridiaceae bacterium. Lineage (GTDB taxonomy): Bacteria > Bacillota > Clostridia > Acetivibrionales > DUMC01 > DUMC01. The sequence continues at coordinate 13,878 of DUMC01000020.1, read as the reverse complement.
AATAATATCACCATTTTTGTCCTTTATCGGAGAGCTCTTAACTGAAAAGTACCTATCACCAAACTGTTCTTCTTTTTCATGAATTTTCCCGTCAGTTGCAACCATCCTAGATATACAGTTGTCGCAAGGCTCTTTTTGACAAAAAACTTCATAACACTTCTTCCCGATAATAGGATGGTTAAAATCGTCTTGCATGGCTTTATTAGCATAAATAATAATGCCGTTACTGTCTATAACCCTTACCCAATCCAGCATACCGTTTATTATGTCTTCAACGGGAAGGACTTCACTATACTTTGAATACGGCCCTACCTTATCTATTATCCTGGTATTGAGCAGGTCTTTGGCATAATCCTTAGTATAATCTTTTGGATACTCTTTAGCATAATAATTAGCCTTTTTTTGATGCACTCACCGAAAACTCCTTTTTCAAAACTCGTTTTCCTTATTCTTCATTACAAAATAATATGGTCAAAAGTCTTTATATGTTTTAATAATAACAGAATATTGTATTGATATCAATAAATAAAGATAAAGTGTTTTTAATTTATTAAATTATAAAAAAATAAATGTACCATTTACCAACGAAAAGTTTCCCACCCCAAAAAGTTCGAATTTTGCTGCGCTTCCTTTGTAATATTTGTATTTTTGTAAGGTAATAATAATAAACATATTAATAGCAAATAATAAAACATAGGAGGCTGGATGCTTATTAACACTATAGTTGAAAAGCGTTTTATAAACATCCAAAGTCCTTTTGCTTTTAAAGATTTTACAAGCATTTTATACAACAGATTGAGTAAAGCTATTAGTGAAGGATACCGGGAGATCATTTTCCTGTGCATCGGTACGGACAGGTCTACTGGAGATAGTTTGGGTCCGCTGGTAGGTCATAAAATAATGAATATCAAAAACAATATTGTTCATGTTTATGGCACCCTCGAAAATCCCGTTCATGCCAAAAATCTTGATAAAATGATGGATGAAATTAACCTAAGGCATTCTAATCCTTTTATTGTAGCCATAGATGCATGTTTGGGAAAAGCAGAGCATATAGGTTATGTTTCAATAGGAGAAGGACCTATCATTCCGGGTTCCGCACTAAAAAAAGAACTCAAGCCTGTAGGCAATATTCACGTTGTAGGAATTGTAAATCTTGGAGGATTTATGGATTTTCTCATTCTTCAAAACACCCGATTGTTTTTGGTAATGAAAATGGTTGATTTCATTTCCTCCGCAATTAAGCATGTAATTTACCAAATTAAAATCTACTCAAGTTAAAATCTGTTGTTAATACCAAAAAAAATATGGTATATTAATAATATATTGCTTATTGCATGCAATAATTTTAGATTTTTTTGTTGATAATCAACAACCTGAATCTGAAAGGAGAGGTTCTAATGGCTAAATATGTATGCACTGCATGCGGTTATGTATATGATCCTGAAGTAGGAGATCCTGATAACGGGATTGCACCGGGAACACCTTTCGAAGATCTTCCTGATGACTGGGTATGCCCTCTTTGCGGCGTAGGAAAAGATGCGTTTGAAAAAGAAGAATAATTAAATAAAAAAAAGCAGTTCTTAAAAACATATCGAAAAAAATGAAACATATATTGCTGCTTTAGTACTAAGATTATTAATGTTTTAGTATTAAGATTATTAATATGTATCCGATATTAAACTTAAGGGGATACATATTATTTTTTATGGACAATTATATGAACTTGATATGAGGTGGTACATAAAATGCTGAATAGTTCAAAGAAAAAAGAATACATATCTATTACACAATTAATTGAGGATCCTCATTATGAAGAAAACGAGCAAAAAAATCTTAAATTAAAGTTAAAAAAACATTCGGATCTCCATCATATTATAAGCCGTTTGGCTAATGGCAGAAAAAAACTTGTGTCGATCTTTGAAGATATATTTACTTCCGCCTTCTTGGTCAGCAGTTTTGACTTAAAAATGAAATATTTCGGCAACCGAATCAGCAATATAAGTTTGAAAATAAACAATATTTCACATGAACTCCATGATTTACTAAGCAAATCCAATAATGCAGCTTCGGAAATATCAAAAGCTAATTCCGATCTGGTAGAATCTATCAGTATCATTACTCAAAAAGCAAATGCCCTAAAAAACAGCACTGAAAACACATCCTCTATTATCGAACAAATATCAACAGATACACAAAGTGCTCTTAGACAATCCAAGTCAACTGCAGATGATTTTAAAATGCTAATGGAATCTTTTAGCAAAATGAAAGAGATTGTTCAAGGGATTTATGAAATATCAGATCAGACTAATCTTTTGGCATTTAATGCGTCAATAGAAGCTGCCAGGGCAGGAGAAGCAGGAAAAGGTTTTTCCGTGATTGCGGAAGAAATCAGAGAGCTATCAGATACCACGAAGGATTTACTTGAGTCCATAAACACTATAGTTAATACCGTATCCGAAAATTCAAACAAGAGCTTCCAAGGTATTGAGCAAACTGTAGCTTCACTCGAAAACATAAATGCTTCCGTGCTCACCATGAATACTTTAATTGATTCCAGCAATCAGTCAATTGCAGGAATAGCATCCGGACTTGAAAACATAAATGCAGTCAGTGAAGAAATAAATTCATCTTTAGAAGAATTTACAAATTCAATCAGCAACATCACCGATTTGTCAGAAAATATGTATAATTATTCGGAAGCAATGGAAACTACTGCCAAAGATTTAAACGAACTTGCCGAAGCAATATCCTCTTTAGAAGATACAATTGATAACGCTGCCAAGAAAACCGGTGAAATCATTAAGGACAGATTTTACAGCATTCCAAATGAAAAATTTAATGAATTTATTAAATCAGTTATTAAAAATCACAAAAACTGGCTTTCTCAATTGGAGTCCATGGTAAACACAATGGAAGTTCAGCCCTTGCAATTAGATGATCATAAATGCAGTTTCGGTCATTTTTATCATTCCGTTAAACCGTCCCACCCTGAGATTTCCAGTATATGGGAAAGTATTAATGAACTGCATCACAATTTCCATAAATCAGGCAGCATAGTTATTAAGCATATAGAAGAAAATAATAAAGAAGAAGCCGAAAAAGCCCTTGCATATTCCAAAGATTTATCCCGGAATTTGATTGTAGTACTTGAGGAATTAATTGAAAAGACTAATGCATTAACGGAAAAAAATGAATTCGTTTTCTGAAATAAGATGCTTAAAAAGCATAAAAACACAAGGCAAACAATAATTCCTATATTGCAGGAATCATTGTTTGCCTTATCTCAATTTCTTTAGATTTCATATTTTCTAACCTTTTATCGAACCTATCATTACGCCTTTAACAAAATATTTCTGCAAATAAGGATAAGCCAGTATTATCGGTATTATAGAAACTATGATAGTTGCGTATTTTATAGAATCTTCCGCAATAATCTCCTTACCGCTGGAAAGTATCATTTCTGAATCTATTGCTTCCCCTTTTAAAACAATTTGCCGCAAAATAATCTGTAACGGATATTTAGAATTATCACGCAAATATATAAACGGACCGAAAAATGCATTCCATAAACCTACAGCGTAAAACAACCCGATAGTTGCCGTTACGGCAGTAGATGTGGGAAGAACAAGGTACCACAATATTCCTAAATCGTTGAGGCCGTCTATTTGCCCTGATTCTTCTATTTCAGTAGGATAATTTATGAAAAAGCTCCGCATGATTATCAAATTCCAAGCATTTAAAGCTCCGGGCAAAACCACCGCCCAAATAGTATCATACATTCCAAGCCAGTTAATAGCCAAATATGTGGGAATCATTCCTCCATTGAAAAACATAATCACAATAAGCATCTTATTTATTAATCCTGAAAACGGACAACGTTCTTTTTTACTCAAAGCGTATGCACCTGTAGTAGTTACAAAAAGAGCAATAGCCGTACCAAGTATTACGTAGATAATTGTATTTTTATAGGCAGGTAAAAGCCTTTTATCTTCAAATACTTTCTTGTAAGTTTTTAAATTAAAACCTTTTGGGTAAAATGTGATTTCATTCCTTAATACGTATATATTTTCGGAAAAAGAAACAGCAACCATGTATACAAACGGATACAAAGTAACAAATAGCACAAAAAGCAATACAATTGTACTTATTATTTTTAAAATTGAAAATCTGTATTTTCTCATAAATTATATCACCTTTCTACCAAAGACTCGTTTCAGTCAGGTATTGTGAAAGCTTATTACATCCTACAAGAAAAATTACGTTAATTACCGAATTAAATAACCCTACTGCCGAAGCAAAACTAAAATTATTGCTTTCAATACCGGTTCTGTAAATATAAGTCTGAATTATGTCCGATGTTTCATAAGTTGATGGTTTTTGAAGCAGGTAGGCTCTTTCAAAACCAACATTCATGATATGTCCGAGCCTTAAAAGTAACATTGTTATTATGGTTGGAGCCAGGCAAGGCAAAGTAACGTAAATAAGCCTCTTAAATTTAGATGCTCCGTCTATTATAGCAGCTTCGTATAGCTGTGGATCTATATTGGTAAGTGCTGCCAAATATATAATAGCTCCCCATCCTAAGTTTTGCCATATTTCTGAAGCGACATATATTGTTCTAAAATACTTTGCATCTGCCAAAAAACTTATGGGTTTATGTCCAAAAAACTGTATAAGTTTATTCACCGGTCCGCTGGTAGGTGACAGGAACATAGTAAAAAGCCCCACTACCACTACAGTTGAATAAAAATGAGGCATGTAGCTTACTGTCTGTACTAATTTTTTAAATCTTATATTTTGAACATCATTTAAAATCAATGCAAATATTATAGGTGCAGGAAATCCCCATATCAGAGAATAAAAAGACAGCAATATTGTATTTCTAAAATACCTGAAAAAAAACGGGTTCTCAAAAAAAGTCCGGAAATGCTTTAAACCAACCCATGGGCTTCCGGCAAGACCTTTAAATGGTGAATATTGCTTAAAAGCAATTAAAATCCCCCACATAGGAAGATAATAAAACAAAAGCATACATATTACCGTTGGTATTACTAACAAAAACAAGTACTTGCCTCTTTTGAACTTTTTTAAAAACTTATTTTCTTTTTTCTCTTTGGACGGTAGCCCATTACTATAATTTGATACTGAGCCTTTCGTTTTAACAATCTCCATCCAAATATTTACCCCCTAACTTTTAATACCGGGGAATATTGCAACTCCCCGGTATTACCGAAATCTTATATTATATCTGCATATATCTGCAATAATATATTACCTATTACTTATATCTATTTTATTTATTTACTTATATCCGAATACTGCCAGCCTTACTTTTTCATAATTCTGTTATATGCTGTTTCATACATCTTGATAAGGTCATCCACACCTAAAGCTTTTACTTCCTGAACGTATGCATCCCATTCGCTTAAAGGTCTCTGGTCAAGCATAAACTTGGAAAGCTGTTCATCTACATATGTTTTAATTGTAGTTCCAAGCTGAGACTGTATCTCGGTTTCTGCCTCGTTAAGCGGGAGCCAGTGTAATGGGTTAGCTCTGTCTTCCAAATAATTTATAGCTTTTCTTGCTTCTCTGACATTTTCTTCAGTGTAAAGCGCTTCATTGGATTCAGGATCTACAACTTGATATAATCCGTAAGTTCCTATACCATACAGGTTACGAGGAGGTGTTCCTTTATCATCCATGATGAATTGTTTTTTGCCGTTTACTACCTCATAGGTTACACCTTCTTTACCCCAACTGAGAATTTCCTTACCTTCGGGGCTGTACATCCAATCGACGAACTTAAATGCATTATTAATCCTGTCTTGTTTTCCGGTATTGCATACAAGATATCCGGAAAATTCAAAGTTTGTTTTTCTAAGTTTATTCTGTGCATATGGACCCATGCCCTTTGGCGGTTCCATAACTGCCCATGTATATTCAGTCTCACCGGCTGCTCTTGCAGGCAGATTGAAAAAGTCTATACGTACAATATATTCAGGCATCATGAAACCTTATATACAGTTAATATACAATAAAAGCCTACTGACTTTTTTATGTCCAAATTTTCATGCTTTATATTGTAGTTCCTTTTTCTTTTTGTAATTCTCTTTTCTTTCTGGTTGTCTGCAAGACCCCTATTATTGAAATTATTATTAAACCAACTATATCCGTTATTAGTTCAGGATAAATCAGCATTAAACCGGCAACTATCAAAATTATGCGCTCATACCAGTAAACATGATATAGGAAGTATCCTCCCAATGCACCGGAAATTGCATACATTCCTACTAAAGACGTCACTAATATTTGTATTATCCCAATTGCGGTTACATCTATCATCAACATCTGCGGATTTAAAGCGAAAATGTACGGAACTATGAAAGCAGCAATTGCAATACGTGTAGCCGTAATTCCTGTCTTAAACGGATCGCTTTTGGCAATTGCCGAGCCTGCCATCGCTGCAAGTGCAACAGGTGGAGTTATATCAGCAATTATTCCAAAATAAAACACGAACATGTGAGCAGCCATAATAGGAACTCCCATTTTAAGCAGTGCCGGAGCGCATATGGTGGACGTTATCAAGTAGTTTGCCGTAGTAGGTACTCCCATTCCAAGAATTAGTGATGAAATCATCGTAAAAAACAGCATGGGTAATAACTTACCTCCTGCCAACTCCACGAGTCCGTTTGCAAGATTTAATCCAAGACCTGTAAGACCTACTACTCCCACTATAATTCCTGCCATGGCACATGCAATAGCTACGCCTAAAATACTGCGTGCTCCGTTTTGCAATGCATCAATAATATCTTGAAATTTTAACCTGGTATTTTTTCTTAGAGAACTTGAAACAATTGAAGTGGCAATGGCAGCCAGTGCGGCAAAAATAGGAGAAAAGTTCATGCTAAGAACGGTAATCATGACGACTAATGCCAAGAGCAAATGTCCACGTTCTAACATGATAGTTTTTATACTAGGTATGTCTGCAGCATCCATACCCCTAAGACCGATTTTTTTCGCTTCTACATGGACGGATATCAACACTCCTGCAAAGTATAGTACAGCAGGAATAATTGCAGATACCACAACCTTTGAGTAACCTACACCTATAATATCTGCCATCAAAAATGCTGCTGCACCCATGATGGGCGGCATGATCTGTCCACCTGTGGAAGCTGCTGCTTCTACTGCTGCAGCAAATTCAGGTTTATAACCAAGTTTTTTCATGGTAGGAATTGTGAAACTGCCGGATCCAACTGTGTTTGCCACTGAACTTCCGGATACTGTACCTTCAAGAGCGCTCGCTATAACCGCAACCTTTGCAGGACCTCCAGGTGCTTTTCCTGCAATTGCATTAGATAAATCTATAAATAATTTACCCACACCGGTCTTTTCAAGAAATGCACCGAAAAGGATGAACAAGAAAATATAAGTTGCGGATACTCCCAGGGGTGTACCAAATACGCCTTCAGTTGTATAAAAAAGATAATTGGCTATACGGGTGATTGAATATCCTCCATGCCATAAAAATCCGGGCATATAAGGACCAAAGTAGGCATATGCAATAAATGCGCAAACTACTGCCAGTATAGGTATGCCTACAACCCTCCGGCATGCTTCCATAACAGCAAGTATTCCTGCTACGGCTATTATGAACTCAATAGGACGGTAATTCCCCATATTTGCCATTAAATATCTATAATTATATGGAATATACAATATAAGTCCCGTTGAAATTATTGCCAGCACTACATCATACCAGGGTATAATATCCTTTCTTCCGCCTTTTCTCGCAGGATAAAGTAAATATACCAGCGCAATAACAAAAGCTAAGTGATAGCTCCTTTGAAGTTGAGCCGGCAGAACTCCAAGAATACTCGTACCTAACTGGAACAAGGAAAAAGATATTAGTATAATTGATACAATGGTATTGGGAACTTTTTTTAAATTATTTCGATAAGAAGATTCCTTATCATATTTTTGTAGTGCTGCTTCAGCTTCCAGCCTGGCAATCTCTTCTTCCGACAACCCTGTAATATCAATATTCGAAATCATATCTTTATTTTGTTTTGAAGTTTTTTGGCTACGAGGTTTTGATAATTTCATTTAACTCCTCCCGATTCTTGGTATATTATATAATTACCAACCAAATATTAGTCCGTTTACCAATAAACATAAGTATATTAACAACTTAAATACGTTTTCCGAAACAATAAATTAAATGCAGACAATCTTTTTACTGAAATATTCAACAAAATTTGCTCTCCTGCCAGTTTTTTAAGTTGATATTCACGGTCCCTGTAAATTAAATAATGATCGGCAATCGTACCAACAAATAAATCAATAGAATACCTTTCAAGATTTATATTTGATAGTAAAAGCCCTTTATCAGTCCAGGTAAAAGTCTGACTGTCTTCAGGTTCATTTGGAATTCCTGCTCCATAAGATTGATATAGCGTTTCGCATATAATCAGCTTCTTTCCGTTCCATCTAATGCTGTCTTCTACCGGAGACTTATTCACAGAATGAATATATCTTATTACAAATTTTTCATCCCTTTTTATAGGTTTGCACCATACGATATCATTATCATGAGAAAGCACTAAATGCGGAAACATGGGAAATAATATTATTAGCAATATTAACAGCAATATTAGCGGTACCAATGCGGATTTTCTCGCAAGTCCACCTTCGGATCTTATCAGTGTCGGTGCAAACCTTAAAACCGGTGCAGACCTTAAAAGCCTGCACCTAAAATTCATTTTCAAATTTTCCATGTTTGTTTTACAAACACTCATTGTTAAATTCTTGATCTATTTTAAAACACCTTTTTCTTTGTAATATTTTTCAGCACCCGGGTGGAAAGGAACTGACACTCCTTCAACAGCTTTTTCTAAGCTGAGCTCTGCACCTTTTGCATGAGCTGCTGCAAGTTCAGCCTGATTTTCAAAAAGTGTCTTAGTCAGATTATACACCAAATCTTCGCTTAAATCTTTATTACATATTAAAGTTGCCATGACTGCAAGAGATTTTGCATCTTCTTCAGTGTTATAAATATCCTTGGGAATAGTAACTTGTACATAAAACGGATATTTTTCAATCAACTGTTTTGCTTTATCTTCATCAATGCTGAGTATTTTTATTGGACGTTGGAGGGCTACTTCTTGGATTGCCGTATTCGGTATACCTGCCGTACAGAAGAAACCATCTATCTGCTTATCTTGTAAAGCTTGCCCGGATTCCTTGAAAGAAAGATGGCTTGCATTTATGTCATCAAATGTCAATCCATATGCCTCCAAAATCTGTTTTGCATTTGCTTCAACACCTGAACCTGCGTCACCGATGGATATGCGCTTTCCTTTCATGTCAGCAATGGAATTTATTCCGCTGTCTTTTGCCACAACAATCTGTATGTATTCGGGATAAAGAGTTGCAATTGTACGGAATGTATCGATCTTCTCTCCGCTGAATTGCTCAACGCCTTCATACGCATAGGCCATAACATCATTTTGGACTATGCCAAGATCGGCTCCGTCATTCTTTCCTCCCTTTCCTACAAGCCTAATATTTTCCGCAGATGCTCCGGAAGAATTGGCTGTTACTTTAACATTATTCATTTTGCTGGAAAAAATTTGGGCCATTGCTCCACCATATGGATAATATGTACCTGATACACCGCCTGTTGTCAATTTCAAAGCCGTAGTTCTCCCCACACCACTGCAGGAAGCCAATGTAAGTAACATAACAGCTACTAATAAGATTGCTATAATCTTTTTCATAACCAGATCCTCCTCTTAATTCTTTTCAATTTTACAATTTTTAGTCATACTTTGTATAATTGTATACAAGTATAACATTTTTAGAATAAATCATTTCTTGATCATTGGCAAGTACTATTTTTCTTTTATATTTGCATTTTTTATTTTGTTGTTTCTTGCTTAATTGAATTGAAGTTTATTTTTATGATAAAATTAGAGAAAAATTGCTATCGGTATCAAATTTAAACGATTAAAGAATGCGGCCGAAATTTCTCCGTAAACTGGCCTCAATAAAAAAGGCTTAATATTTGCACTTTATATTAAAATTAGGAAAGGTATGTAGTATGGATATAACAATAAAAGTAATTTTAACTGTTTGCCCACTTATATTTGTTGCAGGTTTTTTGGATTCAATTGCAGGGGGCGGAGGGCTGATTTCTCTTCCTGCATATTTATTTGCCGGATTACCCATGCATAATGCAATTGCCACTAACAAATTTTCTTCTACTTTTGGTACTGCAATATCTACTTATAGATATATTAGAAGCGGAAATGTCAATTTAAAATCCGCTTTTGCTTCCGTATTAGGTGCCCTCGTAGGTTCTTATGCCGGAGCCAGGCTTGCTCTTTCTTTAGAAGAAAAATATTTACAATACTTTCTTATTATAGCCTTGCCTGTCATTGCAGTATTTGTGTTAACAAGGAAAAATTTCGGAAAAGACGATATCGAATTTAATCTTCCATCCTGGAAAGTTATTGTTTTTTCTTTAATCATAGGATTCGTTATAGGAGCTTATGATGGTTTTTTCGGACCGGGAACGGGTACATTTTTAATTCTTGCATATACCGGAATTGTCGGATTTAATTTAAAAACTGCTTCAGGTAATGCTAAGATTGTAAATTTAGCATCGAATGTAGCTGCATTGGTTACTTTTATTTTCAGCAATAAGGTGATGTTTCAAGTCGGAATTCCAGCAGCCTTATGCGGTATACTTGGGAACTGGCTGGGATCAGGTCTTGCCATAAAGAAAGGATCCGGAGTGATCAAACCTTTTGTTTTAATTGTAATTTTGCTTTTATTTGGAAAAATCTTTTATGATTTAATCATTTCTTGATTATCACCTGATATATTGTTTTAGGCAAAATGAAAGAATTTTATTGATAATTTAGCTATTTAATGTTATAATTTAACTAAATTGTTTAATTTATATAGTTAAATTATTTGCAAAATAATATATAAGAATCAATATTGATATCATGCAACATAGCAAAACATAATATTCCGTTTCACCTGAAATTATTCAAATCGGAGGTGGATTTATGCAAGTTTCTGCAACGGAAGTCCAGAATAATTTTGGTAAATATCTTAAATTATGCAAATATGAAGATATAATTATTACCAAAAACGGCAAAAAGATTGCACGACTCACTACTTATACCGACAATATCGACACATATTTCATCAGGGAAGCTTCTGAAAGATTTTCGGCATTCTCAGGGCGAAAAATTTCTTACAAAGACTTTCTTGAGATCTCCCAAAAAAGTGAATTGCGTTACGAATACATAGACGGTAAAATATACCTCCTGGCATCTCCTAATTATGCTCATCAAAAGGCTGTAAGGGAAATTTTCGGAGAGTTTACTCTTTGGTTCAGGGATAAAGAATGTGAACCGTTAGATTCTCCTTTTGATGTTACTCTGACTAAAAAAGTCAGTGATGAAATAACAAGGATGAGTACGGACGATATTATCAGCGAACTTGAAAGCGAAGAAAAAAACGAGCCGGAAAACAGCAAAGATAATATTCATGTTGTTCAACCTGATATCATAGTTATATGCGACAAGGAAAATATAGATGAAGAAGGAATATACAGGGGTATACCTTCACTGGTGGTAGAAGTCCTCTCCCCTTCAACCAAGGAAAAAGATTTGATAGAAAAACTACGTCTTTATCTATTAAGTGGTATAAGAGAATACTGGATCGTAAACGTATTTTCAAAAGAAATCCTTATCTATTCGTTCAAAAATTACAGGGTAGACAAAATGGTCACATATAAAAGCGGTGAAAAAGCACAATCAATTATTTTTGAAGGTCTTAGTGTTGATGTGGACAGGGTCTTTTAATAAATAATCTCCGGCAATCATTTGTGTGACATATAACTTGCATTTAAATAACACTTAAATTTTGTGCTATAATATAGAGGACAATTTAATTCTCTTTTACGAGGTGGTAATATATGGATTTCTTACATAAAAAACAACTTTATGAATTTTATAAAAAAGCTTTACTGGAAGATTGCATACCCTTTTGGCTGAAAAATTCTCTTGACCGCAAATACGGTGGATATTTAACCTGCCTCGAAAGAAACGGCAATGTGTATAGTACTGATAAATCCGTATGGTTTCAAGGAAGAGGTTTATGGATTTATTCAAGATTATGTAATACCCTGGGCAAAAAGGACGAGTGGCTGGAAGCAGCTTATTTAGGTTATAAGTTCATATTGGAGCATTGTATTGACACCGACGGCCGCATGTTTTTTGTTGTTACCCAGGATGGCAGACCTCTCAGAAAAAGGCGTTATTTTTTCAGTGAAACTTTTGCAGTAATAGGTCTTGCCGAATATTATAAAGCAACCGGTAATAAAGAAGCTTTAAATAAAGCCAGGGAAATATATAAGTTGCTTGTATCAATCTATGAAGACCCGTCAAATGACCCGTTTAAAATAACTCCTAAATTCTACTCTGAAACCAGAGCAACAAAAGCAATGGCGGTTCCGATGATATTGCTAAATGTAAATTACATCATGAGAGAGATAGATAAGGAAGCCCGCAATGACAATTATGAAGTTGACTACGAAGCTATGGCACAAAAATATACCAATGAGATTTTAAATGATTTTCTTAAACCTGATGAAAAAGCTCTATTGGAAACGGTAGGACTTAAAGGAGAAAGATTGGATACTCCTGCAGGAAGATGCGTTAATCCAGGGCATTCCATAGAAGCAGCATGGTTCCTTATGAAAGAAGCAGAATACCAAAAAGACGAAAATATAATGAAAAAAGCTCTTCAAATACTTGACTGGTCACTGGATATTGGCTGGGATAAAGAATACGGCGGTATTTTTGCTTTTGTTGATGTAGAAGGAAAACAGGCAGAGCAACTTGAATGGGACATGAAGCTCTGGTGGCCTCATACGGAAGCCCTTTACGCATTACTGCTTGCTTATAAACACACTAACGATCAAAAATATATGGATTGGTATAACAAGGTTCATGAATGGACTTTCAGCAGATTCCTCGATAAGGAATATGGTGAATGGTTTGGATATTTGCATAGGGATGGAACGGTTTCCCATACATTAAAAGGGAATATATGGAAGGGGCCTTTCCATATACCCAGAGCATTGTTATTCTGCATGCAGCTTCTGGAAGAGTAAACCAAGAAGGATATTATGCAAATAGAAGCATTTGCCTGTTATTAAACGAAAAACAAAGAAATCTAAACTAATGTAAAATAGGTGCTAACTTTTACGCTTAATTAAGAGCTATCGGTTCTGTAATTAATTTGAAAACGAATTTTTATTGCACTAAAATTAGAATTCAGTGCCGGAAAGGATATGTTACCATGCAGTTATTAGTACTGGTTTTAAACAAGGTAGAAGTACTGAATGAATTGCTAAAGACTTTTGTAAGGGAAGGCATAAACGGAGCAACTATTATTGACAGTACAGGAATGGCAAGAGCGCTTACATCAGGAGGAACTGAGGATTTACCGCTTTTTGGATCGCTAAGATTCATTTTAAATGAAGGGAATCCCCATAATAAAACCATATTCTTAGTTCTTGAAGATGACAAAGTATTTACTTGTATCAGGTGCATACGAAATGTGGTTGGCGATCTTGGCAAACCTGATGTGGGGATCTTGTTTACTGTACCGGTAACATATTACGAAGGCATAGGAATTATTAAAAATAATCTTAAATCTTACTGACAGGACTTACGCAAATAATTTGAAAGTTTCATATATCGGCACATTGAAAACCTAATATTGTCCTAAAGGTTGTTGGTACAGGGTTTCCAAGATTTACAGCTGTATTATGTAAACCGTTTTTGTTAT
>DUMC01000019.1 GCA_012840075.1 Clostridiaceae bacterium | reverse complement strand
TGCCCTTGACAACATGAGGAAGGCAGCTAAATTTTTTAAAGGGTTGAGTTAAGTATAAAACAATAGAATTCTTACAGTAGAGAGAGTTCTACGCAGAAATTCTCCAATAACGGGGGGTCAAGGCGAATCGCTACGGAAGAATTTAAAATGAGAGAATTACAATAGGAAAATTACAATAGGAACAATAGGAAAGGTGCAAAAGGAAAGATACAATAAGAAAATCATAATAGGAGAATTATAATACGAGAATTACAATAGGAGAAGAATTACAATGGGAGACTTTAATTACCAATTTTTGCTTTCATTATTAATTATTGTTTTGGGGTATGTTATAAAAAGGTTTAATATTGTAAAAGCCGAAGATAGTGGGGTTATTTCTTCAATAATACTAAATATTACACTGCCTGCTCTGGTTGTCAAAACCTTTAGTACAGTTGAAGTTGATTTTACATTAGGAATACTTCCGCTTATAAATATCATCTATGGGGCAATGATGGTTTTTATAGCTCTATTAGCCTTTAGAAAAGAGAAAAGACACACACGAGGCCTAATGTCAATGGTATTACCTGGGATGAATATAGGAATATTTATGTATCCCCTTGCAGAATTTATATGGGGACAAGAGACAGTAAAGTATTTTGCAATGTTTGACATGGGAAATGCAATAATCCTGTTTGGTGCCTGTTATTCTCTGGCAGCTATATTTTCAACCGGCGAAGTAAATGAAAAAAATAAAGAGAATATAGATGAAAAAAACAAAATTGATTTTAAATATATTGCTAAAAAATTGACACATTCCGTTCCCCTAATAGCATATATGCTTACTCTCGTAATAAATCTTGCCGGTTTGAAATTTCCAGCAATTATCATAGATGTTGCTTCTATTTTAAGCAGAACAAACATGCCTTTATCATTTTTGCTTTTAGGTGTGGTTATGGATTTTTCTCTTGATAAGAGTCAATGGAAAATGGTTATTAAAGTTCTCTCAATTCGTTATGGTGTTGGATTGATCATCGGCATATTGCTATATTTACTTTTACCCTATGGTGAACTATTCGGATATACAATGCTTCTGGGATTTGTATTGCCTATAGGAATGGCTGTTATTCCTTATTCTATTATGTTTAAATATAATCAGAGTCTTGTTGGAACGATGGTAAACCTTACGAATATTTTGAGTTTTATCTTAATATGGGCTACAGTAAGTTTGAAGTCGTTTATGTAACGCAACATATGCGATAGCTTATATAAATACATACTATATATACAACATATATCTCCCACTACCAAAATGGAATTTATAGATCATATTGCATCTACAGAGCTTGTATACCATATTGCCTAGGCGAAACTTATATCTCATGCTGCTGAGCTGATGACAATGTATCTCATGCTGCCTGCAACAGCACTTATATCATATACTCCCTCTGCTGCATTTTCCTTATATCTCATATTACCTCTACGGTACTTTACTTAAAACATATAAAAAGTAAATAAAAGATCCAGTATATAAAGTTTCTACAACAGATATTCCAGCATTTCTTGAACCGTTGAGAACTCATGATATGTATGGAAAATATCAAGAGTAGTACTTTTTGAAGTTTCCAACATGTACTCCAAACTATCTAAGCCACAAATGTTAACAATTTCACGAATTTTGGCAATAGTGGTTGTCAGTAACATTTTTAGATTGTGAATTTAGCGGGACTGTCCCCTTTAGTATCATTTGGGAATTATGATTTTAGCAGGACTGTCCCCTTTTTGTGATTTTGGCAGAAATGTCCCCTCTTTTTTGTTTGGATTGTGATTTTTACAGGAATGTCCCCTTTTTTACTTTTTTATCTTAGCAAGACTGTCCCCTTTTTTGTGGTTTCTGCAGGACTGTCCCCTCTCTTCTTGTAATGTTAAGATAATAATGTTAAGATAATAAAATGATAGAATATATTACATACTATATGCTAATATATATGCTAATAATATATGCTAATACATTAGCTAAAATATACTAAAATATTATACTAAAATACTAAAATATACCATATTACAACTATCGCACTAAATTGAGATTACCAGATGGAAATGAGCTTTTCCTGAAGGTAAAGAATATTTAAATGTTGTACTAGAATATTGAAAAATATCGTATTAAAACTGAGGTTACCAGACAAGAAATTCAGGACCAAATGCCTGAAGCATTTGATGAATGATTAGGAAAAAAAGTCTCTGATAAATGGTAATACAATATTAATGATTAATGGATATGAAATCGTTACAAATAATTTAAAGGAAAGAGGAATTAATTATGAATATAAGTTTAGCTATTTGTAAAGCCCTAAATAAACTATTTCCTTTGCCAGTGCATCCGTTTAATCTTCAAAATCAAGGAATAAAAACCTATGCAGAATGGCAGTATGAAAAAGGGAGAGAAACTATAAAATTTTATTTGGAAAAGACTACAATAGAAGAAATGTTTAAAGATAAGGTCGTGCTAGATATTGGTTGTGGCGCAGGAGGTAAAACCTTATACTATGCGGCTCAAGGAGCAAAGAAGGTTTATGGTATAGATATTGTAGACTACTATGAAGAAGAAGCTAATGCTTTAGCCAATCAAAAAGGATTAAAGGATAAATTTGAATTTGTGCTAGGTGATGCAGCTAATATTCCTTTTGAAGAAAATTTTTTTGACACCATAATTATGAATGATGCAATGGAGCATGTAAACGAGCCTGCAAAAGTACTGAATGAATGCTACCGTGTATTGAAAAAAGGCGGAAAATTGTACATTAACTTTCCACCATATTATCATCCTTATGGTGCACATTTAAGTGATGCCATAGGATTTCCTTGGGTACATTTATTTTTTAGCAAAAAAACCCTGATTAAGGTTTATAAAGATCTGGTCAATGGCTTGCCTGACGGAAAGAAGCGAATTGAACTAAGAATTAGTATGGATGAAAATGGTAATGAGTATTTTTCATACATAAATGTCATGACGATTAAGAAGTTTAAGAATCTTTTAAAAGATACAAAATTTGATATTACATATTATAAAGAAGTACCATTGCGAAATTTTTTAGCTCCTTTGACAAAAGTACCTGTTTTAAAGGAAGGATTTGTAAAAATGGTGGTGATCATTTTAGAAAAATAATTTGTTAAACATATGGTAGTACTACTGTGTTAGATATCCAAAATTTGTATTAAAATCCTCTACATACTCTTTTATGAGTGTTTTGAACTTCTTTATTCGCAACAATATAGTAGATTATATGTAAATCAGCATAAATAGTAGTAGATTAAAAAGATTAAAATTAAAAAGATAAAAAATTAAAAAGATTAAAAAAATCAAAAAGATCATAAAAGACCAAGCAATTATACTTAATTACAATATATTTATTTTTAATTAAAGTATGCTTGTAATAGTCCATTTAACTTAATACCACTAACTTAATAATACTAACTTAATACTACTCTGTTAATTTGCCAATTAGTTACCTTGCTCTAGCCAATAAAAATTTCAAAGATTGTATAAAACAAATTGCAAATAGGGTTTTATTCTAACTTCCATACACTCAACATAGTACGTAGTAGTATTAATGTTTATTAACAATATGTATAAAACAGATTTAATAACCAATATAAAACGGGTAAAGTTAACGGCAAGAGTAAAGTAGTTACACATACTCCAATAGAAGCATATATTACATCACTTTCATATTTTTTGGCATAGAGTGATATTGTTGGTGCTGATGGCATAGCAGCTACAAGTACTGCCACAGACAATGCTGTGAAGTTAATATTAAATAATGCGTACTTAGCATTTAAAAAGCCTATTAGAATAATAAATAGTGGATTAAGCAGCAGCTTTATAAAGACCACTATCCAAATATACTTATCTTTACACATTTCCAATGCCTTTTTTATGTCCAAATCTGCAACAATGCTCCCGATAAGAAGCATTGAAAGTGGTGTAGTTGGCATTCCAAGAGTTTTGAAAAAATAGGATATAGTCTCTGGCCATCCTACAGGTAGGAAAAACATAATCATGCCAATGGATGTTGCAATAGTTCCAGGGTTTAAAATAATCATTTTCCATGAAAATTCCAACATATTATTAGCAATGATATAGATTCCATAAGTCCATATAAGTACCAGGTAAAAGAGGTTAAATATTGCTGCATACATAATACCTTCCTCTTGAAACAATACCTGGCATATAGCATATCCTAAAAACCCTTGGTTTCCAAAGATAATAAGTCCCTGGAACACTCCTTTTCTTTTTGGGCAAAGTTTACTTTTCTTTGAAATGATGTAAGCTATAATGCATGCCATGCATAAAGAAAATACTGATAGAAATATAAGAATGAAGAAGTCTAAAAGCACTGAAGTTGAAAATGGAAAGTCCAGTGAAAATAAAATTAGTGCAGGCAAAGTTATGTAAAGTATTATTTGGGTAAGGATGATATCTGCTTCGTTTGAGAATATTCTGCTTTTCTTAGAAATGTAACCAGCCAAAGCGATTAAATATAGTACTACAAGTTCTTCGAAAAAATATCCTAGCTGAGGCACTATAAATTCCACCTTTGTCTACTAAAAACTTACAAGAACATTTTCTTTAATATATTATGCAGTTTATTTTAACTTTGACATTTGTGCTTTAGCTAACATTTGAAAAGGTTATTATTTTATAGTCACTTTCAGGTTATTATTTTATAGTCATTTTCGCTGTTATATAGAACTGCAATTTTTAAAGACTGTCTCCCTTCTTTGAACCTATTTAAACCTACATTTTAGTTTTTGTTATTTGTACAGAACTGTCCCTTTTTTCATGCAGGACTGTTCCTCTTTTTCAATACAGTGACTTTTTCTCGGTTCTTTTCTTTTTTGCGATTTCTGCAGGACTGTCCCTCTCTTTTCTTTTTTGCGATTTCTGCAGGACTGTCCCTCTCTTTTCTCACAAAAAAACCGATTCTCATCTTGAAGATAAGAATCGGTTTTTCTTTTACGTAGAGGCTTGGCTATTTTCTTTATTTATTCTGTAACCATTTTTTACATTCTTTAACTATTTTTATTTTTACTTTTTTTGTTATTTGTTATTTTTTCATTTTTTTCTTTTCTAAAATTATTTCATTTTTTCTTTTCTTAAAACCTTAAACGGTATTTTTATTTTTTACTTAAACCTTTTTTACTTATTTCACATTAGTATTTTACTTATTTACATTTTATTCTTTATTTCACAGTGAGCTTAAATGTTTTTATTTCGTATGGTTTTATTTGGAATGTGAAGGTGTTGCCCTGCACTTCTACAGGTTGTATGTCTTTTTCCAGTAAGTTACATTCTACCACTTTCATCAAGGGTTTAAAGAATGTTACCTTCACATCCGTACGTTTATTGTAGCATTCATACATCCTAATTACCAAGTCGTCGCTATCTTCCGCTTTCTTGACTGTGTCTATAATCACGTTATCACAGTTTACACTTATCATTGATAAAGCCGGTGGTAAAGTACCCTTGTGTGGTTCTTCTACTTTTGCATATACAGGCACATTTAATTGATATCCCATCTTGACGGTGCCGCTGTCTCTCCAATCTCCACCATGAGGATAAAGGGAATATACAAATCTGTGCTCTTCACGGTCAGCCGTAGGATTTGGATATCTTCCGGATTTCAAGAGAGTCAACCTCATAACGCCATCCTTAATATCATGCCCATACTTGCAATCGTTGAGGAGACTTACTCCGTATCCTTCTTCTGATAGATCAGCCCATTTATGAGCGCACACTTCAAAGCGAGCAAAATCCCATGATGTATTCCAATGAGTAGGTCTTTCCACATTCCCGAATTGGATTTCATAAGTTGCCATGTATGAATGAACATCTACAGGGAATGCCGCTTTAAGCAGTATGTCATCTTCTTTCCAATCTATATAAGTATCAAAGTCTATACGCGGAATATCTTTGTAGATATAGATGTTTTGAATTATAGTGGAATCCATGAATTTCTTCTGAATCCTTACTCCACCACGAATCGGACCACTTTCCAGTACTTCTATCTTTTCAACTTCATCTACTTCCCACATTTTTTCTTGGTAATATATATCAATGTCCCAGTTATCATACTTCATGGGCTTATCTTCAAAGGCCTGGATTTGATTACCTCTTTGTCCGGCTTGCAAAACTTCACGTTTATTTATCTTGTCAAAGATCGAAGTGAATGTTCCTTTTTCATCAATTTTGATAGAGAAAAATTTATTTTCCAAATGGTCAGTACTTACTTTTATAGATGCATCACAGACAACTTCACTATCCTGGCTAACTTCTCCATCTTGGTTAAAATTCCTACATTTATTAGCTTCTCTAGCTTGGTCATATGCCTTATCTTGGAGTCTAAACGCTTTGTACCCCTTAGAAGGTAATCCGCGAGCAAAAAATATTGCATTCTTCTTTCCTTCTTTTTCTATTACCTGACAAGGAAGTATTTGACCATCATCGTCTACTATGCAAGGATATTGTACATCATCGGGCACTTCAAAAGTCACGATATCATCTCTTTCAAAGGCTAGTGTATTATATGCCACAACTGAACGTTCTTTAAGGTCAATCTGCGCTCCGATTTCATTTGTCGCTTTGTCAGCTAATTCAATGCCGATATTTAAGATTTCCTCGTATTGTTTTTTTGAATCTTCATAGACTTCTCTGATGGAAGAACCAGGTATTATATCATGGAACTGATTGAGCAAAATGGTTTCCCAACTTTGATTAATAGTTTGCTGTGGATATTCCTTACCAAACAGCATAGCCAATGATGACAAAAATTCAACGTCTTGGTAAAGAAGCTCGCTCTTTCTGTTATATCTCTTATTACGTGCTATTGAAGTATAAGTGCCCCTGTGATATTCAAGGTACAATTCTCCAACCCATTTAGGTAGATATTTGGAATCTTTTACAGTCTGCTCGAGTTTGCGGAAATATTCAGCTGCTGTACCCATCTTTACTTTTGGACATCCAGGTATACCTCTGCTCATTCTTCTGCCATTTTCAAGCATTTCTCTTGTAGGACCACCGCCTCCGTCACCATATCCATAGCTGATAAGCACATCATTATTGATTTCTTTCTGCTGATATCTTTGCCATGCTCCCATGACTTGAGAAGGATTCAAATTGCCATTATACGTGGTATTAAAACGAGATGTGGGAACAGATTCATAGTCTCTGGTTGTAATAAAATGAGTTAATATTTCCGTCCCATCCAACCCTTTCCACATAAAAGTATCGTAGGGTAATTTATTGAATTGATTCCAACTGATTTTTGTGGTCATGAAATAATCGATATCAGATTTTTTGAGTATTTGAGGCAGCGCAGCACTGTAGCCGAATACGTCAGGAAGCCATAGAATGCGGTTCTTTACTCCAAATTCCTCTTCAAAGAATCTCGTTCCGAACAAAATCTGCCGCACCATTGATTCTCCTGATATCAAGTTACAATCTGCTTCCAACCACATAGCGCCTTCAGCTTCCCAACGTCCTTCTTTTACTCTTTCCTTAACTTGTTCGTATACTTCAGGATAATCTTGCTTTAAGAACTTATAGAGTTGGGGTTGGCTGGACATGAAAATATATTCGGGATACTCCTCCATAAGTCTTAGAACGGTTGAAAAGCTTCTTGTTACCTTCTCCCTTGTCTGGTCAAGGGGCCATAGCCAAGCAACATCAATATGGGTATGTCCAACACAAGTAGCTTCAGCTTCTTGGGGGCCGCAAATCTTTTTATAGAATTCATTTTCTATGTATTCTTCAGCTTTCTTGACTGACTCATAGAACATCGGAGATAATGGCTTTCTTAAATCTAACAAATTCACTGTATTAGTTAGTACGGTAAGTATATCAAGGCACTTCTTATCATCTTCCGGAAGCTTTTCAGCAACCTGCAAGGGTACATATATATCGTAATAGAGTTTTCGTATCTTAGTATCTACAGACGCTATTTCTACAAATAAATCTACTTTTGGGTCTTTCATTTCGCTGAAATTTCTCATTCCACTATAGGCATGAAGGTCTATCTGATATTCGTCTCCTGCTTTTGCAGAATGGCTTAGCACCACTTCCTGATGGTTACGGTCAAGACCTTGTCTAAGAACACCGTTTACAAATGCGATAAATTGTGGATTTGTTGCATCCCACCCATCCTGATCAGTATAAACAATTAAGGCGACTGTTTTACCATCCATCTCTTTTGGAATAATTACATTTGTGCGAAACCAAGCGTGGTAATTATACCCACCCCAGCGCATTCCTGTACGGAATTCACTCCACTGAACAGGTGATTCGTCCACTTCCTTAATATTTCTAAAAGTTCCTTCCTTCATCATGAAGTTTTCAATTCTAATTTTGTTTTGGTAAATATAAGATTTAAGCTCTTGTGCAATTTTATTTATCCTGCCTATAGGAAAAAACATGTTTATTCTCCTTTCTCATTTCATGTGTTTTGGCTCTTCTTAGTACATGCTTCTTGTTCTTTTGTTCATTCTATTATTATAACCTTTTCTATCGAATTTTTATCATAATTATATCATAAACGGAATGCTGGGATTTTTCAATAAGCTTGAATACTATTTGTTAATTTTAAAAATTCTAAAGGACTGTCCCTCATTTTTGCTAGAAAGTGGTCCTCATTTTTGCAATATTTTGAGAACTGTCCCTTATTTTAGTTCTTCATTTTAACGACTGTCTCCTATTTTTGCAAAATTTGAAGGACTGTCCCCAGATTTTGTGAGTTTTGAAATTTTGTTAAATTTAAAGAACTGTCCCCTATCCCCTGCTATTCCATTTATATTCCATTTATAATTTATTTGTTATATAATTTGTAAGTGAAAGGATTTAATTATGACATTAACTTTAATTAATTTTAATATGATAGGTGACTGCAAAATGAAGAGAAAATTTTTGCCACTGTTTTTAGCTTCAATATTTGTTTTGATATTAATGATTGGTTTATTTTCACAGTCAGGTGAACAAAACAAGCCTGAAACCCAAAATGAGGTAACTGTTGAAAATTCTGCCTCATCTGCTTCTGTTTTAGATAATTACAATAGCGCGAATAATAATAGCAGCGATGATTACAACGATAATAAAAATCTCAACAATAGCAACGATAATGATAATAATTACAATAATAATAACAACAATACTGATAACATAAATGATATAAATAACAGTAATTTAGCGAAAAATTCTAATAACGCATCGGAAAGTAGCAACGCTGAAATAGCCCCCGTTATAGACGCTGAAATAGATGCTGGAATAAACGTTGTAACAGGTGCTGAAATAGACTCTGGAATAAACACTGAAATAGGCGCTGAAACATCTGACTACGATGAAAAATCAAATGAAGGTCAATCTAATAATGTCTTAAACAGAGCTCCGAATGAAAAAGATATTGTAAGCGAAGAAAATGCAAAATCAGCCGAAAAAAACGAAACAAAAGTAATAACTGATACTGATCCAAATGAAACGAAAGAAATAATCAGCTTAGGCAAGCTTAAAGTACATTTTATAGATGTGGGTCAGGCGGATAGTATATTAATCCAAGATTCCGGGGGAAGTACCATGCTTATTGATGCAGGTAATAATGAAGATGCAGATTTGGTAGTTAATTACTTAAAAGAACATGGTATTGATAAGCTGGATTATGTAATTGGTACTCACCCTCATGAAGATCATATAGGAGGTTTAGATGCTGTTATTAATACTTTTAATATAGGTAAAGTTATAATGCCAAAAGTATCTCATAATACTAAAACATTTGAAGATGTGCTTACAGCTATAAAAAACAAAAACTTAAAAGTTACTTCTCCGGTACCTGGTGAATCCTATAACTTAGGAAATGCAAAATTTACAATTTTGGCACCTAATTCCGATAATTATGACAATTTAAACGATTATTCCATAGTTATTAAACTTGAATTCGGAGAAACCAGCTTTTTGTTTGCAGGAGATGCTGAAACGAAATCTGAAAACGAGATGATTGTAAAAGGGTTTAACCTGAAAGCTAACGTTTTAAAGGTAGGACACCACGGGAGTACAACTTCATCTTCTCTACCATTTATAAAAGCTATAGCGCCAAAGTATGCAGTAATTAGTGTCGGTAAACACAATAGTTACGGCCATCCTGACAGCATTATATTAAATAGATTTAAAACATTGAATGTTGAGGTTCTTAGAACAGATATACTTGGAACTATCGTGTTCACTTCGGATGGGAAAAATTTAACTTACACAACTGAAAATGTAAGCACAATTAATGAAGTTACTCCGGTTACCGCATCTAATAGTAATAAAGCGAATGAAACGAATAAAACGAATGAAACAAATGTGTCAAATGTATCAAGTGAAACAAATGCCTCAAATGAAACAAACGTAGTAAATGTAACGATTGAAGAAGTTGATTTAATAAATGAATTAGTTATTATTAAGAATAATTCTAATGTTGATGTTGATATGACCGGTTGGAAACTTGTATCTGTTAACGGAAATCAAGTATATTATTTTCCAAATAACTTCGTTCTTAAAGCCGGTGCAAGCGTATCTATTGCCAGCGGAAATGCTGAAGGCGATCTTAAGTGGACAAAAAGTAACATATGGAATAATAAGGGGGACCCTGCAGAATTGTATGACAACAAAGGTAATTTGGTTTCCTCAAAATAGAAATAACGAAATATAGTAATAAATTATGATAATAAAGGTAATTTGATTTTATCGAAATCGAAATTGAAATCGGAATCGAAATATAAATAAGAATATAAGAAGTATAAAATACAAAGAGTATAAGTAAGCTCAAGGAGTGAGCATTTTGAGAGTAATAATCGACAGATTTGAAGGCAAATATGCAGTGTGTGAAAAAGATGATCGCACAACAATAAATATTGAAATAAGCAAATTGCCTGACGGCGCTAAGGAAGGAGATGTTATTGTCTTAGGTAAAGAAAAAATTTTTATTGACCAGTCCGCAACAGAGGAAAGAAAAAACAGGCTTAAAAAGGTTATGGATGAGCTGTGGGAATAGAAAAACATTATCTTAATCTTTTGTATATTAATATTCATATCTAATCTTATGTATGTTAATATTCATATCTTATGTGTCTAGATTGTCTACCTTTGTCTTATGCAGCTAGACTGTGCTATACGTTGCTCTTTCCATTGCAACTTTTGTAATACCAATAAAGTATTCAGACTCCCTGCGGATGTGATCAATTACCGTGGAAGCAACAGGATTATCTTGTACAGCAGAACTTTGGGATGAAATTAAATTCAGCAAATTTATAAATTCTCGGCTTTGTTTCATACAAAAATTTACAAACTGAACTATCTGCTGTTGAAGTTGCGGACTGATATACAGACCTGCCCTATTTACAGCTTCTAAATATCTAATTGCAACTGCATGGGTTCGAACGAGAACTTGCTCCCAATTTTGAAGCTGATTTACATATTCACTTTCAAGATTCGGTACGATTTTCCTAATGACAATTGTATGCTCACTTTCTTGAAGTTTCCAAAACTCTGCTTCATCAAGTATCCTGTAAAACATTTTATCGCCATAAAAAAATTGCACTTTCATCACCTTTTTCTTATTAATCTCTGAATTAATTAGCGCTTTATGTTTACACTGCTTATGTTATCTTAATTATTTACATTCGCTCGTACTAAATTATTGTTCACATAACATCTTTACTCATATTACATTATATTCACCAATGCTGGTCATAGGTTCCATAAAATAGTTCCATATAATGGTTTCATTATTTCATATGTTTATTATATTATATGTTTATTACTGCTATCTTTTGTGTCAATAATATCTTTTGTACTAATAATATCTTTTATATTAATAATATCTTTTGTTAACTAATATCTCTTATGTTACTGCTAATATTCCATCAATCCTTTTACTGCCAACATCTAACAACATCTCACAACATCTCATCAATGCTCCCATAAGGATTCCATCAATTTCTGTGCCCTGTTTTCCCTTTTTTCTGTTTCATCGTAATCAATCTCAATCCTGTTTCCAATAAACCTTAAAACGTGTCCTTCTTTTGCCTCCTTTGGAATCTTTTCTCTTTCAATATTTATCATTTTTCCTTTGTCAGTCTCGCAAACAGCAAAATCCCCTTCAAACCTGTCTATTACTAAG
Organism: Clostridiaceae bacterium; assembly: GCA_012840075.1. Lineage (GTDB taxonomy): Bacteria > Bacillota > Clostridia > Acetivibrionales > DUMC01 > DUMC01. Next base: position 88,415 of record DUMC01000019.1, on the reverse strand, counting down.
TAATCAAATGAATTATTTTCGAGCAATGAATTATTGTCATACAAATTATTACTAAATGAATACGAGCTATTCAATGAATATGAACCATTCTCAGGAAGCAGCAGATTAATTATAACTAACAGCGATAGCATTAATAAAGTTAACAATAAAACCATTTTTTTCATATCTAACCTCTCAACCTTCTTCATTTATTAACCTAAGCCGACCTTTCTATTAACTTTGGAATATTACATTTAGTTACACATAAATTAAGCATTAATTACGCATTAATCACTGCAAGATGAATGTCAAAATCACATCAATAAGCATTAAGAAACATTAAGAAGCATCAAGAAGGATGTCAATCCTAAGAAGAAAACTTAGTATTTATTAGTATTATTAAAATATAATTAAAATAATTTAGCATTACTAAAATAATTAATCTTACTAGAATAATCGGTCCTGGTAGAATAATTTAATCTTGCTTAAGTATTTACTTTGAATAATCAGCCTTATCAAAAGTAATCAGTGCTTATTAGGATCATCAGCCTCGCTAGAATTATTAGCTCCATTAAGAATTATCAGCCCCATTAGAATTATTAGCCTTAGCAAAATGCTTAACTGAAACAAAATTCTCTTCTGGTCGGATATATGAATGTCAAAATGCTAAAGCTTTTACTTTTAGCAGTTCTTATTTCTTAAAATTTAACTTTTTTAATTAATTTAGTTCATTCTTAAATTAATATAGTTCAATCCTAATTAGATTCTTATTAATTTTATAATTAAATTTTTATTAATCTTAAAAACTTAATTTTTATCAATTCTTATTAATTTTGACCAATTTAGTCTATACATACTTAATTTTAATCAAATAACTAATTTCAATTAATTTAGTCTTTTCTAAAGATTTTACTAAAAAAATTCTTTAATGCCTGCTATTTACAATTAAATTATAATTTGTAACTGTATACTTAAAATACTAATATTTACAATTTATATATCGTCAAAATCAATAATTAAATTTATAGGGATATAGTGATTAATTTATGCGAATAAATTTATACAAGAAAATTGGGGACAGTCCTGCAGTTTTTGCAAAAACATTAAGGGACAGTCCTGCACTTTTTACATTTTTTAATTTATCTTGTTAAACTATGAATTTTGCAGGAATGTCCCTCTTACTTTTGCTAAATTATAAATTTTGCAGAAGTGTCCCTCTTGCTTTTGCTAAATTATGAATTGTGCAGAAGTGTCCCTCTTACTGAAGTGTCCCCCTTACTTTTTTTCTAAAATGAAATCGTTTTCTGTTAAGCTATAACCTCTAATCTGTGCCTTGGGTGCATCATCTACGATATAATTAACAATATATATTTCTCCGTCTTCAAATTGTACCCATCCTGAATATCCCAAATCCGATACGGGGCTTCTGTCGAAGTCAATTGGCATAATCCTTGTCCATTGTTCACGTCTGTCACGTGCTTTTGCAGATTCTACATCTGTTAGTGCTGCAAAAAAATTCTGTGTCCAATTACCTAGCCATCCTTTTCCTCCTTGCATAAACCTGTAAGTAATTAGTATCCTGCCGCTATTTAGCATACCTGCTACCGGCCGGTGGCATCCGGGCAAAGGAACTTGGTACGGTCCTTCCCAACTTTCTCCGTTATCCAAGGAAATTGATTTGTAACAGTCCCGGCCTTCCCCGGAATTCTCCCGCATAAAAGCAACCAATGTACCATCAGGCAAGCGAAGTATAGATGCTTCGCATAAATTCAGTCCTTCCTGGCTGGCTACCGTAATAGGACCTACCCATGTCTTACCTTTATCATCAGAATACCACAAGCTTTGTTCCAAGTATCCGTGTTTTTTGCTCTTATCATGAGTTGCCAATATCCATCTGCCCGATGGCAATTCGAGGAGTTTGTCAGGTACAATTCCCGTGATAGGTGTCTCAATAGGTCCTTCCCACTTTTCTCCCTCCGGATCAGAAAACCACAGGTAGTTTTTACTTTTCGATTCTCCCTTCCCGTATATTTTATCGCAAACAATCACTAATCGATCATCTTTTAGTCTTGATATCCTTGCACAATTCCAATAAGGTAACCCATTTGTTCCATCGCTTAAAGGTATCTTGTCGTTCCAAGTTCTTCCTCTATCTATGCTTTTCTTCAATACAATCCTAGTATAAGATCTATCATTATGATGCTTACATTCTGAAAATACACATATTAACTTCCCAGATTTTGTTAACGCTAGATCCGGCCATGCTTCATACACACTGTCATCTCGGCTTACGGTAAACTTCTTAATAAGCATAGTAAAACCTCCCATTTGATTAAATTTAATTTAAATTAAAATACTTGAGTCATTTTACGGTATTCGCTAGGTGTACAGTTACAAATGCTCTTGAAAGAACGGCAAAAATGATAAACAGTCGTATATCCACATATTTTTGAAATCTCCTCTATCGACAAATCGGTGCTTTCCAGCAATTCTTTGGATTTTGAAATTCTCAAGTTAATAATGTATTGCTTTGGAGAAATATGAAGATATTTTCTAAAAAGCTTCCTTAGATATACCTCACTAATATTGCCGCATGATGCAATTTCACTAATAGAAAGTTCCGGATTATAATAATTCAAATCTATGTAATTAATATATTTTTGAATTGGCTTTTTAGCTTGATAATTCTCAGCATTTAATTCTTCAAGAAAATAATAAAATATTCTCATCATTTTTAAATGATTATTGGGCTGGAATTTTATTTTTCTCATTTCTTCGAATATCCTAAAATATTTATTATCATCCGGAACGGGTATAACACTAAATTCGTCGGTAAATTGTTCAGCTGTATTAAAATTTATAACCGGGAACTCTCCTGTTTCCAAGCGATTGATTTCATAAGTTTCATATCTCGGCAAAATAACAACCTTACCAGGAACAGATACGTAAGTTTTACCTTTATGCTTATATTCAATTCTGCCGCTCTTACAAAGAGATATTCCGTATGACGGACGGCAAACCATTTTATCATTTTTATTTTTCTTAGAATTTACTAATATAACATCCTTAATTTCTGTTACAGTAATGTTACTTATATCCATCATTAATCACCTATGTACGTTGCTACTAAAATCACCTATACATATTGTCACTAACCATCTATGCACATTATATCAAATGTGATAATTGGTTCAATATCAGCTCCATACTATTGTTCGATCAACATTAGTTAAATATTAGTTCAATTTTATTTAAATTTTAGTTCAATACCGGTATTGGTTTGATACTAGTTCAGCATCTGACTGATTTACTTATTATTAGCGTAGTATCGAAAATGTTAAATATGTATCATATTTTCTATTGAAAATTAACGGCAAACTTATATAATATGCTTAAACGAATTTCAGTATATTTTATACTTTAACAATAATATATTTAACAATAATATATACTTTAACAATAACAATAATATATGCTTTAATAATAGCAATAACAGCAATATATAAATAACAACAATATATACTCTAACAATAATATATTGTAACAATAATACACTTTAACAATAAAAACATGCTCCATCAATAATGTCCTTATCAATAATGCACTTTAATTAGAAAAATCAATAATTATAAAATTAATGAGAAAAGAAAATTTAGCAAAAAAAGAAAGACTTTTACTGAAAACCAAAATAGTGAGGGTATGTAATATGGATTTTAACAACAAAACCGCAATAGTTTCCGGTGCCGCATCTGGCATGGGTCTTCTGTTTAGTAAAAATTTTGCCTCTCTTGGCGGCAATGTGGTAATGGCTGATATAAATATGACCGATCTCAATAAATATGTAGATGAAATTAATTCCGCAGGTAAAGGGAAAGCATTAGGTATTTATTGTGACGTTAGAAACTACAGCGATGTTAAGAACGTATGTGAAAAAGCCTACAATTACTTCGGCAACATTGATATAATAGCAAACTTTGCAGGCGGCACAGCTGTTCGTGTCCAAAAAGTAGATTTCAATAAGTACCCCGAATTTCCCGACATCCCCATTGAGGTATACGATTGGGGTATCGACGTGAATTTGAAAGGTCCTTTTTACTTTGCTCACGCTGCATGTAAGTATATGCGGGAGCAAAAAGGCGGGCTGATCATCAATATCGGATCTATTACAGGCATGGAAGGAGACGGTTGCGGAGTAGATTATCCAACTGCTAAAAGCGGTATTATGTTTGGACTCACAAAATCGCTAGCTCAATTTGGTTCAAAATACGGTATACGATGTGTTTGCGTCTCACCGGGTCCAGTACTTACACGTCCTGAAATGGCAAAAATGAAAACTCTTTTAAACCGAGCAGCCGATCCACAAGAAATCATAGACTTAATCCTATTCATCGCATCCGAAAAAGGCCAGTTCATTAACGGCACAAACATAATGATCGATGGGGGCAGAGACGCAATGCGAAGGAATCAAGTTTGAATTCGGCAAAGCGATAATTAGATCATGCTTTGGGATCATGCTTCGATCATGCTTCGATTATGCTTTGAAATCAAGCTTGGATTATGATTTGAGATCAAGCTTCAACAAAATTTAACGGAGTCAGATTTGAATTATTTACTTTGACAAATGTGACAAGTATGAAAAATGTGACAAATATGATAAGTATGACAAATGTATCCAGTTTTAAAAAATTTATCCCTTGCTTGAAAAAAATCAAATTCAAATGAAAGAAATTTAATGAAAGAATTTCAAGTGAAAGGAAGTTCTCTCTATGAAACCTACATTTTTAAAATATGAAAAGCCTTTATTAACTGCAATGATTCAATGTCCCACGAAAGAAGAAGCCATCGCCAAGATTAAAAGATCTTTAGCCTTAGGTGCAGATGCAATCGGAGTCCAACTTTGCAAATTAAAAAAAGAGTACAGAAATCTGAAAGATCTTAAAGAAATATTTGATGCATGTGACGGAAAACCAATATATATAACCAGTTATCGATATGGAGAAAGTGCATGTCTTACAGACGAACAGTGCGCGGAATTATTACTTCTTGGCCTTGATGCAGGTGCAACGCTTTGCGATGTCATGGGAGATTTATTTGACCCAAAAGCGCCCTTAGAATTGTCGCAAAACCCAGTTGCCGTAAAAAAACAAATGGAATTAATCGATGAGATACACCGTCGCGGCGGAGAAGTATTGATGTCCAGCCATACACATAAAAATATTACGATAGAAGAAGCTCTAATGATAGCAAGAGAACATGAAATACGCGGCGCTGATATTATAAAAATTGTAACAGTTGCAGACCACCGGCATGATATACCCAAATACATAGAATGTATACAAAAAATAATTGCATCAACAAGTAAAAAACTGCTCTTTTTGACAAGCGGGAAAGGTACGCTTATCAGATATATCGGACCATATTTCGGAGTTTGTATGTATCTTTGCGTAGTATCCCATGGTGTGTTGGATACCAAGGAGCAGCCATTGCTAAGTAAAATAAAACCAATAAGAGATAATTTTGACTGGAGTAAGGTTGATTAATGAGCAAGCAAAAAGAGAACATGCTACAGATTTTAAACACATGTGTTATGTGATTTTAGACGCATGTGTTATGCATAATGCATAGTGCATAGTACATAGTGCATAATACATAGTACATAGTGTACAGTGCTTAATCGATGCATAGCACATGCGCAACTTAAAGTATAGTCATGTACGATATAGTCATGTACGATATGTAATAGTCACTCATTGATACTTTCATCAAATTCCAACTTTATAACCATGACCGTATCAGTCATTTCATCAACAGGGATATTTCTAATTCTCAAATAAGGTTTTTCTCTCCAAAGCCCCGGAGTGACATCGACGCGGCATTCGAGTTCCTGGCCGTTATTAAGGAGGATAGCCCTCTTTGGCAAAATATCCAATGGTTTTAATATAACCCTATTGACTTCAGGTTCGTTGCATAAATGGACATATACAGTATTATCCCTTTTTGTTAATAATACATCATCGTTTGTTATTAGGTAGGATGCCGGGTATGTACCATCAAAGGCTTCATAAACAGTTTTGTACCATTTTCCTATTTTCCTTAATAGCTTGATATTTTCCTGTGCTATTGTTCCATCTGCTTTAGGTCCGACATTTAACAAATAATTTCCACCCATGGCCAATATCTTATCAAAGCTTCGAATGATATGCTTACAGGAATAGTAATCCTCATCATCCTTGTATCCCCAGCTTTCCCTTCCCAGGGACTGGCAAGCTTCAGTAGGTATAGAAAATACCCTACCTTCAGGAACATGCCTTTCCGGAGTAGAATAATCTCCCGGACCGGGACCCCTATCATTAATCAGTATGCCCGGTTGCAGTGAACGTATCATTTCGTTAATACTTTCATCTACAAAATTTGCGGAATTAAGATCCCAAAAGAATTGATATATTTTACCATATTTTGTACAAAGCTCTCTTACTTGGTTCTTAACAAAATCTAAATATTTCTTTGCATCCGGCAAATCACCTTTCCTGGGTCCAAACATTTCATGGGATCTTCCCATGTTAGGATAATTGGGATGATGCCAATCTACTATGGAATAATATAGGCTTAATGCCATATTTCTTCTTTGACATGCCTCTGCCAGTTGTCCTAAAACATCTTTGCCATACGGAGTGTTCATAACGTTGTAATCTGTAAAAGCCGTATCCCACATGCAAAATCCGTCATGATGCTTTGTAGTAAAACATATATATTCTATTCCGGCTTCCTTGGCTATATCAATCCATTCATCCGGGTTAAATTTCGTTGGATTAAATTGATCCACGTACCGTTCATATTCACTTCTTTTAATATTCCCTCTCCAGATAATTTGTTCATGCCACGCCGGTATTGAATAAAGCCCCCAATGAATGAACATACCAAATCTTTTTTTGAAAAATATGTCCCTTTCATCGTTAAACCTCATAAAATTTCACTCACTTCCTTACTTTTTTATTTGAAAAACATTATGCCGGTAATAGAAATACAAGTCTTGCGCTTTGACTGCTGCCTTCGGATGCCGGTTTTGCCTCATAAATTCACATCAAACTTCCATTGATTAACTGTATTCTCTTACATTCCACATGTAATGTGGCTACTCATATGATTATATCCTGTTCCCATGAAATGCTGCATTCTCCAGTGATAGCTATGTGAAAACCTTTTCTTGGTGTACTCGCTTTCTACTGCATCAACATCTCCCCAGATACGAACCTTTCCCTCATCATGATAAAATACCATCAGTTGTTCACCCGGCCTTCGCATAACTTTACCACTTCTAACAACACTACCGCCAACAAAAGCATGCACCTTACCCTTCCAATCTACGACAAATCCTTTTCTATTCCCTCTGGTTCCATAAAACTCATGATAACCGTCTCCATCAAAGTCAATTGGCATAAATTCATATCCCTTAAACGGGAAAACAGATTCCAAGGGAAAACCTGTTATAGCATCAAAATAAAAATCTTCCGGCTCCGTTTCCACAATTTTGTTGTCAATTACACGGCGGGTAATACGCATTGCCATTGCAACTTTATGATAATCCGGTGGAATATTGGCAATCCAGCCATTGTGCATATGACCTACACTTTCGATTGCAATCCATTCCCGCTCGCCTCTTTCATTGTAAGTTACTACTCTAGGCTCTCCTGGACGCTCATAACCTTCACGGCATGTGTATATGTATCTTCTTCCGGTTTTAAAATCCTCAAAGGGAACTACAATATCCGAATGTCCGAGATATCTTCCTTTGTCAGCACAGAATACTTCATGGCCATCATCCAGGCTAATTAAGCGTTCTCCCCAGAACAGCTCATCTACGCCGTCATTATTAAAATCCAAAACCGGGCACAAGTGGCTAGAACGTGCACCCATATCATCATAAGGAATTTTGATATCCCAACGTTTTTCTACACCTTTATTATATCCCTGCAAATACATATCTCCGTAAGTTCCCTGTGCTGTTACCAGGACAGGCTCGTCATGAACATATCCTCCTGAAATAAAGAAGCGGTAAGAATGTGACATTGTATCTTTTACAGTATTATTAGGCCACTTCCATTGTCCGGTTGTCTTTCCCGTCAGCGGATCAATTCGCTCTAATACTCTTGCATTAAAGCTAAATGGTGCGTCAGGATTCAGATTATTAACAAACCAAATCTCATCTACTCCGTCCTGGTCTAAATCGAATGAAATAAATGGCGTAAACCATATGCCTGGAATAACACCATTTCCCAGATCTCTCTTCCACATGATGATACCATCCATAGTATAAAGTGCCATTTTTAAAGTATCCTTCGGGAAGTTAAAAATTTCATGCCACGGATCCAGATTTTCTTGGCTAGAGTATACAAATAATACTGCATCAGGCATGCCTTCTCCTAAGGATACCGGCACTGAACGAACCTGCCCTAATTGAATTCCTAAATTAAATTCCCATAAGAATTTAAAGTTTGATATAAATTGTAATTATTAATTAAAGCAGGAATTTCCATGTCATTACAAATGGAACTCAAAGTCAATAGTACTGCATGGAACAGTTGCTGTAACATATTTCCATCTGATACAATTCCTATCCTGGCATTTTTCATGATTGCGTCCAAATAGAAATGTGCTCTACTAGAATCACATGTTAATATAGCATTGTGTAAACGATATAAATGTATAAATTGAAAACCTTGATTATTCTCAAATTCTTTTTTCACATTAGAATTAAAAACAGACAATGGTCCTTCACCTACAGGTCGCATACAAAATATAGCATGTAAATATGCACTATGTAATTTTTCTAAAGATGAAAAAGCCTCGCTAACACCTACCATTATTGTTATTTTACCATCACTAGAGCTGTTACTATTAATAATATAATTAATTTTATTAACAGTCTTAGTTATATTTTGTATCAAATCTTTATCTTCTCTGACAAGCATAACAAATTGTGAATGAGTCATTTGTACCATCATTGCATCTTTTATTGCTATTTCCTTAATCTCTTCCACTAACCGTGAACCTACTATTTCAGTGCTGGCACTTTTGCCATAAATAAATTCCAAACATAAAATACGGCATTCTTCCGAAAGCATAGGTAAATAATTATTAACCAATTTCTCGTCAGCATTTGTATAAGACTCTTGTACTAAGAGACGTGTAAGTAAGTTTCTCCTAAAATTATCCCTTTCATAGTCAATTTGACTTTGTAATTTTTGGTTATTATCAATGTAATTCTTTATATTTAACTCCAATGCTTTATATTCATTGTTTGGACAATTCACTGTTTTTAAAGGAAATTTCTCCAGTAGTTTTTTTACAGGTTTTGTATGAAGAAATGCAAAACTTATACTGTATATTACACCCATTATTGTCGTCAGTAAAATAAAAAAATGATTAAAAGACGTTACTGGTTGTATAAGACCATTTATATGGCTTTTTGGTATACCTAATACAATCTTTATATTAAGACTATTAATGTCACATTCAGTGTTAGTAAAATTATCACTCTCAAATCCATTCCTACTTGTATACAAAATATCTCCAGCTTTATTCAAAATAGTAAGCCTTGCATTTGGGCATATATCATTTATTCGGAAAAAATCAATAATGTCTGATTCTGCCATTAACATTCCATAAATCGTGCTTTCTGCCGCTGGTTGGTACATAAATGCAAGATATGGTTCAGGTTCTTTTTTATCAATTGATACCATATATACTGACAAAAAGCCCTTATTAGTATTAAGCACTTCTGAAATATTTTTCATATCAAAACCATCTATGTAAATCTTTTTTCCAAAATAATCAGTAATATTAGTATAATATGTAGTATTAGTTATAACTGAACCATTGCGTTTGAATATACAAAAGCTTATGTTCGGTATTTCCATATTTAAACATTGTTGCTGAAATAATTTTTGAAGCTTCAATAATCCATAATGATTCTTAATCTGTAATTCATTCAGCGTGCGGATTTCCCTATAATACTGTATCTGCTCCATTGAAAAAGGCATTGATTTGAAATTATCAATCTGCAATTCAAAAGAAGCTGCACTAGTTTCCAAGTTTAGACGAATTTGGTTCAAATAACTATCAACTGCTACATTTATCATACGATTAGAAATAAGTAATAATATGAAAAACATCATGATGATTATGTTAAAATAGGTGCAAATATACTGAATAAAAAGCGGTATACGTTTAAGAAAAGTATTTTCTTTCACATGATTTTGACGCAGAAATCCTTTTAAAGTACCGCCTTTTAAAGTACCGCTAGATGCTTTCATTCTTGTTACCTCCAAAATAAAGCCTTCTTGTTTCAGGTAAGATATTTAAGTATCTTGTTATCTAGTTACTTGAAAATATAATATAACAGCCAGATTTGAAAACTATACAATTTTATTTTAACATAATACTCATGATTAGAATATAATAATTTTATGATTTTCTCTCAAAACACTCTATCTTCAATTATTTTAAAAAAGAATCTAACGCAATATTAACGTAAACATTAAATTATGCACAACATTATCCTTTAAGCGATCCTATCATAACACCTTTCATAAAATACTTTTGAATAAACGGATAAACACATAATATAGGTGCAGTTGATACAACTATTAAAGAATATTTTAACAAATCAGCAAGACCTTGCCTTGCAATCAATTCTTCCACATCAGTAAGATCACTCGCATCTATTTGGTTCATAACAAGTATTTGTCTTAGAACTATCTGAAGGGGATAGAGCTTTTCATCATTAAGATAAATTAAAGCATTAAAATATGAATTCCAATGCCCTACAGCATAGTATAGCGTCAACACGGCAATTATAGGTTTTGACAAAGGTAACAAAATAGAAAAGAAATAGCTAGCATCAGAGCAGCCATCTATTTGAGCAGCATCATATAAACTTTGTATAGTACTATTAGATAAAAATGTTCTTGCAAGTATCATATTATATACTGACATTGCACCTGGTATAATCATTGCCCAAATTGTATTTACAAACTTTATTTGAGTCATAAGAATATATGTAGGAATTAAACCACCACTGAAAAACATGGTAAATGTAAAGAATACAGTAAAGAATTTTCTCATTGGGAAATCTTTTCGAGATAATGGATATGCACAAGTCATGGTTACAGCCAAATTAATCAATGTACCAACTGTAGTATAAAAAATCGTATTGCGATAAGCTGATACAATAAGCCTATGTGAGAAAACTGCTTTATATCCTTCCAAACTAAAGTCTACAGGTAATAAGAAAACTTTTCCAGTAAGAACCGCCCTTGTTGATGAGAATGACGAAGAAAGTATATTTATAAGAGGTAAAGCTACAATTAAAACAAATAAAATCAAAATGATATCTACAATTATATATAGAATCATATCATCCACGGCGGTTTTTAATTTAACACTCTTAACATCACTCTGACCTTCAGCCCGGAAAACTGTCCTAAACTTTTTTCTTGAATCCATACAATTCCTCCAACTTAAAAATTACATTATTTAAAAATCCTTTCTCAGTATTCGACACATATATAAATATTATTTAATACAATTATATAAACATTCTTTATTTATATTCTGATATTGGATGATGCTTTGGGATTGTTTATAATCTTTAAAAACACCCTCTCCTAAAAGAGCAAATAATGCAGCGCCATACGCCGCTTCTTCATTATGTTTGGGTAATAAAACCGGAAGCTTAAATATTTCTGATAAAATTGTATACATCAACGTGCTTTTCTTTATACTGTTTCCGGAACCAATCACTGCAGTTCTTTCACCTTTTATATAAGGCAGGATAGCCTCATAATTTTCCCACAGTTCTTCCGCAATTCCTCTAAGCGTACCAAGGCAAAGCTCTTCAGGCGTGAAATTGTCAGTTCCGATATTTTGTATACTTCCTCTTATTGCAGGATTTCTACGCGTACCGCTGAATTTTGTTGAAACTTTAAGATGATCATGTCCTTCTTTATAAGCTTTTTCGGCGGCTTTATCCATGTAAGGCATTAAGGAACCTGTATAATCAAAGCCCATGATTTTTAAAACTCTGCCGAAAAACTTTTCAAGCAATTAATATGCATATCCACCGCATAACGAAGCACCCACAAACAGATAGTCTTTCTCCATAAAAGGTCTAATTTCTATACTATCAGAATGAGCAGACTTTATACTGTCTAAATCAATCAATTCATTATTATAAATCGAAATCTGACTGCCGGTACCGATATTCACCAATATATTCTTTTCTGGATCTCGCACTGACCCTAAAAAGCTCGATTGATTGTCTCCTATTGCACAAAAAACCGAACGTCCTTGGTATTTACCGATTCTTACACATCCGGAAACAATCTCGGGAATTATAGAAGGTTCTATTTTTAATTTTCTTAAAGCGTTGTCATCAATTTTCTCATTCAGGATATCATAAGCACCCAATGCAGCAGCATTACTAGCATGCATTATGGGTGTCTGTGCTTTTGTAAGTTTTATTCCAACATAATCAGATATTGTAGATATGTATCTAACTCCATCCGGAACAAGGCCGTGTTCTATGTTGTAAAAATGTGTAACAATTCCGTACCCTGTATACATTTTATATCCTGTCTCTTCAGATGCATAATTACTATAGCTGATCTTTCCTTTGCGCAAAAGCTCTCCCCGTCCGTCTTGCCATGTGTATAATGGACTTACAGCCTGACTATCTTGGTCTAAATAAAGAATACCATGCATTTGCCCCGTAAGCCCGATGCACAAAATATCAGGAATCTTTTCAAGCAATTCATCCACAAGTACCTTAGCCTTTTGAAAAATCAAGTCCGGATCTTGAAGTTTTTCCCATGTATCTTTTAACACTATATCAGTATCATTTGGAATATTTTTGCACTCAATAACATCTCCGGTTTGGGAATCAATAACAATAGCTGAGATAGACGTTGTCCCGATATCCAATCCTAACGATTTCAATTTAATAACCTCCCAAACAATAATGAGACATGGGTACGTTATAATAAAGCGCGGTTCAAAGCTTTCATATTTGCCTTTTATATTTTTGTAATTCATTATCAACTTCTTTATAATTCATTATCAATTTTTGTCTATTCATTATCAATCTTTGTTTGATTAATTTTTGTCCAGTCGAATAATACCCCCACAGGAAAATCCTTATTTTCAGCTAACCTTTGATAAACTTCCGGAGCTTCCTCCGGATAATGAACTTCTGATATTATCTTGGACATATCCATTCTGCCATGAGCCATAAAATTCAGAATGGCTATGCAGTCATCCCGTTCAGTCCAATAATGAGGATATGACTCCAGCTTCGGTCGTGCATGAGTGTGGGCACCAACAATCATAATTCCGGGTCTATGTACTTGCCGGTAAAAGTCGATTGGTGTATCTGAAATTCTTGTACATCCTAAAAGGGATATTCTTCCCATAGGAGCTATACAATCAAGAGCCTGTTTAAGAGCAAGAGACTGTCCTGTAACCTCTATAATAGCTTTGACACCAGCACCCTTGGTTACATCCTTAACTAAATGGACAAAGTCATCATCAGCCGGATTAAAGGCATAATCCGCCCCTAAATCAAGAGCAAGTGTCCTTCTCTCGGGGTTCAAATCAGCAGCAATAACAGGAAATGCTCCTGCCAAACGGCATATCTGCACAGCAAAGGCGCCTAAAATTCCTATACCGAATACCATAGCCGATTCACCGAATTCTAATCTTGTCTTACGAACCCCAGCCGCAGAAAAACTCGCAATGAGAGCAAATGCCGCATGCTTTAGGTCCAGAGTACGGTCTTCTATTTTAATTACGTTATGTTCAGGAACAACTTTTAATCCTGTATTTGGACCCCAGATCACCAAAACTTTGTCACCAACCGATACACTTTTAACTCCTTCTCCTATTTCTTTAACAATGCCCGTGCTAGAATAACCACCGGACCAAACAGGCTCTGAATCATCTACTAGATAAGCACCGGTATTAGGCATTCTCATAAGATTTGCTCTTTCCGTTCCAGCACTGACGGCTGTATACATCGTTTCCACCAGTACTTCTCCTTCCTTAGGATGAGGAACATTATAATCCCACAGTTCAGCCTTTCCAATCCCTGTGAAAACAATTCTTTTGGTTTTCATTTTATAGTAAGGCCTCCTTTTTCTCATACAGATCTATTCTTTCATTCATTATGCTTTTCATCTCGTGCGTTTAATCTTTAAATACGCATCCATTCTTTCACTTATGGTACTCGGAATCCATACATAATCTATAGGAAGAGCTGATAATTCTTTTTTCAGTCCGTCCTTCAGCGGCATTAAATCTGATTGCTTAAGCCCAGTTACTTGAAGTATTTTTGAATTATCGATTATCCTATTAAAGCATCTGTCATATAAAAGTTGATACCTTGCTGCTTTTGCATGTTGTGGATCAAAAAAACTTAAGTATGTTTCCCTATCAACGGTAATATACTCTAAACCGATTATTTCTTTATAATAATTCGCAATTTCTTCCCATGTATGATGTTCCGAAGTAGCTACGGTATAGGTTTCCTTTATTGCAGCTGGATTTAAAACAAGACGGGCTAGCATTTTAGCGACATCACCTGCCCAACTCATCGTAGCTTGAACATGCATAGCTTCTTTAGGCAGAAGCACAGGCAATTTTTTTATCGCTCTATATATAACAGTATTGGCTTCCAGGGTTACCAGTTGGTATCGGAACTTGGAGTATGTAATCGCAGGACGTACTATTGTCCAGTTATTAAAGTTTGATGCTCGTAAAATATCCTCTTCTCTTGCTTTATATAATGCATAGTCTTCAGTTGCTAAAAAATCTTTGTCACCGGATACATCAAGTAGGCGAGGTGAATCTTCTCTTATAGGAACACTGTTAGAATATACCCTATACGATGACAAGAAAATGTAGTGGTTTGTACTACTTAACAGCATATCATATTTTTCTGAAAATTCTTTTGTTTGATAAATCATAAAGTCAACAATTGCATCATATCTTTCCTGCAATAAACCGTGCAAAAATGAATTATCCTTCGCATTTGCCTGAATATAAGTGACAAGCGGATTATCACTTACAACATTATCCAGCGAAACAACTGTAACCTGATATCCCATAGAAGCAAGTTCAGGAACCAGGTATACACCCATTGCACCGGTTCCGCCAAGAACCAAAACCTTTTTCGTACTGCCCGGGGCCACATGAATCCCCTCCTTTATTCGTTCTCTTCAAATTAATCTTCTTTTATTAGTCCCTTTTCATTTTTTCATTCTTTTTTCTTATTTACAATTCATTTTTACAACACATCTACTCTTCGTCCTTTACAATTAGCACAACCTTGCCAACATTCTTTCCTTTTTCCAATAGTTCATGTGCAGCTTCAGCCTCAGTGATCGGCAGAGTTTTATAAATAGTTGGACGAATCTCTCCGGATTCAACTTTAGGCCAGATATTTTTCACGAGATTTGCTAAAATCTGGGCTTTCACCTCGATAGGCTTGCTTCTAAGCGTGCTGCCTATTATTCGGATATTTTTCATATATACTGTACGTAAATTCACACTGGTAATATCCCCGGCTAAGGTTGCAATCATTATCCAGCGGCAGCCATATGCTACGTAAGGTAGGCATTCTCCCATCATTTTTCCTCCAAGACAATCAATAGCAATATTTACCGGATATCCTTTATCTGCTTCCAATCTCAAGCGCTCAGCCACGCTTTCAGTTGAAGTATCTATTACAACATCTGCTTTCAAATGAGTGATTGATTTTGCGATATTAGCCGAAAGTACGCTGGTTATAACCCTCAGTCCGAAGACTTTTGCCATAGGAATAATTACACTTGCAAGACCGCTTGCACCGGCATGCATAAGTAGAACATCCCCGGCTTTTGCTCTGCCTTCCATAAATAAGTTTAAATATGCTGTTGCAAAAGCTTCAGGTAATGCAGCAGCTTCAATCATGGACAGACCTCTTGGTACAGGCATCAGCATGGAATGGTGCACTGTAACATACTGTGCATATCCACCACCACCTAGCAAAGCGCAAACTTTGTCACCCACTTTCCATTTCCCTTCTTTTTTGGCAATAGGAGACAATTCCTTAATGACACCCGAAATTTCCAAGCCCGGCCATTCCGGACATCCGGGAGGTGGAGGATATTCCCCTGCCCTTTGCATTAAATCTGCTCGGTTCAAAGCTGCGGCATAGGTTTCCACTAAAACTTCACCGTCTGATAGAACCGGATCAGGTACATCTGTCCACACTAGGTCCTTGTTTTCAGATATAATTACAGCTTTCACAACATTTCCTCCTATTTGTAATTTTTTGGCCACTTCACCCTTATATTTGTGGTTTATCATTAATTAACATTCAACTGTAGCTATGCAATATGTTTTAATATACTCCAAAAATTGAAGTATCCCATTAACATCTAAATACAAGTGTGCTTAAACTTTTAAGTAGAAGTTTATTTAAATTATAGTGATTCCTAATTAAAATTATAGTGATTCCTAATTAAGTTATACTCCATGCTCCAACTATGTCTTATTCTAATCAGCTATTAAATCTCGGTATATTCCACTTTAATAGGCAAACCACAAGCAGCCAATACTGCTTTTTGTACTAATAGCTCATACTCATAAGTAAAAGGATTTTCTTTACCTTCTTCTATCATACGGGCAAAATCAAGCATCATAGAATCGTACCTTCCTGTCATAGCATGCATTGGTACAACACACTTGCAATCAGTATACTCCCGCCCTTCTGTCATCTCTTTCAAAGACATTGTCAGTGTTGGCTGACCATTAAAACTATCTTCAAGCGGCCGGATCTCGATTGTACCCTTGCTTCCGCATACAAGAAGTGATCTGCGTCCGTAACCGTTGACATCATTTGACGATGCTTCCGCTGTTGCAATCCCCCGCTTGTATTCAAAGACCGCAAAACCTGTATCTATGACATCAACACCGTCAAAGAATGTAGATCTGTTAAATGGTATGATTTTTTCAGGAACACCCATCATCATTATAACTAAATCAACCATATGGCAGCCTAAATAAAACATATTCCCTCCTGGAAAAGGCTTCATCCATGCACGTTTTTCAGGAGGATGATACGTATTCATAATAGCCTGCACCCGGAATATTTCGCCTAACTTGCCTCTTTTAACAGCATTGGCACAGTATAGTACTGCAGGATTATATCTGTACATATATGCAAGCTGAACCACAAGCTTTTTAAGTTTTGCGTCACGCAGCAACCGTTCAAAATCTTCAACATTGCCTCCGGCAGGTTTGTCAATATGTACGTGTATATTTTTGTCTATACATTTTTGTGCATAGTGAACTAGTGACAACTCATCGGTTTCAACCATTATAGCGTTTAATCCCTTGATATTAAGCAGTTCATCCACACTCATCACCGGTATATTTCGATAACAGGGTCGATTACCAAATTTTTTAATTATCTCAGGGTTTTCTTCCGCAATACCTACTACCTCAAAAACTTCCGGAAACTTTCGTACACAACTCATTTTTCCTTCAGCATGGTCGTGGGCCATTCCTATTTGTCCGATTTTTATCATGCGTTCGCTCCTCCTGTATAATAAAACTGTGATAAGATTATAGATTTTTGGCTGTTTTTTAGATATCGTAAATTTTCAACTTAAATTACTGGCAATATGCGTTAATTAAAGCGAACTCACTTTATCTGGCGACTCAGCGGAGTTTTTAATTCATTACTGAACAAGGTTGTTGTATGATTTACATTGTTTCACCTCCGCTGATAAAAGATAGAGATTTTTCATTGCTCGTTTCATAACCAATAAATTATTAAATAATCACTAATGTTTCAGCCCTAGTAACATGATATTAAATTGACAATTAATAAACAATGTGCTATTCTGTTAAAAAAGATAATAAAACTACTGCTTTTATAATAAAACTTATATTTTATAACAAAACTTCTTTCTTTTGGAGGATAATAAAACTTCTGCTTTTAGGAGGATAACATGGAAGACTTATCTTTGGGATTGTCCCAATTGCAAGCAGCAAAGTTTGAATATTTATCAGATCATGTTTGTGATTGGAGAACAAAACCACGCCCATTTTCCACGATTGCAATAATGCAAAAAGGAAGCGGGCATTTTATAACAACATCAGGAGAAACAGTTGAAATAGGATGTGGTGAAATTTTTTTCATACCGGCCGGATCAAGATACATATCCTATTGGCAGGGAGCAGAAGGAATTTTGTATTTTGCGATACATTTTCATTTTGATAATTGGTATTCCAAATATTCTCCCCAACGATTTTTCATACAAAAGGTTGAAACTCTGTCACCTGATACTTTTTTACACCATTTTGAAAATATTTTAAAATATGTTTCATGCGAAAGTTATGAAAAGTTAAAAGCATATGGATCTTTTTATCACTTGTATGCAGAAGTGCTTCCCTTGCTTGATTGTGCTAAATCCAAAAATGCTGCTTTTGAAAGAATAAAAAATGCTGTTGAATACATTGAGCAAAACAGTGAAAAGGAATTCACGGTACAGTTCTTGGCACAAATGTGCCATTTAAGTGAATCAAGATTCTACGCCTTGTTTTGCAGAGCCCTTGGATGTTCTCCCATCGCTTACCGCAACATCGTAAGAATACGAAAAGCACTGAATATGCTTGGCGGGCAGTATACTATTGAAGAAATAGCTACGAAAGTAGGTTTTTCCTGTGGATTACATTTCCGACAAGTTTTCAAAAAAATAATGGGAAGATTGCCGTCTGAGTATAGGAAAAATCTTCAATTCAATATAGAAGACATCAGGCAGCATTAAACAATAGAAAACCTTTTTCAGCTCAAACTCCATAAACCTCAAAACTATGGGTTCGAGCTTTATATTACTATGGGTTCGAGCTTTATATTGAGAAAGCCCGGCTAGTTTATCCGGACTAATAATTGGATTGGAATATATTACCACAACATTTTGCTTTTTCTTTCCTGTATTCACAATAGTTTGATATTTCTTTGCAATAATTCGATGTCTCTCTTCAGTATTCTAACAGTTTTACTTCAACAGTTTTTACTTCTATATCATAACTACCGTAATAATAACTATCGTAATATTGCATATTGCTTTAATACTTCAATTGCTATGATAACACTAATGCTATGATAACAAGACTTGTTTAGAATAATACTACATTACCTTGTTAAATAATATTCTCAGAAATACCGTACACTTTACGAATTGATTTTATAAGGGTCGGTTTTATATAAGCACTGCTTTTTTGTTCATACTTAAATAATAAACCCGCAAAGGTGTTTTTGTCTAAAATTTTATGCTCATATGCACAACATAAAATTCCTAAAGTGCCTGTATACTCTATTCCCTTTTGATTGCATGCTTTACGGACATTTTTATCATTGGTGCAGCAAATTATTCCTCTCTCGTAGGCAATAGATATTACAATTTTATCAGCTGTAGATAAACTTGGATATTCCTCATTTAGTTGCACAAACAAACTATATCCTCTATTTGTTTTTAGAGGCAAATTATTATAACCTAGCTTTTTAAGATTATCTACTTTCTGTTTGTCCAATTCCTCAACAAAAATATCTGTTGAAACGAAGGCTTCTGTAAAAATTTCCAGTGGTAAGTATATGGTATTTAACTCAAATAAATCAGTAATTGTGCATGTGTCAAAAATCACGCTCTTTTTATATAAGGACCTGAATTTGCTCCTCACTTCCGAACCAGTCACTTTCCATCCATTCCTTTTTTTCTTGTTTCTTTTACACTTAAATTTAATAGTTATGGCATTATAGTTCTATCACTTTATTTTCTCTAAAATTTCTTTAAAATGTATAATGATCTCACTATAGCAAAAAATTTTTATCCTTTGGTTTACCAAAGTAATTAACAATAATAAACAGCCTTTCGCTATCTATATAATGCTTTTGCTATTAAATATTTTTGCATATTTGCATATTATTTAAAATACTCCTATATGTAATTTAGTCAACCTTTTTGCCAAACAGTTTTATTAACAATATGCGTGTAACTCTGTATCAGTTTAACTACTTTAGCAGATACATTTGCATCCGCATAATCATTTACTGCTGCAACTCCCTCATTATTATTATACATGTTTACAGCCAGGTCAACTGCCTGCTCTATATCCTTTTCTTTAATTCCGCCAATGATTATTGTTCCCTTATCCAACACTTCGGGACGTTCAGTTGATGTTCTGATCAATACTGCCGGGAAATTTAACATTGCAGATTCTTCAGAAAGAGTACCGCTATCGGATAACACGCAATATGCGTTCATTTGCAGTTTAATATAGTCTGTAAAACAAAAGGGTTTTAATTTTCTTACCAGAGGATGAAATTTAAAATTCCTCTGCTCGATAAACTTCATGCTTCTGGGGTGGACCGAATATATAACAGGTATTTGGTGCTTTTCGGCTATATAATTGATTGAGTTCATCAATATCATAAAATTTTCTTCGTTATCAATATTTTCTTCTCTGTGAGATGAAACCAGGATATATTTTTGGGGCTCAATATTCAAGTTATGCAACACATTGCTCATTCTAATTTTCTCCATGTACATATTAAGTACCTCTCTCATTGGTGAACCTGTCACGAAAATCATCTTTCCATCTATACCTTCGGAAATAAGGTATCTGCGTGAATGTTCGGTATACGCAAGATTAACATCTGCAATATGATCAACTATTTTTCGATTAATCATTTCAGGCACATTCCAATCCCAGCAGCGATTACCAGCTTCCATATGAAAAATCGGAATTTTTAAGCGTTTTGCAGAAATAGCCGATAAAGCAGAATTGGTATCACCTAGTATAAGAACCGCATCGGGTTTTTCCTTCTGCATCGTTTCATATGATCTTGCAATAATGTTCCCTATTGTTTGACCTAAATTTTTACCGGCACAGTTCAAATAATAATCCGGCTTACGTAATTCCAGATCTTCAAAAAATATTTCATTTAATGAATAGTCCCAGTTTTGACCTGTATGTACTAAAACATGATTAAAATATTTATCAAATGACTTTATACATGCTGATAACCTTATAATTTCTGGACGGGTTCCTAATATGGTCATTACCTTTAATCTATTCATATGTTATCCCTCTGTCCATATTATCTATTGAAACAAAATTATCTCTTGAAACCAAAAATTTTTTATGCACTAAAAAGATCTATTATAAAAGGATTTTTAAATAATATGTGACTGTAGTTTGTAACTTTTTATATTAAATGCAAAAAAGTCCGAAATTCACAACACTGTTTTCCCATTTTAATTTACTTACTATTTTAATTTACTACCATTTTAATTTACTACCATTTTAATCTGCTTAAGTCATACCTTAACAATATCATTACACCCCAACAATATCTATCCCAACAATATCATACCTCTAAATAATATGTATCCGGCTTGCTTGGGTCAAAACATTCATTGCTCCAGATTATGGTAACTAGATCCGTATCCCCCACGTTTTGTATGCTATGTGTATATCCCGGAGGAATGTCCACAACTTCAGGCTTATCTCCGCTTACATAGTATTTAATAATTTCTTTGCCGTCAGGTCTTCTTAAACTAATTATCCCTCGTCCGCTTACTACAATAAATTTTTCTGTTTTGGTATTGTGCCAATGATTGCCTTTAGTAACACCCTTTCCGGATATATTGACAGATATCTGCCCTCTGTCAACAGTTCTAATAATTTCAACAAAAATGCCTCTGCTATCCGCATTAATTTTTAATGGGTAGTTCAATTGTTCAGTTGGCAGATAGCTTAAATAAGTACTATAGAGCTTTTTTACAAATTCATTGGACATATCCGGAATTGCGAGGGTTTCTCGGCTTTGTTTGAATGAATAAATCAAATCCGCGATCTCTCCTAATTTTACATTATAACTTATTGGCACTTCGCAATAAAATGTATTTTTATTATGGCATTCTTCGCAACAGAACGTATCCTTACGCTGTTCTTCCCCTTTAAGAGCTCTTAGAAATTCACTTACAACATCATCAATATACACCAAATTTAAAACTTTTTGAGGATCACTAATAATAATCGGCAAACCTGCTGCTATATTGTGGCAAAAAGTTGCAACTACACTATTGTAGTTCGGCTTGCACCATTTCCCAAAGACATTTTGAAGGCGATAAACCAACGTTTTTACATTATTCTCCTCACCATATTTAAAAATTAACTCTTCACAGGCTTTTTTGCTTTTTCCGTACGGATTATCCAAATCAGCCTGAATAGATGAAGTAAACACAATAGGACATCTGTTGTTATTTCTTTTCAACAATTCAAGCAGTTTTGCAGTAATACCATAATTTACTTTCATGAACTCCGATTCGTCATCTGAGCGATTTACTCCGGCAAGATGAAAAACAAAATCACATTCCCTGGTATATTCATCAAGTAAACTCTCATCGGTATCCTTATCATATTCAAATAAAGTTTCATACTTTTGATTTCTTAGCTCCATAATTAAGTTTTTACCTATAAAACCTTTCGATCCTGTAACCAATATTTTCATCCCATACCCTCCTAATTAATATCTTTATCTCATACTCTCCCCTGCTAATATCCTAACCCCATACTTCAGCAGGCTAGTATCTTCATCTCACATTCTCCCGGTCTAATGTCTTCGCTTCATGCTCTTCTAAGCTGATATCTTCCCTTCATGCCCTCCTAAGCCGATATATTCGTCTCGTACTTTTCCAGGCGGCAAGTTCATTACGAATGTATTCCGTAGAGAGCAGCTTTTCCTTTAATTGATCCACACTTAACAAAACCGTATTATTGGAGCTGTATGCCATCCTCTCACTTCTTTGCGTATTTCTTATACTTCCATAGGAAAAATATTTTTCATAATTTAGATCCCTGTTATCAGCAGGTATTCTGAAATAATCGCCAAGATCTTCTGCTAATGCACTTTCTTCCGAAGTTAAAAGAGTTTCATGCATTTTTTCTCCGTGGCGTATACCGATAATTTTACGGGATTATTGACTCCAAATAGCTCCTTTAAAGCTATAACCAAATTTCCAATAGTACTCGCCGGTGCTTTTTTTACCAAAATATCTCCCGCAGCTGCATTTTGAAAGGCAAACATAACAAGTTCCACCGCTTCATCGAGGCTCATCATGAACCTGGTCATATTGGGATTGGTAACAGTCAATGGTTGATTCGCTTTAATTTGCTCTACCAGCAGCGGAATAACCGAACCTCTTGAACACATGACATTACCGTACCTTGTTCCGCAAATAAGTGTTCTTCTACTGTCAACTGTCCTGGATTTGGCAACAAAAACTTTTTCCATCATTGCCTTGGAAATACCCATTGCATTTATAGGATATACGGCTTTATCAGTGGATAAGCATATTACTTTCTTAACACCTTCTTTTATAGCAGCATTTAATAAATTCTCAGTTCCTAAAATATTTGTTTTTACGGCCTCCATAGGGAAAAATTCACAAGAGGGAACCTGTTTTAGAGCAGCTGCGTGAAAAATATAATCGACTCCGTAAATTGCATTTTTAATGCTATTAATATCCCTCACATCACCAATATAAAATTTTATTCTGTCATTTTTGTATTACTTTCTCATATCATCCTGCTTTTTTTCATCACGGGAAAAAATCCTTATTTCGGCAACATCAGTTTTTAGGAATCTATTTAAAACAGCATTTCCAAATGATCCTGTTCCTCCTGTAATAAGTAGTACCTTATTTGCAAACATAACAGTTCACTCCTGGCTTTTCCATATAATATATTGATAATTTATTGCAAGTTTTTGTTATTATATATTCCTTGTTTTTCCAAATAATACACTTTATACTTTCCATAATATTCTCAATGGTATGGATTTATAACACTATAGCGTGGTTATATATCATTCTTGGCAATATTGGTTTTATAACATTTTTGTGGTCATATGTCATTCTTGATAATATGGCTTTATAATATTCTTGTAGTTATATATCATTCTTGATAGTATGGTTTTATAACCTTCTTAATCATCACCCATCGGTCATAAGATTCTTTTCAACTTTTCAACAAATACTTATTATTTATTAGCGTCTTAAATACTTTTTCTTGTGTCTTAAATGCTTTTTATCTTGCACCTTTACCGCTTAGAACCTGAAAAATGGTTTTAAGCATTATTTTTAAATCCAGCATAAAATTGAAATTTTCACAGTAATAAAGTTCCATCTCCATTCTCTCATGATATGTTGTATTACTTCTTCCATTTGTTTGCCAGTATCCTGTTAACCCTGGACGAACACTTAATAACAAATCTCTCTTATCACCGTATAATTCGGTTTCTTCCTGTAAAACCGGGCGTGGTCCTACAAAGGACATATCACCTTTAATGATATTGATTAGTTGAGGCAGCTCATCAAGGCTATATTTTCTTAAAAACTTGCCAATTTTTGTAACTCTCCTGTCATTTTCCAACTTATATTTTTTTTTGAAGTTCTCATACTCTTCAGGAGTAAAATATAAATGAAGCATATCGGCATTTATCTTCATGGTACGGAATTTATAAATTGTAAAGTTCCTTCCATACTTTCCTACACGGGTTTGCTTATAGATAACTTGCTTTCCGTCAGCTATATAAATTGCAAGGGCAATTATAAGAAAAAGGGGAGCACAAACGATAAGTCCCACACACGCAAATACAATGTCCATTATTCTTTTTACCTTCAGATATAATATTTTATCCTCCGCATTTTTACTATCTGATATAAATCTCATACCGATATTTGTTGATGCATTTGCATACGACCAGACATCCATGGCGGATAGCCATTCACTCGATCTGCCAAGAGCACATTTTATATACGCTTTCCAGGTAAAGGATTTGTAGTACAATCGGAGTTTTTTCGATGCTTCTAATGGAAATAGCTGTATTATACTTTTGTAAATTATCTTCAGGCAATTTTTTAAAGCATAGAGTATAGTTTTCAAATCCCCTTTATATTGTTTATCACACAAATACATCCCATGACCGATGCCTGAAAACAACTTCTTCAAATAAGAGTCTTCAAGCCTTTCCGGTGGTATAGCATGCAAAAAGTAAGTTTTGTCGGTAAAATAATAGTCATATCCTTCATTAATAACACTTAAAATAATCTCCCCGTCTTCACCGGAAGTCAGCTTTCCTCCTTTTCTTCCCTCATTTCTTGTCCACCCCCTCTCAGCCAGCTTTTTTACAGGATGGGTACGTAAAACCACTGCAGCTCCAAAATATGATTCTGCCTGGGATTTGCAGCCTGATAAATATGACTCAAGGGATGAATGGGTGCAGGCAAGAGCAGGCAATACTGCTTCTAATTTTGTTTTCTGTTCGATATTGAAATCCCTACTTACTATGCTGTTTACTAAAAAATGCCTATCTTCTATAGACCAAGTCTTATTTGCAGCCGATCGGTTGATTGAAGAGGTTTTAATAAATGCAGGTGCAGTAATAGATGCACCAACGCCTGCGTTTTCATAATCATCTGTATTATCTGACGAAATAACATATGTGCTAGATGATGAAATAATAGGAAAAGCAATGCTCGCACTATTTATAACTCCTACATTAGGATTATTTTCAATTATATCTGCCATGACAGTTAGGTAATCGTGATTTAGCAAATTATCATCATCTACAAATATCAGCCAGGGAGTTTCTACCTTCGCTGTATGCTTACGAGCATATGCTACTCCGGGGTTTGGCTCAAAAATATATGAAATGATATTGGGAAACTTATTCATATAACGCTCAACCAAATCAGCCGTATTGTCAGTGGATGCATTATCAATTACAATAATTTTTTCCACATAGTCTGAAAACTTATCAAGAGAAAGCATATGGTCAAGTGCTGCTCCAAGTATCTTTGCATTATTATATGTGCAGGTTACTAATGTAAATAACTTCAAAGAAATCACCTCAAAGTTTAAATCATCTGCATATTCAAATATCTTTTCTTTAATTAATTAGATATCTTTTTCCTAATTGCCTTAATTTCTTGAAGAGACTTCATGCCCTCTTGATACTTACCTAATACTTACCTGATACTTGCCTGATACTTGCTTGATACTTGTTGCCTGCTAAGTTAAATACGATTTAGTAAATCAATTAATACTTGCCCCTGTTTTTCTTCATTTTTGTGCTCCAAAACATATTGACAGCCTGTCTTTCCTATTTTCTCCAAAAAATCGGCATCCATTGTAAGAATTTCCTGCAGTTTTTTTGCCATGTCGCCAGGATTATCTGAATCAAAATAAAATAAAAAATCATTGTAATCAT
Organism: Clostridiaceae bacterium; assembly: GCA_012840075.1. Classification (GTDB taxonomy): domain Bacteria; phylum Bacillota; class Clostridia; order Acetivibrionales; family DUMC01; genus DUMC01. The sequence continues at coordinate 62,053 of DUMC01000019.1, read as the reverse complement.
CCGGAATTCCCTCAAGCTTATGCATTACTACCGGTCGTGCCGCCAATAGATATTCAAGTGTTTTTGAAGGGAAAGAGTATTTTGTAAATTCATTTTTATAACTGCGTGGATTTACCAAAACAAAAGCTTCTCTTTGCCTGGCGAGTACCGTTTCTCTGTCAACGGTTCCAAAAAACTTGATCTTTTTATTTTCTTTTGCAAATTGCTTTATTTCTTTATCAGCATTTCCTCCTCCATAAATATGCAGATGTGCATCAGCATCATTTAACAGTAAAAATGCTTCTATAAGTTCCAAAATGCCGAACTCTTTATTGGTTTTCCCCGTATAAACTATAGTTTTCATCGGTTTATCATTCTCAATAGATATATCATCACGCTCAATAGATATATCATCATTCTCAATAGGTATATCAGTTTTTGCTCCACCTTCGTTCTCGGTCACCACGTTCACCGCGTTATCCGTTGTTACTATCTTTTCTTCCTTATTTTCTATCGTTGTGTAATCTTTTGTTTCTATTTTGTCTTCGATTGTTGTGTTATCTATTGCTTCTGTATTGACTTCAATTGTTGTATTGTCCCTTGCTACTCTATTACTCTCGAGTGTTGTCTCGTCTCTTGCTATTCTCTTACCCTCCGGTTTTATATCGCCTCTTATTACTCTCTTACCCTCATACTCTTCTTTTGATATAATTCCTTCTATTACAACAAATGGTTTTCCGCTTTTATTTATAATTTCATTCATCTGCTTTGTAATAAGCACAAAACCGTCTATTGCACCCAAGGTTTTCTTCATGATCATCCAATCAAGTTTTTTCAACCATCTGTAAACAACACCTCTGCCCGCATCAAATGTAAAAAAAATAAGGCAGGTCCGGCACATACAAACAAAGCTTTATATTCTTAAACCTTTTCTTTGCAAAATATGATGCAATCAAAAAAGGTGTATTCATGGAGTAAATCAGAATTATATTTTTCTCCTTTTCACTCGGTTCGGGACTTGCCTTGCAAGGATTGAACTCGCAGGGTGATTTATATGAAATGTCCGCATTATCTATCCCTTTGCAATGCGCTTTACACCACTCTTTTATTCTGAAATACAAACTAAATGCTTTAATTACGGACCTAACCCCGAAAAGATTTATATATCCTATTTCCCGGACGCTAAGTCCCGGTTCATTCCATTCGCCCCCTGGGATATAAATATCCGTGTATTCCCGGGGATAAGTGCCCACAAATACCGTATTCAAAACTGACAAATTAATATCCTTCCTGTTTTTAATCCCATTCAAAATATGCCATTGATGAGCATTTGCAGCTACATTCATAAACTTCTTTGATTTTTTTAAAATTTCTTTCTCCTTTGCTCTATTAAATATCCCACCCAAAAACAGCACGTTCATTGTAATTCCTCCGGTACTAGCTCCTCCAACACCTTTTCTAACTGTTTTACAGCCTCTACATTGCTGTAATCCTTTGATGCAACAGCCTTCTTCATTTGTTCACGCAACCCGGGATTATTAATAAGAATTTCAAGTCCCTCGATAATCCCTTGCACGCTATTTTCAACAATTAGTCCGTCAACATAATTTTCTATTTGTTCCGATGCGGAAGCATAGTTTGTTACAAGAGCCGGCAATCCAAGCATAAGCGCTTCGGTAACTGCCAGAGGCTTTCCTTCGTATAAAGACGGAAGAAAGAAAAAATCACATTCGCTCACATAACCTAAAGGATTAACTTTGCTGCCAAGCAATATAATATGCTTTTCAAGTTTTTCATCCTCAATCATTTTTCTCAATACCGGCATATCTTCGCCATCCCCGATAATGTACCATTCCACGTTATTTATCAATCCCTTATCACGCAAAACTCCAAAAGCCTTAACTCCCCTATCTAATCCCTTTTGGGAAAATGAAATTCTGCATGTACTTACCAATCGCATTACATTTTCATTTCTTGGCGGTAGCAGTAATCCGTTATGTTTTGCTGCCATTTGAATCTGTTCCTGAAGCATAATATTTTCTATATAAACAGCCTTCCGGGCGTATTTCGGGCAAAGCCTTGCGAAATTATTCAAACACTGCCGGGAAACAAAAACAATACGATGAATTTTGCTAAATGCCGGCTCATCCAGTCTTACTAGTAAACCGCTCTGTAAATAATCAATATGAATCCAGGCTATCTTGTGTTTTGCTTTCACAAAGTGTGCAGTATAGTTCAAAGGCCAAAATTCAAGATATGATATGGCAATATCATATTCTTTCTCCAACCTGCGGCTTAGGCTTGCGCCTGCTGCGGACATAATCTGTATTCGAACAAGTTTGTTCTTTGTTTTAATTTTGTAGTAAAAACTTTTTAATACAGAGTATATGTAAAATGGAGACAAGAGCTTTTTTGCAATATCTGAAAATATACTCCTGCAAATCTTAGCTTGTTCCAAAATCGTAACACCGGTAGGTATCTTATCCTGCAGGATTCCTTTGTTTTCATACAATAATAATTCAACATCATATTTTGAATAATCAAAAGAATTCAACATGGATATTAAAGAGTTCGTTGCCCCCCCTAGTATCATTTCCGTATAAACAATCAGTACTTTCTTCTTCGCTTGATATTCACCTTTTTCCACTTTGCTCCTTGTCTCCCTTCTCCATACTGCGTTTATATTGCTTAAATATATCGCTCCAAATATAGGCAACAGAAGCAAATAAAAAGCCTAAAACCGCCCCTGTTACTATAACAACCTTTACAGAAATATTTTCATTAACCTCTACTGAATGGATTTGCTTTATATGGGATGCTACCAGCCGATTATAATACTCTTCTATTGTATCTTTAGTTAATTTTTCATATAAAGTTAATTTTTCATTTATTATACTCAGCAATTTTTCATTTTCTGCCAATAAAAATTTCTTCTGTTCTTCAGGAATCGTATCATTTGAGAAGTCATCAATTAGCTTGTTATAATACTCAATATCATGCTTATAAGAAGAAGCTGTAACACCTGAATTCACGTATCTTAACATCAGTTCGTCATAAGTATTCATCAACGAAGACAAATCCTGACCGTCTACCACTTTTTCCCCGTCAGCAGACTGGCTGCTTCGTGGCTTTTCTATCTGAGAATTTTTGTTTTCTATATCATAATTCAACGCAGATTTATACCTATTATAAAAGAGCTGTAAGGTTTCTTTTGATAACAATGATTCTTTTTCAGATATATTCATAAGGAGGATTGTTTTCTCAACTTTACTCTTGTAAGTAGCAATAAACTTTTCCTTATCTTTTGTTAATCGTCCAGCTATAATATTTGCGTAATATTTGTTATACTCATTGCTTTGCAATGCAGCATAAAGATTCTTCAGATCCTGAAAACTCATTCCCGTTCGTGAAGAACGATAATCCGGATCACTTTCCGCAAGATAGCCAATTTCAGCAATAGTTGCATCCAAATTCCTTTTTAGCTGATTATATATGTCTATGTAATCATTATCTTCTATATTCAGGCCGCTTAGAAAATTTACAGTATTATTCTTTTTATAATATTTTTCAATGAAATTAGAATCATATGCTTTTAAAATGTTGTACAATAACCTCTTTCCGAATTGAGGTCCATATTTTCTATCATAGACATACTTTATGGTATATTCGGTGGGATGGTATTCATAGTTCACACCTTTTTCCATAGATGCCTTTATAATCTCCTGTGTTGACATATCAATAATTTTTGTTATCGACAACTTATTTCTGATTTCCTCTACGGTCATATTTGCTGCTTCAGGATTTATTGCTTCCATATTTAATAAAGCACTGGATATTACTGCAGGATCCATGATCTCGTATGGATTCAGCTTCTCTCCGTTTGGTGCCATCCCTTCCTCAGCTTTACTATGCATATATTGAATTGTAACACTTGCAGTGTAGGTTTGTAGCAAACAAGCAGCCACCGAAGAAAGTACGGCAATAATGAAAGTCCATGCCATAATAGCATATATCTTCCTTATTATTATTGAAAAAACCTCTAATATACTTATCTTATCCATACTTCTAACTCCAAATCGTTCACAATATACATCCTGAGTTCATAATATATACTCTGAATTCACAATATATCTTAAAGTTCATTTTTATTTCACTTAAAATTTTCAATTCTTTTATATTGCTACGCTTTCAATAGGTCGTTTTTCATATTTAACTTCTTTAACATCTTTAATCTTTGCATCATATTCAGCTTTTTCAACCTTAGTATCAGATTTAACTTCTTCAGCCCTTGTACCATATTTAACTTTTTCAGCTTTTGTATCATATTTAACCTCTTCAACTTTTGCATCATATTTAGCATCTTCAACTTTTGTATTTAATTTAACTTCTTCAACCTTTGAATCTACCGCTATATTTTCTGACTTCCTTTGCCTCCTTGCTCTCCTCGGATTTCTTACACATTTACTTATAAGATAACTTTCAAGTACGACAAAGAATGCTAAACTAAGCATGATTACCGCTTTTTTTCCATCTTCAAAATATGTAAACGGCCTTTTCCACTCTGTTACTTTTATGTAACCATTATTTACATCGAGTAAATATTCTTCCAGAGTTTTTACTGTTACATTGTTAAGCTCATTTAATCTCTGTTCAATTTTTGAAATCATCATATCTGCTATTGATAATAACTCGGAATACTGAGGATTGTTATGGTAAGCATTCGTATATTGAGAAATCTCATTTAAAAGTTTATTATAATTCTCCTGTTTCTCTGCTGCCCTTACGGAAGCTTCCAAAGCTTGCTGTGTGATGATATCAAATCCTGTTTTGGGATGAGCCTGATAAAACCCATTTTGCGCGTTTTGGGCCACGACCATAGTATGCTGGGTAAATGTGTGATCATAAATATCCATAGCATCTTTCGCTATGGTACTTTCATCTATACTTTTGCAAATATCCTGATACAGCCAATCCAAAGCAATCTTACTTCTATTTTCATATTGCCATAACTGATTAGTTAAATAATTAGTTCTTACATAACTGAATAAACTAGCCACATCAGTATCCATTAAGTCTTGATATGATACGATTAATTTTTTAAATGACTGTTCTGTTTTTAGTGAAGTGTAAGCCTTACCTTCTGCTTCCTTTTCATATAAATAGGTGATTATAGCTCCTATACTTCTATAGTAATGATTTATAATATCGGAATAATCGTTGTCCGGATTGATGTCAGGTCTTGCAAGATTTAAGAAACCTATTTCATTTTCGGTTTTGGTATACATAATATGCCGCAAGTTTGCATTAACTAATTCCCTGACAAAATCTTTCGAATAATTACCAGGGAATAATTTTTTATAGAATAATTTGAATAAATCAAGGAATCCTTCCGGCTTAAATGTGTTGGGCTGAGTGAAAGATAAGATATATTCACTGCTATAATAGGAAAAGTCTTCATTAGCTTTACGTTCGGAATTTACTCTTTCATGCACAGATGCTGCCAAATATTCATCTACGCTCAGTTGTCTTAACACGTCGTAAATTGAGATATCATTATACAACCCCTTTTCTTTCATAACATCTAGTGCTTCCTGAACGCGTTTTACGTCAATTAAGTCGTACATCATAAACCTTTCCCCGTTTGGATATTGCCCTTTTTCCATACCGGGATAAATAAGTGAAATATTAACGGTATACGTATAAAACCTAATGTACGCACATCTTGCAAAATAGTAAATTGAAAAGCCCAATGCTATGAAAAAAAATATTTTTAGAAGTTTTTTAACAAGATTAAGCGTTCCTGTTGATATCATTATTTATAATCATCCTTTCGTAGTTTTCATCTTATGGTAAAACATGAAATATCTTAAAATATAACGTAAAAGCGAACAAACTCTACTTTAAAATTTATCCGTGCCTGTAATCAACCGCCGGGTAAAATCATTATCATAATTTTCTTATAACTTAAATTCCTGTTTGAAAAAAGAAGTGTTTCTTAATACTTAAGTTTTTCCCGATGTTTTTTGATACTTAGGTTTTTCCTTGTGTTTGTTAGCATTTAGATTTTCTATGGTAAAAGTGCAAATTCTACATTTATTATGATTTATATGAAAGTTTTTTTAAATTTATGAATAAACCGTGAAGTAGCTATTTCATCAACTTAACTATTTATTGCTCTGTATAATAAAAACCGGAGAATGTATAAATACGAAATATATTCCCTATTTGGATTTAGATAAAATTGCGGAAGATAAAAAGTACGATGGCTACTATGTGCTTATAACAAGCAAATTAGACATATCGGATCATGAGGTTGCTAAGAGAGGTACCACGAGCTATGGGAAATTGAACACAGCTTTATTACAGATAGCAAAAAGAAATTTTAGGACATATACAACAAATTTTGAAAATTAGAAAACCTTTGCAATACGCTTCTTTATGTAAATTCTGCAAAATTAACAGATGACCCTATTCTTGTTGCTCAAAAAATAAAAAAAACATTAGCTTTAACCTGCTGATGATAAAACTGAGCAAATTTGCAATAAAGTAGCTGCAGAATTTTTAGTGCCAAAGGATGAATTTCAGGAAACTTGGCCTGAAGCTTCCCGTGATCCTGAACCTTATCAGACTTTAGCGCGCCGATTCAAGGTAAGTGAGCTAGTTGTTGCTCGTAGAGCTCTCGACTTAGGGTACATCACAAAAGATAAATTTATAGAGTTTTATAATGACTTTCTTGCAACTCACAGGACTTCATGGCAGCACCTTTGAGCGGTATGCTGAAGCTATAAGATTGGAGAAGTTGTTATGAACAATAATCCTATATTTGTCCCAGATGCCAATGTTTTTATAGAAGCTGCACGTCGATATTATGAAAAAGATTAATGTCCGGTTTGTATCTGTTCTTGAAAACCTTGATGATAGCTCGGAATCAATCATTTTAGAATCTGTTTTGGGAGGTATGGATCAATATTACAGTTAAAATCTGGCTCGTGATGATTAAACCTAGGAAAGTGCACAAGAGTAGAAGCACATCATCCGGACTTATGTAAAAAAGTTATTGTTTACGAAAATAAAATTGATATTGAAACGATTGTGGATTTGAATGGTGGAGGCGAGGGGAGTCGAACCCCTGTCCGAAGCCATTTCAACAAGAGCTTCTCCGGGTGCAGCCCCTGTTTTAGTGATTCCCTTCATCAGTCGCCCAAGGGCAGGCTACTGAATCCGGTAGCTTCATAAAAGTCCGGCCAGCCTCAAAGCTTTGGCTGACTAGTTCCGGCGTTTAACCTTCCCACGCCGAAGGGCTGACTTGATGACGCCAGTAACCCCAGGCGCAGCAACCTGGGACTGACGAGCTGCTTAAATTAAGCAGCAGCTAAAGCGTAATCTTTTTCAGCACTTATTTTTACTCTCGTTTTTTAAAGAGGCCAACGAGAATCCTCTACCCGCTACTCAAGCCTCAATGACCCCGTCGAAACCAACACGCCCCCATATTAAAACATGCATCTATAAATTTTTCAACCTTCTTTGAATTTCTCTGTTTGCATCTCTCTCTGCTATATCGCTTCGTTTGTCAAAAAGCTTCTTACCTCTTGCAACACCAATCTCCAACTTAACCTTGCCATTTTTAAAGTATAATCGTAACGGTACAATTGTCAAGCCCTTTTGTTGTATGAGTCCTGCCAGTTTATTTATCTCTCTTTTGTGCATTAGCAATTTTCTGTCTCTTTCCGCATCTACGTTAAATATATTTCCCTTCTCATACGGACTTATGTGCATACCGTAAACGAAAATCTCTCCGTCTTTTATACCTGCGTAACTATCCTTAAAGTTGACTTTTCCCTGTCGTATAGACTTCACTTCTGTTCCTGTTAATACTATACCTGCTTCAAAGGTTTGTTCTATAAAATAATCATGTCTTGCTTTTTTATTTTGTGCTATAACTTTAATCTCTTCTTTTCCCATCACATTCTACCTGCCAAATTTTCTGATACCTCATCTCTTAAAACAATCAATAATAAAACGGCTGATAATGATTAGTTGTTCCGCTTATACAGCATGTAAAACTTATCATCTTCCATAATTCATTATATTCTTGTTATCTTCCGCTGAAACCACTTAGACTAAAGTAATTTAACCATCACTATCACTGCAACTCACAATTACCGCACATCTATTATACCATTAAAAAAAATATTGTCAATACTCTGCTTGCAATATCAGCTTTTCCAGATTTTCCAAAATTCTGTAAGGCACTTTAAGATCACCATAACCCTTACCAATCTTTATATCTGGTTTAAATGATCCATGAAAGTCACTGCCGCCGGTAACAATTAAATTATGTTTTTCTGCCAAGGCAAGAAATGTCTTTGTGTCTTCCTCGGTATTATCAACATAAAAAGCTTCTATCCCCTTCAACCCATAGGAGCATAACTCCCGTAAAAAATCATCCAATTCCTGTTTGGACATATATAACAAAACCGGATGAGCCAGTACCGGAACCCCTCCTGCCTTGAGGATTTCGCATATTCCCTGCTGAGGTGTGAGTTTTTCTTTTTTAAAGTATGCTACTTTTCCAAATGCAAGATATTCATTGAAAGCTTCTCCTATTGTGTTAGCATAACCTTTTTCCACAATCGTCCTGGCTATATGAGGTCTTCCTATTAATCCGCCGTCCGCTCTTTCTTTCACTTCTTCCATTGTAATATTTATACCAATTTCATTTAGTTTTTTAACTGTTTTTTCATTTCTCAGTTCTCTTGATTTTTTTAAGACATCAAGTATATTGCCGATTCTTTTATAGTTTTTCTTGCTAAAATAACCTAAAATATGAAGTTCTTTTTTATAATCCGCACTGATTTCCACACCGGGTATGACAAGAAAATTATTTTTCATACCTTCGTCAAGAACACTTTCAATCCCGTCTATTGTATCATGGTCAGTAAGTGCAATTGCTTTTAGTCCTGAATTGATTGCATGCCTTACTAGTTCAGCAGGAGTCATACTTCCGTCAGATGCTGTGGAATGTGTGTGAAGATCGATATATCCATCTGCGTACTCATAATCATCTGCACAACCACATTCATTTATAGATTCATAATGGTAAAGTCTCTCTGTATTTTCCTCCGTATCTTTCAATATATTCATATCTCTCAATGTATTCGGTGTATTGTTCAGTGTACTTGTACTGTTCAATATATTTGTCCTCCTTTCCTGACATCTTTTACTATTCCGTATCTTACTATTCCGTCCAGCTTAAAGCTTTTAATACGCAGAATCTATTTAATCATATTATTTCCCATTTTGTACACACAAAATTTTATAATGATATAATCATGTTTAAGGCGCCATGAACCAACGTTATTGTAACGAATCAACATTGGTATCACGAATCAATGCCGGTAACACAAACCAACGTTAAGGTATCATGGCTAAGATAATACAGAAGGGGATGTTTGTCAATATGAAATATACAAAAGCATGTAGAAATTGTATAAAAGGCAGACCCATATCTTTAACCGGTGATATTCTATGCAAATATAAAGGGGTTGTATCTTCCGATTATGTATGCATACGTCATAAATTTATACCAAATCTAAAAACATTCAGAGAAATGAATTATAAATGCATAGATTGCGTAAATTTCTGTGTTGATCGTATACCCGTTAATCGTACACAGAATCGTACACAGGCTGAACATTTAGCTTTAGGTCATATTTCATATGAAATTTCACAAAATGATTCGAAAAACAATCAATCATGTTCTTCCTCTTCAATAGGATTTTGCAAACTTTTCTCAGTAAGACGATTTGACGGAACACAAAGAAGCGCTTGTTCAAAATTCTTAATGAAACCTGAACGCAGAATATTAATGAGTTCCGAAACTGAAACATGGAATTTGGAACAAAATAATTTAGGACAAAAATCAAAGCAAAGCTTTAAGCAAAATTTATGCCAATATTCAAAGCAAAATCCGGATCATAAACTTGAGCAAAAAATTGAACAAAAATATGAAGAAAAATCTAAAAATAAATATGAACTTAAATACAATCGAAATCTAGAACAAATTACAAGTTAATAGAATCGGCAGAAAACGTGGATATTTTCAATATTAGTCCACATAATCCACAAGTTATCCACAGGTTTTGCCCTTGATACAGAATAGTTTTAATGATTTATACACATAATTAACATTTTGTAATTCGTCAGTTTTCAACATATGATTCACATGCCATGTTGATTATTGTAGTTTTTTCACTTTTTATAAAAATAAAGAAATGAGCCTAAAACCCTTCTCACATCTGGGTTTAAGCCCATTCCGCAAAGTTTCGGTTAAATCTCGACAAAATATTTCTTTCATCCATTTTCAAACAAAGTAACAGATTTTCAGCAACATTTAGTCTTTAAATATAATTTTTTTGTTGATAGTTTTATATGTTATCAACAATATTCTTCATTTAAAATCTAAAGTTACCCACCTTTTTCAATTATTATTTTGAAGTTATCCATTTGAAGTTATCCACAGGACTGTTAACCAATACTATCCTTCAAATTATATTAATGCTACATTATATTAACGCTACCTGTTAAAATTAGCAGATACTTTAAGCTGACAGATACTTTAATTTAGCAGATACTTTCCAATTCAAGATTAGCTACAGGGCTTAAAGTATAATCTGCATAATTCCCTCTTATATAATGATAATAAGCCCCGCATGCAATCATTGCTGCATTGTCCGTGCATAATACAGGATTGGGATAATATATACTGATGCCATTAGCTTTACCAGCTTTAAGCATTTCTTGCCTTAACAGCGAATTTGATGCAACCCCGCCTGCAAGTGCAATTTTATTAATATTTTTCATTTTTGCTGCACGAATAGCATTATTTACAAGCACATCCACAACCGCTTTTTGAAAACTTGCTGCCACATCTGCTTTAGACCATTCTTCGGATTTCTGCATTTTTGAGTTTACATAATTCATGACTGCCGTCTTAAGTCCGCTAAAGCTGAAATCCAAGCTTCCATCATTAAAATATACTCTTGGAAATTCTATTGCTTCTGCATTTCCTTCCTTAGATAACTTATCTATTAAAGGTCCTCCCGGGTAACCGAGATCCAAAACCCTTGCAATTTTATCAAAAGCTTCTCCTGCGGCATCATCACGTGTCCTTCCTAAAACTTCAAACTTACAATAATCTTCAACAAATACTACATGGCTGTGGCCTCCTGATACAACCAGGCATATAAAAGGTGGTGTTAGATCCTTATACTGCAGATAATTTGCTGCAATATGGCCTTCAATATGATGCACTCCCACAAGAGGCTTGTCCAAAGCAACAGCTAAGGCTTTGGCTGCTGAAACACCAACAAGCAAGGCCCCTATCAGACCCGGACCATAAGTAACGGCAATTGCATTAATTTTCTCCAAATCAATACAGGCTTCCTTTAAAGCCTGGTCTATAACCGGCAACACCAGCTCCACATGCTTCCTTGATGCTATTTCAGGAACCACTCCTCCGTATTTTTGATGTACCGGCACCTGGGATGAGATAACATTTGATAAAACTTCCCTCCCGTTTTTTACAACTGCAGCAGAAGTTTCATCGCAACTGGTTTCTATACCAAGGATAATAATATCTTCGATATTTTTATTTGCCATTAGCTTAATCTACTCCCTAAATCCCTTTTAATTTTAGCTTTCTAGTTTTACTCCTATTGAACAAACTCGTATTTTGCCATTCATATTTTACCATTTAATTTATTTTACATCAATTAAAATCACACAGAGCTACCAAAATAAACTAAAACATGCTTTTTTTCTTTTATGCACCAAGACCTTAAGTTTCACTCTTCATGCCCCAGGTACGGTAATAATATTCGGAGGAGTTTGTATCACTATTTTAGCAGTTACTTTTTCATCAATTTCTTTGCTTTCTTCGTTGAATACTATATCCAATATTTCCGAAAAGTCTTCTACAGGGATGACATCCAGTCCCATATTTCTGTATGATTCCTGCCAGTTATCTTTAGGTATAAGTACTTTCTTTACACCTGCAAGTTTTGCAGCTTCTATTTTTGCCGTTACACCGCCCACAGGTTTTACTTTACCTCTTATTGACAGTTCTCCTGTCATTGCTATATCTCCCTTTATTGGTATGTTCTTAATTGCGGAATATAAAGCTACTGCTATTGCAACTCCTGCTGAGGGTCCGTCTATTGGTATTCCTCCCGGAAAATTCAGGTGAATATCGTATTCTCTCCAATCAATATCCATGAACCTTCTCAAAACAGTAAGGGTATTCTCTACAGAAGATTTAGCAGAACTTGACATTTTTACTTTATGTCCTCTTCCTTCCATTTCTTCTTCCTCAACAATACCGGTTACTTTTATGGAACCTTTACCGTTTACTGCTTTAATTGCTGAAACTTCAATATCAATAACCATGCCCATGGAATTACCATAAACAGCAAGTCCGTTAATACAACCTACTTGTCCTGCAGCACAAACTTTTTTGTCTATCCTAGGGTTATACCGACCGAACTCCACTACCCATTCAATATCTTTTATCAAAATGGTATTTCTTTTTTCTATTAGTGCTATTCCGCCTGCCATTTGTATGATATTGACAGCATCTCTTCCGTTCTGTGCATATTTTGCAACTAACTGGACGGCATCCGGCTCTATTCTAAACCCGCCTTTTGTTGCTGCATTTTTTGCTATTTTCTCAATTTCCTCCGGGTATAATGGTCTGAAAAATATTTCAACACACCTGGAACGAAGTGCAGGCGGAATTTCTTCCGGACTTCTTGTAGTTGCACCTACTAACCTGAAATCTGCAGGTAATCCTTTTTGGAATATGTCGTGTATATGTGAAGGGATATTAGTGTCCTCTGAGTTATAATATGAGCTTTCCAGAAATACCTTTCTATCCTCCAGAACCTTTAGCAATTTATTCATTTGAATGGGATGAAGTTCTCCGATTTCATCAATAAAAAGAATACCTCCATGCGCTTTCGTTACCGCTCCGGGCTTAGGCTGAGGTATTCCTGCAACTCCATATGCACCTGCTCCTTGATAAATAGGGTCATGGACAGAACCGATAAGTGGGTCTGCAATGCCTCTTTCATCGAATCTTAAAGTAGTGGCATCAATTTCTACAAATTTGGCATTTGATTTGAATGGAGAAATTGGTGTTTGTTTTGCTTCTTCTAGTATCACTCTTGCTGCAGCAGTCTTTCCTACTCCTGGAGGTCCATATATAAGGACATGCTGAGGATTAGGTCCGCACAAAGCGGCTCTTAATGCTTTAAGCCCCTGTTCCTGCCCGACTATTTCTTCTAGTGTAGCCGGTCTCGTCTTTTCGGCTAAAGGTTCTGTCAACCTGATTTCTCTCAGTTGTCTCAGCTTTTCCAACTCTTTTTTAGATTCCTTGTCAATAGCTGATTTGCTGGTCTTCTGGGTTTTTAAAAGATTTAAAAAATATATCCCGATTATTACCGAAAACACGAATTGAATTATGAAAAACGTATTCATAAGCATATGATTCCCTCCAAAGTACTTGCTGTTTTCCTTCAATGTAATACTTTGCAATTCTTTATCTTTAATATCCGTTGACTTAACATATCCATTCAATCAAAACTTCCGTCTTCAAATCATAAGTTTCGCTTCAAACTCCAATTTCCGCTTCCAAATTAAATTTACACTGCCAAGTTAAAATATCCGTTTCCAAATTAATGAACTTAACCATATTGATAGTATTAACTAATTAGAAAAATTTATCCTTTTTTCATATGCTTATTTTGCTAAAAATTTAAAATTTTATTACCAAAAAATACCTAAAAACAAAAAAACTCAAGCTTGAGCCTTCATATCTCAAGCTTGAGTCTACATATCTATCGTCCTTGCCCTATCTATCTTTCCTGTTCCCGTTAACCTCCATATCTTTCTTGTCCCTGTCAGCCTACAATTTCTCCTCTTTTTAATTTGGCTTTTTTAGTGCCTGGCTTTCTGAGGGATTTTTTGTTTTCATTTATTATTAACTCAGGTTTTGTTTTGTTCAAAACTGTATCCTTTGTGACAACGCATTTTTCAACGTTAGGCATTGAAGGAACTTCGTACATCACATCCAGCATGATTTCTTCAATAATTGCTCTCAGACCTCTTGCTCCGGTGTTTCTTTCCAGAGCCTTATCAGCTATGCATTCTATTGCTTCATCAGTAAATTCAAGCACTGTATCATCCATCTCCAGTAATTTTTTATATTGTTTTATCAAAGCATTCTTAGGCTCTGTCAGTATTCTTATAAGAGCTTGTTTATCTAAGGCGTCTAATGTAACAATAATTGGAAGTCTGCCTACAAGCTCAGGTATTAAACCGAACTTTAACAAATCCTGAGGTGCTATATGATCCAGGATCTCGCCGATTTTCTTTTCTTTTGCGCTTTCAATTTTTGCCCCGAAGCCAATTGTTTTCTTTCCAATTCTATCCTGGATTATCTTGTCGATTCCTTCAAAAGCGCCACCGCAAATAAACAATATATTAGTCGTATCTATTTGCAAGAATTCCTGGTGGGGATGCTTTCTTCCTCCTTGTGGCGGTACGTTTGCCACAGTCCCTTCAAGTATTTTAAGCAAAGCCTGTTGAACACCTTCACCGCTTACATCTCTCGTTATTGAAGGGTTATCGGACTTTCTTGCAATTTTATCTACCTCATCAATGTAAATTATTCCTCTTTCTGCTCTCTCAATATCATAATCAGCCGCTTGGATAAGTTTAAGCAGTATATTTTCAACATCTTCACCTACATACCCTGCTTCTGTCAAGGACGTTGCATCGGCAATTGCAAACGGTACATTCAGCATTCTCGCAAGAGTTTGCGCAAGCAGGGTTTTTCCTGAACCTGTAGGTCCAAGCATAAGGATGTTACTCTTTTGCAATTCTACGTCGCCGGGTTTGACATCGGAATAAATGCGCTTATAATGGTTATATACCGCAACTGAAAGAATTTTCTTAGCCTTTTCCTGTCCAATCACGTATTGGTCCAAGAAATCTTTTATTTCATTCGGCTTTGGCACTCTATCGTATTCCTCATCCAGACTTACTTCTTCAAACTCTTCTTCTATTATTTCAGAGCACAATTCAATACATTCATCACAGATATAAACACCCGGCCCTGCTACAAGTCTCCTGACCTGATCCTGAGACTTGCCGCAAAAAGAGCATTTTAATTGTTTCTTTTCATCATACCTTGCCATTACTCCACCCCATTAAGTTCTTCTTCTTTCCATTACATGGTCTACAATTCCATAATTCTTTGCTTCCTCTGCTGTCATAAAGAAGTCTCTTTCTACATCTCTCTCTATTTTTTCCAAAGGTTGACCCGTCATTTCGCTAAGCAATCTGTTTATTTTACTCTTTGTTCTCATCAGCCAGTCAGCATGAATTTTTATGTCAGTGGCTTGACCTCTTACTCCTCCTAAAGGCTGATGAATCATAATTTCACTGTTAGGTAAGGCAAATCTTTTGCCTTTTGTACCTGCCGCAAGCAGGAATGCTCCCATGCTGGCTGCCATACCTACACAGATTGTCTGTACATCAGGTTTAACATATTTCATTGTATCATATATGGCAAAACCTGCAGTAACTGAGCCGCCTGGACTGTTAATATAAAGCTGGATGTCTTTGTCCGGGTCTTCTGCCTCAAGGAAAAGCATCTGAGCTACCACTAGGCTAGCAGTCACATCATTTATCTCATCGCTTAATACGATAATTCTGTCCTTAAGAAGCCTTGAAAAAATATCATAAGCTCGCTCACCACGGCTTGTTTGTTCAATAACATATGGCACAAGGCTCATATTAATGATACCTCCTTTTTAGTATTTGTTTATTCTTACCCTTATTTTTGTGAAATAAACTTATTTCATCACAGCTTCTTTAACTAATAAATCAATTACCTTTCTGACACGTATGCTGTTCTTAATATATTCTATATTTTCTTCTTTCAATTGTTTCCTAAATTCTTCCACGTCTTTTTTAGCGTTTTCCGCATATTTCTTTATTTCTTCCTCAATTTCGCTTTCTTCTGCGTCTATTCCTTCTACTTCCATTATTTTTTCAAAAACCAGTTGAGTTCTTACTTCTCTTTCAGCTCTTTCCGTAAATTGTTTCTTAAATTCATCCAAGCTTTGATTTATAGCTTTCAAATATTTTTCAAGATCCATACCTCTATACCTAAGGCTTAAATCAAATTCATAAAGTATCTCGTTAATTCTTGTGTCAATCATTACCTCAGGGATGTCAATTTTTGCATTTTCAACAACAGTCTCAATTAACTTATCCTCAAGTTCATGCCTATTTCTGTGCTCTTCTCTTTCAATAAGCTTTTTCCTCAAATCAGCTTTGTATTCTTCCAAGGTATCGAATTCACTTACATCTTGTGCAAATTCATCATCAATGACCGGAAGCTCTTTTTTCTTTATTTCATTTACCGTTACCTTAAATACTGCAGATTTACCTGCTACTTCTTTATTACCGTAGTCATCGGGGAAGGTCACGTTTACATCCACTTCTTTGTTTTTCTCAACACCTATTAGTTGCTCCTCAAATCCTTTAATAAATTGTCCCGAACCTATAACCAATGGATAGTTGTTGCCTTCTCCGCCTTCAAAAGGTTCCCCGTCAATGTAGCCTTTGAAGTTAATTATAACCATATCCCCTTCTTGAACCGGTCTGTCTTCAACCGTTACAAATCTGGAATTTCTTTCTGCAATTTCTTTTAGCTCATTTTCCACATCTTCATCAGTAATAACAACTTCTTTTTTCTCTACTTCTATACCTTTGTATTGTCCCAATTCCACTTCAGGTTTTACTGTCACCTCAGCCGTGAAAATAAGGTCTTTCCCGCTGCCAATCTGAACTATATCAATGCTCGGCCTGTCCACAGGTTGTATATTGTTTTCTTTAATAGCCTTTTCGTATACTTCATCGTAAACATAAGTAAAAGCATCTTCATATAAGACCTCTTCTCCATAATACCTTTCCACTATTTTGCGAGGTGCTTTTCCCTTTCTGAATCCAGGTACGTTAAACTTTTTAGCATTCTTTCTGTACGCTTTTTCCATACCTTCTTCAAATTTTGAGGCATCTACTTCAAATTGCAATTTAACTGTGTTTTTTTCTTTTTTCTCCACACTAACCTTCATGTTCTTTTTATCCTCCTGTTATTCATTGTTCTTCTTCACTTTTGTTATATATTAAATTCTTTTGTTTACCTTTTATACCTTGTCTGTCCGTGATTCTCTGTCTAATATTTTTGGATAAACTTCGTCTTCTCATTTATTTAAATAATTTTCTTAATAAGTATCCTTCTATCTAAATAAGTACCTTTATTTTAAATTATACAAGGATTTTTTAACCTTTATATTATACCATATTGTCCATTCAATGCAACCAAAAAATATTTTTATATATCCTTACCTTTACATTAATATATCCATACACTAATATATTCTTAAAGGCTTAAAATCCAGGTAATCTGCAGCTACAAGCCTGAATTCCATACCTTCATACTCACCCTCAACTGCATTTTTGGCTCCATTCCCGTGCAAGTGCCCATAGATACAAAGTTTAACATTATATTTTTTCATTACATCTATAAATCCTGAAGATTCCCTTTTTGAATTAAAGGGCATGAAATGAAGAGCCACTATAATGTCTTTTTCACCCACATCTGAAGCAATTTTTGCGTAGCTTTCGAGGGAAATATTAAGTCTTTGTATTTCTCTTAGGTATATTTTCTCATCTTCTTCGCTAAAATCTTCTTCCCCGGGGCATTTCCATCCTCGGGTTCCGCATATTGCAAAATTTTCTATTACATAACAGTTGTTATGTAAAAATTTCATTGTTTTAAAGCCGTTTTCAGCCAAATAGTTATTTAATTTCCTCGTAGTAGCCCACCAATAATCATGGTTGCCCTTTAAAATAATTTTACTTCCAGGCAGATTCTCTATATATTCAAAATCCTTATATGCATCTTCAAGGTATGTAGCCCAGGAAATATCTCCCGGGATAATTACATTATCTTCAGGTTTCACTGTTTCATTCCATGAAATTTTTATCTTCTCCATATAGTTTATCCATTTATCTCCAAATATATCCATCGGTTTATCTATCCCTAAAGCCAGGTGTAGATCTGAAATTGCAAATATTGCCATAAATTATTTTCACCTTTATTACATTTTATTCTGCTTTCTTGCCTTTCATTCTCCTTAATTTCCTTTTATTACCTTTTATTGCCTTATATTCCCTTCTATTAATTTTATTACCTATTATTACCTATTATTACCTTTATACTATCTTTTATTAAAAAATTCATATATATTTTCCGCAACAGTCCTGGTTATACCTTTAACCTGCATCAGCTCCTCTATGCTTGCGGATTTTATTTTATCTACGGATTTGAAATGCTTAATTAATTCCCTCTTTCTAACATTTCCTACTCCTTCAATTTCGTCTAAAACCGATTTTGAGTACCTTTTACTCCTAAGCTTTTTATTATATTCCAAAGCAAATCTGTGAGCTTCATCCTGGATTTTTGTTATAAAGCTCAAAACTACCTTATTATTCTGCAGGTCAAATTCTTTGTCTAATGACACCAAACCTCTTGTCTTATGCTTGTCGTCCTTAACCATTCCAAATAAGGGTATGCCAAGGTTATAATGCCGTATTACTTCCATTGCTGCATTTACATGTCCCAAACCGCCGTCAATAAGTATGAGGTCCGGGTATTCAGGAGCATCGTCTAAGCTTTTGTTCAAAGTTCTCTCCTGGGTGATATCTAAAGCTTTATTGTCAGTATCATCCGTATCCTGGACTTTACGTGTAACACCTGTAGCATAGACATTTCTAAATCGCCTGAACAACATTTCCTGCATTGCTGCATAATCGTCAGGCTGACTCAAAGATTTGATCCTGAATCTCCTGTATTGGGAAGATGCAGGCTCGCCGTCTATGAATACTACCATGGCACCTGTAATATCAGTTCCTCCGGTGTTGGATATATCATATGCTTCTATTCTCCGAGGATATTTTTTCAAACCAATAAATTCCATCAGTTGCTCAATAGCATTTAT
Source organism: Clostridiaceae bacterium (assembly GCA_012840075.1). Taxonomy (GTDB): domain Bacteria; phylum Bacillota; class Clostridia; order Acetivibrionales; family DUMC01; genus DUMC01. The sequence goes on along the minus strand of DUMC01000019.1, from coordinate 42,941 downwards.
ATTTTGTTGTTTCTTAACTGCCCCTGTTTTTAAGTAATTATCCAAATAAGTTTCTGCATTTTGAGCGACCATTTTTACCAGTTTAAATTTTTCGCCCTTTTTAGGTAATTTAATATAAACCTTAGAACCTTTTTTCTCTTCCAGCCACTCTTCTATGGAATTTTCCTCTTCACCGATCTCTATGGGAAGGAGAATATTTTTTGGAATATTCTCAGCAGAATCGTAAAACTGCTGCACAAATGATACAATCATCTCTCTTTCATCATCTGCTTTCTCTTCCATGTTGTCTATTATGAAATATTTTCTGCCTATTAGTTTTCCTTCCCTGATAAAAAATATTTGCACACAGGCAGTTCCATTCTTAATCGCATATGCTATAACATCTTCATCGTCTGTATCCGTAGTGGATACGACTTTTTGTTCTTGGAACATGTTTTTAATGCTGTTGATTTTATCTCTTAATTCAGCAGCTTTTTCAAAATTCATATCTTGAGAAGCAGCAAGCATTTCGTTTTCCAATTTTTCCAATAATTCCTTTTCTTTTCCTGATAAAAAGTCACAAACCTCTTTCACTGCTTCCCTGTATTGCTCGCTTGTTATTCCTCCGTAGCAAGGTGCCATGCATTTATTTATATAGTAATTCAGGCAAGGTCTTTCTTTTTTACTTCCGATTTTCTTTTTGCAAGTTCTTATTAAAAACGTCTTGGTTAAAAAATTTATGGTTTCCCTGACTTCGTTGCTGCTTGTATATGGACCGAAATATCTTGCCCCGTCCTTTTCTACCTTTCTTGTCATAAAAATACGGGGATATTCTTCGTTAGTCGTAACTTTGATATACGGATATGTTTTGTCATCTCTAAATAAAATGTTATATTTAGGCTTATATCTTTTTATTAGATTACATTCAAGGATAAGTGCTTCTTTTTCAGTGCCTGTAATAATATATTCAAAGGTCTTGATTTGAGAAACCATAGCTTTAACTTTACGGCTGTGCCCTGAATGAGACTGGAAGTATTGCTTTACCCGGTTTTTAAGGTTCACAGCCTTTCCTACATAAATTACCTCATTTTGTTGGTTTCTCATAATATAAACGCCCGGTTGCTCGGGCATTTTTTTTAGTTCTTCTGATATTACGAATTCTTCTGTTACAGGATTCTTTTCCGTGCCGATGTTCTTATTTAATGGTGGATTAATTTTATCATTCCTCCTCAATTTCCGAAACCAAGTATTTTTCAAGTTCATTTGCTGCTTCTTCCGCATCTTCGCCTTCTGCCGTGAGCACTATTGTATCTCCTTCTTTTATCCCAAGTGACAAAAGACCCAAAAGGCTTTTAGCATTAGCTTTTCTTTCCCCTTTTTCCACCCAAATGCTGGATTTGTAATTTGATGCTTTATGGATAAAAACAGCAGCCGTTTTTGATTGCAGCCCATATTTATTGTTTATTACAACTTTTTTCGTAAGCATTAATGTTACCTCCCAATTCATGAACCATATATTTATACCATATTATTTGTTTTTATTTATATATAAGCATTATTAAGCATTATTTGTATTAGTATGAATATTTATATAAGCATAGTATTTTTTAACATTTTATAATTTTCATCCGTATTTTGAAAGCCATAAATTAACTATATATTAACTATATTTTTATATAAAATTTAACTATATTTTTATATAAAAATAAATGGCATTTTTATATAAAATTTTATTATTTCCAATCTATAATATCAATTAATTATATTATACCAAATATCCGCTTTCAAAGGGTACATTTAAATAGAAAAATTCCTTATTGTTTCTTCATTTTTCTTTTTTTACCTTTGAATCATTTTATTTCCTACAATAGTTACGGTAAGCTGATTTTCATCCATGTAGAATTTAAGCATAATAGGAAAGCTCTTGTTATTAACAAATTTAAAATCCAAATACCCAAAAGAAACAGCCGCATCCTCACCTTGTTCAGCATATGTTATTTCATCGGAATGATCATGCCTTTCAGTAATAGTGAATCCTCCGGCTTCAGCAGCTTTATAAATGGTGGTGGAAAGCTGACATACTCCTCCGCCAATCCCCTCTTCTTTTTTGGGACCGTCCTTTGTCTTCCTGATAATAATTGCATTTTTGTACCCTTCTGCTGCGGTTCTGTTACCTACCGATTCATTGAAAGAAAATTCTTCTCCCGGATATATGATCTTGTTTCTTATTTTACTAATTGCTAATTCAATATTATGAATTCTATTGGGAGTTTTGTCAACAAGCGGGGTGGAAAAACTGGATACGGTCACTACCCTGTCTTTAAAAGAATCACTTGTTACCTTCGGTTTTATTTCTTCAGTTACCAATTTAACTTTCTTACCTTCTTCAGCATCCATCACATTCTTCAGCGTTTTCTCTATATTTACCTTGACACCCATCTTCCCCGGTATCACATCCCAGGTTTCAGGGACATATCGGGCATTTACTGGTTCTCTTTCAACTTTTGCAGCCTTTTTCTTTATTATCTTCAGCACTTCTTCCTTGCTTAATCCTCCTACATCGGTTCCTTCCAAAATCACATTATCCTTAACCTTGTTTTTGTCTTCCTTTTTTGCTTTTTCATTTTCTTCCTGAAGAGCTTTATCCATATTTTGCTGTTGTTGCTCAACCTCAAATTCCTGCTTAATTTTTTCATTTTGGCTGTCCGCTTTTTGATTTATTCTAAGGCTGCACCCGGCCATTATATATATCAAGCTGCATACTGTAAAAAAATATATCAATAAAGTGCAAAATACTGCAATGTATTTACTTATTAAAACATGTCCTTTTATAAATAAAAATGTTGGCCTCCAAGGCAACAATTTGTAATTTCTTGACCTATTATCCATACTATACCTCCCGGTGTAAATAAAAGAAAATTTTATTCATCATATATGAAGCTATTTAATTAGTATGGATAATCAAAAAATCAAATATTCTGGCTAAATTGTGCCTGCGGAGGGAATAAAATAAAATCAATTTTTTACGGATTTTGTATTAATTTATTTTACACAAAGGAAAAACTGCTAAAAAATTACAAACAAAAGTATGTTTGCATGAAGACACATCTTGTTCAAATGAAAAGTTCTTTCGGGAAATAGATTTCCCTCTTTTATTGAGCAAACGTACTTATTATCAATCTAAATCATACTTCCACATAATTATCGCATCTTCCCCGTTATCCGTATAATAATATTTCCGGATCCCGGCATCTTTAAAACCGTATTTATAGTACAAATTTTTAGCTGCTGTGTTACTCTTTCTTACCTCCAAGGTAATTTTTTTTATTCCCTTTTCCCGGGAAATTTCGATGAGTTTCTCCAGTAATTTGGAACCTATGCCGTTTTTTCTGAATTCTGGGTGAACTGCAATATTAGTTATGTGCCCTTCGTCAAAAATCTGCCACATCCCGGCATATCCGACAACTTTATTATTTACCAAGGCGGATATATATATAGCAAATTTGTTATCTTTTATTTCATGAATAAAAGCATTTCTAGACCAAGGCGTTGTGAAACTGAGCTTCTCTATGATCAAAATATCGTCAATATGTTCTAATGTCGTTTCCTTTATTACAACATTATTAGCATTTCCCATTGATGAACAATTATTTTCCATTGCCGTATAACCTTTCTGCTTGAGATTTTCTAAGGTAAAAAGGTACTAGTTTGTTAATTTCATCCAATTGTCTAAGCTTGCTTATGTCCGCTTCATTTAACTCACCTTTTTGTTTTAATTCATAAAACACCATTGCTGCAGCAGTAGAAGCTTTCTGCAACATAAGATTTCCCGGGGGAAACAAACACGCATCTTTAAGTTCCCTTAAAAACCAATCTTTATGTGCTCTTACTCCGTCACCTAATATAAAAACTTTTTTGTTACCGTCCTTAATGCTTTCCTTGATTTTTTCGATTAATTCATTCACATGAATACCCATATAATCCGTCATTTTTTCCTGTCTATTGTCTTTCCACCGATACAAGGCCGTATACACTTGGTTGTTTCTTGCATCAATTATTGGACATATAATATCACTGCATATTGGAATGTTAAAAGCCAGTGCATCCAGCGTAGTAATTCCGATAACAGGCTTTTTCAGTGCATAAGCTATGGTTTTTATAGTCGTTACTCCGATTCTTAATCCGGTAAAAGAACCGGGCCCCGTTATGGCTGCAAAAATATCAATATCTGCGGGTTTCATGTTTAAATTTTTCAATACCCCATCTATCATTGGTGCCAATTTTTCACAATGGGTCATCTTATTGTTTATAAAGTATTCACCTAATAGTTCATCATCCTCCATTACAGCTACTGAAGCTGCAACGGTAGATGTATCCACCGCTAATACTCTCAATTATCTAACACCTGCTTTCCTTTGCTCTTGAGCATTTCAAAAAATTTTTCTTCAATAAAACTATCTTCCCTAAAATCAATGCTAATTAACCTGTTATTTACCGTTTTTTCATCATAAGAGTTAAATCTGTCAATAAATACCCATATTACATTATGAGGCAGAATTTCTTTTATCAGGTCAGCCCATTCAATGAGCACTATCCCTTCTCCGTAAATGTATTCATCAAATCCGATGTCATACATTTCATCTACATGAGAAATTCTATACACATCAAAATGGTATATGGGTACATCACCCTCATATTCATTTATTAGGGTAAAAGTCGGGCTGGTTACAGGATCATGCACGTTATGCGCCGATGCAATTCCTTTAATGAACACCGTTTTACCTGCACCTAGACTTCCGCTTAAACATACAACATTCCCTTTTTTTAATACCTTACCCAAGTACAATCCAATTTCTTCCGTTTCCTTATCTGATGTTGTCAACAGCTTTATCAAAGTATACTACCTCTCCGTTTATTATTGTATATAATACTTTTGTTCTAATATCAAAAGGATGTCCGTTAAATATTACAATATCAGCATCTTTACCTTTTTCGAGGCTTCCCACCCTATGGGATATGCCTGCAATTTCCGCTGCGTTTATAGTTATGGCTTTCAATGCTTCTTTTTCATCCATACCTTCTCTTGCGGCAACGGCTGCACATAACCATAAAAGTCCTATGGGCGTGACAGGATGATCCGTCATTATCGCTACTTTAACCCCTGCTTTTGACAATATACCAGGAGTTTTGGGGCTTAAGTTTTTAAGCTCCGGTTTAGACCTATCTGAAAGGAAAGGACCGTTTATAACAGCAACGCCTTCTTCAGCAAGAATATCTTTTATCAAGTGTCCCTCGGTACAATGCTCTATCGTAATTTTTATATTGAACTCTTTTGCAATCCTTATAGCCGTAAGTATGTCATCAGCCCTATGTGCATGTGCTTTTATCGGGATTTCCCCATTTAAAACTTTTACAAGAGCTTCCATCTTCATGTCATACTTGAACTTTTCTTTTGCTGACTTGTCTTTTTCGCTTTCTTCTTTCAACTTTTTATATTCCTGGGCTTTTATCAGATTTTCCCGAAGGATTGCTGCAGTAGCCATCCTAGTAGAGGGCGCTTTTTTATCTTTTCCGTAAACCGATTTTGGATTCTCACCGAAAGCTACCTTTACGGCAACCGGCTCCTTAACAATCATGTCTTCTACTCTTTTCCCGTACGTCTTAAGGGCAGCAAACTGGCCTCCTATTACGTTTGCACTTCCTGGTCCTGTTACAACCGTTGTAACACCGTTCTCTCTTGCCTCGGTAAAATACCTGTCATAAGGATACACACCGTCTATAGCTCTTAGATGAGGTGTTACAGGATCAGTAGCTTCATTCCCGTCTGCCCCTTCAAAGCCGATGGAATCCTCCCACATCCCTATATGGCAATGGGCGTCTATGTAGCCGGGTAAAACATAATTTCCTTTAGCATCTATTATTGTGCAATTCTTGTTCATGGCATACTGTTCATTATTTAAATAATTATCACCTTCGCCAACTTCTACTATCTTGCCGTCACTTACAATTATATAACCGTTCTCATAATCAGTATCTGTCATTGTTATTATTTTTCCGTTTTTTACCATCAACATTTATTTTTCTTCCTTCCTTTTAAATTTACAACTTAATTTTATATTTATTTTATATTCATTATAAAAGAGAATCAAGGGGAAGGCAGCCTGAGCTAAAATTTGTAATTTCACTTAAACTTTAGCTTATCATTACTCTTTATTACATACAACCGGTTATTTTTTCTAAACCTGGATTGTTAATAAATGTCTTTTTAAATAGTATTCTCATTTCATAAATTAGCAATAAAAGTAAAAGCCGCCATAGATAAACTACCTATGCCGGTTGGTGAAATCTACAAATCCTTGTTTCCGGTTAAAATATATCATCAAATACAGAACTTCCATATTTTTTATAAAGAGTTCCTGCAAGCTTATAGCATTCATCATCATTTCCATTTGAAACAATTAATATATTCATAATTTGTTTATTTAAAACTAATGAATATACCACATGTATGTCTATCCTTCCATATTTGATTTTAAAAAAGCCTGTTAAATTATTTCCTGCTTTGTTACCAAGAGGTTTTCCATATCCGTTTGGATGTGGCAAAGGATTAGAGCTGACCTTCTTAATTTCTGCTAAAACTTGTACCACCAAAGAATGATCTAATTTTGAAATGGCTTCTTCTGCTTCAGGTGAAAACTTTATAGTCCACATTACTCAATTTCCACACTTTCCATGGCTTGTGTCAGCTCTTCTTCAGAAATTCCGTAATTTTTCATAATATCTTCCATATTTAGAATAAAAGACATCAATCATTTGATTGATGCAAGATATGTTTTAGGTAAACTTTACAAGTTTGAACAAACTTTAGTGTAAATAAATAAGAAACATTTATAGAAGCCATACTTCGCTGATTTTCAGGGATTTGTCAACTTATTAACCCTTTGTTATAAACGAAAATAATGGCATCGGTTCTGTTAGTAAGATTTAATTTTGCTAGGATTTGACTTACATGTTTTTTTACAGTGTGTTCAGTTACATAAAGTTTTTTAGAAATTTCTTTGTTACTTAACCCCTCTCCTAAAGCCAATAAAACTTCTTTCTCCCTTTGTGTCAGCAACTCCAGAGGATCATCATCCTTTCTCATTTGTAATCTCAAGAGGCCTGGATCATAATACTTCCTCCCTTTATAAATCAATCTTAATCCGTATACAAGTTCTTCGGAAAGGGCTTCTTTTAAAATATATCCATCAACGCCTAAAATCTCTGCCTGCAGGAAATCATTCTGTTCAGCCGATGAAGTAAGTATTACAAATTTAGTTTTTATTTTGTTCTTTACTTCTCTTATAATATCAAGGCCGCTTTCATTTCCAAGTTTTATATCTATGAGCACAATCTCCGGCTCCTTCTCCAATATCATAGCTATGCCTTCCTGACAATTTGTCGCTTCACCCACAATTTTAAAATCTTCATGTAATGAAAGTACCGAGATAAGCCCTTCCCTTACAAGAGGATGATCATCAATGATGCCAATTCTCATACAACCAAACCTCCTTCATCTAAGGTAGCTAAATTTCCGCCTGGAATATTTATCTTAATGCATGTTCCCTCTCCTAACACGCTGTCAATACTGATACTGCCGTTAAAGGAATTTACCAGTCTTTTTATGTTACTAATCCCAAGGCCGTTTCTTTTGTTGATTGTGTCTTCGATAATAAAGCCTTTTCCGTTATCTTTTATAATTAGTTCCGTACAGGTATTTTTTATATTAAGTTCAACATGAACTTCACTGCATTTGCCATGCCTTATAGAATTACCTGTTGATTCTGCTATAATTCTATATATTGCTTTCTTCATTGCTCCCGTTAATAAATCTTCATCTCCGGAACATTTAAAACTGACATCAACATTGTTTAGTCTTGCAACGCTATCCAAGTAATCTTTAATATCCGATACAAAAATCCTTCTTCCTTGTTTTTTTGAACTCAGTTTATATATAGTAGATCGCAGCTCCTTCATGGCCATATTTGAATTTTCCATGATCCTTATCAATTGATCGCGCAGTTCCATATCGGACAGCTTTGAATACTTTGCCACCAGAGTGTGTATTGCATATGAAATACTGAAAAGCCTTTGGCAAACGCTATCATGCATTTCATTTGCTATGCGATTCTGTTCCTCTGCTACGACCAATTTTTGGGTAATTTCTTCTAAATATAATCTTTCAAGAATTACAGCACTTAATTCTGTCAAAAAACTTAACAGTTTTTTATATAAATAATCATTTTTTTGAAATTCTTCCACTTCAATACCCAGAATTCCGAATAGTCTTGATGCTGATTTTACAATGCTTATGGCAAATATCCTATTCTGAATCCTTATATATGTTATATTCTTATCTATTTCATCCATTTCATTCATTTTAAGGGCACTGCTTAACTCTTTTTCTATTAACGAATCCATATCCGGAGAAATATCCCCGTATGTAATGATTTTGTTGGAATTATCTAAGTTTACTTGTTTAAAAAATGAAGATTTTGATTTTGTTAATTCCTTTGCATAATAAATAACAGTATTCATTAGTTTTTCCTTACTATCTTGCGCTGAAAACATTTCAACTGCCTGGTAGAGCGACATAATATGTTCCATGGATTCTTTAATTTTTTCATTTGCCTCTGTTAATTGATAATTTATTTCCTTCAGATGATTTCTCTCATTATTTAATTCGTGTGCAAGTTTTAATACTAATTGTAATCCTAAAGTTATCAAAATGAATATGAGGATTAGATGGGAATTTGCGGATAAGATTTCGGTAGCTGTATTATTCTCGGTATTAAAAATAAAATATGAAATGCTTGTTGAGACTGCCAGATAAAAAGCAAGATTAAACCAGCAAAACAATTCCGTTAAAAAACTTGCGGAAATTAACACAGGATTCATTGCATACCAGATAAAAGGACTGTCCAACCCACCTGTAGGTATTAAAAGCAATGAAATTCCGACGGTTTCAGTTAAAACCAAGCTTTTGATTGCCTTTGTATTAGTCGAATACTTGGCATATAAATTTGTCACTATTTTAGATGTTATAAATAGGATAATTATTACTCCTATTTTAAAAATAGGATATTGGGCTTTGCTGTTAAATAAGTAAAACATAGAAGTGAAAAACCATGAAAGATACCTATATAAGCATATAATCTTTACTTCTCTTGAATTATTGCTGGCTATTTTATTAATAAATAACTCTAGCATATAATCCCTTCCCGGCTGTTATAATATATGAAAATTTTAGGATATAAATAATAAATGACCAATAAGATAGTTAATCTCATTGGTCGGTTGCACCACTAACTCCACATGTACCAGGTGCCCAGCTTACGGTACATGCTTCCTCGTTCCCAAAAGTTGTATTTATATATGATTGTCATTAATATCTTAATATAAAGTTGTCCAACAATCATTTTACCATCTTTAATTTATGTAATTTGTAAATATCTGTTGTCGATTAAATAATTATTTGCATCATTTTTGATATTTTTTTATCAAATTCGATATTCATTGACCTTGTAGTCGCCTTTGGCTATACTTGTTTATCTACTTCTAAATCAATTATCGATTCATTTGGTATTGATCCGTCTGAATCTGTATTTGTCATTGATTTGTTAGAGTCCGAAAAACCTTCTTCAGTAACACTTTCTTGGGTAACACTTTCTTCTGTAACAACTTCTTCGTTAACACCCTCTTCACTTTCTTCAATAGCATCTTCTTTTTTAACATTTTCTTCGATAAAACCATCTTCCACAATATCTTCTTTATTAGCATCTTCTTTACTAACATCTTCTTCAGTAATACCGTCTATTTCAATAACACCGTCTATAATATAACCATCTTTAGTATCATCTTTAGTATCATCTTTAGTATCATCTTTAATAAAAACTTCTTCCTGCTCGACTTGTGTTCTATCATGCAAAACTTCAATTCCGACTGTCTCCGGATTTGGCAACTCCACATCTATTTCAAATTGGAATGTCATATTTACACTTCCATCGTCAAATTCTGCTGATATGTACCCATCAATATATAGACATAATTAAATAAAACTATACTTATTGAAATACTTTCTAATAATAAAACCAATAAGAATTTTATCTCATTGGTTTGTTGTACCGCTTAACTCAACATAATATCTCAGGTGCTAAAGTGGTAAATATTTCGCATATTATGTATAGTATATATGCATCGTTCCTCGAATCTATTTGCTATAGAGTATAATACAATATCTTTCATGAATATTTTGTAAATAGCTGTAACTAATCTTAAATTTTCTATCATCTTATTTCCCTATTTTTAAACAAGTTTCCTTAACATAATACGAAGAGGGATTAACCAATCCATGATTATTTTTCTATTGATTTCCCACTTTCTTATCCATATGAAATACAAAGCTATAATAAGAATTATGCCGGGAGAAAAGACGATTATCAACGGTATAAGCGTATTTATTGAATAAAGTTGCTCTAATAATTTTTGAGAAATTAGCTTGGGATATATTTTTATGCCAATTTTCTGCACATAGTACCCTGTTTTTTCAGGTGCAATAATGGATACAACGTAATCAACTTTTTCTTTAGGAGGCATTGACAAAATCCTTGGATTTATAGTCATATTGCTATCTAATGGCTCTAAAATCGTATAGTACGGAATAATCGTTGAATTCTCCAAACTATTAGTTCTTTCAAACTTTTCTCCTGATACCGGATTAGGCAGACCTTTCGTACTTACTACTATGTATGATATATCTTCTGTTTTCCAACTCTTGATGGTTTGTCCAATAAATAGAGTATTAATTATAATCATCATACATATGACAAAGAACACAGGATCAAAGAAAGGTGCAATATCAAGCAAGCGAATTTTTTTCTTTTTATTTTTTCTAATAGTCTCCTTATTAAATATCATATCCAGTACATACCCTAAAGTATATATAAGTATTATTATAGATATTATGGTAAATATATTTAATTTTGATATAACATTCTGCAATTTTTGGAATAGCAAACCTAACTTAGGTAAGATTATAGGTTTATCTAATATACACAATGCTTTTCCTATCACTTGATCTTGTTGCAAAGGAGGTTCGCCTCCTTGCTGATCTGTCATTATATTGTTGTCACCCTTTGTTATATATTTCCCATCCATTGTTAAACCGATTATTCTGTGAGTTACATAGGGCTGTTCCAAAACTTTAGGTTTAAATGTAATGATATCCCCTATTTCATAGTTTTTTGAGGAAATCAATATAAACCCATCATTCGTCATTATCGTGGGTTCCATGCTTTCCGAATATACATACCATAAACTAATAGGTCTGGATTCATTATCTTTATATACGATGATTAACACAAAATTTATTATTAAGCCAATTACAATAATATATGTAATTATTTTTAATACTTTTTTCAATATTTCCATCTCTAAACTCCATTCGAAAAGCATCTTAGTTTATGATTCAAAACAAATATATAATGGAACTTTAGTTATTATCTAAAGTTCCATTTTTAGTTATTATTTAAAGTTTTATTATAACACTTGTTAGCTTAAAAATTTTCATTCAATTATGTTAATTATGGTCTTTTTGGAGCTTCTTTATTTGCTTTGAATATAACTTTATGAGTCCAATCCTTACCATCTCTTCCATACCCATTACTTAACACAGTATTAACAAGAATTTTTACTTTAAAATATTCACCAGGTTCAAGTTTTACGTATGCCATTTTACCTACACCATTAACAAAGTTCATACCAGTACTAGAAAGTAAATTTTTCCCTTGCGGTTGAGTATTTCCATACCAATCGTCTACATTTGTAACTTCTCCATTAGTCTCTTGGATTCTATATTCTAGTCCTGCATTATGCCAAGAATCCCAACCCTCTGCTTCTAGCCATACATAAACTGTCTCTGCACTTTGATTAGTAACAGTAAATACATTGTTAATCTCTGTATTAGATTGCGCATTAAATCCCTTAGCTGCTGCAGTAGAAAAATCGAATGATATTGTTCCGTTTTTGTTAACCTTTGCATAAGGTGATGTAGATGTGATTCCTATAAAACCTTCTGCGTCACTAGCAACTACCATACTGGATGAACGTTTTGCCATAAATACATCAATTGCGCCCGATCCTATTGAAGCCATTACTGCTGATACTAGTAAAAGTGCAAGCACTGCTAAAATTTTTCCTTTTTTCATTTAAAACCCTCCCAATTTCTTTAGTTTTTTTGTTTGACAACTACATTATGTCTTATCTTTAAGACCGGCACATCGACCCCTGGGCTACTTTTCGGATTTGAGAAGTATAATTATGGCATTATACCTTAGGATAATAGCACGGTATACTTTAGTGTAATATTTTATTTTTTGAGGAGGGTTTAAATTAATAATCTATAAGTAGTCACATCGCTTTTTCTTTTTGTTTTTCGCTATTATTATTTGTATCAATGATATCTGTATCAATAATACTTGTATTAATAATATTTTTCCTATTATTATCGGTATCAATCGTATATGTATATATATAATTATCTTCAATCACATAGTAAAAGATCTTTCCCTCAATATCACTTCGATATTTAAATATTCCCCTGTCTTGTTCATCCGATATCCTAACCAATGCTTCCATACTCTCTAGAGGAATATGTGTTTTATTTTTATAATCTATAGGTTGTTGTATTGGAACCAGTCTATTTTTATATTTCCTTTCTATCTCGTCAACTTCAGTCATTTGTTCAATTCTTATTTGTCTTTTTAATATTAGTATCAGTAATATAAAGCTTGTAAAAATCAGAAAAATAGGAAGCGATATATATCTATAAACTCGAATAGGCACCATCAAACCAAATAAATTTATTTTATTTTCTATTACTTCTATTTCTTCAATAGGAATCTGCTTTAAATATTCCTCATCCCCGTTAAAAGTCACTTGGGTTGGAGAAAGTTCGAATTTCATAACCATATTTGATTCAATATCTATTTTATTACTTTCATAAGTAATGTCTCCTTCAATAACCGGAATAATGTTAATAAAAAATTTGGTTGGCCTGCTGCCTATTATTTCATTAGAAATTACTTCTATGTCATTAAAAATCTTCTCTAAATCAATTGAAACTTTTTGGTTTATTACCTCGATACTTTCTCCTTCATTATTGAAGTATTGTTTTTCTTTCAAGGTCTCAGCACGTTCCCATAACCCCTCAGCTATTATTTTTAGCAATATTGAGTAATTGCCCTTAACATTAACAGATTCTATAGCAGTTATTGTGGTCTCAATATATACATCTATAAAGCTTTGTGTTTTTGGAAATATAATTCCCTCAGCTCCAATAACTCCATTTGGTAATTCTTTGGTTTTATAATCAAAAACCGTCCTTTGGGTAATAATATTTTTATTTGTTTTAAGTTCAATGACTTGACTTGTTGAGAAAGCATGGACGGTTATTATTGTGATGATAATCCATACTATTATGATGAAAATCAAGGTTTTATTAGGAAGACCACAAAGCCTTATTTTTATCTTTATCCATTTATCCGCTGTTGTTTTTTTCTCCTTTTGTTTATCCATTTGCATTTCAACTCCATAGACTTTTTTTCACAAGCCTGATTTCAAAATAGCAAGATACTGGAAATACCTACTAAGCAAATTTATAATATTTTTATATTCGTGAACGATTTACTTTTTCCCTTCAGAGAAAAACATCTATTTTTGTTGTATAATAACATCTTTTGTCATTAATATAAAATTTTAACCACCTGCAAAACAGGTGGTTTTTGTCCGGTTGGTTACATATAAGTTTGCTCACTAAACATAAAAAACCGCCAAAGGTTTCAAACCAATGACGGTTGTTTGCTTGTAATAAGTAAACTTGTAAGTTTGAACAGACTTGTTTGTAAATATACAGCAATCATCTCTTTGAGTATTGTGGTGCTTTTCTTGCTTTTTTCAAGCCATACTTCTTTCTTTCTTTCATTCTTGGATCTCTTGTTAGAAATCCTGCTTTCTTCAGGACCGGCCTGAATTCTTCGTCAGCTTCAAGTAACGCTCTTGCTATACCATGCCTTATAGCTCCGGCTTGGCCTGTAAAACCACCCCCACTAACCTTGCACAGAACATCAAATTTTCCGAGTGTATCTGTAATGACCAGAGGTTGCTTTACAATGACTTTTAAAGTTTCCAGCCCGAAGTATTCATCAAGAGTTCTATCATTAATTATTATTTTTCCATCTCCAGGTATCAACCTTACTCTTGCTACGGATTTTTTTCTTCTTCCTGTTCCATAATATTGTACTTTCTCCATTTAACACCGGTGCCTCCCTTCTATTAAATATTCAGTTCAAGAACTTCGGGTTTTTGAGCCTGGTGGACATGTTCAGGTCCCCTGTAAACTTTGAGTTTTTTAGCCATTGCTCTTCCCAAACTATTCTTTGGCAACATGCCCTTTACAGCTATTTCTATTGCTTTTTCCGGATTTTTCTGCAGAAAATCCCTGTATTTTGTTTCCTTTAATCCTCCGGGATATCCCGAATGATGTCTGTAGTATTTCTGATCAAGTTTTTTGCCGGTTAGGACGACCTTTTCAGCGTTTATAACAATTACATAATCTCCTACATCAACATGCGGTGTGTATTGAGGTTTATGTTTCCCTCTTAAGATCTTCGCCACTTCACTAGCCAATCTTCCTAATGGCTTGCCTTCCGCATCTACTACATACCAACGTCTGGTTACCTCTGCCGGCTTAGCCATATACGTTTTCATCAAATAACTAACCTCCTTAAACTACCTTTCTTTTTATTTAGCAGCTTTATTTCGATATATCTAAACTAAATTGCCGCGATACATCTAAAATCATCACAAATATTGTTATTTCATTATCTACATAGCACTATAACATTTTAATATAGGTGTACTCTAGATGTCAAGTATAAATTGCGAATATTTTAATTTATCTCTTATTTTCTCTTTAATATAGCGGTAGCATCTTGTTATCTTTCACATAATCAACTTTGAAAAACGATTATATAAGCAAAAAAAATTAATACAAAAATCAAGCTTTATTTTATTTTAATGTTAATTGTACGCAAAATTTCATGCTGTTAATGATTTTATTCTACTAATGGTTTTGTTCTGCAAATGATTTAATTCTGCTAATCATAATCAACCTTAACTAGATATAATCCCCATGGCGGCAAGGTTTTCCCTGCTTTTTCTCTTCTGCGGCTTTCAATTATATCTTTAATATCTGCAACATTGATTTTTCCTATACCTACATCTACTAAAGTACCTGCAATAATTCTAACCATGTTGTATAGAAAACCGTTGCCTGTAACTTCAATTTCTATTAATTTTTCTTTCTTATTTATTGTAATGTCAGTTATAGTTCTTACAGTTGTTTTTACATTGCTACCTTTTGCCATGAAGGCAGCAAAATCATGGGTTCCTATAAAATAGGATGCAGCTTCTCTTACGTTTTCCAGGTTAAGCTCATAAAATACATGATATGCCCTTTTTCTAAGTAATGCTGAGGGATGAATATCATTGTATATTAAATATCTGTATGTTTTTGATTTAGCGCTGAATCTGGCATGGAAATCCTTATCAACTTCCTCGGATTTTACAATAACTATATCTTCGGGCAACTTTGTGTTTAAGGCAAATGAAAATTTATCAGCAGGTATAGAAGAATTGGTAATAAAATTAGCTACTTGCCCTAAGGCATGAACGCCGGCATCCGTACGTCCGGAAGCAATGAGGTCAACGTCTTCACCTGTAAGACTTTTGATCGCCTCTTTTATTACATCTTCTATACCTGCACCGTTTTTCTGGCTTTGCCATCCGTTATAATTTGTACCGTCATACTCTATTGTTAATTTAATATTCCTCATTTTGCTATCTCTCGTTTGTATTCTATTTTACATTATTTCATCCATCATTGCTTTCCAAGCATTGCAGCTCCTATAATACCTGCGTCATTGCCCATCATTGCTATTTTTATTTCCGTCTGCGGTACGTCTTTTGCATAAACGCCTTTAGCTATATGTTCTCTTAGAGGTTTTAGCAAATATTCTCCTTCTTTGGAAATTCCGCCGCCAATAACGATTACTTCAGGAGTGAATACATTGATTAAATCAATTAAACCTTCCGCAACATATTTAATATACCTGTCTACTACTTCCTTTGCAGTTTTATCTCCTTGCTTTGCCGCATCGAATGCCGTCTTAGCGTCTATCTTGGATAAATCATTGTCAACCAGCTTGTTTATCAAAGAATCAGGGTTCTGCTTAGCTGCTTCTTGAGTTTGTTCAATTAATGCAGGAGCTGAACCGTATGCTTCCCAGCAGCCTCTTCTTCCACATGTGCACATCTTTCCTTGATAATCAATTACAATGTGCCCAACTTCTGCAGCAGCACCGTTAAAACCTGAATATACTTTACCGCCAAAAACAATTCCGCCGCCGATTCCAGTTCCCAATGTAATGGTAATAGAGTTTTCGTACCCTTTTGCCGCACCTGCAACGCTTTCGGCTAATGCAGCACAGTTTGCATCATTATCGATATAAACCGGCAGATTTATGTATTTCTGCATTTCAGTCCTTATAGGTACGTTCTTGAATTTCAGATTATTTGCATATATCAATATCCCGTTCTTAACATCAGGTGTTCCTGGTGCACCTACACCAATACTTTTAATATCACTGAGATCCAATCCTGCATCTTTAATGAGCTTAAGACATAACATGGCCATATCCTTGATGATTTCAGGATATTCTCTTTCTCTTAAAGTCGGAACGCTGTCCTTTAAAATTATTTTACCTTCCTCATCGACAATTCCTGCTGCAATGTTTGTGCCGCCGAGATCGATTCCAATGTAATACATGGGTTTCTCTCCTTTCTGTGAATTAATGCATATTAACCATATTGTAAATATATAAGGGCAGATGCTACTGCAAGTGTCACTGCTATTATTTTATAATCTACCGGTGTAATTTTCAATTGTTTCATTCTTGTTCTTCCTTCGCTTCCTCTGTAGCATCTCGCTTCCATTGCGACGGCCATTTCATCTGCCCGTCTGAAGGCACTTACAAATAAAGGTACTAGGATGGGGATGAAGCTTTTTGCTTTTTCCAGAAGATTGCCGGAATCGAAGTCTGCTCCCCTTGATGCTTGGGCTTTCATGATTTTTTCAGTTTCATCAAGCAAAGTTGGTATAAATCTTAGTGAAATAGTCATCATCATAGCAATTTCGTGCACAGGTACCCCAATAAATTTTAATGGTTTCATCAAGCTTTCCAATGCGTCTGTAAGCAATATGGGTGTTGTTGTTAAAGTTAATAATGAAGTAATTATAACCATTAATGAAAGCCTTAATGCCAGTTTAACGGATATATCAATTCCTTCAATTGAAATTTCAACAGGGCCGTATTTAAATATAGGCGTACCTTTTACAGTGAACAAGTTGATTACAATAGTAAATATCACTATAATTGCAATTGGCTTTAAACCTTTTAAAGTATATTTAACAGGAATTTCCGATGCTGTGATTATCAAGCCCGTAAATAAATATAATATTAGAAAGTTGAAATAATTATTTACTAGGAATATTAAAACCATGCACAGTATTGTAAGCAAGATTTTAACTCTTGGATCAGCCCTGTGCAAAGGTGAATTTCCCGGTATATATTGTCCAAGTGAAATGTCCCTAATCATGTGCACCACCTTTTAGATATCGCAATATCTCTCTTTTTGCTTCTTCTACCGTGAATATATCGTCTCTTAGGTCAGGTATTTTTTTCTTCAGCTTTTTCATAAGATAAGTTATTTGTGGTGCTGAAAGACCTATATTTTCAAGCGCCGATACATTGCTGAATACTTCTCTTGGACTTCCGTCCATTGCTATTTTTCCTTTGTTAATTACAATAACTCTATTTACTATTTTTGCTACTTCTTCCATATTGTGAGATACTATTATTATTGTTATTTTAGTCTGATTATAAAGTTTCTGCAAAAATCCAAATATTTCATTTCTACCCTTCGGGTCAAGACCTGCAGCAGGTTCATCCAGAACCAATATTGAAGGTTCCATTACTAATATACCGGCTATGGCAACCCTCCTTTTTTGTCCGCCCGAAAGTTCAAAAGGAGACTTTTCCAATATATCTTCATCTAAGCCCACTATTTTTATTACTTTCCTTATTTTTTTATCAATCTCATCTTCACTTTGATTCAGTTGCTTTAAACCAAAGGCAATATCTTTGTATACGGTTTCCTCAAATAACTGCTGTTCAGGATATTGAAATACAATTCCTACCTTTTTTCTCAGTTCCTTTAACCCTTTATTTGACGTGTCAATTCCATCAACAATCACTTTTCCGGAAGTAGGTTTTAATATTCCGTTAAAGTGCTGTATAAGCGTAGATTTTCCTGAGCCGGTATGCCCTATTATGCCTACAAACTCCCCTTGGTTTATAACCAGGTTTACGTTATCTAAAGCCTTTCTTTCAAAAGGACTTCCCTTCAAATATATATATGATAAGTTTTCCACAACGATTGCCATTTCGTTTTTCTTCCCCGTTTTACTGCAATATCTTTGTGATAGTTTTTATGTAATAATTAATAATTATCAAAATATCAAGCTTATTGAAAATATTTAAGGAGTAAAAGTGAAACTGCAGAAGCTAAACTCCCAAAGTATTTTCATATATTTTATCAAATTATCTTTATATGCTCTAAAAATTATTTCCATCACGTAAATTTTATACCACCCTTACTTATCCTCTATTCATCAAAAAAGGCCATAAGACATCAAAAGCTTCATCTACTGTTAGAATTCCTTTTGGAAGGGTGTATCCGTATTTTCCAAGCTCATTAAGCAATTCAGTTACCTGAGGTACATCTAATCCTAAATCTTTAATTTTGTCAACATCCGAAAAAATTTCTTTAGGTGTTCCGTCAGCTACAATCATACCGTCGTTTATTACAATAACTCTATCTGCAACAAATGCTTCATCCATATTGTGCGTGATATGTATTATAGTTATTCCCTCTTCTTTGTTCAATTTCTGCAATATATTCATTACTTCCCTGCGTCCTATTGGATCAAGCATTGAAGTTGCTTCATCAAGAACAATGCATTTCGGCTTCATGGCCAAAATACCTGCTATTGCCACTCTTTGTTTTTGACCTCCGGATAGCAAATGAGGTGCACTATTGCCAAATTCCGACAATCCAACCATTTCTAATGAATTCCTTACCCTTTTCACAATTTCTGCAGGGGGAATTCCCAAATTTTCAGGTCCAAATGCTACATCTTCCTCTACCGTAGTCCCGATTATTTGATTATCAGGGTTTTGAAAAACCATTCCCACAGTTCGCCTTATTTCCCATGTATATTTACTATCCCGCGTATCCATTCCATTTACTATGACTTTCCCTTCAGTAGGCAAAATCAAAGCATTTATTAACTTCGCTAAAGTTGATTTTCCGGAACCGTTTCTGCCCAATATTACTACAAAGCTTCCTTCTTTTATGGCAACATTAACGTTAGAAAGAGCTTCAATTGTATTTTCTATATCGGCTGATTTATATGTGTGGCTGACATTGATTATTTCAATAATATTTCTTTTCATATCCTGTTTCATATCCGTCTCCGTATATTAATACATATCCATTTATAAATACGATAATCTTTGGATCCTCATGAATTACAATAATCATTGCAATTTTTGAATAATCATTATGCCTTTATGAACGTTATACCTTTATGAATTTATGAATGTTTATATCTCTATGAACGCAATGTTTATATCTTTATGAACGTTGAAAGTGTCTTTATAAACGCTAAAATGAAATCCCATTGACTTTTGTCATGGGATTTCGAGTAATTTTCCGTAAAACGTCCCTTTGCCACACGGCAATTGACCTTATTTAATTGTGCCTAACTGACACGAAAATCGACAAGAGGAATCGACGAGAGAACCGTTCCTTTGTCTTCCTTTTGTTTTCTTTTGCTTCGTCTTCTGTCTTAGTCTGTCTCGCTGCCTTTCGTTCTTCACGAACGTTAGACATGAGAACCGTCCCCCTGTCTCACTCTTGTTTAATCGACGAGTTCGAGGATAACTTTTTCTGCAGCGTCCCCTCTTCTTGGTCCAAGCCTGTAAATTCTTGTATATCCTCCATTGCGGTCTTTATATTTTGGTGCTATTTCATCAAATAGTTTATCGACAACGTTTATATTATTACCGTCTTTATCTTTGAATCTATAGACCCACTTGAGGATTTGTCTTCTTGCGTGTAGTCTTGAAGGGTTGTCTACCGTTACTAAGTCGGTTTTTACTTCTCTTTCGACTACTTCATATTTTCTGTTATTCTTGGAAGTAACTGATTTTGTAATCTTTCTGCCCTTGCTGTCTAATTTTGCTGCGCTTACTTTAACTTGTTTTGATGTGAAGTTGTCTACTTCTTTTACTGCACGCGCAATTAAGCTTTCTGCTATATTTTTTACTTCTTTAGCTCTGGCTTCGGTTGTTTCTATCCTGCCATAAGCTAACAAAGCAGTAACCAATCCTCTGAGCATTGCTTTTCTATGGTCTGTTGGGCGACCTAATTTCCTCTGTCGTGGCATTATATACAACCTCCCTGCGTCAATAATCTTGCTCCGTTAATCTTCGCTCTTCTTTAGAGAAAGTCCCAAAGCGGCCAATTTTTGAATGACTTCTTCAAGAGACTTTCGACCGAGATTTCTCACTTTCATCATATCTTCTTCGGTTCTGTTAATTAAATCTTCTACTGTATTAATACCTGCTCTTTTTAAGCAGTTATATGACCTTACGGACAGGTCAAGTTCTTCTACAGTCATTTCAAGAACTTTTTCTTTCTTGGTTTCTTCTTTTTCAACCATGATCTCAGCATGCTTAGCATGCTCTGAAAGATCTATGAACAGTTTTAAATGTTCGCTCAGTATTTTTGCTCCAATACTGATTGCATCTTCCGGATTTATAGTTCCGTTTGTTTTTACTTCAAGAATTAGTTTGTCGTAATCGGTATCTTGTCCTACACGGGTATTTTCTACCAGGTAATTTACTTTCTTCACAGGTGAATATATGGAATCAACAGGAATAATACCTATCGGCTGCCCCGGATGCTTGTTCTTATCTGCAGTTACATAACCTCTTCCTTTATTGATTACCATTTCCATGTAAAACCTGCTGTCCCCGTTTAATGTCGCAATATGCAAATCAGGATTACATATTTCTACATCAGCATCAGCCTTAATATCAGCAGCCGTGACAACTCCTTCTCCCTCTGCATCAATATATGCTACTTTTGGGCCGTCTCCATGTAGCTTTATTGCTAATTCCTTAATGTTTAAAATAATCTCAGTCACGTCCTCAATTACACCCGGTACTGTTGAAAATTCGTGAAGCACTCCGTCAATTTTTATCGAGGTAACCGCTGCACCAGGTAATGAAGAGAGGAGTACACGCCTTAAAGAATTACCCAGAGTTATCCCGTATCCTCTTTCCAATGGTTCTACTACAAATCTTCCGTAAGTTTTATCTTCGCTCATCTCTTCGCATTCAATTCTTGGCTTTTCTATTTCAAGCACCTATAACCCTCCCTTATAACTCTTTTATTAATGAGGGCAACTCATTTTTTTAAATTTGAATCGTAATATCAATATAACAATTAATCAATGCCAACAATTCTTCTAATAAAAATTTACTTATATATTATAGCCAAAAAATAGCAAGGTTTATATCAATAGGAAATAAAATTTTACTTGGAATACAACTCAATAATCAACTGCTCTTTAACAGGCAGGTCAATTTCTTCTCTATTCGGAAGTGAAACTACTCTTCCTACTAAGTTTTCGGCGTCAAATTCCAACCAGCTTGGTACCAGCCTGTTGCCTGTGCTTTCTAAAATGATTTTCATTCTTTCAGAATTTTTCATTTGTTCTGTTACAGCTATAACGTCACCAGGACTTACCAAATATGAAGGTATGTTAACTCTTTTTCCGTTTACGGTAATATGATTGTGTTTTACAATCTGTCTTGCTTCAGCTCTGGATGTTGCAAGTCCTAATCTGTAAACAACGTTATCTAAACGGCTTTCCAATATTTTAAGAAGGTTTTCACCGGTAACACCCTTCATATCTCTTGCCATTTCAAAATATTTTCTAAATTGGCTTTCAAGTACCCCATAGAATCTACGGGCTTTTTGCTTTTCTCTCAATTGCAGTCCGTATTCGGATAGTTTCTTTCTTTGCTGACCATGTTGACCTGGAGCATACGGTCTCCTGACAACAGGACACTTATCAGTATAGCACTTTTCACCTTTCAGAAAAAGTTTTTCTCCTTCTCTACGGCACAATTTGCAAGATGGACCTATATATCTTGCCATCTGGTTTAACACCTCCAATTCGAATCTATTCGTCTGTTTCGCTATTTTAATATCTTCTATCAGATGAACATAAATCTTAGTTCCTACTCTAGGATAATAATCAAATCCTTATGGAATCCTTATTGAATCCTTATCGGAAAAATTAACATCTTGGTTAAATATTAGGTTGAATATTTATATCATATTGTTTTAAATTTTATACCACAATATTCTACTTATAATACTTTATTTTATATTTATAATTTAACTAATTTCAAACATTATTTAACAACAATTTTTAGACTCTTCTTCTCTTCGGTGGCCTGCATCCGTTATGCGGAATCGGCGTAACGTCTTTAATAAGGCTCACTTCCAGACCTGCTGCCTGAAGAGCTCTTATTGCTGCTTCTCTTCCTGCTCCGGGTCCCTTTACGTAAACCTCAACAGTCTTCATTCCATGCTCCATAGCTGCTTTCGCTGCTGCTTCTGCTGCCATTTGGGCTGCAAACGGAGTGCTCTTTTTTGAACCTCTAAAGCCCAAAGCACCAGCACTAGCCCATGAAACTGCATTTCCTGCTAAATCCGTTATTGTAACTATTGTATTATTAAAAGTGGATCTAATATGTGCAGCTCCACGATCTATATTTTTGCGTTCTTTTCTTTTTCTGCTTGTTCTTTTTCCACCAACTTTTGCCATTCAGATTCTTACCTCCTTTTAACTACTCTTTTTCTTGACTCCGACAGTTTTTCCGGGTCCTTTACGTGTTCTTGCATTGGTCCTGGTTCTTTGACCTCTTACAGGGAGACCTGATCTATGTCTTCTTCCTCTATAACATCCTATTTCAATAAGTCTCTTTATATTAAGCGCAACTTCTCTTCTCAATTCTCCCTCTACTTTAAGCTCTTTTTCAATAACGTCCCTGAGTCTGCTTATCTCATCATCAGTAAGATCTTTTACCCTGGTATCAGGATTTACGCCTGTTTTCTCCAGTATCTTCTTTGATGTGGATCTGCCAATACCATATATATAAGTCAGCCCTATTTCTACCCTTTTTTCCCTGGGTAAATCAACACCGGCAATACGCGCCATTAAATTTACACCTCCATAATTGTAAGTAACATGGATACATTTTCTATTACTTTCAAAATTTATATTTAGATTTAAATTGAGTTAAACACAAATTTTATTTGACAATATAATATATAAATATAAAATATATATGAACATCACAGTACATGATTTATCATCATGCGGCCGCGCCTGGATGTTTTTATCTGTATTCTTTATTTCTCGCTTATTTTATATTTTTATTTTTAAATGTTTGCTCCGGCAAATCTTGTTCTAACCTTGTTTTTGCTTATGCTTTGGATTTTCGCAAATTACCCTTATTCTTCCTTTTCTTTTAATTATCTTGCATTTTTCACATATAGCTTTAACTGATGGTCTTACCTTCACTGTTATTCCTCCTTAAGCTTTCTTTGAATCAATAAATTTTGATTTTTATATTATTAACTTAATTAAGATTATTTTTAACCTAATTAAGTGTAGAAATATTTTATATTTTTAAAATAGAAAATATTTTATATTTTCAATTTAAGGTCTTCAATTTTATCATTTCGATCTCCACACGATCCTTCCGCGTGACAAATCGTAAGGAGATAATTCAAGACTTACTCTGTCTCCAGGTAGTATTCTTATAAAATTCATTCTTAATTTGCCTGATATATGTGCAAGTACTCGATGCCCGTTATCCAATTCTACCAAAAACATTGCATTAGGCAATGCTTCTATTACTTTTCCTTCAACTTCTATTACGCCTTCCTTAGACAAAATTCAAACCTCCTTGTCGTTTAGGGTATATGCTTTAATTTGCTTTCTAATATCAGCATTTGTCACCCTAATATTATTTTCCAATCTTTCTTTTATAGAGTCAATTATTATTCCGCAAGACTCTATATGTTTTATTTTCTTTTTTTTAGGTTTTTCAATTTTTCTAAGGTCGCCATCCGAAATCAACACATAATTCTCGTCAACATTCTTAACAACCACAAACACTCTGCCGGCATCTCTTCCTGCTTTCGAAATTACCAACTCTCCAGGAGTAAACTTCATTCTATTTCACCTCTGTTTGCATGACCTGCAGTTAATAAACCAGGCAAATATATATATTATATACCATTATTAAAGAATGGTCAATATCTTCGGCTCACCTTCAGTTATTACTATTGTATTTTCATAATGTGCTGACAGACTTCCGTCAGCGGTTACTACCGTCCATTTATTATCAAGAATCTTAACTTTGTAACTACCCTCATTGACCATCGGCTCAACTGCTAGAGTGATACCTTTTTGCAACCGGGGACCTCTCTCTCTCGTACGGTAATTAGGTACCTGTGGCGCTTCGTGCATTTCCCTTCCTATTCCATGACCTACATAATCCCTTACTACAGAAAAACCATGCTTTTCCACATATCTTTGAATTGCACCGGAAATATCAACTATTCTTTTCCCTTCTACAGCATGCTTTATACCTTCAAAAAAGCTTTCTTCTGTTACCCTAATAAGTTTTTCAGCTTTTTCCGATATTTTGCCTACAGGGTAAGTCCTTGCTGCATCTCCATGATATCCGTTAAAGAAAACACCTACATCGATGCTGATTATATCTCCTTCTTCCAGCCTTCTTGGACCAGGTATGCCATGAACTACTTCATTATTAACGGATGCACATATACTCGCCGGAAATTTCATTGCTCCCGGCATACCGGCATACCCTTTAAAAGAAGGTATTGCTCCACGGGATCTAATATACTCTTCCGCTATTCTGTCGAGGTCACCGGTTGTTACACCTGGAGATATTACTTCTCTAATCTTTTCAAGTGTGATAGCGGTTATTTCTCCTGCTTTTCGCATTATATCGATTTCATGTTGCGACTTAATTATAATCATTTCAATTAACACCTAGAGCTTTCAAAACTTCTTTTGTTGTATCTTCTATCTTTTCCTGGCCAATTGCTGTCACAAGCTTTCCCTGGTTCTTATAATACTCAATTAGAGGTTCAGTTTGTTGATGATATGTTTTAAGCCTATTCAAAACGGTTTCTTCCTTATCATCATCACGTTGTATCAAATTAGAACCACAATCATCACAAATATTTTCCAGCGAAGGAGGATTATATATTACATGATAGCTTTTTCCGCATTTCTGACATACTCTTCTTCCTGAAAGTCTTTTAACAAGTTCTTCATCAGGTACATGTATATTCAGAACATAATCAAGGTTCATATTTAATTCTGCAAGTATCTTATCAAGAAATTCCGCTTGAGGGATTGTCCTGGGAAATCCATCGAGTATAAATCCCCTCTTGCAGTCTTCTTCCTCCAGCCTGTTTTTTACAATATTAACCGTAATTTCATCAGGTACAAGCAGACCCTTTTCAATATACTCTTTAGCTTTTTTTCCTAATTCGGTGTTGTTTTTAATATTGCTTCTGAATATATCTCCGGTTGAGATATGCGGTATTCCAAATTTTTCTTTTAGTATGTCTGCCTGTGTTCCTTTTCCTGCACCTGGAGCACCCAGTAAAACCAATCTCATAAATTAATCAACCTCGCTTCCAGGGAATTTCAGCCATTACTCAAGAAATCCCTTGTAATTTCTCATTATCATATGAGCTTCTATTTGCCTAATAACCTCCATTGCTACACCAACAAGTATTAACAAAGCTGAACCGCTAAACCAAATTCCCTGTATCCTAAATATTACCCCCAGCAAATTTGGCAACAGTGTTATTGCAGCAAGGAAGAGTCCTCCGAACCATGTTATCCGGTTTAAAACCTTTGAAATATAATCCGAAGTTGGCTTTCCTGGTCTTATTCCGGGTATAAAGCCGCCGTTTTTCTTCATATTATTAGCTATTTCTATTGGGTTAAATTGTGTCATGGTGTAGAAGAAAGTAAAGAATATTATTAAGAATGCGTATATTATTGCATAAAATACAGTCTGTTGTGCATCTTTTATCCACAACACAAATTTGTTTGTTGAATTCGGCGCAAAAAGGCTAACTATAGTTGAAGGAAAAGCCATTATTGACATTGCAAATATTATTGGCAAAACTCCTGCCATGTTTACTTTAATCGGCAAATGAGTACTCTGTCCACCATAGACCCTGCGTCCTACAATTCTTTTAGCGTATTGTATAGGTATTCTTCTTTCAGCTTCTTGTACCCATATTACAGCGGCTATAACGATTACAAATATTGCTATTATAATCAATATCGAAAGAATACCAATTATACCTGTTCCAAAAGCTTGACCTATATATAGCTGTATTATTCCGATAACAGCTTGCGGTGCTCTGGAGACTATACCGGCAAATATAAGCATCGATATTCCGTTGCCTATTCCATGCTCGGTTATTTGCTCACCCAACCACATTAAAAAGGCTGTTCCTGCAGTAAAAGCAAAAGTTATGGTAATATAGCTTAATACAGGACTTCCGGGAGTCACAGCAGATCTCATGCCAAAATAAAGTGCTGTAGCTTGTAAAAAGGCCAACACAACCGTTCCGTATCTTGTATATTGGGCAAGCTTTTTTCTTCCTTCTTCTCCTTCTTTGGCAAGTTTTTCTAGCTGTGGTATTGCGATAGTAAGAAGCTGCATTATAATCGAGGAGTTAATATAGGGTTGTATGCTCATTGCAAAAATTGTAACATTAGAAAGCGCTCCACCTGCGATGATATCAAGGAATGTAAATAGTTGTCCTCCTTGCTTGATGATACTTGAAAACTTCTCTGCATTTATCCACGGTACAGGAATAAATGAACCCAATCTAAATACTATTAACATTAATACCGTAAATATAATTCTTTTCCGCAAATCTCTTATATTCCAGGCGTTTCTTAGTGTTTGAAGCACACCACCCATTTTATACCACCTCGACCTTTCCTCCTGCAGCTTCGATCTTTTCGGCTGCTGATTTAGTAAATCTTGCAGCTTGCACTGTTAGCTTCTTGTTAAGTTCTCCATTGCCCAATATAACTACTCCGTCCTTTATGTCTTTAACCAAACCGCTTTTTAGTAATAATTCATTGTTTACAATAGTGCCATCTTCAAATACATTCAGATCGCACAATTTAACTTCCACATATTCTTTTGCAAATTTCTTGTTGTTAAAACCTCTTTTGGGAAGTCTTCTGTAAAGAGGCATCTGACCGCCTTCAAATCCAATTCTTACTCCGCCGCCGGATCTGGATTTTTGACCTTTATGGCCTCTGCCGCTGGTTTTACCGTTTCCTGAACCGGGTCCTCTTCCTTTTCTGAAGGGACGTGTTTTTGAACCAGGAACAGGTTTCAATTCATATAATTTCACGTCCTATACCTCCCTCAAATTTCTTCTACACTTACAAGGTGCTCAACCTTTTTAATCATACCCCTGATTGAAGGAGTATCTTCATGTTCTACAGTTGATCCTATTTTTTTAAGTCCAAGTGCTTTAACCGTTGCTATCTGGTCTTTACTTTGACCAGCCATACTCTTCTTTAAAGTTATTTTTAACTTACCCACTTAAGTTCCCTCCTAGTTAAGTATCTCTTCTGCTTTCTTACTACGGAGCTTTGCTACCTCTTCTGCTGTTCTTAACCGGGAAAGACCTTCAATAGTTGCTCTAACCATGTTTATCGGATTATTGGAACCCAAGGACTTCGTCCTTATATTTCTAATACCAGCTAATTCAAGAACAGCTCTTACCGGTCCGCCTGCAATAACTCCGGTACCTTCCCCGGCAGGCTTTAACAGAACTTTTCCTGCCCCGAATTCTCCGATTACTTCATGAGGTATTGTGGTTCCTACTAAAGCCACTCTTATTAAGTTTTTCTTCGCATCTTCAATGCCTTTTCTAATAGCATCAGGTATTTCAGCAGCTTTTCCTAAACCTGCGCCTACATAACCATTTTCATTTCCTACAACCACCAAGGCTGTAAAGCGAAAATTCTTTCCACCTTTTACTACCTTTGCAACTCTGCTTATGTTAACAACCTTTTCCTTAAGTTCCAATGCGTTTGGATCAATTCGTTGTCGTTGCAATTTCCTTCCCTCCTTCTAGAAATCTAATCCGGCTTCTCTTGCTGCTTCCGCAAGTTCTTTTACTCTTCCGTGGTATATATAACCCCCACGATCAAAGACAACTTGCTTAATTCCTTTTTCCAAAGCTTTAGTTGCAATGAGCTTACCTACTTCACGTGCAGCTTCCTTATTTCCGCCGTTCTTGATTTTTCCCTTTAACAAAGGATCAAGCGTAGATGCAGCTACAAGAGTATGTCCGGCGCTATCATCTATAATTTGAGCATATATATGTTTATGGCTTCTAAACACATTCAGTCTAGGTCTTTCACTGGTTCCAAAAACCTTTTTTCTTACTCTTAAATGTCTTCTAATCCTTTCTTTATTTCTATTTACTTTTCTCATCATAAACACCAAACTCCCTTCTGGCTATCTCTTCTCCCTAATTATTTAGCTCCTGCTTTTCCTACCTTAGTTCTGACGATTTCGTCTTCATATTTAATACCTTTAATATCATTATTAGAAAGATAAGCAGATGGTACTCTTTTACTTCTTATCTTTGCTGCACATTCACCTACCAACTGCTTGTCGCAGCCTTTTACAATAATCTTGTTAGGTGCAGGAACTTCTATGGTAATACCTTCCGGTTCTTCGAATTCTACGGGATGAGAGTACCCCAGATTCATGATTAACTTCTTTCCTTGTTTTTGAGCTCTATATCCAACACCCTTAATATCAAGACCTTTTTGGAATCCTTGCGTCACACCGATTATCATATTGTTAATCAGACTTCTGGTCAATCCGTGCAAAGACTTGTGAAATTTATCGTCTGTTGGTCTTTTTACAATTATCTTGTTATCTTCTTTCTCTATTTTCATGTCTTTATGAAATTCTTTTGTTAAACTTCCTTTTGGACCTTTAACCGTTACTGTATTTCCGTTGATTGTAACAGTAACGTCCTTTGGAATTTCAATTGGTAATCTTCCTATTCTAGACATATTTACCTCCCGTTCTTAAATTATGAGTGATTTTCTCACCCTTTTCAGAATCTTAATCTTATTTTAATTTTTTTTATTTACAATATTATTTACAATACTCTAATAATAATGTTGTTATTTACCATACAAATGCCAAGACTTCTCCGCCTACACCGTTTTTTCTTGCTTCTTTATCAGTTACGATGCCTTTTGATGTAGATATTATGGCTATTCCTAATCCTCCAAGAACTCTTGGAAGTTCATCTTTACCGGCATATACCCTTAATCCCGGCTTACTTATTCTCTTTAATCCAGTAATAACGCTCTTCTTATCCGGTGTATATTTCAAAGTGATCCTTATTATACCTTGTTTTCCGTCTTCTATAACCTGTACATTCTTGACATATCCTTCTCTGAGAAGAATATTAGCTATTTCCTTTTTCATGTTAGAAGCCGGTATGTCTACAGTTTCATGCTTAGCATTGCATGCATTTCTTATCCTTGTCAACATATCGGCAATAGCATCAGTTACTTGCATGTGCCCTACCTCCTTTTTTCAAACATTCCTCAACTACCAGCTTGCCTTTTTGACACCGGGTATTTGTCCCTTATAAGCAAGATCCCTGAAACACAAACGGCATATTCCGTATTTTCTCATATAAGCATGTGGTCTACCACAAATTTTGCATCTGTTGTAAGCTCTTGTTTTAAATTTCGGTGCCCTTTTTTGCTTGGCGATTAATGATTTTTTTGCCACGCACAAATCCCCTCCTTGTTAACTATGGCTAAACGGCATTCCTAACTGGCTTAAAAGCTCTTTTGCTTCTTCATCAGTCTTTGCTGTTGTTACAAAAGTTATTTCCATGCCTCTTACTTTTTCAACTTGATCATATACGATTTCCGGGAAAATTAATTGTTCTCTTATTCCGAGAGTATAATTTCCTCTACCGTCAAATGAATTAACGGAAACTCCTCTAAAGTCCCTTACACGCGGCAATGCAACATTAAACAACTTATCAGCAAATTCATACATTCTTTGTCCGCGAAGAGTAACTTTGCATCCAATGCTCATTCCTTGTCTGACTTTAAATGCTGCAACTGATTTTTTTGCTTTTGTCACTACAGGTCTTTGACCTGCTATGAGTGACAAATCGTTCACAGCCGCATCTATCGCTTTTGGATTTTCCTTTGCATCTCCAACACCCATGTTTATTACTATCTTTTCTAGCTTTGGAACTTGCATTGGATTTTTATATTTAAACTTTTCTTGTAAATACGGGATCACTTCTTTGACATACTTTTCCTTCAGCCTGTTCATTCCTTAACCTCCTTCCAAGGATGCATTATTCTTTCTTTGCTTCCTTTATTACATCTATTACTTCTTTGCATTTCTTGCAGACCCTTGATTTTTGGCCGTCTTCCGATATCTGTTTAGCTATCTTTGTAGGTTTGTTGCACCTTGGACATACCAGCATCACATTCGAACTGTGTATCGGTGCTTCTGTTTCAATTATACCACCTTGTTGGAACTGACCTCTTGGTTTTTGATGCTTTTTAACTATATTCACACCTTCTACGATAACTCTTTGTTCTTTCGGTATGACTTTCAATACTTTTCCTTTCTTACCTCTGTCCTTACCGGAAAGAACAATCACTGTATCTCCGGACTTAACATGTACTTTATTAGCCACCATTTCCGCCTCCTTCATTATAGAACTTCAGGTGCGAGAGATAAAATCTTCATGAAATCTTTTTCTCTTAACTCCCTGGCAACAGGACCAAATATACGAGTCCCTCTTGGATTGTTATCTTCTCTTATTATTACTGCTGCATTTTCATCAAATTTTATATATGAACCATCTGATCTTCTGAGACCTTTTTTGGATCTTACTATCACACATCTAACAACTTCACCTTTTTTTACAACTCCGCCAGGCGTTGCATTTTTAACCGAAGCTACTATAATGTCACCTATATTTGCATACTTTTTCTTGGTTCCGCCTAGCACCTTTATGCACATTACTTCTTTTGCTCCGGTGTTGTCTGCTACTTTAAGCCTTGTTTGAGCCTGTATCATTCTAATTCCTCCCTTCCCGAACTCACCGAATGCAATTAATTTACTTAGCCTTTTCTATAATTTCAACAACTCGCCATCTTTTTTCCCTACTTAACGGCCGAGTTTCCATAATCAATACTTTGTCGCCTTCACGGCATTCATTGTTCTCGTCGTGGGCTTTGACTTTCTTGGTTCTTTTTATTATTTTCTTGTATAACGGATGTCTCTTGGCAGTTTCAATTGCCACTACTACTGTTTTATCCATTTTATCGCTAACAACTTTACCCACACGAGTTTTTCTCCTACCTCTTTCTGCCTTTAATGACATTTAAAGGTTCCTCCTCTCTTAACTACACTACTGTTGCAAAAACATTTCCTTTATATCCAAGGAAGCATACTACTTAGACGATTTTTCCTTTAATTCCTTTAACTCTCTTTCCCTCATTATCGTCTTAACTCTTGCAATATCTCTTTTGACTTCTCTTAATCTCATTGTATTATCAAGCTGATTTGTAGCATGCTGAAAACGCAATTTAAATAATTCGGCTTTTAATTCTTGTAATTCTTGATTTAATTCTTGTTGAGTTTTTTGTCTTAATTCACTGGCTTTCATTTGCTTCACCACCCGTTTCTTGACCGCGGACTACGAATTTACATTTTATCGGAAGCTTGTGAGCTGCAAGCCTTAATGCTTCGCGAGCTTCTTCTTCCGATACGCCCGCTATTTCAAATAATATTCTACCTGGTTTTACAACTGCTACCCAATATTCCGGGGAACCTTTACCGCTACCCATACGTGTTTCAGCAGGTTTTTTCGTTACCGGCTTATGTGGGAATATTTTAATCCATACCTGACCGCCTCTTCTGATAAAACGCGTCATCGCAATTCTCGCAGCTTCAATCTGATTGCTGGTTATCCATGCCGGTTCAAGTGCTTTCAGTCCATATTCACCGTGGCTTATTGTATTGCCTCTTGAAGCTTTTCCCTTCATTCTGCCACGCTGAACTCTTCTATACTTAACCCTTTTAGGCATTAACATTATTTTTCTCCCCCTTCTGCTTTCTTAACTTTCTTGGCAGGAAGAACTTCGCCTTTATAAATCCATACCTTAACGCCGATCTTACCGTAAGTTGTGCTAGCTTCAGCGAAACCGTAATCTATGTCGGCTCTTAAAGTCTGAAGAGGTATTGTGCCTTCATGATAATGTTCGGTTCTTGCTATTTCAGCTCCACCAAGTCTTCCGCTTACGGCTGTCTTAATTCCTTTTGCACCAAGCTTCATTGCCCTTGACATTGCCTGTTTCATAGCTCGTCTGAAAGATACTCTTCTCTCAAGCTGAGCAGCTATATTTTCAGCTACTAACTGGGCATCAAGTTCAGGATTTTTAATTTCCGAAATATTAATCAGGATGCTTTTTCCTGTCATTTTCTCCAGTTCTCTTCTTAATTCTTCTATTCCTGATCCACCCCTGCCGATTACCAGTCCCGGCTTAGCAGTGTTTACATTTATCCTGACTTTATTAGCAAATCTTTCTATTTCAATGCGGGATATTCCTGCAATATACAGCTTGTTCTTTATATATTTCCTGATTTTAAAATCCTCAATGAGAAATTCGCTAAAATTTTTCTTTCCTGCATACCATTTCGTATCCCAATCTTTAATAATTCCTACTCTTAATCCGTGAGGATTTACTTTCTGTCCCATTATCCAACCTCCTTTGCCATTATTTCCTTTCTCTTAATACTATAGTGATATGGCTGGTTCTTTTTCTTATTCTAAACGCACTTCCGCGCGCTCTTGGTCTTACTCTCATGAGTGTTGGACCCTGATTCGCAAAAGCCTCTGCAACATATAAATTGTCTCTGTTCAGTTCATTATTGTTTACTGCATTTGCTTCTGCTGAATGCAATAATTTCAGTATGATCTCCGAAGCTGCTTTTGGTGTGTGCTTTAAAATTCCGTATGCCTCATCAAGGTCTTTCCCTTTGATTAAGTCCAATACAATCCTTGCTTTCCTGGAGGAAATTCTGGCATACTTAACAGTTGCCCTGCCTTCGTCTTTTCCGATACCAAGAATCTTACGCTCCTTTTTAGTCAGTAAGACGGGCTTTTGGGATTTGCTGTGGGTCTTGCTGTATATTTCTAAAAGCTTATCTTTATTCTTCAAAATCTCTTCTCTTGACATTACTTTCCTTTCCAAGAGGAATTCCTCCTTTCTTTCACATTCTGTTATTTGAGAGCCGTCGATTTCTCAGTATGACTACCGTGTCCTCTGAATGTTCTAGTAGGTGCAAATTCACCTAATTTATGTCCTACCATTTCTTCGGTTATATATATAGGAACGTGCTTTCTTCCGTCATGAACTGCTATGGTATGACCTACCATCTGAGGATAAATTGTGGAATCTCTGGACCAGGTTTTGATCACTCTTTTTTCATTCTTTGCATTCATCTCTTCGATTCTTTTTAAAAGCTTAGGATCTACATATGGTGCCTTTTTAAGTGATCTACCCATTTTTCACTCCTCCTTTCATGTATAAATTAACGTCTTCTCTTGATTATATACATATCGGATTTCTTATTCTTCTTCCTTGTCGTATATCCAAGTGTTGGTTTGCCCCAAGGAGTTACAGGTGAAGGTCTTCCGATAGGTGCTTTACCTTCGCCGCCACCGTGTGGGTGATCAACCGGGTTCATTGCAGATCCTCTTACATGGGGTCTTCTACCTAACCAGCGGGATCTTCCTGCTTTTCCTATTCTAACATTGATGTGATCAATATTTCCTACTTGTCCTACAGTTGCCTTACATGCCAAGCTTACCATTCTAACTTCTCCGGAAGGTAAACGTATCTGTGCATAGTTTCCTTCCTTTGCCATCAACTGTGCATAAGATCCTGCAGACCTTACAATTTGTCCGCCTTTGCCGGGTTTCAATTCTATATTGTGAATCAAAGTACCGACGGGAATAAATTCGAGCTTAAGCGCATTTCCCGGCTTAATGTCTGCGCTATCACCTGATATTACAGTATCTCCGACTTTTAAGCCCAAAGGAGCCAAAATATATCTCTTTTCTCCATCTGCATAATTCAATAAAGCAATATGTGCCGATCTGTTTGGATCATATTCTATTGATACTACTTTTGCTTCGATACCATCTTTATCTCTCTTAAAATCAATGATTCTATATTTCTTCTTTGCTCCGCCACCCCTATGACGTACAGTTATTCTACCGTGAGCATTTCTTCCGCCTTTTCTATGCTTTACCGCTAAAAGGGATTTTTCCGGCTCAACTTTCGACAGTTCTGAATAATCCAGTACTGTCATATTTCTTCTTCCAGGTGAGGCGGGATTATACTTTTTTATTGCCATTTTCTCTCACTCCTTCAAACTACTTCTGTTGACTCTTCAATATTACCTTATTTCTCGGTTAAGGTATCACCTTATTTTGATTTATGCTAATTTCTTATAGGCTTTCCTTTCAAGCCAATAACATGCTAAATTAAAATTATTGAATTACTGAATTGCTCCGAATTCTTCAATAGTGTTCTTATATTTCTTATTAGTTGTAACAAGCTTGCCTTCTTTTGTAAGGTAAGTTTCGGGTTTAGGATCCGTATCAATTTTAACTATTGCTTTTTTCCAATCAGGACGTTTACCTTCATGAACACCCAGTCTCTTGGTCTTTCCTTTGTAGTTTACTGTGTTAACTTTTAATACTTTTACGTTAAAAAGTTTTTCTACTGCTTTTTTTATTTCTGTTTTGTTTGCATTTGGATGTACTATAAAGGTGTACTTTCCTTCTGCCGCCATAAGATTGCTTTTTTCTGTAATATATGGCCTGATAATTACATCTTC
This sequence comes from Clostridiaceae bacterium, assembly GCA_012840075.1. Lineage (GTDB taxonomy): Bacteria > Bacillota > Clostridia > Acetivibrionales > DUMC01 > DUMC01. The sequence goes on along the minus strand of DUMC01000019.1, from coordinate 7,587 downwards.
AGGATGCTTCATTATGCGTACACCTCCTCAACCTTTTTTACAGCATCTTCTGTTATGATGAACTTCTCGTACTTTATGATGTCATAGACGTTTATTGTGTTATATAATGCTGTTTTTACATTTGGTATGTTTCTTGCTGATTTTTCCACTCTTTCATTTTTATCACTCAATACTATTAATGCACTTGTATCAACTTTAAGGTTATTTAAAACATTTACCATCTGTTTTGTTTTAATTTGATCGAAATCAAGTTTATCAAGCACAATAATATTTTGAGTATTTACCTTTGATGACAGAGCACTCTTTAGAGCAAGTCTTCTTACTTTCTTCGGCAATCTGTATTTGTAGTTTCTTGGCTTAGGTCCCAGTGCAACACCACCTTTTACCCATTGCGGTGCCCTGATACTACCTTGTCTTGCTCTACCGGTCCCCTTTTGCCTCCAGGGTTTTCTTCCTCCGCCTCTTACTTCTCCTCTGGTTTTTGTTGACTGTGTACCCTGTCTTTTATTAGCCAATTGGTTTACAACTGCCATGTGAAGAATATGTGGCTTAACTTCGATTCCGAATATTTCATCGCTAAGCTCTATTTCTCTTACCTTCTCGCCATTCATATTATATACATCTATTTTAGGCATTTTATTTCCTCCTTTCCCGGATTATCTTTTGCCAGCCTTGACAGTCTCTCTTATTAAAAGCAATCCGCCTTTAGGTCCCGGCACTGCACCTTTGATAACCAATAAATCATTTTCGGTATCAACTTTTACTACATCCAGGTTTAGAACCGTTACTCTTACATTTCCCATGTGTCCTGGTAACTTCTTACCTTTAAAGACTCTTCCCGGATCCGTATTAGCACCCATTGAACCTACTCTTCTGTGATACATTGAACCGTGGGTTTCTCTACCTCTTGCTTGACCATGTCTTTTTATAACACCTTGAAAACCTTTACCTTTTGAAATTCCTGTTACATCTACACGATCTCCAACTTGGAACATATCATTTACTTTTATTTCCTGACCGTTTTCAAACTTATCCACATTATCCGTTCTAAACTCTTTCACATACCTTTTTGGAGCGATATTATACTTTTTAAATTCACCAAGTCTCGGTTTGTTAAGTCTTTTTTCGGATACATCCTCAAAGCCTAATTTTACGGCGTTATATCCTTCTTTTTCCGTAGTCTTCTTTTGTACTACCGTACACGGACCGGCTTTTATTACTGTAACCGGAATACATGCACCGTTTTCATCAAATATCTGTGTCATTCCTATTTTCTTACCAACAATAAACTTTTGCATAAACTTTCCCTCCATCGGTTATTGGTTCATAATATCTCTCCCGATATCATGAACTTGACCATTTTTTCTTTTCTTTCTTTCATCTAACTATCTTACATTTATCAGTGCCATCTGATATTTCATTATCCGGCACTTTGCATTAATATTGATTTAAATCTCTGTAATGTTAAAGCCCGCTGTCATAAATCCCTATTGTTTCTAATTTAACATTTATAACTTAATCTCAATGTCAACACCGGCTGGTAAATCCAGTCTCATCAAAGCATCAACAGTCTTTGGTGTTGGTTGGAGTATATCAATCAGCCTTTTATGAGTTCTGACCTCGAATTGCTCACGTGAATCCTTATACTTATGTGGAGCTCTCAATATGGTTATAATTTCCTTTTCTGTCGGCAATGGTACTGGCCCGGAAACATTGGCACCTGTCCTCTTTGCTGTTTCTACTATCTTCTCCGCCGATTGGTCTAAAAGCTGATGATCGAATGCTTTCAACCTTATCCTTATTTTCTGTTTGTTTGCCATAGCTAAACCTCCTTATTCTGTTGGGTACAACAATCATTGTACTGTACACTATGCCGGGTGTTTCCTATGCTAAAATTTTAAAACCCAGGTAAAAAGATCTAGGCATAAACCTGAAGTTTACCTGGGCTAGTCTGCAACACATTAAGCATGCCACATAACATGCCATGCTTTTATTTCATTCGTACAGTGACTTGTCGCCCGGTTTCTAGAATCGGACATTCTCCGTGGAAATTACCTGATTAATATCAGCAACCTTCCACTTCATCGTATGCCTCGTCACAACATTCGATATTTTACTATATCTTCAATAAAATTTCAAGATAATTTTTAAATTTTTTTTACATAACAAAAGGTCTATTTACTTTGACCGCTTAACCAAAATATTTCTATGTTGAATTCATCACAAGGAAATACAAGGCAAATGGTATAAAACCACAGGATGAAAGATTTACTACATTTCATTCATGATGGATAACATCTCCGTAAGTTACTATATTTTTAGAAAGATAATTTAATATTATCATAGAAACTGTATTTAACATATCCCCTTCGCAGGAAGATATAATTCCGTGCTCCGCAAGCATCGAAAGGGACACACACATAACCATACCATATTCTTTTGAAAACTCGTACTGGCATTTTACATTTATGCTATGTAACCTTTTTTGCTCACTTAATCTCTTAAGTGCCAGAAACAGTTTTGAAACTTCAGTTAAATCATTTTGAGTAATATCTTCTCTTATTTTTGCAGTACTGTTTAAATAATTAATCCATTCTTTGCATTCTGAATCTTTGATTTTTTCTGCCATATTAATTAATGCGTATGAATCAATATGCTTCACTTCCGGACCGATTTTTACCCTTAAAAATACATGATCAAAAGCTTTGGTTTAAATACTCAACGAAGTATATCCAATAAGACCTATTCTTGTCCTTTTAAACCTTTTAACACATGAAGCTGCCGTACAAAAACTTTTTATTTCTTCTAAAACCGTAAAATCATCCGGCAATCCAAGAACAGGCTTATATCTGTATCTAACCCTACCCATTGTGCTCTTGAACATGGCAAAAGATACATATGAGCCCGTACTGTTTAATCTTCATTGTTCAATAAACATGGGAAAGCTCCACAGGCATAAGGGAAGATGCTCAATTTTCCTTATTAAGGACATAGCTACTGAACACTCCACCCATGTTCCGAGAAAAATAATAATCCCGTCTATTTCCTGTTTAACAAGTTCTCTTACGGCATTCTCTGCATAAAACGTATCAATTATCGGTTCCGGAAATTCAAATATTGATATATCCATTAATTTCAGGTTATTTACTGCTTTTTTAGCAATATTTACAGCAAATTCGCTTACATAGTCATTATGACATATATTAACAAATCCTATATTCATTACCTTCACCTATGCTCACTAACATTAATTCATTAATCAATCTTTTGTAAATTAATTTCATGTGTTTAACATTGACAGTTGCTATTTTACATCCCCAGCTTTTAGTACAATATTAATAATTTGCCAGGGTTTTAGTTCTATTGAGTACGCTTTACCATTGTCTTCCAAAACAAACCTATGTTGTTCCTGAACAATACCGTTAAAATCAACAATTTCGCAAGGAATCAGCTTTCCTGGCAGTTTAAACTTAATCTTTGTTTTTTCACCTTTTGATTCATAAAGCCTTAAGATATACTTTTCACTATCTTTATAAAAAGCAGAAATAATTGTCGAACTATCATCAATTTCGATTGTCTTAAGCTCTTGCGGAAGTATTTTTTCACAATTTTCAGGACCTTTTCCTGTGACACTCATGTCAGTTAATCCACATTCCAGAATATTTTCTCCGACGATTAAATTATTTACGTTGAAATTCAACTTAAGCTGTACTTCAGGTTCGTAAGCTTTCTCTTTTGAAAGCTTTATAACTTGATAATATCCCTCGTTATCATCATGAATATAGAAAGAATATTTAAAATTATGTATCCCCCTGCAATCCATCCAGGGGTGAGTCTTACTCATCCAATCCTGTTGGTTTTTATAGTCAATTATCCTGGTAAGTATAACTGAAATGCTTGGGTTATTTTTATCGAACAAGTAATAAGAGGGACAATCCTTACTTACTACCGAATACCTATGGCCATTAATTATCGAACTTACCCAGCTTCTGCCGGTAAATACTCCCTCTACTGTTCTTTCAAAATTATCAATTATTATATCCGTTAGTTTTCCATATGGTTCATTTTCAATATTTCTTTTTTCCAAGCCAAACGGAATATCCGTTACAATTTCCGGGTTGCGTTCGGAAGGAAACCTAACTGAAAAGAAACCACTTGCAACTTCCGTTGAAAATATTTTTAGCTCAAAATCTATGCATTTACTATCTTTTTGCAGAATTATTTTTTGTTCAATTTCATTTTTACCTACATAGCCATTAACCACATATTTCCATTGCAACGGTCCATACTCTTCCCATTTCCATGTTTTTGGGATTAAACTGTCTATTCCTTGAAAGTCGGAAGAAAGAAGCCATGATGTTTTTGTTCTTGGTATAATTCTTGTAAACATTATATCCCCAAAATTAATGCAATTCGAACATTTATCATTATTATCATTTTGTGCATTATTAACATTATGAGTGCTATTAATATCATAAATAATGTCATTATTCTCATTCCATATATTAGTTATTCTTCCTTCACAGAACTTAACCTTGATTTTTCCCGTATCAATAATCTGAGAATACTCGTTCATTGACGAAAAATCAGTATTCTCAATTTCAGGTTTAATAGAACCGTTATTTGATGCATTATTAGATGCATTACCGGAAATATTACCGGGATTATTGTTGAAAGTATTATTAAATCTTTTATCAATAAAAACATTTATGGTGCTGTATCCCAAAGGTGGTATTTTTACCCTAGTTAGAACCGAAATCTCATCGTATTTCGTATTTAAGTAGTTAATATCACCCTTACTCACATTTATTACTTGATATTCAAGCTCTTTTCCATACGGATCCGTAATGCAAAGCTTTCCGGTACCTTTAACAGACGGAATATTAAGCAATATAAATTCTTCACGTTCCCAATTTAAAGTATTAAATACAACATATTGTCTATTACTTCTGGTTTCAATTTTTTCAGATATAGCATGTTTTGCTTTATTGATTAAACTTTGCGCTTCGTACAAACAGTTTAAGCCCATATCATAAATATCTTGGTAATCATCTTCAAATAAAAACTCCATGGCATGTCCACTCAACTTTAGAAGTTTCATCCACAGGTTATTAATCTTATCCTCATAATGTTCAGAATGCTGTTGATTGTTAATTATTGATGAAAAGGCAAGTAAAGTTTCCGCTTTTATAACCTGCCTTTCCAGTATTTTTCTCATTCTCCAAAGACCTTTTTCTCCTTTTGTAGGGATGTTATATCCTACATCACAAGCATCCAGCACTCCATTTACAATAGCAAGATTCTGGGCTGATAATTTCATATAATAATCTTTGGCAGTTGAATAGTGAATATTGATTTTCTCTTTATTATTTAATTTCTTAATAAATTCTAATATTCTCGAAGGCTTGTCATTTAAATCCCGGAGTGGTCTGGCATCATCCATCCCCTGGCTTATCCATAAATCCTTGCAACAAGAGTTTTCCATAATATCTTTTATTTCTTTATGAAAAAATTCCAGAGTTATCTCATTCCAATCTGTTTGTAAATCTTTATCCATGTATGTAGTATCTCCAAATCCCCCGTAAAATCCCCTGGAAGTTATAATCTCCGTACCGTCTAGTCCTCGCCATTTAAATTGCCTGGGTATTCCGTTAAAATCCATTGCACCTTGCGGTCTCCATGCCCTGTAATAATCATATCCACCCAGTTTTAATATTTGGGGCAGCTGGGAATGACCTATGGCAACATCAACATTGTGATAAATATTAATATCAATTTCAGGTAATATTTGTTTAAAAAACTTTTTTCCCAATGCTATATTTCTAATGAAAGTTTCTTCTCCTATCTGCGAAGCTCTAACCAAGGAAAATATTCCATTTGTAATCTCAATTCTTTTTTCTTTTATTCTCTGCTTGAACTCTTCAATTCTTGACGGGCAATATTCAAAAAACGGCTCAATAAAATGCTGATAATTATCAATCATCCAGGTATAATCAGAATTATTCTTCATAATATCCAGCACTTCATTTATAATCAATATGTATCTTTCAATGTGCCATTGCCTCGAGTGGGTCCATGCATAGTCAGCGTGACAATAAGGTATTATATGTATCTCATATTCTCTAAGCTTGTTTAATATTTCATTAATATCAGAGTACTTATGCATAGCTTGTACAGCTCCTTTTATCAATTATATCTCTTACTTTTTTGGTCCTGGAAATAACTCCGTCAGGTGGAACCTGATCATCAATACCAAGTACAAACCGTGCATCATCGGCAAATTCATCAAGTACTTTATTTAAATGTTGTTCAAACCCTTCCTCCGCATATTGAGGCGAAAATAAAACACCAAGGATGCCGCCCCATATTACTATATTATCTCCTTCCAGTTTTCTCATCTCATCTACTTCAGCATCACCAATAGGTGACGGAGTTACTGCTTCGGCAAAATCAAATCCGCATTTTTCAAGTAAAGATAAACACGGCTTAAGAGTTCCATCAATATGTATTACTACAAATTTCCCGGTATTGCGAAGTTATTCGACTCTTTTTTATAAACCGGCATATTATATTTCTCAAAAAAGTTTTTGCTGTAATTTCACTGGACAGGTTTTCTGCAAACATTATATATTTTGCCGGAGATCTGCTTAGTATAACAAAACACTTATCTTCAGACTTTTGAATATTCTCTAGAATATACATAAATTCATCCTAATGTTCTAAGTAAATATTAATTGTATTATCCTCACTCGCCCATCTTGTAAAGAGTTTTGTAACGGTGAAACCGAAATTAGTGCAAATCCTGCAGGTAGTCCGAATTCATCCCATAACTTATCAATATAATTAAACTCTCAATATATGTTGTATTCTCAGATATATACAACATTAATCTTAAATCTTCATTGTTTTAACAAAATGCTCCGTATATGCCCATGAAAATGTTTGCGGTAAGTACTCCTCAACAAACTTTATACTACCTACCGGAGTATTAAATACGTAAACACGAACTTCATTTTCTTCTTTACTTATTACCTCAATATTACTACTGTATTGAGTTTTCCACATAAAAGGAGATAAAACAGATCCCATTTCCCAAGTCTTTATGGAATTGCAGATATCCCTTATCTCCCTCATATTTTTTATCCAAGGTGCCTTTGGCTATCATGCTGTTATGTAGATAAGATAAATCTGCATACCAAGGGATCTTATTAGGTTTATCACCGCTCAGAACACTTAGTAAACATTCTCTTTCATTTATAGAATATATATCCCCTATTTTTTATCAATTTTATTTAGGCACAACTCTATATACTCTTACTAATTGGCAATGCTTTCTCCTAAACGTCTGAGTATTTCCACCTGTTCATAGTCTATAGTACCATCACGTAATGTACATACATCGATGGAAACTATCTCACCATACTGTTTACCTTTTTCATTTTATAACGTTATGATAGCGTGCTTGCAGGATTTATAAAATTTGCTCGAACAATTGGTGCTCTAGACCTTCTGGAACAGGTAAAAGTTAAGATGAAAGAAGTTAATTATACCGTACACCAGAAGATGATTACCTTATTGCTATCCATC
>DUMC01000003.1 GCA_012840075.1 Clostridiaceae bacterium | reverse complement strand
TGGATTATACCTGTTGAAAGAGAAGGAGAGAAAATAGGAGTTATCAATCCTTTCAGGGAGGAAGCGCTTGATAAACTCTATCCGGGTATCAGAAAAGGTGAGCAGGAAAAGAGCAAGTTTAAATAAAATATATCGCATAAAAGACAGAAAGACGCTTTATCGAGGGAATAGTGGTTTTATGAGGGAAGCAAGGGAATATTTCTCCTTTGCTTCCTTTTTAAATCTTTGAATCAATTGCTTTGAATTAATGAATCAATTGTTATGAATAAATTGCTTTGAATATTTGAAGCACATTCCTCAATTTTTTAAGCAAAACTTTCCTCATATCTGTCATCGTATTGCTTTAATGATCTATAGATAGATTTATTTTTTATTTATAGATTTAATTTATAGATTTAATTTATAGATTTAATTTATAGATTTAATTTATAGATTTATGATTTTATAGATTCTTGCCATATCAAGGTTATCTCTAAGCAAGTCCGCAAGCTTATTATACTGTTCTTCCTTAAATTCCTTAAAACTTCGGATAATGTTATCGGTTTTTTCCAAACCCTTTCTTTTTCTCAAATTGTTTATAAGCCCTAAAGTAAAATCCATCATATTGTCAAATATTCCATGGATATACGTACCTAGTACATTTCCGTTTCTTACTCCGTCCACTTTCTCATGGTGATTTCCAAAAGCAGAACAAATAGTCAGATACGGTGAAGAATTTTCCAAATATTCAGTAGTGCCCATGTGTATTTCATAGCCTTCAACCATTACACCTTGAAGTCCTTCAAGAACACCGTCATCATCAGTTATTATAGCTTTTACCTGAGTAGTTACTTTTTTCTGTTGAAAAACTGTTTTTATATTTAGCAATCCCAACCCTGCAATCTTTTCATGATTTGATTCTATTTGATATGGATCCGCAATCTCTAATCCCAGCATCTGATATCCCCCGCATATGCCGTAAATCACAGTACCGAAAAGACAAGGGGACGGTTCTTTTGTCTGTTGATTTTATTGTCATGAGCTGAAGTTGATGTCTTGATTGATAGTCGGTGTTTCGAACTTCAGCAAAAATCTTGAATTCCAATAAAACTGCCCTCCTACCTTTTTGAAACATCTCTTTGTCTTTGTCAGTTCTTTTTTAGACAAGAGAACCGTCCCCTTGTCTAAGTTTCACCGTTGCAAGCATTTTAAATTCTGCGGGTGCAAGTGTTATTTTTTCACACATACCAAATTGGTGAAGCCATATGGTATGTTCTTTTTCAAAGTCTATGTTGAGAAGGCAGATCTTCCCTGCCTGAGGAAAGTAGCTGAATGCTACATAATTGCATTCTTCACCTGGTTTATCTTTATCATCTGTAATCCAAACGTATCCGCGACTTTCATTTGCAATTGTTCGGTATATATATCCAGGTAAGCCTGCTGAATTGATGAGGCTTCCAGGTCCTTCATCTATGTCAAGAGCTCCTGGGTAAGTCCATGTATTTAAAAAGTAACACTTACCTTTTCCATATCTGTGTAAGGTGACTATTGGACGCGCTTCTTCATCATCAATCACTAGAACTTCCAGGTTTGGATCGGTAATTTCAATTTTACCCATTGGAACACCCAGAATACCGAATCTTCTAGGGAATGTACATCCAAGCTTATTTGAACCGATGGGTACAGTTGCCCAATAGAAACAGTCACCTCTTCCGAGCACCCTGACGCCACACAGTTCGCTAAAGTCTCCACCATTAACCAGTTCATCAACACCAAAGTTAAAGTTGCGGGTTTCATTGGTGGATAGGTGTGGAAGTGAAATAAAGAGAGTTCCTCCATTATAAACATATGTTTTTAGAATCTCATACTGTTTCTTTGAACAGGTATTCCAGCCGGCAAACAAAAGTGCTTTATAGTTTTTGTTTAGAAATTCCGCACTGATTTGATCACATGCGAAAGAAACTACATCAACCTGCCCATATGGCGTACCTGAGAGATGTATGTTGACATAGGGCTTGAGTACTGGTACTTCCGGGAAAAAGACATCTCTGGCAAGTTTCCAGCTACGTTCAGGTGCTCCCTGGAACCAATTGGGATTTTCAATGGCTATATCATACAAACCACTTATAGCATAGTTGTGGTTGTAGCGGGCAGTTGTAAGGTCGTAGTTTCCTTTTGCAAGGGCGATTGTTGTTTCAGGCTGACCTTCAGGTGTACCGTTTTCTTTAACGAAGTTCCAAAAATCAGAAATAACCTCCCTATATTTTCTGCATATGGGTGATTCATAGTTCATAGTAGGAAAATATGGTCTTGCTTCTTCAAGGAAAGGTTTTAAACCTTGTGGATTTTCAGCAAGCTCTTTTTGCACTCCTCCCCACCCAATTACTCCATACTTATCGCGGGCAGATTGTGGGACTTTAAGTTTAGGAGAATCAGGGGAAAGAGTATGTTCAACAAACCAGTTTCCTGATTCATTTATTATCATCTTGCTGCCAGCCATGTATTTCAGATACATGGAAATGC
>DUMC01000186.1 GCA_012840075.1 Clostridiaceae bacterium | reverse complement strand
TCTGCTGTGATTATCTCAAAGGTGGGTGCCTTCTGTCAAGCATATTGCTTACAAATAAAGGAAGTTTACGCATTTATCTTCATTTCTTGGCCCTTACATGACTAAAGTATCCGGAATGCAGACACTAGCTCCTCTTTAATATTCTAATTCCATATCCTGAAAGAACTATACTACCTTCTACCTGGCTTCCGCATAACATATCAGTATATTCAGCATCCTGAGGCAAGTTTATAATCTTTTCTTCAGTCGAAAAGTTCATAATAAATATATAATCATTTTCTCCATCAGTGCGTTTTTGTGCTGTGACGCCTTCCGGCAGTTGTACCTCGAGTACCCTGGAAATGTTAAGATCTTTAATTAACTGAGTGTAGAAATCAGTTAAGAAATCGACTTCGCTGCGGAACGCAATATAATATGCTTTTCCGTCGCCAAACTTGTTAACGGTCAAAGCAGGTCTGTCTTTATAAAAATCGCATTTATAAGTTGCTAAAACTTCTGCTGTTTCTGCATGAATCAGATCACATAATTCCATGGCTTTATACTCTTTATAAAGCTTTAACTGGTTGTTGGGAACCGGTACTGCAAAGTTTACATCATGATCATAAAGAGCATCTATCTCCTCGGACCAGATGCCTGTTACCTTTCTTAACGGACCGGGGAAACCACCCAGGAAACACAAATCATTTTCATCCACTATACCGCTCCAATAGGTAGTAACAAAAGTTCCACCGTCAGCAACAAACTTTTCAATCCTTTCTGCTACTCCAGGTCTTACCATATATAGCATTGGAGCAATCAACAACTTATACTTAGAGAAGTCACAATCCATATTAATTACATCCACAGGAATCCCTTGCTTCCAAAATGAATAATAATGCTGTTCACATGTTTGCTGATAGTTAATTCTCTCTTTTCTGATTCCCTGTGCATCTTCCATAGCCCAGCGGTTTTCCCAGTCATAAATAATAGCTACTTCAGGTCTTACAGTAGTTCCAACCACTTCATCAAGCTTTTTAAGAGTCTCGCCTACTTCTGCTACATCGCGGAATATACGGGTGTTTTCATGTCCACAGTGATCCACTACGGCTCCGTGGAACTTTTCTGATGCTCCCCTGCTTTTTCTCCATTGAAAATATTGCACAGTATCGGAACCATGAGCTACTGCCTGTATGGAAGAAAGCAAATGCATACCTGGCCGTTTCAGCTTAGCCACCCTAAACCAATTTGTCATACTGGGTGTGCTCTCCATTAACATGAATGGCTTGCCGCCTTTCAGAGAACGGTTAATGTCATGAACAAAGCCTACTTTAGCCCCAAGCTCCCAGTCAGGTATTTCTCCATGCCATTGCGGATAGTTATCCCACGATATTACATCTAATTCAGGAGCAAATTTCCAGTAGTCCAATCCTGTGTATGTACCCATGAAGTTCGTAGTCACAGGAATATCAGGTGTAATTTCCTTTAGCGGTGCTATTTCATTCTTAAAGAAATCAATCGTCTGATGAGTGACAAACCTCTTCCAGTCTAATTTAAGTCCATGAAGCAGGTATTCTCCATGAGGAGCCGGCGACTCTATCTGGGACCAATCTGTGTATGTATGACTCCAAAAAGCCGTCCACCATGCACGGTTGAGTTTATCCAGATCTCCTTCATATTTGACCTTCAACCATTCCCTGAAAGCTTCCTGGCACAAGTCGCAATGGCATTCTCCTCTATATTCGTTAGAAACATGCCATGCAAGCAATGCAGGATGATCCTTATAACGCTCCGCCAATTTCCTGTTAATTATCTGGGTTTTCTCCCTATAGATAGGGGATGTATAACAATGATTGTGCCTTATACCGTGAAGAATTCTTTGCCTGTTAGGCTGCACTCTCAATACTTCCGGATATTTTGCAGACATCCAGGCAGGTCTTGCTCCACTGGGAGTGGCTAAAATTGCATATACCCCGTTTTCAGCAAGCTTATCCATGATTTCATCCAGCCAGCCAAATTCAAATCGTCCTTCTTCAGGTTCCAAAGCAACCCATGAAAAAATTCCTACTGACATGGCATTACAATGTGCCAATTTCATCAATCTCATGTCCTCATCCCAAATACCAGGTATATGCTTCCACTGATCCGGATTATAATCGCCACCATGAAGCATATGAGGAAATTTTTTATTGATGGGAGGATACTTTTTGATCAAAGTTAATTCCACCTTTCTAGTTGTTATTTATTAACTCAACATATATAATGATATTGATATTATGTAATTATTGTGATTATATTGTACACCAACTATTATATTGAATATTTCAGCCTGTATCAATTAAAGGAAATTGACATGCATATGGTTATATTGACATGATTATATTGACATAGCTATTTTAATATGGATACATTGATATGATCATACTGATAGTTATATTTATGAGGAGGAAATCATGATTCGCACTATATTTCCAATGTCAACCGAATATGACTCAAACCTTCCCCTGGTAGTCAAGGGAATCGGGGTTCAGAATAATCAGGAGCACATATCCCGGCCTTTCGGATTTCCATACTATCACTGGGCACACTGCACCAAAGGAGAAGGTAATCTCATAATAGGAGGGAATACTTATAAAATTAGCGAAGGGATGGGTTTTTTCTTTCAACCTGGAATTCCCCATGAATACTATGCCACTAAAGAACCATGGCAAATTAACTGGATCATATTTGAGGGTTCAGCCCTGCCTCAATTGCTAATTCCATTAGGGTTGGAAAAATGGAGCGTCCTGATGATCTCCAACTTTCAGACCATACATCTGCTTCTCAAAGATATATCTATCTGCCTTAGTTCGGAATCCCCCAATAAGATTATTGAAGCATCTTCTTTATTGTATCAATTTCTGGTAAAGCTTAAAAATTCCACTTCACCAGGAAACAAAGATGCATATGATAAATATAAGCAACTTATCCCTGTAATTTCATATATGGAGAATAACTACAATAATTATATTTCTCTGGAAGAAATGGCAGCCATCATAGGTGTTACTCCCTATCACCTATGCAGGCTATTCAAGCAGGCTTTTAAGACCAGTCCATTTAAATATCTGATCAAACTTCGCATACAAAAAGCTAAGGAATTTCTGGTCGAAATTCCCCAGATGAGCATTAAAGATATATCTGAAAAGGTAGGATATCATGATACCAGTTACTTCTGTAACATTTTTAAAGTCCATGAAGGAATTACTCCGTCTGAATTTAGAAGAATGCATAGAAACATATAGGAAAATATGCAGTCATCGTTTATACTAAGAATTTTACTCACATTGGCACCGGCAGCTTTCGCGGTAATAGCAATTATTATACCGATGGGACCGGCACCTATTACCAAAGCCGTATCGCCCAACCTCAATTCAGATCTTGATAAAACATGGAAACCCACTGCAAATGGTTCCGCAAGAGCAGCGATTTGATCAGACAATTTATCGGAAACCTTAACCAGTTTATCTACGGATGCTTTCGTATACTGGGCATATCACCATCCTCGTGAATTCCCAGTAACTTCAGCTCCTTACAAACATGAGAAAATCCTTTTCTGCAAGCTTCACAAACTCCACAGCTTATCAACGGGTCTACCGTAACCCTGTCACCGATTTTAAATTGAACCGGCTTATCTGAACGAATATCCTCGATAATTCCCAAGACTTCATGACCCAGTACTACAGGGAATGTAGCCGTTGGATGTTTTCCGCTGTATACGGTAACATCTGACCCGCAGACTCCTGCATATAACACTTTAATCAGCGCTTCCCCGTCGTTAAGTTTTGGCCTTTCAATTTCCTTTATAACAAGTTGTTCCTTGTTTTCCAATTTTGCCGCTAACATAGCATTATCCCCCTTACAACTCAATTTTACATGTTCTAACTTAATCCTATCTATCCCAAAATTAGGCTGGCGAATTGTGATAGTATCCTTTTCAACTTCAGCATCAAGGTATTCCATGGGGTCCGGCGATTCAATCCGGATAAACCCATCTTCAATGCTTAGCACATGCCATTTTTTTGATATTAACTTCCTTGTCCATTGCTAAAGTATGTATACGAAGCTGTTTTTTGCCTTCTTCCTTGCTTCTCCGGATATAAGTCAATCTTGAACATTCTTTGCCCTGTCCTTTCTGGTTAGGCAACGTATGATAGTAGTCACGGGCATAAGTCCAATCAGATATCGATTCCGTGTCGCTTGCATTACCATCTGTCTAAGAATATATTTCAAACAGTTTCAAAGCTTCCTCTCCTCTGTGAAATACCAAGCGATGCGTATTATATACATGCACATTCCACAAGCTGAAAACTGCATTAATCCAAATGTCTGTGGCTTGTAACATTATATGGCTTGTAGTCTGCTTTGTAGTCTGCTTAGGTGTTAATGGTTTTGCCATCTTGTTTTAGTCCCTGAATCTCGGTTTCACTTACGAAAAAGCCCATAGCTACTCTCCCCTTTAAACACGCTATTCCTTCCTTTAAACGTATCTTCCTTTTAAACGTATTAACTCCTCACTTTTAATGTGCAAATTCTTTTTATTTCAAGCATATTAAAGCTTCTATTTCACATATTAACCCCCTATTTCAAGCGTACTAAATCCTTTATCCCGTTTCTATGAGCTTCTATCATGGCTAGCATTAAACTACCATAGGAATGAGGCTCATCACGCATGGGTTGTTTTTCATTGATGTAAGCATAAATTGTTCCTTTAACCTTACCGCTTCCGGGGCACAGACAGCCCGGGCAGGAATTCTCGGTAGAGAAATCTTCATTTATGCACAGGTTCCAAAGGCCGTTTATTCCTTTTACAAAAGCGTCATAATACGTATCCCTGTCCAATAGTCCAAGGCGAAGTCCTATTCCATACCCGTAAAGTATTAAGCCTGTTCCGGATGACTCTTCCCAGCAAGTATCAACAGTCATTTCCTGTCTCCACAAACCATTTGGACCTTGATATCGAAGCATGGCAGCGGATAAATCCTTGAAATATTTTTCCGCCTTAGCCCTGTGAGGCGAATCCTTAGGCAAATATTGAACAAGCTCTGCCAGACCTAAATATCCCCATCCATTGCCTCTGGACCAATGATCTTCCGAAAAAGCTTCCTTATCCTCCCTGAATCCCCTGCACTGATGCAAGAGCCCACAATCCGGATCCAGAAATATTTCATACATTTTGAAACATTGCTCAGCGGCAAAATTTATGTACCTTTGTTCATTAAAGGCAAGCCCTGCAAAAAGCATATACGGCGTTACGGCAGTGACTACATCAATCCAAATCTGCTCCAACTCAGGTCTTGTAGGCATACATAAAATACCGTTCCTGTCCTTGGGCGCTTGCATCGTCTTTTCCGCATATTCTCGCACGATTTCCTTTTGCTTCTCAGAAAAGCCGAACCCTTCTTCTAACTTTCCCAATGACTGCATCATGACTAACCATGCCTTCCCATTGCCCCCGGCACGATAATTTTCAAAATTATAACGAGGATGTACGATTCTATCGGGATAAAGATCCAATAAATCAATACATTTTTTAACAGCCGTTTACTGTTGGACTCCACTGCTGTCTGTGCTAATGCATAAAGTGCCAGTAAGCCATAATAGTGATGAACTATTTGTGTATTCTCATATCTCATAAACAAATTTTGGGATATATCAAGAGGTTTCATGAAACTTCCCCCTTTCCTTCATTTTAATAATGTGTCATAGTTTTAAGAATGCCTCATACTGGGCAAATATCTGCCTTACGTCTCCCCTGGTACCATCAACGGGCAATGGACCAACATCAAATCTTGGCGGAAAAACGTTATACAATTGAATATCTTTTGAAGGTTTTATCCCGCTTAACGATATAGCAATATCATCAGTGCTAATGTAGTTGAACGCTCATCCAACTTTCCAACTTATATAGCAACTAGCCATAATTTATGTAACAGCCAACCACAATTTAAATAACAATCGGACAACAGACCACCATCTATCTAGCTATTCAATTGCCTATCCAGCCAGCCGCCATCTACCTGGCTAGCCAGCCGCCATCTACTGCAATTGTAAAACCGTTCACATAATTGGATGCATCGGATGCCAAAAACACCACCGCTCCCTGCAAATCTTCCGGAGTTCCCCATCGTCCTGCAGGAATTCTTGCCAAAATCTCGTTATACCTTTTTTCATCTGCCCTCAACGCCGCCGTATTGTTAGTTATCATATAACCCGGAGCAATGGCATTCACATTAATGTTGTATTTGGCCCATTCGTTGGCCATTATACGGGTTAGACCCATTACTGCATGCTTGCTGGCAGTATAGGACGGCACCCTGATTCCTCCTTGGTATGACAGCATGGAGGCTATATTGATTATCTTACCGCCCGTACCCTGCTTGATAAATTGCCTTGCTACGGCTTGGCTTAGGAAAAACAGGGTCTTTACGTTAACATTCATAACGTCATCCCAATCTTTTTCCGAAAAATCTATGGTATCATTTCTCCGTATAATACCGGCATTGTTTACCAATATATCAATCTTGCCAAACTTATTTATTGTTTCTTCAACAATTCTATTTATATGTTCTATCGAGGAAAGATCCGCTTTTATGGGTAAAAAAACACGCCCTAAATCTTTTATCATCTTTTGAGTTTCACTGGTATCGGAACGGTACACACCTGCAATATCCGCTCCGGCTTGAGCAAGTCCTACTGCCATTCCCTGTCCCAATCCGGTATTACATCCTGTTACAATGGCTACTTTCCCTTTTAAGTTAAATTTATCAAGGATCACTTTTCATTCCTCCCATCGTATTTGATTTCATTGTATTTGAGATTTTAATACTTATTTTTCATTCCTCTCACTGCACTTGAGATTTTTATACTAATTGTAATTTTATACTTATTGAGATTCTCAATACTTATTGGTTTATTGGAAATTTTCATTGCATTTATTTAAAGTGTAAAAACGATTCAAAATTGATTTCATGGAACACAATATAATCATTACTCTTTAGTACAAATAAGACTACATCCGCTACATCATCGGCTTTTAAGAATTTTTCCTTGGGTACTTCACGTTCTCCCCAAAAATTAGTATCCACAGCACCGGGATTTATTGTAGTAACCCTGATGTTATTCTCCTTAAGCTGCAGGGCCATTCCGTCTGAAAACATATTAAGTGCAGCTTTTGCTGTGCAATATAACGGTGCATTGGGGTTCGCTCTTTTTGCAGCCATCGATCCCATATTTATTATCTGTCCGCCTTTTTCAGGATCCACACAGGGTATGAAATGTTTTGAGCATAAGAAAGGCGCCATTATATTAACATTCATGGTTAAATTATATTGCTCCGCGGTCATTTCCGAAATCTTTGCAGGTATGCTCAATCCCGGCAGATTGATAAGAATATCCAGCCTGCCGTACTTAGCACTGGCCTTTGCAAAAAACTCCTTAATCTCATTCTCTTTTGTAACATCTACAACTTCAGCCAAGACATCTACTCCTTGGTCAGCGAGGAACTTCTCAAGGTTCCTTAGCTGTTCTGGCTTGCTTGATGTTATAGCCATTTTTACTTCTTCATTAGCCAATTTTCTACATATGGCTTGTCCCATTCCTCCGCTGGCACCGATTACGACCACAACTTTACCTTTCAAATCTCTCATTCAAATCAACTCCTTATCCCTTTCTTAAATTTTTTTATTATGGTTTTTAAATATTTGTAAATACTCATCGTATGTTTTAATTATAAAAATTCAATTGCTGAGAATCCATGCACTAAACGATAATTATTTACACATTCCGACCATCCGTGCCCACCATGTATCCGGTACCATGTTCCAATTTTGCCACCATGTAACAAGATTAATATTGTAGACATAAGAATCAAAAAACACTATAATAATTTTATCAACTTTGTTAAACACAGCTTCTGGTATACTATTGGTATACTTACTTTTTATACTTGCTGCTATACTTATTATATAAAAATTAATAAAGCCAAGGACCTCCTTTTAAGCGGTGAATGCAACGTGTCAGAAGCTGCTTTTAGCGTAGGTTTTGAAAATGTTCACTACTTCAGCCGTACTTTTAAAAAAATTACCGGGGTTAATCCGTCTAAATATTTAAAAAGTTCGTAGTAATCTTTTTGTATTCTTACTGTATCTTGCTACCATTTTATATTTCATAATATTGAAAAAATTAAAAAATTAGAAGAATTTGATTCCTATATCACGGCGTTTTCATGCAATAAGGAATTTAGCTCGTGAAAGTTGAACCTTGCACATTTTTACACTTCCACTTTTTATATTCGGACGGGCTGAAGCCAAACAGCCGTTTATAAGCACGCCGGAAAGAATGCGGATTTGAATAGCCTACCTTCTCGGCTATCTCGGCTATCGTATGTTTTCCCATGTCTAAAAGTAAATTTGCTTTATTCATCCTCAGCTCTTCTACGTATGTAGTAAAATTCCGGCCGGTATACTCCTTAAAACACATGGACAAGTAACTTTCAGACATATTGAATTTCATGGCAATCATATTTAGTGATAACTCATAATTGCAAATATTTTCATTGATATATTCCAGAATTTGTTCAAGAATTCTTTTATTATTTTCCTCATTTTTCTTTCGGAGAAAGTTACATATTTGAATGCATTGTTTTTCTATCAACTCAAAGAACAGTCTTGGTTCTATATCTGCCAGCGAGTTTTTTAACTCGGGTGCAAGTGAAACTAATTCAGTAAAACTGAGGATAGTTCCTAGTATCCTTGCAAACAATATTCTGCGCATAAAGTTAGTCAATGATCGTTCGACGAAATTCTTCCTGAATATATCTGCTAAGAGACAATGAATTCCTTTTTCATCATAATTCAAAATAAGATTCATCAGCTTTTGTTCGTCTTTTATCGAATAAACATAATAGTCATTTCCGCTGTCACTGCTCTTACACTCAACCAGGAATTTATAGTTTGAAGACGTGTCCGTATTTAAATTTATCAAACGTTTTGCCGCTTCAAATGATTCATAAACATTCATCACATTCTCACAAGGATATCCCAGGTAAATAACAGATTCAAGTCCGAACTTGTTGGACAAGATCTGATAGAGATTGCGGAAAACATTTAAATAGGTATCTTCATTTTCTTTTAAACTTTGCTGATACAACATAACAAAAAGATTTTTCTCCTTGGATGAAACAATCGGGAAGTGCTTGTTGTCAGAAGACAAGAAATCAAATATTTCATGATGATATGTAGGTGTATTACCCGGGCTGCATGTTTCTGGGTTATCCCTTATCATGAGATATACCCCGCGGAAATGTTTACCGTTAAAAGAAACACCCAAATTTGAAGCTAATTGTCTCAAAACATTCTCATTATTTATTTCCCCGGATTCCAATCCGAACAATATTATATTCTGCAAGAGATTCCTTTGTTCTTTTACCCGTTCTTCCAGTTGCTCAATATCAGAAACAATCTCAGTAACAACAGTACTTATGTGGCTAATACCTTTTCTCATCACCTTTTCCGGTGAAACCATTTTCGTCGGAAGGGTTTTAACTATGTTCACCAGAGGGTGCCTGTTATACTTTATTGAGAAATATGCTATAGTTACAATAATACTATAAAAAATGATGAGGTTTAGCACAATTGTATTCATGATGTTTTTGGTTTGATTCAGCAAATCGTTCAACGGCACGGAAATAAGGTATACCCAACCGGTTTTATCCGAAACACGATAAGAAATAAATACTTTTGTATTATTAATTTCCCATTCAAAACTTTCAGAATGTTTCGAAAAATCATATTTTAAAAAGTCATATTGAATCATATTTTGAAGCTCATCAGTTTCAGGATATGCAAGTAGTACAGTTCCGTCTTTTTCAAATATGTACATGGTTCCTGAGGATTCACTGATGGCAGGAGACATCAAATCTTTGACTTTATCTGCGTTTATACGGGTAACAAGCTGGCCTACTGTTTTACCAATTGTATTATAAAGCGAATTAACAATGGATGAAGCACAAAAAAATATTGACAATACTTATATACTGGTATCTGCCGCAAAGATATATGAACCATATTATGTATGGCATAACATCCCGCCGATCATATGGTCAAATGATACCGATCTTGCTGCAGATATAGCGGACTACAGGACTTTGTTCAATGACTACATCGGATCGACTTCTACAGCATTCATCTTGGGAGAACTGGATATCAACAATGATGCTGATTGGCAACAGTATGTTAAAACACTTGAGGACATGGGATTGCAAGACTACCTGGATTGTCTTGCCAGGTTATATGATCTTAAATAGTATTAAAGTATCAGAGTATCAAAGCACCGAAGTATCAATGTATTAAATTATTAAAGTGTTAAAGTATCAAAAAGTATCATTTAAAAGTACTAAATAGCCGGGAAAAATTTTCAATAAGTACAGGATACATTTAAGAATTATATTAATCCTTTAAAAATTCTTTAAAATTTACTTTCATAAAGCGCCTGCAGATTACCTGTGGGTGCTCATGTTTCATTGATTTAAATTGTTAAAGCATCTGATAAAAACATTTGATAAAAGGGGTTCAGAAAAAAGATTTTTAAGGAATTCCTAGAAGTTAAATAAAGATTTTCAAATAAAGATTTGTTAAAAGATTATCTGAAGAAGGTCAATTAAAAGAATATCAAGAAGATTTGCTAAAGGAGATGTATAAAAGATGGATATCAAAGATGTTATCAAAGGCTTTGAAAAGCCTGACAGAAAATATTCAGCAGTTGCATTTTGGTTTTGGAACGGTGAATTAAACCCTGACTTTTTAGCATGGCAGATCGATGAAATGGTGGATAAGGGTGTATACGGAGGATTTATGCATGCTCGGGCTTATCTGAAAACACCATATTTGGAAAACGATTGGTGGAAAGCAGTAGATAAGTGCGTAGCAAGGGGCCGTGAAAAAGGTTTTAATCCATGGATATACGATGAATATGCCTGGCCCAGCGGAACAGCAGGCAGTACTTTTGAGTTTGGCTACCAAAAGCCGTCCCGGGTACTTGCAGAAGGTGAAAAGAATATGGCAAAAGGACTATATGCCCGCAAATATGCAGCAGGTGAACCTATCGATGAGGAAAACCTTCTGGCAAAATTCCCAACTGATAATGGTGGTACCCTAGCTTTTTACCGCCGTGTATATCTCAAATCGGTAGATTATTTAAACAAAGATGCTATTCGTGTGTTTATAAATTGTACTCATGAAGAGTATAAAAAAAGGTATGAATCAGATTTTGGTACAACAATCCCCGGTGTATTCTTCGATGAAATTTACATGATCGGATACCCTCTGCCTTGGACGGATTCGCTGCCTGATGAGTTCCTTGCACGATGCGGTTATGATCTTATGAAAGAACTACCGTGCTTATTGGAGGGTGAAGACGACCATGCACGAAAAGTGCGAAGGGATTATTACCGCGTAATTTCTGAATTATATGAAGAGGCCTTCTTTAAGCAGATTTCAGAATGGTGTACTGAAAATAATCTTATGCTTACCGGCCATACGGAAGAATATTTGCAGTCTCACCCACGTCGCCAGGGGAATTTCTTTAATACAATGAGGCACTTGCACATTCCTGGAGCAGACAATCATG
The DNA here is from genome assembly GCA_012840075.1 of Clostridiaceae bacterium. GTDB lineage: Bacteria > Bacillota > Clostridia > Acetivibrionales > DUMC01 > DUMC01. The sequence goes on along the minus strand of DUMC01000186.1, from coordinate 9,731 downwards.
ATTACCGTTACCGTTTTCCGAGGAAGATAACTTTTTGCGAGCCCAAATATGCAGTCTCAGTAGCACGAGCATATAACCGTGAGCGCTGCATGTCTGAAGCTATGGGAGGTGCCGGATGGGGTTGCAGTCTGCAGGAATTTAAGCGGGGTATTAACACCATGGGTGCCATGGGTATAAACATGTTTACCCTGCACGGTTTTTATAATGAGTGTGAACACCAAGGTTCCCAGGCTGACTGGCCTACCAGCTTCTTCTACCAGAATCCGTATTGGAAATACTTTAAGAATTTCGGTGATTACATCAGCCGTATCTGCTATATGAATACTATTGGCCGTCCTGTTGTGGACAATGCCCTATATTATCCTATAAATGAGCTTTATGAGGATATGGTTCAAGGTGAGGCTAATGAACGCGGTAAGATTATGTGCCAAGACTTTGATAGAGCACTAAATATCCTTCTTTGCCGCCAAATGGATACCGATATGATAGATTACGAAAGCCTCGCCCGCGCAAATATAAAAGAAGGCAAGATTGAAGTAGGTCAGCAATCATTTTCTGCTCTAATTTGCCCGGCTAATATGAAAATAGACGAAATACTGGCTGAAAAGTTAAGAAATTTTGTAGAAACCGGAGGGCATCTGATTTTTTATTCTTCCAATCCGGGAGAAGCAGCTCCTAAGCCTTTTGGAGAATATACGGTATACAAGCCGGAATCTTTACCGGAGGTGCTAAGGAATCGTTTCACGCCGGATGTACAGGTAATAGAAGGAGATAATACGGATCTATATGTAAATCATCGTGTAGTAGGAGATTTGCATTATTATATGATATCTAACAGTACAAATAAGAAAAGACAGGTTACACTTCAATTGCGCCAAGTTGGCAATGTAATACGAATGGATCCTGAGACCGGAAAGACAATGCCTGTCAAATCCTGCTCAAAAGACGGAGGTACCCGAGTTGTAATTAATCTCGAAGCTGATGAGGCTTGCTATTTGTTATTTTATAAAAAGGTTGTTCTGCAAGATAACGAGGCTATTTTGCAAGATAAAGAAGCTATTCTGCAAGATAAAGAGGCTATTCCACCAACTGAAGATATGGCTATGAAAGTCTCTTCAATACAGCCTATTACCGGGCATTGGAGTTTCATTCCTCTTTCAAAGGAATATGACAGCAGATGGGGTGTTAATTCGAATTACTGCATGATGGATATCCCTATTGCTGTTTTCTCAAGTGAATCAGGCGGTCAATCCCAATTAATCCGCATCTGCAACAAGGAAGGAGAACTTGGCAAGTGTGGACGCCACCTGAGTGAATGGAAAGCAAGCTGGATTACAAGACGGCCTAGCTGGTGTGATGATGCTGATGCAACCGATTTATATTTCCGCAAAGTGCTTTGGCTTGACTCCGATGCAATACAAGCAAGGCTGTGCATCGTGGCAGTAAATAATTTCACATTGTATGTAAACGGTCAAAAGGTATGTTCACATATCAGCAACCGCAATCCCATCGAGGTAGATATAGCTAAGTATTTGCAAAAAGGAAAAAATCTCATGGCCGTCCATGTACACAACCACATCCCCCTTCCGGGCAAGAATGTTTGTGAAGATGAAACTCTCCCACCCGAGCGTATTATTTCGCTGCTTCTTGAAGGAACCATTCTTACTGCTAATCAGCAGCAAATTATCAAAAGTGACGGCAGTTGGATTGTGTGCAGAACACCAGGTGATGACTGGTATAAAATAGACATCGACATTGAAGCTAATGCACGGCATTTAGATCCCAAAACATGCACTTCATTCGGGAAAGGAGCACCTGACCATGTATGGCTGTATGCATGGGAGCGCGGAAGACCACCGATACAACCCTGGGGTAACATTCCATTATTCGGTAATGATGTGAAGCTTCCTCAACAAATTGCTTATACTATTACTTTACCTGCCGGAACCGTATTGATTGAAAAGCCCGAGGTAAGAGGTAAATTCAATTGTTTGCTGGACGGATTGCCCATAAGCTTTGATAAAGGTGCAGTAATACTTGAAAATGACGGAGTAGTCCGGACGCTGGTTATACAAGTAACGGCTGAATCACTGGATGACGGCCTGCTTAAGCCAATTCGCGTTATGGTCAAACCTCACAATGTACTACTGGGGGACTGGCGCATGGAGGGACTTAAATGGTTTTCTGGTAGGGCACTTTATCATAAGGAATTTACTTTAGAGAAACAATCCAATTGCAGATACTGGCTTGACCTTGGTGATGTACGTTTTAATGCTGAAATCTGGGTCAATAAAAAATTGGTAGGAACACGCATTTGGGAACCTTACCGGATTGAAATAACAGATGCCCTCGTTGACGGCATCAACGAGCTGGATATCGTAGTTGCCAACTCTGCAGCAGTTGAACGCCAATTTATGCTCGTTGATGAGGGTGTAGCATTAGGCTGGAACCGTTATTGGAACGAGGATAATATCTATCGCGAACCGCAAAATTTGGTATCCGGACTTCAGGGACCGGTACAATTGTATGTTTGCACATTCAATGACTGGTAAAATTGTATGAAATTGTATGTTCGCTCATATTTATATATGATGCATTCATTTTATGTGATTTTATATTGAATTTATATGATATTTATGATATTGCGGTGAAGAAAATATTGCAAAGAGGCATGTATGAAAGTGTTATAGAGCCTCTTGGCAATAATTTTTTGTTCTAATTAATAAATACTTTTTGTATTAATTAAATATACCTTATGTTTATACAGAATTTTATGTATAATAAAAATATAAAAGCAGGAATGTTGCCGCAAGCAGTGTTAATATTATATTAAAAACAGATTGTCAAAGATATCTGCTTTTGCTGAGAAATTTCAGCTTTTGTTTAGGAATGATACTTGATTATATTTAATCAAAAGGAGCTCAAGCTATGATACAAACTGTTCTAGGTGAAATATCAAAAGAGGAATTGGGAATTGTACTACCTCACGAGCACATTCTTGTCGGTTTTATTGAAAATGGTAAACTGACTAAAGATGATTATGATAGAGATGAAGTCATCCGAGTCATGTTACCGTATTTACAGGAACTTGCAGCAGCGGGGTGCGGCACATTAGTAGAATGCACTCCGGAATTTCTGGGAAGAGATCCCCAACTTCTGGCTGAGTTATCCCGGTTGTCCGGTCTGCATATTATTACAAATACAGGATATTACCAACGCCCATACTTGGCACCTTTTGTATACAATATGAGCCCGGAGGATCTTGCTGACATCTGGATAAAGGAAGCTTTAGAAGGCATTGATGGCAGCGGGATAAAGCCTGGTTTCATAAAAATCGCGTTAAGCAACAAAAACGGGAGAATCTCTCCCATTCAACAAACAATTTTAAAATCAGCTTTATTAACATCCAATGAAACCGGATTGCCGATACAAGCACATACCATTGGTGGAGATGCCATTATGCATGCTCTTGAAATCCTGACTATGGAGAACTTTGATCCCAGCCGCTTTATTTGGGTACATGCAGATTCCGAGCAAGACTTAACATATCATAAAAATGCTGCCCTGGCAGGTATGTGGATTGAAGTCGATTCTATCGGTTACCGGCCTTTCGAGGAACACTATGAAATGCTGAAAAAGCTAATTGAAATGGGGCTGTTAAATCAGCTTTTAATTTCTCAAGATGCCGGCTGGTATAACGTAGGAGCAAAGAACGGCGGCAATATAAAGCCCTTTACTACTATATTTGAAAGCTTTGTTCCGTTTTTGAAAGAAAAAGGTATTTCACAAAATATTATCGACCAATTGATGATTGCAAATCCTGCAAAAGCGCTTGATAACAGGAAAAAAGCCATATAACCGGGCGCATATTGCTTGCACGTTGCGGTAGATTGCTCTGGTATTACGGCATATTTTAAAATTTTCTTAGCTTCAATTTTTCTTAACTTTCTTAACTTTATAACTTTTCATATAAGGTTGATTGATTGTTTGTAATTCAATTTTTTAATGGTAAACAGAACGCTGAAAATGAAAGGAGTTTGAAGAATAATGGCAAAGTATGAAAGACACCTTGAAGGTGATTTCTATGAGCTGTTGAACTGGGTTCATCATGATATTATAAACGGAAGTATTTCTGCAACATATGAAGACGGAAGTGATTATACTGCAGGTTCGGTAAAAGTAGCAGTCCGTGTTTATGAACGTTACAGTATGTTAGGGAAAAATCGTAACCTAATTGTACGTTATACACTTCCTGAAGTATATATAAATATTTCATCATTGCTGTCTTGCCAAATTGGGCTTTTATTTGATTAAATTTTTTCGTTAAATAAGAAATTAAGCCTACTTTTTTCCACAAATCCTTTATTTCCTCCATTTTACCACCTTTTTCTAAATACTTTTTGGATTTTTTCATTATCAATTATGTTCATTTTGTATAAAAGAAAAATTCTGGTTAAATCAACAAATAGATTTTCAATATATGTTTATGAAAACAAAGAAGAAACCTGTTAATCACTTATCAGCAAGAATTTATAGCTATTTTTTCTTATTTGCTGTAAAATTTGGAATACCACTATACTGAGATTCTTTAATTTTATCGTCATTGTTCAAATTCTTATTTGCTTATATCTATGTATTACACTCAATATCCTATATCGTCTTTAAATATCTTAAAACTCAAATGCATAATAATCTATGCTAACTGTGTATTTTATATGTACCATCAATTACCCAATTAAGAGCTTCAGTACCTTCACCTTCTTTTAATATTTCCCAATAATACTTTTCTATTTCTTTTTCATACTTTTCATATTCTGATAATTCTTCTATATCATCATTTTGAAAATTACCTTTATTGTCTTTGTCTTTCAAATCTTCACAAATAAAAATTGATGCTAAATACATTGAAGCATAAATACCACATTCTCTACCTGACCCAATATTTTTTGTTAAACATTCAAATACTTCATCCCTTTGTGATAAAACTAGGTTTTTAAAAATATCATCCAAAGCCCAAGAATACCCATCTTCATATCCATATCTATAATAATAGAAAGCCCAAAACTTATCATCGTATTCCGGAAGTAATTTTTTCATTGTTCCAACTATTTCACCTATCATAAATGCATTAAGTCCCGTATGGTATTGCCAATCTGGAAATTCATAATTAAAACATTCATTGAAAGCTAACTCACAGAATTCACCATATATCATTATTAATGTGAAAGCCCTAATGATAACTAATCTTTTTTCTATATAATTTCTATATTCTGTTAAACCACCCTTATCTAATACCTTCCATGCTTTTTGGTACCAAAGAAGTTCCTTATCGCCTGACCAAATTTGATAGACTTTAAATAACTCTTTCACCTCATTAAATGTTAATTTCATATGAATCACCTTAACTATTTAACAAATTTCTAATATTATAAAAAACATATCACTTTTTGAAATTAAATTCTGCTTAACACGTCTTTAACTGAATTTTCATGCTGGAGAATACAGTATTTTTTATCTTTTATCTTAATTTCAAATAATTCTAGAAAAATCTTCAAATTATTTTTCTAATGCTACTGAAATATATTTAACTGAACTCTATACGGTATTCAAGAGTAAGAGACTTGTTCAGTTAGGCTGTCCTTAACTATCATATGGAAATTAGTACAAAAACTATGAAACTATGCTAATATCAAAAAAGGAACCATTTAATTTATAAATATTTACATCACTTATATTACCACCCTATCATTAAATATTTCCGTCTTTCTCTATCATCTAGTATTTGCGTGCAGCTTTCCCAATCAACTTTACCCACATTAACATGATATCTTAATTCAAAAGGATGTTGTTTAGGAATAGCATCAATTTTTCGTTTTGCTTCTTCAATCTCGTTTAACGCTACATGAACCCACACATCTTCTAAAATATCGGGAATTTGTCCGAACATGCTATGTATATTTGCTAATCGTTCAGAAAGCAGTGAATGCACTCTGTCTTCAACAGACCCTTTATATCTCATATTATAAATATAGACCTCATCATAAATCTGACCGATACGTTGAATCCTACCTTTTCTTTGCTCAAGTCTTGTAGGATTCCAGGGAAGATCAAGATTTATAAGCGAACCTAATGTTTGCAAGTTTAATCCTTCACTGGCTGCATCAGTTCCTACTAAAACCCGCAATTCTCGTCTTTTTACCATCTGTTTGATTTCTTCTTTGCTTCTTCTTTGATAAATACCGGCAGTAAATATTCCTGATTTATCCCCTCCTGCATAAATGCCAATCTTTTCATCAGGTAGAGCATTGGATAAATTCTCAGCTACCCAGTAAGCAGAATCATAATATTGGGAAAATATAATACATCCTCGCTCAATCCAATTATTTTCAATAAGAATTTTAAGAACAAGCTTATACTTTGGGTCTTCCTCTTTATTGGCATTGAGAATTTCTACAAACTTAATCAGACAATCTCTTTCTTCATCTGTTATATTCTTGATCTCACTCCGCAAAGAATGTTCTTCTTCCATTTCTATTTCATCTTCCTCATAGTCTTCCTCATCTAGCACCTGTCCCCAATTTGTAAGCATTTTTTCTGCAGTGTTTTTCCCTGCAATAATAGTACTTCCAACTCTTTTCAACAACAAGGTTTTTAAAAATCCACCACCTTTTACTCTTTTTTTCAACAATTCACAAAACTGTTCCGCGTATTCATAAGCTTCTTTTAAGTAAGGCGGCAAAACTATGGCTTCTTCCTCTTTTTCACCGAATAATACTACACCGACTTTCTTTAAATAAGGCTCTCCTGTTTCACGGTTAATAGTATTTTCTAAATACTCTCGTTTTCTGCGGACAATATGTCTTATAAATGGATTATGATTCTTAAAAAAGTCATTATCAACTATTCTTTCAATTCTTCTTCTGTCAGGACCACTTAATTCATCAATTACTTCCGGCTTTATTACAAACTCATTATCATTCATATTAAGCTGTCTTCTAATACGTCCAAAGGTATGATCATCCTCTAATGAAGGTGGAAAAGGATTTCTGATCCATTCCCAATTTTCCCTGTCCAAACGATCAAGTATTTCCTGACCCATAATGAGTCTAAGACTTTTGGATGGATATCTTCTCCACATGCTGAACTGGTTTCCCAATACACTGTCGTTACCCTGGGCAAGAATATTAAGTAGATCCCATGCTTCTATCGGATAAAGCTGGACAGGCGTAGCAGTAGCTAAAAGCATGCTTTTTGTCCTTTTTGATATTTCCAGCAAAAATTTCATTAGATTATTAGGATTTGCTTTTTCATCCTCTTTCCCTGGTCCTAAATTTCTTCTTCTAGCTCTATGAGCCTCATCAACTATAACACATTCATATTCTATATTTAATAAATGTAGAACTTGTTCAGAATTTGCAGTTATTAATCCTTGAGAAATAATACCTACTCTTCTCGGGCACTTTTTAATAGCAGTATCACCATTGGCTGGATATTTAATGTCATTTTCATCTACCCATTCTTTGCCGTTCCAAACTGCCGAAGGCATATCAAGAAGGGTCAACATCTCATCCTGCCATTGCCATAGCAAAGTCTTAGGAACGATAACCAATATAGGTTTGTCCCCGTATAAAGCCATAAGCTGGGCTGACAGGGCAAGCTGAACTGTCTTACCCAAACCCACCATGTCAGCCAACACATACCTTGCACCATATTTTTTATGGTCGTTAAAAACCAAATTTACGAAATATTTCTGGTGTTCCCAAAGCCCGAACTCCTGACGGTAAACAGGTGCCTCAACAACAACAGAAGCAGGATCTGAGGTCTTCTTCCACTCGTCCACTGAATAGATTACTTTGCGTTCAGATATTCGTTTAAGGTCTTCAACTATAAAGTCCGCCAACGGCACTGCATAGGGGCTATTCCAGAAATAATCAAATTCTTCTTGAACCCATTTTATCCCTTCTTCAGAATCGTCTTCCCAGAGAATTTCGTAGTTCAGTTTCCATCCAGTATAGGTTTCATTCACGCTACCGATAAAGGATGTCTTTCTTCCGTCTTTTAAAGTTATCACTCCTGCTTTCCCGTGAATAAGCCCAAAGACATCATTTGGAATTACTTTTATTTGAAGTTTTCCGCTCTTAATAAGGCTATAGAGCTTTTGAAGCCTATGAGGTACATTGCTGTATAGCTCCTCTGGTTTTTTACTGCACCATTCCCGTCTCATCGCATTGACAGCTGCGCTTGCTGTCACAACATCTTCCTTTTGCATTTCTGCATTGCATACCACCCTAACACATCCCTGAATTTCTTCTATGGCTTCTCCAGCTACTTCAAGGATAGAAGAGCTAAAATATCCTGCAATTCTATCATAGCTAATTGCTCCTTTTAATTTTTCATTTAAAAAACTTGCATCCAATCTCTTTAATCTGGAAGAATAACGGTAGATCATAGTAACCCCCAGGCTTTAAATATTTTATTCTTCATCAAAATAATCGTTGTCTATCTTTTTTATCTCATACTTGATATCAACAGATACGCCAACATTATATTCAATCATCAAGTTGGCCAGCATTTGTCCGTTTACCAAAACAATTTTTGTGTCCGTTTTAGGTATATATTCTCTAGCTTCTTTTGTAAAATCAGATGAAGTTACAAATATCCCCTTCTTTGCCCCAAATCCCGCCAAAGCCCCTACAAATTTTTGGATTTCGGGCCTGCCAACAAGCTTGTCAGAGCTCCACCTCTTTGCTTGGATATATATAACATCCAATCCTAATTTGTCTTCTTTTATGATTCCGTCAATACCCTCATCAGAAGTCTTTTTTGTAACACTTCCTGCATCTTCCAGAGAGCCACCGTAACCCATCGCCTGCAAAAGATCAATAATGAGTTTCTCAAAAAACTCGGGAGGTTTCTGCATTATCCTTTCCAGAATTTCTTTAGCTAGTTGTTCTCTTATAACCTCATACATTCTACCCAAAATTTCCAGTGGTGTTTCTTGTTCTTGTTCAATTATTTGACTATCTGGTAGCTGTGACAGTTCCTTATCCTTAGCTCCTTTAAACTCCCTAAATTCTGGGAATTTCATAAGGTAATTTACGTCTATTCTTGAAGGCTTTTCCTTTAAAACTTCTAACCCACGTTCTGTAATCTTATAAACTCCTCTCCCCAGTTTTTCAATTAAACCTGCGTTGTATAAATAAGTCCCAGCCCATCCAATACGATTCTTATAAACTTCCTGCCTTCCGCTAGGCAGTAATATTTTTTTCTCTTCTTCGGTGATATCAAAATATTTAGCTAGCTCCTCTCTAACCTCCGACATTTTATGAGCTTTTCCATCTTGAAGCAATTCCAACAGTGGAAGCATAAAATCTTGGAAACTCGGTATTGCCATATGGTTCCCTCCCTACTCATTATCACACCCCATCATTTCTTATAAGTTCGGCCAAGAGCCTGGCATATCTCGCTTCTTCTTTCCAGTGAGGCATGTTTTCAATGTGTTCAATGGAGGCTATATAGTTTAGAATCTCAACAATTAAATTCCTCTGGCTCCAGTAGCTTGGAAGCTCATTTCTTAACCAGTTCCTCCCGACAGTGGTATCCTCTGCCTTGACTGCCTGGTGTAGTGCAGCCAATACATTTCTGAGAAGAGTATTGCTAAATTTATCCGTCCCTCCAATGCCACGCATACCAAATTCCATCGCGGTCTTGAGCCTTGCTTGATTGGCGCG
>DUMC01000185.1 GCA_012840075.1 Clostridiaceae bacterium | reverse complement strand
TCCTTTCATGGGTTATTGTCGGTGGAGTTTTTGTTTCAATATTAGGCAGTGATGGTATTGTTAACAGATTTATTAGCTATCTTGGTTTCGAAAAAATTATGTTTCTAATGGATAAAAGAGTTTTTCGTTCCGTCTTGGTAGTAACATCCGGATGGAAAGATTTCGGATGGGGTTCAATTGTATATTTAGCTGCAATTACTTCAATAGACCAAGAGATGTATGAAGCTGCAATTGTAGATGGTGCAAATAGATTTCAACGCATGATTTATGTCACATTACCCGGAATAATGTCTACAATTATATTAATGCTTATTTTGCGCATAGGTAACATACTTGAGGCAGGATTTAGTCAAATCTTTGTATTATATAGTTCTGTTGTTTATGAAGTAGCTGATATTATTGGAACATATGTATATAGAATAGGAATAAGCAGGTTAGATTTTAGTTTTGGTACTGCAGTGGGATTATTTGATTCTGTTGTTTCAATTATACTTGTTATGACTGCTAACTTTTTCGCACGCAAGTGGTCAGGCAAAAGTATTTGGTAAATATTGGAAAGATTTAGTATCAAAAGAGCACAAGAGGGCATGCGGTAAGAAATGTTGTTATGAGGAGGCTACAGGATGCAATATAAATTAGGAAAACAAAGCATGGGCTCTATAATATTCAATATTTTCAATTACTCATTGATGATATTTTTAGCCTGCATTACATTATTTCCATTTATGAATATTGTTTCAAAAGCATTTAGTAGCTCAGCCAAAATAATAGCAGGAAAGGTTTTTTTGTTTCCAAGGGATTTTCAATTGGATGCAATAATACACGTATTATTCGAGCCACAATTCAGAATTTCATTTAAAGTCTCTGTATTTGTAACAATAGTAGGAACACTGCTTGCTATGCTTGTTACAGTAATGACTGCTTATCCTCTTTCAAAACCTAAACTGAGAGGTCGTAAATTTTTCTTACGTATTTACATTTTTGTTATGCTTTTTTCAGGGGGTATGGTTCCTAATTATTTGCTTTTTAGATCTTTACACCTTTTAAATACCATCTGGGCCTTGATACTTCCAAGTATGCTTTCTGTATTTAACATGTTAATTGTTAAAAATTTCTTTGAACAACTTCCTGAAAGTATAGAAGAGGCAGCTATAATTGATGGTGCATCAAATATGCGTGTATTATTTACAATAATTTTACCAATTTCTACACCGGTTATTGCAACTGTCAGTCTTTTCTATGCTGTAGATTACTGGAATAATTATTTTTCAGCCGTACTTTACATTACAAAACAGAATTTAAGGCCTCTTCAGCAGTATCTTTATGAATTAATACAAAGTTCTATGAACTTGACCGATGAGATGGGAGTAATTAAAGATTTGGATTTGGCTTTAGACGTAATACCCGAATCTATCCGTGCTGCTACTATTGTTGTTTCTACGGTTCCTATACTCTTAGCTTACCCGTTTTTGCAAAAATATTTTGTAAAAGGAATTACGATTGGTTCAGTAAAATCATAATTGGCTTTTTATAGAGTGAATACACTCTATTTAGAAAAAAAGAAAGGATGTGCAAACATGAATAAAAATTTTATTAGAAAGGATGGAATAATGATGAGAAAAGTCTTAACATTACTTATCATTACGCTTTTAGTGACAAGTTTTATTACAGCAGGTTGTACTGTATCAGAAAAGCCATCTGCAACCCAAGACTCTACCACTGAGGCAGCTTCCGAGGAAACTAGCGCTAAAGAAGAAAAACCTGTCTTAAAAGTACTCGGTACATATACTTCTACTAATTTAGATGAGGATTTTGTATCTAATTTGATAGCGGAAAAAACCGGGTATAAGCTTGAATATCACTTATTACCTGAGCAGAATGCCGATCAAAAACTAATGCTTGAGATTTCAAGTGGGGAATATTATGATTTCTTAAAAATAACACCTACCCAATTCGGGCTTTTAAATAGTAGTGGTGCTCTGCTTGATATTACTGATTTATTACATGAATATGCTCCAAATGTCATGAAGCATGTTAGTGAATACGGCTGGAAAGTAACTACTACTAATGGAAGAATCTATGGCATTCCACGGGAAGCAAATGGGCTTACTGAAGAGAGTAGATTTTATGGTTTTAAGAATAATGGGCTAGGAGTAAGAAGTGATATCTTAACTGAATTAGACTTAGAACTTCCTACGACTATGGATGAATTGTATGAATTCCTTGCTAAAATAAAAAATGCAAAGGGTGGTTATCCTTTAACCGGTAGTTCACCTTATGAACCGTCAGTTTTAAGAGGATTAGGTTTGGATAATGCAGTAGAATGGTACGATGTAAATGGTGATTATGTACCTTTTATAAAAATGCCTGCGCTTGTTGATTATCTCGCATACATGCAAAAGCTTTACAAAGATGAACTCCTTGATAATGAATTACCTATAAACAAAGATGAAAATATAAAAGAGAAATTTATAAACGGTAAATCCTGGGCACGTATTAATTATTCCATAGTATCAATACAAAATGACATTGGGGCATTAAAAGAAAATAATCCTGATGCTTTAATTCATGTAATTACTAAAATTAAGAAAGACCCTGATACGCTTCCGGTTATTTATGATCAGACTATAGCAGAGGTTGTAGAGTGTGTCCCGAAAAGTTCAAAATATCCTGTTGATTACGTAAAATATGCAAATCTTCGTTCGGATTTAGATTTATATTTGAGTGTATATCTAGGGATAGAAGGTGTATCGTATTATGTAGAAAACAAGGATGCACCTTATCCGGATTATTATCCAATCTTACCTGAATTTAATAAATATGGAAGCGGTCAGGCATACTATGGTTTTGTACCTGTCGGATGGCGTCAGAACCTCTGGTTTGCCCGTGTTAGAAAAGTTAAGGAAATGGGAGATGAGTTTGAAAGAGCAAATAGCGACCTAAAGAATCAAATCACTCTAAAAGACTTAAGTGCCTATTCTTTAGGCCTTCCGGAATCACAAAAATATCGGGCAGCATTAAACACTTATATTACAGACGAACTCCGTAAAGCAATTGTAGAACAAACTGATCCTCAAACAGCAATCAACAACATTATTAAAGAATGGGAGAAAATGGGAGGCAAAGAACTTGAAGAAGTAATACAAAAGTGGTATAAAGATTTTAAATAATTTGGCATTCATTATATAAATTAGTGCAATGAAGATTAATGAGATACGGATTAATGCGGTACGATAAATTTAAGTAATTAACAATAGCGGTATACGGATTGATACAGATTAATCCGGATTAAATAAGATATAATATCTGCAAAATAATAGAATAAGAGGCACTTTTAGAGTGGAAAAAGTGTCTCTTTGTTTAAATCACAAAAGAAGTCTTTTGCTTCTATTGGCAAGGAAGCATCACTTTTGAGTATGACAGGAATTGATAGGATTATTATAACTTGTATAGCTTACATCAATTTATCTCTTGCCTATAGAGGAAAGAGACTTCTTGATGCTTAGGTTAAAGTAATTCACTTCCAAGTGATTGAATAATATGATACTCCAGCGAGGTGTTTATTGATGAAGAAAGTAGATGCAGTGGTTATTGGTGCCGGACAAAGAGGAATGAATGCATACGCACCCTATGCACTCCGTAATCCTCATGAGTTTAATATAGTTGCAGTAGCTGAACCTAATGAGAAACTTAGGGATATGTTTGCCCAAAAATATAGTTTAAGTAAGGATATGTGTTTTAGAAGTTGGGAGGAATTATTTCAAAGACCCCAAATTGCAGATGCTGCTATTATTTGTACCCAGGATAATATGCACTATGAACCTGCAATGTGGGCAATGCGGAATGGTTATCATGTGCTGCTGGAAAAACCGATGTCTACAAGTCCGAAAGAGTGTATACAATTGAAGGATTGTGCAATGAAATATAAAAGAATATTATGCATATGTCATGTTTTAAGATATACAACTTTCTTTTCTCATATAAAAAAATCTTGGATGAAGGCAGAATAGGGCGCCTTATATTAATTCAACACAATGAAAATATCGGATACTGGCATTTCGCCCATAGTTATGTCCGTGGCAATTGGAGAAATTCGGAAGAATCAAGCCCAATAATACTTGCCAAGTGCTGTCACGATATGGATATCATGCTATGGCTTGCAGGTAGTGACTGTAAACGTATATCATCTTTTGGAACATTAACATATTTTGTTAAGGAAAATAAACCTAAGGGCGCACCTGAAAGATGCCTGGACGGCTGTCCTGTAAAAGATGAATGCCCATATTATGCTCCCAATCTGTACTTGACTGAAAATACAGGATGGCCTACTTCGGTAATTAGCACGGATACGAGTATTGAGATGAGAGTCAAGGCTTTACTGGAAGGACCATATGGAAGGTGTGTTTTTAGTTGCGATAATAATGTAGTTGATCATCAAGTAGTAAATCTTGAGTTTAGTAATGAAGTAATGGCGGCCTTTTCTATGTGTGCTTTTACTAACAAATTAGGGAGAACCATAAAACTTATGGGTACTAGGGGTGAAATAAGAGGAAACTTTGAAAAAAAAGAAATTGAGGTTTCTGATTTTCTATCCGGGACGACAGAAGTAGTTTACTTGAAAAACATCATGTCAGGTCATGGCGGCGGTGATTATGGTATTTTAAGCAACTTTATTCAAATGGTTAGAGATGAAAATTTCATTGAAAGCGCCAAATCATTAGATATAGCATTACAAAGTCATATTATGGCTTTTGCTGCGGAAAAGTCCAGGATTACAGGGCAGATTGTAGATATGAAGGATTATTATAAAGAAATTGAGAATGAAACGTGCGTGTGATTGAGAACTAAGGGCGGGTGTGATTTGGAAAGAAACGTAATGTTAATAACCAGGATGGTTAGATGGTTGTAACAGCAATGGGGAGACTAAACTCATAACTACGATGATTACATTGATAGTGGGGGTACATTGATTATGAATTTGGTAGAAGTGGATTTTAACCAGAAGAGAAATAAAATACCTGAACTGCTATTTGGGCATTTTATAGAACACTGGGGAAGGTGCATAAATTTTGATGGGATTTGTGCCGAAATGCTAATTAACAACAAATTTGAGGATATACCGGGAAGCAATTATTATTGTACAGGAGTTGCATTTCCATGGGAATTGACAAAATTTAGCTGGGGTGTTGGATATTCTATTGATAAGCTTATATATAAGACAGGCAATTCATCCCAACTTATTGATAAAAAAAACGGTAATCAGTATTATTACGGTATTTGCCAGAAAGTATGGGTGGAAAAAAATAAAACATATAATATAAGAATTACTTTAAAAACTAACAAGGTTGGAATAAAGGTAAGACTTGCTTTTACCGACAGTAAGGAAAAAGAAGTGTATGGTCAAAATGAATTGAAAGTAGACAGCCCGTTGTGGGAAACTCATAATATACAGATAACCAGCAGCGCTTATGATAGGAATGCAAGATTTTCAATTTCTATAAAAGATACAGCAAGATTATGGATAGATTTTGTTTCGCTTATGGAGGCAGAGCATATTAACACATGCAGAAGAGATCTTGTTGAAAAAATAAGGGATATAAAACCTTCGATTATTAGATGGCCTGGAGGCTGGTTTGCAGATCATTATCACTGGAGGGACGGTATAGGTCCTGTTGAAGAGAGACCTACAAGAGTGAGGCGGGAGTTATCCCCCATAGAGCCGAATAATTTCGGAACCGATGAGTGTGAGACAGGGGGACGGTTCTCTTGTCTCAAAAGACAAGAGAACCGTCCCCCTGTCTTTCAAATTGGTATAAACTTATGGCAGTTAAGCCGGGAGGATATCTATAGAAGAAGCTGTCAATCCAATGAGAGAGAAAATGGATAGTTGAAAACCTTATGAAAAAGCATGTATAAATTATCATGTATAAATTATAAGGTAATGTTGTTTCACACTTCATTTTTTATAAAAATGGTATTGAATGTAAACCTTGTTTATAGCTTACGATTGCTTTAAACTCAAAAAAGGATGTCGTGAAAATGACAATAAAAGAAGTTGAACAAATTCTGTGGATTCCAAGAGCAACCGTAAGATTTTATGAAAAAGAGGGAATTATTGAGCCTAAAAGAGAAAAGAATGGATATTGTGATTATTCACAAACGGATGTTGTACGATTGAAAAAGATAATTATTCTTCGCAAGATAGACCTATCTGTTAACGTGCTTTCATGACCCGAGAACGGCGTGGTTAAAATAAAATCCCTGGATCCCTGGCTGACAGAGATGCATCAAGGCTTCCGCATTTTCATGGTATTATAAAGGACATATCGGTTCTTGGCTCTGATGAAAAAGCAGAATGGGAAAGAACTCCTGAATCTTTGACCATTACAACAAAAACCGTTAAGAGTGATAAGCCGGTGGTGTTTAAAATTCTGGTGGATTGAACCAAAACGCTGTTTTCAGCCCGTTCTGTTTTGCTTGTATAATTTCCTGTATTCGGTAGGGGTCATGTTATAGTATTTCCGGAATGCAGCGGAAAAATGCTCTGGGGAAGAATAGCCAAGGGTATCGGCAATGTATGCGATACTGCGGTTCTGATCCCTTAACATAATTGAGGCAACAGACATTCTTGCTTCGGTTTTTTTCTGCTGAAAGGATTTACCGTAATATTTCCATATTAAGCGCTGTGTCTGACGGGGGCTGAGTTTCAGCCTGTCGGCCAAAGCGTTGAGAGAAAGATTATCATATTCATAAAGAAAATATTCTTCTATTATAATTGAGTTACTGTCTATCAGATTGCCTGGGGCTAATTCATCCCGGGTACATTTTTCCAGGTTGTAATTACGGATAAGGCATATCAGAAGCTGGGCCAGCAGCAGTTCAACCTGTTTTTGATATCCTATGAATTTATTTTCCAGTTCTTTGAAAATCTGTTTCATAAGCACATGTACCCCATGATTGTCCTTTCCGAACCAGAAAGGAGTGGAGAAAAAAGCTTTCATCAGCGGGGAGGTTGTTTTTCGGTTGAATTTTTTTGTTTTTAAATAAACGCAATATTCCTGCATAGGATTGTAAAGCAACGGGAATTGGGCGTGTTCAACGTGAGACCCGGTAATATAAAGTGTGTTGGGCGTAATGTCGTAATATTGCCCACCGGTTACCAGCTTCCCGTAACCAAAGGGGATGTAATGTATTTCAAAGCAGCCTTCGCCGTGGCTGTGCGACGGAATGGCCCTGGTAAAACGTTCAAAAACGATATGAGGAACGCTGAACTCAACACCGTCTATCGTAAAACTTATATCCAGCTCTGAATATGCTATTTTCATAATTGCCAACTCCCAAACATTTAATTATTAAACTTTTATTTAATTATATCATGATTTATATAAAAACACGACATCAAACTGGAATAAATGTCATAATTTTATAATTGTTTGAAACTGGTACAGGTATAATTAAAGCGTAAATTCAAATTTGACTGCATCGTTTTGTCAGGATTTAATTTCTGTAATTTAATTTCTGGAGAAAGGAAGTATTAATATGGGTGTTTGCGGTAAAATGAAAGGTGCGATTTTACCTGGAAATAGTACGGTGGAAATACGGGAATTCGACATTCCTGAACCCGGCTATGGGCAGGTACTTATTCAGGCAAAGGCTTCAACAATTTGCGGCAGTGATATCCGTTGTATTTACAGGGCACATACAGGAAAAGGCCCTGAGGGATATATACCGGGAACCATAGCAGGGCACGAGCCTTGTGGCATTATTGTGGAAGAAGGGCCTGGGCTTAAACGATTCAAAAAAGGCGACAGGGTAATTATTTACCATATCTCAGGATGCGGTGTATGTTATGACTGCAGGAGGGGCTATTATATTTCATGTAAGAGCAAATACCGCCAGGCATACGGCTGGCAGCGTCACGGAGGCATGGCTCCGTATATTTTGGCAGACGAAAAGGACTTAATAGCATTGCCCGATGAACTTAGCTATAAGGACGGAGCACAGGTAGCCTGCGGCTTTGGAACAGTTTATGAAGCACTGGAAAAGATATGTGTCAACGGTAATGATGCCGTCCTCGTAACAGGTCTCGGCCCCGTGGGAATGGCAGCACTTATGCTTGCAAGGGCAATGGGCGCAAACAAACTTATTGGAGTTGAAACAAATGATTACAGAATTAACCTGGTAAAACAGCTTGGACTTGCGGATTATGTATTTAAACCCAGGGAGAATACACTGGAACAGATTCTTGAAATAACCGGAGGGAAAGGTGTGGAAAAGGCCATTGATACCAGTGCCAGCGATGCAGGCAGAAGACTGGCAATTCGTGCAACAAGAGAATGGGGAAAAATAGCTTTTGTTGGCGAAGGAGGAACCTGTACCTTCGAACCAAGCCCCGATATAATTCATGGTCAGAAATCTATTTATGGTTCCTGGGTAACTTCCCTTTGGAAGATGGAAGAACTGGTAGAACGGCTCGTACGCTGGGGTGTCCATCCTGAAAAGCTCATCACCCACGAGTTTTCGCTTGAAAATGCTTCGGAAGCCTACAGGCTTATGGCTGAGGGAAATTGCGGAAAAGTTGCGGTAGTTTTTAACGATTAAAGATTTTAGGGGGCCGGAATAATAATGAATACAGATAGGATAGATCAGGATAAAATCCCCAAAAAAACACTAAGCAGCCGAGAAACAATTCCTTCAATAGAACTTGGAACATTTCGGGTGTTGCCCCTTGGGTTCTCCTTCCCGGTCCGAACGGGATTGTACACAGAACGATGTTGTGGATATGGAATTGCCTGCCGTTGTTAAAACAGCCAAGGTGCATAGAATGCATTCGACGGCAGTCTGTCTTAAATGGGCGGTTCAAAGGGGCCGGATCCCGATGCCATTTTCGGTGAAAGAGCACTAGTATAAGTCCAATTTGGCATGCGTAACCGAAGAGCCGCTGACCGAAGAAGAAATGGAAGCCATTCGCCTTGAAGACAGAAACTGCCGTCTAATAAAAGGGCAGGTTTTCTTCCGGAAAGGAGCCAAAGGCTGGGAAGATTTTTAATCTCAGGTATCTCAACAGGAACCTTATACCTCAAGGACTTATGAGGTCTTAAGAAATTGTGCCAGGTAGAAAATAAAGTGAGGTAATTAAGGCAGTTTTCTAAAGTACCAAAGCCATTAGTATTTCTGTAATAATATTTAAAAGTACGGTGAAGTCTC
>DUMC01000184.1 GCA_012840075.1 Clostridiaceae bacterium | reverse complement strand
GCAATATAGATTATTGCTCCCCATCCGCATTCCTTCCACATATCACTAAAGACTAATACATATCTGAAGTACTTTGGTGAGGATAGAAAAGGTATAGGTTTCATACCAAGTGATATGAGCATCTGATTTACAAATCCATCACTTTCTGAAAGGAACATTAAAACTATACCATATACAATAACCCATGAAAGGAAATGAGGCATATATGTAAGTGTTTGTATTAGTTTTTTAAAAATTGTTGAAGCACATTCATTTAGAATAAGTGCAAGTAATATAGATGCACACATTCCGGTTGCCAATTTTGCAACACTGATTATCAGAGTATTAGAAAGCAGTTGTGTGAAATATCTGGATTTAAAGAAATATTCAAAGTGTTTAAACAAAGGGGTTGCCCAAGGACTCTTAAGGATTCCGGACTTTATGTTATAATCTTTAAAAGCTATAATTATACCGTACATAGGTGCATATCTGAATATTGAAAACCATAAGAGTCCCGGTATCATCATTATATAGAATACTTTATGGTACCAAATACGGTTTATGATTTTTTTCATATATTACATCCCCAGATTATGTTTCATGTTTTCATAAAACTTTTGACACTATCTTAGTTTATCTATAAGTAAACAATGCTGTTGCACTACAATCCTTATTTACTCGTATTCTAACCCAGTGAGCGGAGTAACCGTCAGGGAATATATGCGTCACTTTTTGCCTAGGTGGTACAATAATTTTTCTGTAGGTATGCCAAGTCCCGTCAGCAGTGAAATCAACCTCAATAGTGAATTCTACCTCTTCATCAAGGTCATGGGATAGTTCAACGGATTTATTAATATAACAAGCCATTAAATATGGGTCACTTGGAACACCGGCTTTCATTTTGGTATTTTTGCATGGACCGCCTATACCGGAAGGAGGTCCAAATTGCCATAAGTCATCAACATTACCAAACCAAAGAGCTGCTTTTCCGTCATCTGAAATAATACAGTGTTCGTTTTCTTTAGCTTCTTTTAAGTTTATTCCTGAGATGACCAACATCCCACGCCATGAGGCAAAATCACTTATTAACATATTATGAGTAGTTATTGGCTTTATTCTCATGAACTCTTTGCATTCGAATCTTGGTAATTCATATATTGTACCATGTGCATTGAGCAGGCTTCTTTCTGTTACTACTTCACGTATACCTCTATATTTACCTTCAAGTTTGTCATAATAATCTGCCCCACGTGGCAATCTAAACTTGTTACCATATCTGTCGACTATCAATACTGAAGCATCATCAACTTCAAAGTCTACGGATATCTTTGCTATTTCTTTTACTCTTTTTTCTTCTGCAGGATTATCTACTTTTTTCAAAATCATATCTCCACCGATTTCATAGTATCCATCCTCGGTTACAAATTGCAGGATAAGATCCTTGCTCTCCGAAATCCTGACAATACCTCCGCTGTAATTTTCGGAATTTATTTCCTGCGAAGCACCTGCGATTCCTTTAGTTAACTCAACATTCTTAGGATGGTGGTATTTTGGTGTATAGTGAAAATATGCGGTACAACGAGGTATATCCTGTAAAACTCGCAGGCGTACCCACTGAGCTTGGAAATTGTCAGGGAAAATATAATAATTATATCCATGTCCGGGGACATCAACCGTATCAATTTGCTCCCAGAGCCCTGTACCATTAATATCCGCTTCAATCTTAAAATTGATAGTTGAAGCTCTTTGATGAGATATATGTAATACTTTACGTTCAAAACCGGAGATTAAGAACGGTTCAGATACCGAACCGGCTTCAATAGTTTCTTTTAGCCAAACTCCTCCCCATCCGGCAGGTCGTCCAAGGTTTTCAAGATCTTTTGGTGATGCAAACCATAAATTTGATTGTTGCCGTCCCAGCATAGGATTGTCAAACATTGAAGCATCATCACAGGCAAATACTATTTCTCCGTTCCAGAATTCATAATCTACAATCATTTTTTGATGCCTTGAAATAGGTATAATTCCTGATGAATTGTAAGGAGTAAAATTCTTTGGGAACTTATATAACATACCATGCATGCACATTAAGAAGCCAAAATCTCCAACTTCACGTATCCTCGGCCATTCAGTAAACCATCCGTGATCGGCGTCTTGAGTATAACTTGCTTTAGGCAGCCTGAAACGTTTCCATTCACCATTATAGCGCACATTTAGCAAAACTGATTTATCATCCCATCCTAATGCCCATACGGGGTCATCATCATTTCTTGGACCATGGATTCCGCCCGGGCCGGTAACCTCGGTATATTTTTCACGATCAACAATAACCCAGTTGGCAACTTTTTGTGGATCCTTTTTACCGTCCCATTCTGCCAGTACTCCGGTGTACCCATTATTTGTAACTATATAACGACCCTGACCGGTATAACCACCTTTTCCATGGTTACCGGGCAATTTGTCTTCCAATACGGACAAAGGTATTTCTTTATTTAATTCATGAAACATGTCACGTCGTAACCTTCGCCATTCTAAGGTGTAGACGTCAACTTCATATAAGCCTGCTTCCATTGTATTAAGATATATTTTTTCATCCGGATTGAACAAATGCTTACCGATTCCTGTCATACGACCGTTTACTAACTTAGGATCTAAAGCCCTGACATTTCCCTTTGAGTCAATAAAATAAACTCCCATGATTAATTGGCCCGATTTGTCATGAATAAAACGATTTGCATGAGTGCCTCCCACGCTTTTTTCCGATACTTCCATGTTTAAATCAGGATCAATGCTATATAGCTTATTATCATCACCTTTATATCCATTTGCCGGATATGTTATAAACCACAATTTACCTGCCCATGCTGCTATTGCACCAATACCGCATTCAGTTGAACCTTCATTTGTAACAGCAAGGTGAGGATATATACCGCTGAAACGTAAGTGTTTAGATTTGTTTGTCAAACGAAAATCCTCCTTTCATTTATTTATGCATGCACGAATATTTTAGATGTGAAGTATGTCAGTTATTTGTTGTTGAGTTGCCTTTTACTATGCATGTATATTTTACACTAAGAAAAATTAAAATAATATACAGAAAATCTACAATTTTGTACAAAATTAATTCTTTATTTAATTCTTGCATGGGATAGTGATTCTTACTACTGTACCATTTCCTGTGGAGCTTCTTATTTTTAACTGATATTCAGGACCATAATATAAGATCATTCTTTGATTAATGTTTGAAATACCAATACTACTAAATCTTTTATGGCGATTTTTTTCATCTGTTACATCCAGGAGCTCTTTTATCTTTTTATTACTCATACCAATTCCATTGTCATATACGAGAATTATAAGTTTGTTATTACGTATCCTCGCTTTAATTATAATTTTTTTCAGTTTTGAGCTGTTTGCCATAATGCCATGAAGTATGGAGTTTTCAACAATTGGCTGCAATGTTAGTTTAGGTATCAAACAAGCTTCGCAATTTTTGCCTATATCTACTTTATATTCAAAAATATCTCCAAACCTTATTTTCTGTATATAAATATAATCTTCCAAGCTGCTTAATTCATCTTTTAACTCTACGAATTCATCCTGTCTGTCAAAGCTGAATGATAAAAGATTTATTAAAGAATTTATAGTCTGTCTGACTTCGGTTAACTTTTGCTGTTTAGCCAGGATGCTTATACATGACAATGTATTGTACAGAAAATGAGGACCTATCTGACTCCTTAGCATTTTTAGCTCATATACTCTTACATCGTGCAAAAGACGATGAATATTATCAATCATATAGTTATAGCTTTTAATCAATTGACCTATTTCATCAGATCTGTTATTTTCTATTTTTGTAAGGCTTGATATATTTGTAATCGACCTCATCTTAATAACAAGTTTTCTAATAGGAGAACTAAGCCAAATTGCAGTTAAGAACGATATTATTGATAATGCAAGAAAACATAATATTAAAGATATGTAGAATTTCCTTTTAATTGCGGCTATGGTCGTATTTAAATATGTTTTATCAACTACTAAGTAAATATTCCATCCAAGGCTGTTATCCTGGGAATTATAGATTTTGAGAGGTTTATGTAATGAATCTATATCACTAATATTGGTTCTTTCTTTACTTAACTGCTTCAATTGCAATATAAAGCTATCGTGAATCTTTGGCGGATAGGAATTTTCTATTACCGGCATAAAATTGTTGTTTGCATTATAAGCTATAGGAGTTCCCAGTGATGAAAGTAGCACATAACTATATTGGGTTCCAACAAGGTGCTTGTTTAAAGTTTCTGAAAGACTGTCAAGACGACATTCAGCAATTATTACACCTACAAATTCTCCTGATTTGTTTCGTATCATTGTGTGAAAAGCTATAGTATAACCTGATAATGTTGAATAATACGGATTACTCCATTTTATTCCCGGTGAACCGCTTATGGCTTGTTCATACAATTGAGTTAAATGTTCATTGCCAAAAATATCATACAAAACCTGACTTCCGCACAAAACCGTTCCATCAGGTTTTATGAAATATAATGTCTTTATATTATCGTTTGTATATTCAGTGTAATTTCTCAGAAGTGTTATTGTTTTTGCATCATTAATTACGTCAAAAGACATCAGTTCTGTTGAGAGTAGTATTATAGCACTTTTTATGCTACTTACATATTGATCAAGAAAATTGTTCGCCTCTTTAATAAGATTTATATGTTCAGTTTCGTTGCTGGTTTTGACTGTATTGATAGTTAGTAAAGTGTTGCTGTTGGTTAATAACGCAAATATTAGAAAGGTTGTGAAAAGTACCAAGAGAAATTGTCTTATTGTCATACCCCATTCTTTAATAAACTTCATAGTTTGTACCTTCTTTCAAAGATATTGTTGCATATTCTTTCGGTGAATAGCCTGTTTTATTTTTGAACAAAAAGGAAAAATATCGGTAATTTGGAATACCTACCATTTCTGCTATTTCATATACCTTGTAACTTGTATCGTTTAGCAGCTTTTTTGCCTTATTTAACCTTTGTTCCAAGAGATATTCTTTAAAAGACATTCCTGTCTCATCGATGAAAAGCTTATTCAGATAATTAGGGCTTAACCCTACTTCATTTGCGATCTTTGAAAGCGTGATAGGTTTATGCATTAGCTCTTTTATTAAGCTTATAGCCTGGCGAACTTCAGGCCGGTAGCTTTGCTTTTTTACATAAGGGCTTAGTCTTTCTAAAATTATATTAATAAATTCTCCTAGAGTTAAGCAATTGGTTTCCATAAAGGAAATAAAAATTTCATTGTTTTTATCAAGATCTTTACCTGTCCACTCTTCAAGTATTAAGAATATTAAGCTTTTTAGTTTACAAGGATCGATATAGTTGTTCTTGGCCCAATTATAAAAATCTTCTTTAATAAACTTTTCAAAAGGCAAATTAGATTTTAATGCCAGAGAAATTTTAGATTTTAAATCATTTTGCATATTTTCATTAAGTTGGTTAAAAGTCTTCGAATCATAATCTATAATTCCGCCATCTTCCTTGTAAAATATTAATTTCTCACAGGTTTTGGCAATATTATATGAATAGCGTAGTTCATAATGATTTTGCGATATCTTCCCTTGAATAATAAAAAGAGAAGCATGTTCCAATATTTCTGAGATATTTTTATAAAGAATGCCAATATTTTTTTTATATTCTGCAGGTGTATAATCTTCTATTATCATAACAGTTCTTGATGTATCCAATATAAACCAATGATATTTATTAAATTCACTTTCAAATAAATAATTATAAATTTTTGAAGTAAAAGTAGGAATATTGGTTAAGATTATTATGGGAATACAAGGGAATTTTAAAGGAGGTAAATTATTTATTGGTATGTCTTGATTCGTAGTTAGGAACTCTCTAAATACTGTTGAAGATTTTAACTTATTTTTTATATCATCTTTTTTTGATTCGGATCTGAAGTTTAACAAATTTTCTTTTACGCGTTTAATAACGCTAATTATTTCTTCGTCTTCAAGGTTAGTTTTTAATATATAATCGGAAACTCCCATTTTTAAAGCTTCTCTCATATATTTATAATCTTTATGACAGGTAAGAATTACAACTTGACTTTCCGGCAGTTCATCTTTAATAAATTTTAGCATTTCCAACCCATCCATCACGGGCATAATGATATCCAGAAAAATAATATCGGGTCTTTCCTTTCTGCAAAGATTAAGTCCTGTATAACCATTCTCTGCTTCTCCTGCAAATTCTATATCTAAAGAATCCCAATTAAATCTTTTTAGTTCTTCTCTAATAGGTAAATCGTCATCGATAACTACTAGTTTGAAAAGATCTCTTTTACTCATAAGACCTCCTCCATGTTTCTATATAATTCTATATAATAAGAAGTTTTTATGTTAACTTTTATGCTTGATGTATAAGTATTAAACAAATTGAAGTGATACTGTAATAATTTTACCATAAAAATTTTACCATTTTAAAATGTAAAAATATATAAAAAAATAAAGATAGATAAGTTAAGCAATTTTGTAAGTGTAAAATAAATCGATATACAGAAAACGATATACTTAGTATAAATTTGTAAATTTGTATCAGAAGTAAATATACTTTTCGGTTTTGCATAGGAGTTGGGCTCTTAACATCAATTACCTAAAACACATGAAGTCTTCTTAATTACTTAGTAATTACTTAGTAAACGGGAATTCCATTCTTTCTAATCTTTCACTGTAAAGAACCTGTTCATTGTCAATGTAAAGTCTATATCCATCTAATATATCGAGTCCTGCAGAATGACGGCGTGGATCCTTATAGGTAATTTTGATTAAATACCCATTTACTTTTACATTATCAAGTATGAAATAATCCAAATCCATATAAACAGGATCTAATACCAGACGATCACGTTCTACATTTAGACCTGCTATGTGCTTTATAACAAGATCTATATAAAACGAATGATTATAATCAACTTCATAGCTTAGTAATTCTCCGGTTTGGCTGTTATAATGCTCTACAAGATAAGGCTTTTCTATGTCCCTATTAAGGTAATGTAGCAATGAGTATTCTCTAAAATAATGTTCAAAATATTTGTCAAAAATATGTCCTCTTCTTTTACTTTCTTTTGCCAGAGCATCCAGCACTATGCTATTTGTATATGGCCATGTGGGACCGTCCCAAACACATCCATATCTTCCCTTAATAAATTTTCCTTTCCAACCTCCTTCCGGCTGATATACAGGGCAGTCTGCCGCAACTGAAGGAAATGGACAAGGAGTGTTAAATTCATTACTGTTAAATAAATGCATTAAGCCTTTTTCATGTTCACTTCCAGTTATTTGCGCCCAATAAGGATAGAATCCTACAATATTTTTAACCAAAGCTTTAGCATCATTTTCATAATGGAGGTCATAGAAAAAGTTTGTTTCTTTATCCCACATTTTGTTTAATATATCTTCCTTTAATTGTCCGGCTATAGCAATAATTTCACTTTCGTCAGCATCACCAATTTCTTTGCATAACTGCCATGTTCCCATTAAATTTAAATAATGATATACTGACCTATCCACTCTTTTTAAAGGAGTATATTTCGTCTTGTCAAAACAGTCATCAGGATACATGTGGAAGTACCAATAACTGGGTTGATATTCTTTTCCAGTCAAGCCATGATTATATTCAATAATTAATTCATCATTTTTACTTTTTAGTTTATTTCGTTCACCAAACACTTGTTTTTTCAATGAAGGGAGTATTGTTTCTATAAAGCTTTTATCTCTGTGTATCAAGTAAAACTGATAAGTAGCCCATCCAATAAAATTAGCATAGGAATGTAAGGTCTTATCTACAAAAATACAGGGATAAAATCCGTCTTCATCCTGATTATTTTTCATATTTAGCAAAGTACCTATGCAGTAGACGGGGTCATGATACCATCTTGCATCCATAATGTGCGTAGGAACTGAAAATGGTATAATTTTACTGAACTCCCAACCAGTCGGCGCCAAAGGATCTTTCTTCATTTTGTGCGATCTACCCTCATAGAATGCAGGGTATTTAATTCTTCCAAAACGAGGATCAGAAAGGTTATGCCTGAGTATGAACCATCTATATAGCCATGTCTTATTAATCAATTTATCGCTGGAGATAAATATGGGTATACCATTAAACCATTTAGAATAGTTTTTTTGCTGCTCTTTAACTATTCTATTCACTGAACAATTCTTTTTGTGAGTATAATACATAACTCTCGTCCTTAACGTGTTCATATCTTCTATTCCTTTAATTCCAATAGAAATAGCTATTGTAAACTCAACCTTTTCTCCGGGCAATAGTACTATTCCGTTAACTAAACTCTCATTGCTCACTGACAACACGGCATTAAGCTCATAATCGTGCTTATCTAATCTTAATGTGCCTTGTAAAAATCCTTCCGAAATATTAATTAAATTCAATAATCTATTATCATATTGAAGTTTAATTGTCATACTGTCCATACTGAGGTTTTCCCATTTTTGGCAGGAAACTGCACAGTCATCCCATGTAATAAATTTCTTTTCTTCAAATTTTACCTTGCTATTAATAAATTTCATGTGAAGATAACTTGGATACCAATCAGTTTTGCAAGGTTCAAAACTTTCTACCAAACTATTTTTTACTGAAAACAGCATTGGAATATTTAGCTTATGAATAAAATCAATAGCCCCGCAAAACCCTGGCATTGGCTCAAGATAATCCACCCAGAGTCGTGCGCCTGTTGGCCCCATAGTAGTGGCTCTGGGAATAGCATGCAGATTTCTGTTAACGCAATGCAGTTCCTCATCAATATTTATGTAAGTTTTTACCATATTTGTCCTCCTGATAAATAAGTTGATATAAATATATTTTAGGAAAGTATGCAATATATCTTACCTAATATACAACATTATAATAAAAGTAGAGGGTCATATCTAGAATATAACTCTCTACTTTAACAGAATATTTCCGTAAATATGGATATGGTCGATACAGTTTTAAGTACTATTGGGATTAATTATAACATAAATTGTTCACAAAGGCTTTAAAATAAAGCTTTTCTATACCCTGGACGAATAGAAAGTTGTCTTTAGACAATAAATGTACCCTTAAAAGTTTTAGCTTTCTAACTGAAAAGAAATTTGGTAAAAAAGGTTTTCCTTGCTGGAGTGACTGGATTTCAGAAAATGCAATTTGAAAAAAAGGCTATAATAATCTAGTATAAAAAATATTGCCAATTTTATCAAGCTTATGTATAAAACTTTATAAAAATTGGCAATAACTTAGTATTAGGTTTTCTAAATATATAACCATTTCAATACCTATCGTGAGTATAAATAATTTAATTTGTACTCTTCTTTTTTAGCTTTTCTTGCTGGTACTTCTTCATACGCTCCGCTATCCCGGTTCTTATTTCTTCATTTTCATAAAACTCCATAAAACCATTCACAGAACCAGGATAATACTTCTTTGCCACTTCGTCTGTAGATTCAAATGAGTCATTTAAGCGTTTTAGCCACTTTTGTAACTCATTTTCCATCTCTTTTCTTAGCTCTTCATACTCAGGCAACTCAGCTAAGTTATTAAGTTGATAAGGATCATTGAGATCATCATAAAGCACCCATATTTTATCGCGGAAACGCGCATAAGTGTATCGCTTTGTTATTACACCTCTCCACTCAGGATATGAAAGCCACCTTTTGGGAGAGTTAGGGAAGTTAACAAATATGGAATCAGGTGATGCTGAATCATCTCCTAATACAAGCTTTGATAAATCCAATCCTTCCACTTCTTCTGGAATTTTTGCACCTACAAGTGAAAGGAGAGTCGGCATCACATCAACAAGACTTATTAATCCATCACTCACTCTGTTTGCAGGAATACGTCCCGGCCATCTAATTATAAAAGGTATATTAACAGATTCTGCCCATGGCTTAAACTTCCAACCTCTATTGTGACTATAAAGCATGTCTCCATGATCGCTTGTAAATACAACTATAGTATCGTTTTTTAATCCTTCTTCGTTCAATGTTCTCATCAATTTTCCAAAGCAGTCGTCAATAGCGGTTATTTGCGCATAATATGCTGCAATCTTTCTTTTATCTGCATTTTTAGTAGCATTTGGCTTCAATCTAATGTTCTCAGGTGGATACATATCCAAATATTTTTCAGGAACTTGTTCATATGGACAATGAGGGGGACCCCAGGAGAGGAATAAGCAAAATGGACCATCTTTATGTTTGCTATTCTTTATGTATTCTATCGCTAAATTCGTTTGTGCCTCCGGTTCATATCCATCTATCCAGACAGGCTTCGGATTATCATTCAGATAGTAATAACCTGCATAATACATATGATTACAGTTATATGCTGCCCAGTAATCATCAAATCCCTGTCGTCTTGGTCCCGGTGGTATAAAAACTCCTCTATCGGCACAATCCAGATGCCATTTACCTATATAACCGCACATGTATCCTTCTTCATTTAAACAATGGGCAATAGATTTTATATCCGTTCTCATAGTTATATCATTATATACAACCTCATGGCTTAAAGTATGCAATCCCGATAATATAGATGCGCGAGCAGGACTACATACTGGAGTATTCGATATTGCACGGATAAACCTTGTAGACTCTTTTGCGAAAGCGTCAAGATTTGGTGTCATTACATCTTCAATTCCCGCACAACCAAGTGCACTTCCACGCATTTGGTCAGCAAATACAAACAATATATTAGGCTTTTTCACGTCTAATCTTCCTCGTATAATATATTTGTACACAACGCTAAAGCGTTCGTGTCTAAAATAAATTGGTTACCAAAATTTAACTGGTAATTCACTTCTTAAAAGCATAGCAATTCTTTTTATTTGCTTTTTGTAAGCACAGAGGCCGTGCCAAATTTTATATAGTGATATAAAGCAAAATTATATTTACAAAAGAGATAACCTATAGCATGATTAAACTGTAAAGTTAATATGGGACAGGCTTTCGTCCTCCATGCGGTGCGTCCGCTTTACAAAGTGTGGTTCCTACACCGGATTTGCCTTTTCTAACGCGAAATCTGCACTGTCACAGTAAAGACCCCTAGCAGCAGAGGAACAAGGTCTTTTCTGCTATGTGCTAATTGCGAGGTTGCTACACAATCCGGTTGCTAGGGTTATCTCTTATTAACCTTACACATCCTCGAAGAAAGGAGGTGCTCTATAATGAATAAGCTTTATGTCGGTATGGATGTAAGCCAGAATGATGTCAAGGTATATATACTCGATCAGGAAGGCAATGAAGCCACTCACCGCTTCTGTGTGGATAATAACCCACAAGGTGCAGAAACCATTGTTAATAACATTTTGAAGTGTTGCCGTAGCTTGTCAATTAACAAGGTTTTCATTGGGCTTGAGTCTACTTCTGTCTATGGCTGGCATCTTCAGTTCTATCTTGCAGATCATCAGGAGCTTAAGCCTTTTGATCCCATGATCATAAGCTTTAACTCAAAAATAGTTAATGCTTTCAAAAAATCTTTGGGAGAACAGCCTAAAAATGACTGGTTTGACGCTTTAACCGTAGCAGAAAGACTAAGGTTTGGAAGGCTTCCTAAGTCTTGTCCCGTGGATTTTAGATATCTTGCACTGCAAAGGCTTACACGCCACCGTTTTCATATTGTGGATAACATCGTCAGAGAAAAGAACTACTATTTAAGTAATCTTTTCCTGAAATTCAGTAGGCTTTGCCAAAATCAAGTATTTAGCACTAATTTCTCTGCAACGGCAACTCAACTGTTCGATGAATTCCTCACTTTAGATGATATTGCGGCCCGTCCGCTCGATGAACTTGTGGATTTTATAGTTGAGCATGGTAAGGAGCTCTTCTCTGACCCAAAGGCAACTGCTTTAGCCCTCAAAGATGCTGTACGTAAATCTTACAGGATAAATGCTTCTGTGGAAAACTCCTTGAATTTTGTTATCAAGTCCTGCTTAGATAATATCCAGGCACTTGAAAAACAAAAGAAAGCTACTGAGAAGGCCATTGCACAAGAAATTTTAGGCTTCAATAACCAGTATTTGTGCCTCACATCTGTCAAAGGAATAGGTCCTACCATTGCAGCCGGTTTAATATCTGAGATAGGCGGTATTTCGAGGTTTGAGGATGACAATGCTCTTGCCAAGTTTTCCGGCCTATATTGGTCAGAGTACCAGTCTGCGGATTTTACTGCAGAGGACACATATTTAAAACGCACTGGTAATGAGTATCTCAGATATTATTTTATTCAAGCAGCTGACCAACTCAGGAAGTATTTGCCTGAGTACTCACAATACTATACTCGCAAATATAATGAAGCTAAAACCCACAAACACAAGCGTGCCCTTGTGTTGACTGCTCGTAAAGCTGTAAGGTTGATCTTTGCTCTGCTGCGCGAAGAAAAACTTTATAAACCACCAGCACCGAAAGGAGGTATAAGCGAAAAATAAAATATTTGCCCAATTCCCATAATTGTAATTTTATACCACATCGTTTCAGGTGATGGTTAGCTTTGCTATGCTCTTTTCAATGTACAATGTGTCAAAATTTTCATTCTTTCAAGATGATTTTTTAAAAAATCATCTTGACATATTACCGAAATACTTATTGAATTCGTTAAAATCATAATTATGTGGAAATATAATTCAACTTGCCTATCTTTAAATCTAAATGCTTCTGAAATGCCTACTTTTACATTAAATTTTTCTTGTTTTATCCGAGTAAAGAACCACATCTCTTTTGTATATATGCAGGTATTTCCTTTTCAATCACGTCTCTCACTTGATCTATTTTCCACATTATTCTCTTCGGGTCTGTCATATATTCCATACTAAGCTCATAACCAAGTCGTGAATCCTCTTCAACGTACGGCAATGCACTTTTTGCATTCTCAATCTCTGATCTACCTAATTCTATCATACAGCTAAGCAACTCTTTTATTTTCTTTTGATCATTTGAGTTTTTCACTGAGGATTTTAATAACCACCACTTTTTTACATTGATTGTAGTTTGTATGCATATACAGATAAACTTAACCAGTCTAAGCATCTCAATACCTGTTTTTTGCTTGTTTTCAGGTACCAATTTCATCGCTTCTTCAAGACATGCTATTCCTTTTTCCATAAAACTTTTCATGGTTTCAAGACTCTGTATTTCCTTTTTCAGCAAATTTTCCTTGTTTAAATCCGATCTATGGCTCCAATTAGGGTTATAATCTGTATAGCATATGGTATTTCCAAACATTGCATACCATTCTGCCGGTATATCCACAACATTTTCAAAAATTAAGGGATATGAAGGTCCTACACGGAAAGGCCCATATTGATCATAGTTTGTAGGTACATAATACCTTATTCCTTCACTCCAGTATTTCCACGCTTTTAACACTTGGTGGGTAACTGTTTTAGAAAAATCTCTACATGCAATTTTTCTCAGAATTTCTTCCGATGAAGGTGAAGGATCCCAAAACGACCATTTGGATAGTTCTGAAATAAATGAAGGCCACCACCCGTAATGATGGTTTTCCATTAAACCTGATAACCCCCACTCACTTCTTGACATTTTTAGACCTTCATACCTTTTTATCCATTGATATGGAAAAGGTTCATATGGTATTACACCTATATCCCATGTAAGACCCGCAGTATTACTCATGGTATACAATTTTAATCCTCTTTTACTAGCAGCTTTTGCTTCACTTATAAAATATTTTCCCGGTCCCTCAAAAGATAAAGTATAATCTACACATCTTTTGTACAATCCTTTTTCGTCTATTATATCTTCAAACATTTCAAAAGTGGCTTGCAATGTTATATCATCAGGCAAGTTTTCTATAAGCTCTATTCTATCTTTTTCAGGTGCATAGCCCCAATTGTATGTCCAAAATACTATATCAGCAGTTGGGTTGTATTTTCTTATTATCTTCTTAATGAGATTTAACCACTGAGGAAAGTCTTTGCACGGCCACCATCCGGGGAGAGGTTTATTAACTTTTATACCCAGTCTTTCCTTTTGCTTTCTAGATATCATTGCAGTATTAGAATCTTTACTTGGGAATCCCACTGCTTCACCAACAAGAGTGACGCCCTTTAAACCGGGACACTCCTTAAATATTTTCCCATAAGAATTTTCATAATACTCTTCTGCCATCGGATTATCAGGATGCATCTCGCTTTCCAGCATACTATATATGTATACATCAAGACCGTATTTTGCAGCACGATAAATAATATCGTTAAAGTCCCTGTAATTCCGTCCGTTTCTTTCTATATCTCCGGGTAATATTCCTTTTATTTTACGGCTTCCTACTGTGCTATTGAGACCTGTTGTAAACAATAATATAGAGTCAAAACCAGCATGGGCTATAGTATTTAAATGAGAATCAGGATATTGGTCGATTCCCCAGCCGGAATGCACCATTCTTGGCTGAAATAACGGTTCTCGTATTACATCACAAACCTCCATATAGGTGCTTCTTTTAAATTCATAAGGTCTTCAAGATAGTAACTTCCTTGCCCTGTACCTTTTGCATTATTTCCACAAATTATTATTCTGTTTTTCTCAACTATTAACCTGTAGCTTCTACAAACATTAAGCTTTTTTCCTAACTCTGGAACTTCATTTTTTTCCGTTAAGACTATTGTATTTTCTGCTATTCTTAAATATGACTTGATATCCTCAACTTTTACAAGTATAACCGATACACCCATGCTTACCAACAAGTAATCTTGTAAATCACGTGCCACATTATAGACAATATCACTGCAATCTTTGCTAACAGCTAATTCCCAACCATTTTAAATAATAATTTCATTCCTTTTAGGATAGATGGACCAGTCCCGTCTATTCGGTACATGAACTATGTCAATTCTTTTCCTAAATTCATAGTTTCTTTCCATTTCATTTACTCCCTTCACTTTATACAATTAAGCTGGTTTTATTCTGCCACAAAGAGTAATTATATTCTGTCTTCCTATATTATTTCTGCTAGGTTGATTACTGTAACACCATTTATCTAAATGTGTAATTAAGTGGGAGATAAAAGTTCTCCCACTGTTCTAAGACAAAGTAATAGGTTTATAGCTTTTAAGATTTCTTGATACACCAAAGTCAGTAACTAATATGAATATCCCTGCACAGAGTAATAAGCTTAGTTATGCTGTCTTATATAAAGTCTTCCAAACACTGCTACAACTGGAATATTGATATGAAATACTAGTTTATATTGTCCTTTTTGTATCTGGTTGTTATCATACAGCACAACTTAGTATTGTTTATTATGCAATAGAAAATAGAATTACGGCTGCTATTTATTTCTGTTAACTTTATCTTCCTCCTAAAAGAATTTTATCCATCTCTTCACTTAAGGGAACCGGACCTTTTTCAGTAATTTCATATCCTGTTTCTATTCTGATACCGTTAAATTCCGGATGTCCAAAGAAACTTACATCTATACATACTGTCATGCCGGGAACTAATTCATCCGTGCTGTTAGGACCAAAGAATGGTGCTTCTGCTTCCATGATTCCTATAGTATGTGCAAACGGACAAACAAGATACTTCAAATATCCTTTTTCTTCAAAATATTTTCTTGCCGGAGCATCTATTTCTTTTCCTATTTTACCCGGTATCAATTGCTGCTTAGTTAAATACATTGCTTCTTTCATATGTTTCAAGCACTCTTCCTGTGCCGGGGTGAACTTACCGCTAACAGG
>DUMC01000183.1 GCA_012840075.1 Clostridiaceae bacterium | reverse complement strand
TTCCAATCCGTTCATGAATCTCGGCATTCGTTATCTCCTCAGTCTCATAAGTACGATCTGTATCACAAGAATAAACATATTGATTTGCGGAATTTTTATCGGAACCTAATCCCAAACTATAATAAAACGCCAATAAAGCTCTATTAACTTTTCTATTTCTATTAGTCTTTGTTTGATATAATGCTACCGAACCTAATGAATCACACATACTTGTGTACTTGTATTTTAGGTCTTTGATAAAGTCTTTGAGTCTCTCCATAAAATCTCTTGCAAAAAAAATATACTCCAGCTCTCCTAATACTTGTGAATCCCCGAACTCTGTTAATTTTCGGGCTAATTTTATGTTTCCATAACGCAAAGATTGTTCAATGATTTTTCTCTTAAACTCTGACTGTAACTCTTTATTAGAAATATTACGAAAGATCATTTCAATGACTTCCATATCTTCTTGCTTTATCCATCGACTTGCCAGTTCGGAGTATTTTTCCTCTTTTCCGCATTGCAGTAATATAGGTACCAGAACTTTAGCTTTATCTATTTTACCAAACCACAAAAATTTTTCCATTATAGCATTAACAATATCATACTCATCACTTTCCATCGGATCTATGTGTTGCCACTCATTTTCATTGAACAGCCGGTATAAAGATTGATATAAAGCTTTTACAGAATTTTTTATACTTTCGCACTGATATATCTCTTCCAACAAAGTTTCACTTTCATCCCATTTGTCATGAGCCCATAGATATTCTATTTGTTGCAAAAGAATTTGTCCATAAAAAGAGCTGTTTTTATTTAGAGTTGATAATTCAAATTCAGCTTCTTCTCTTTTTCCTAACATTATAAGACAAGATATTCTTATGCTTTTTGTCTGTTCTGTTATTCTTACCAGGGATTCCAGACTCTTTAAACAAACCAGCACTTTGGAATAATCATGATACTGATAAAAAATTTCCATAAGGATCAACATTTTCTCAATATCCTTTTTCCCTGTTGTTTCTTTAAAAAATTCTTCCAGTATGTTATCCTTTCCGGTGATTTTGGTCAATCCTGCTATTTTATATAAAAGCTTGTTATCAGCATTATTTACTTCATATGATTTTTGATAACAATTAAGAGCTTTTTGATAGTTAAATAACTGTTCATGAACGTCACCTAATATCTCCAAAATGACAGAAACATCTATTTCAGGTATTGGTACCAAAAAATTAAGCTGTTCTTTCATCATTAAACACTTTTCCAAGCTTCGAACAGCACTTTCGTATTGTTTGAGTCTCCTTTCCACGTCTCCTTTTAAAACAAGGAGATCAGTGTAAAAAGGATATTTTTTTACTCCCTCTTCCAATACCTCTTTAGCATTTGAGTATTGTTGAAGAGAAGTAAGAGACCAGCCCAGGCACTTGTATAAGTGAGGTACAAACAGGCTGCTTAAGCTATTCATTTTACTTAAGTTATCTAAATTCTCCATATTTTTTAATGCTTTTTGAAAATACTCTATACTTTCTTTAAACATTCGCCGATTTAGAAGTTCTATTCCGTATATATACTGCAAATAACTATCTTCAGGATGATCATTAAGATCCTCCTGCAATAATGAATTTAGTAATTGAATTTTATAAGATAGATCAGCATCGGTTTTATGGATTATCCGTATACCCGAATCTTTTATGTTATTTGCCAAACATATATCAGGAATACATTCAAAAGCCTTATATTTATAGCGATATTCTTTGCGATTCCGGAATAAACGTAGTGACTCCACGGGAGAAGAAATTCTGTAATTTTCAGAACGGCGGTCAATATATAGTAAGTAGCCTTCTGTATTAGGATCGTCCAGGAGGATATTGAGCTTTATTAGTTGTTCTGCAGAAATAATTTCATTTGGCTGTAAAAATAAAATCCATTTTCCATTAGCTTTTTCCAGACAAAGATTTTTTGCTTCACTGAAATCTTTATTCCATTTAGTACAATAAACATCTGCACCTGCTTGTTCTGCTATGTCAACGGTTCTATCCGTTGAACCAATATCTGCAATTATTATTTCATCTACAAAATGCTTCATATTTTGCAAGCAATAAGGAAGATCCTTTTCATCGTTAAATGTAACCATACAGAGGCTTAAACGCTTTTTTTCAGCCATAAATTAAATATCCTCCTTCCTTATTCTTCTTAGTTGTCCATACATCTCTGCCGCAGATTCATATTCTCCCAGTTGATAATAAGAATCTCCCATTTTTTCAATAACTTCCATATCATCAGGATGAAGCTCCAAATAGTGTTCAAAAATGTTAATAGCTTCCTGCCATCTGAACTGCAAGTATAGCAGTAATCCGTAATTATACAGGATATCTTTATTTACCGGATCCAACTCCCAGGCTCTATGAAAATACATTTCTGCGTTTTTCCAATCTTCAAGCTGATAAAGAAGCACTCCTATATCATTCAAAATCTGAGCATCATCAGGCTTCCTTAGCAATTGATCAATATTTCTTTCCAGTTCCTCAATAATATTCATAAAAATTGCTCTCCTTAATCCTCAATGTAATACTTTAAGGACACATTACTCCTCATATAATTCTTTTAAAGTCTCTTCCAGTAACTCCAGTGCATTTTCTAAATGAATTGATACACTTTGACAAATAATATTTAAATGATGAAAAAAGTCATGCTGTATTTGAAATATTTCGGTCATCTTTTCAGGAGTATCAATCAAACCTATGCGATTCATCAGATAATAATAAGCAAATATTACTTGTTGTGTAAAACTACGGCATAAATCATCTGTTATAAATAATTGGTATATTTTCGCACGTTTTCTGTATAATTCTTTTAAAACGCTTCGATAGTTTTCTTTATTTTTATCCTGAGACAAGTATATAGATTCTTTGCAAGCCAATTTCTCTCTGGCAGCTTCCCGGGCTAACTTACGAAATAAATTTGTATATTTTGCTACATCTTCTATAAAGTTTTCCAATCTTTCTTTTCTTTCATTAATACAAATATTCTTTCTATTTTCCTTAATTAGTTCATAGACACGATAAGGAATAGGTTCTGTACAGTACTCTTCAATAACTTGAGATAATTTCTTGCATTCGGTTCCTCTAATCCTTGCTCCGCCTTCTGTGGCATCGATGACTGTTTTATAATAATGGGTAGCAATTTTATCTTCCAACCCCCGTTTAAAGTCCACCCATAACTGGATTGATGGTATCATTGTTCCGTCAATGCTTTCTACATAAACAACGGGTTTTGATTTTATAATTTCTCTTGCCCGCTTACCTTTCTCTTCCGAGTAGACTGCATCTTTGCTATGAGTTGCACCTTCAGGTCCAAAGGCATAATCCTGTCCTACCAAAACAATTGGATTGGCGCCAAGGTATACAGCCAGTTCAAATGCAAGATGGGAAACATTAGCTCCTGCATCAATAGCACTTCCATCACCTAGATATCTGTTTATCCACTGATTAATTGCCTCTCCGTTGCGAAATATAGGTATTTTCTCGCCGGGAAAATTTGGGAACACTTGTTTATCAACCAATCCGAGGCATAGCAATGCGATATCGTCAGGATATTCAACATCTTTGAAGTGATAGAGATAAGTGTATTTTGTTCGTTCTATTATTGTTAATATATCAGGTTTTATATTATTTTTCATTAATGGAATAATAGCTGATTCAGTACTTATAATTAAACCTCTTCCCCGAATATTTTTTAGTTCATGTATATTCTTGTCCAGTGACGGTCCGTTTGCTATGATGAATGCCGGAAAATCTTTATATTTATCCTTCAAACAGCTAATATAAGGATTTTTCACTATTTCCTTAATATTTGCCAATAAATTGCATAAACCAATTAAATTATCCAGGTGATCATTTCCTATATAAAAAATAAATAATCCTAGCTGAGAAAAAATGAACTTATGAATATTCAAATACTGAATTTTAAAATTTCGCCGGGCAGCATGGGTAAAAGCAAAAACAGGTGAAGTGCAGCTAACAAAAACAATACTGAAAAACAACTTATTGAAAGCTTTTGCAAAGTGCCCCACATCTCCGATAAGAAAAGCAATTTTCTTTGTCATTATAATAGGTTCCATATCAAAATAATGTAACATAGCTGTGAACAGGTAAATATTTTCTTCAAAAAGAACAACTAAAGTATGAGGTTGTTTTTTGGCAAATAATTCGAATAAAGAATAAGCAAATCCGGATCCATACATAAAAATGGCACTTGCACCTTTAACAGGAATATTCCTTGCCCATTGTTCCGCCTCCTGGAATGGACGATCACTGGTAATTTTAAAAATCTTGCTTCCCTCGCGGTATCGGCATATTGGATGCCCTTCTTCATTATAAGTAACCTCAACTTTTTCCCATAGTTCTTTTTCATCTATTTTCATAACAGTTTGTCTTATCCAGAGGGGTAAAAGTTGTAAATTCTTCATGAACATTTGCTTTAATTCATTTGGTTTAGCTATATTCATTACTTGTCACCCCCCCTCAACCACCAAGTCTTTTGCTAAAGGATAAAGTTCAAATTCCAGTATATCTGTTATTCCTGTAATATCCTGATTTTGCATATGTATTAAGATATCTTTCATAATCGGAATTATCCTATGGAGTTCTATCACAGGTTTTTCAAGATACATATTAGTCTCCAGCAAAATCTCCAGATCATTAATGCTATTTAGAAAGCTTACCAAACCATCATGATCGTTGCCTTTTCTAAAATGCTCAATAGAAGAAAGCAGAGAACTGTTAAACCTTTTGCTGATTCTTGTGATCTGTATCATCTCTTCCATCTATGTCCCCTCCCCCACAGGTTAATTCCTTCCAACGGAACTGTTGATAATTCTCCAAGTTTTGTAAAGTATAATACATCATTGCCTGCATTCTTGCGTCAAAAAAATTTACTGCATCTCTTTCTGTTTTCAAGTCATCGTCGTTCCAGAAAAGCTCCTTCAGTTTATTAGATTCCTTTCTGATTTCCGATAGCAGTCTTTTTAATTCCGTGATTTTGATTGTGTAATCCAGCACGTATTCTATCCGTTTTTTTATTTTGTTGTTATTATAGGCTTCATTTGGAGCATGATTATTTTCATTTATTCTCATTTAAACACCTCATAAAAATCAAGTTTTGCCTGATTAAAATCATTTATTGATCCTATGTCAACCCAATATTCCCTTACCGGAAAAATTGATATTTTCTCATTATTGTCAAGCATTAACTCCAGTAATTGATTCATGTCAAAATAAGAGTTTGCAGGAATTCTTTTTAAAACATCAGGATTAAACACATAAATTCCTGCATTAATAAAACTTGCATATACAGGTTTCTCCTCGAAACCTACAAGTCTGTCTTCATCAATTTTTACAACTCCATATGGGATTTGGAAGTTATAAGGGCGTACGGCAACTGTTGCCTGAGCCTTATGCTCCAGATGAAAATTAATTAATTGTTCAAAATTCAACTTTGTCAAGATATCACCATTCATGACTATAATCGGTTTATCTGTTTGTAACTGGAGTAAACTTAAGGAACCTGCTGTCCCCATCATTTTTTCCTCGTCGATATAGCGGATATGTATCCCCCATTTCGACCCATCACCAAAATAGCTTTTGATTTGTTCGGCCATGTAATTTACTGAAATACAAAATTGATAAAAGCCCTGCTCAATAAAATTAGATAAAATTATCTCCAAAATGGGTTTACCATCAATAGTCAGCATTGGTTTAGGGCATTTATCTGTTAATGGTTTTAGTCTTTTTCCCATCCCTCCTGCCATTATCACGACCCAGTTCTCATTTTTTGAATGGTTCAATAAATCCTCTAATCTCTCCAATCCTATTACACTGCCTGTAACATCTAAAACAGGAATATGCCTGAGCTTATTTTTTTCCATGATGTTTAAAATAGTTTTCCTGTCTTTGTGTCCTGTAACAGTAATAGGGTTTTTATTCATAATTCGTTCTACAGCATCATCCAAAGATATCCCTCTTATTATTCCGCGGCGAACATCTCCGTCAGTTACAGTACCAAGTAATTTATTGTTCTCATCAACTACAAGAGCAATCTGCATTGAACTTACAGTTATAATCTCAATTGCCTCCTTGATACTCATATAAGGAGGGATCAATATTTTTTTCCATTCATTCATACTGTGCCGCTACTCCCAATCCCATTTAAAGAGTCCTTCTAACAGTATATTAAGTAAGAATTTTTTTGTGACAGCAGCCTTGGCACTCATGAATGGTTTATTTCTTATAATCAATTCATGTTATTTACATAATCGTATAACTCTTTAAACTCACCTTTAAAGAAATAATCAGCTAATATCTCCATTAATATAAAATCTTCTTCGGAATCTATATCCAGTATGGCGGTATCTTTCATTAAAAATATGTCAAATGAGCCATCAAGAGGTGATTGGTCCAAATTATTTAACAAACTGTTTCTTCTGTAGCAATATATGGATGCATTCTCGTCATAAACTTTTGGTGCTTGTTGTCTTGCTACAAAATTCGTATTTATGATTTTCTGCATTTTACCGTCCCTGTTTTCTACCATGTTAAAATATGGATTTCTTCTTGCCGGTACAACAGAATAAACAACATCAACACCCTTATTTTCGATAGCTTTTTTCAAGGCTGTTTCAATGTCAGTTACCTTCCTTAAGGGAGCCGTTATATCTAGATCTATGACATAATCATATTGTTTATTAAGTTTTTTTTCCATATATATTAATGAATGTCTAATCACAGGAACCTTTGGTGATGTATCACGGGCTAGCTCTTCAGGTCTTTTTATACAGGTTACATCATATCGGCCTGCCAGTTCGAGTATTTGAGAACTATCACTGTTTACACATATATCTATATCATATGAAGGATTTCTCTCTTTAAAAAGAAATGCTGCTGCTAACGTATATTTTATAAGAGGTTTACCCAGGAATTCACGTATATTTTTATTTTTTAAACCTTTTGAACCACCTCTGCCGCAAATAGTTATTAAAATATTCACGCAGGATTCCTCCCCAAGGCCAGTTTTAGTACAGAGTAGGAATGCTTTACATTATTAAAATCACTATTATTTAAGATGTTATTAATAAAAAATCTCATTTCCCGCAAATACATTTCATTTT
Source organism: Clostridiaceae bacterium (assembly GCA_012840075.1). Classification (GTDB taxonomy): domain Bacteria; phylum Bacillota; class Clostridia; order Acetivibrionales; family DUMC01; genus DUMC01. Next base: position 11,998 of record DUMC01000183.1, on the reverse strand, counting down.
TTTCTTCTTCAAAGTATATTGGCTCTCTACCATCTGTAAAACATATGGTATTCTTTGCTAATTCACATGTAATAGTTCCGTTTTTGGTAAAAATCTCAATTTCGCGTCTATATATTCTGCCAAAATAATCCAGATGTAGTTCAACAGCTTTATCACTGTATTCTGCAATATAAACTGCCAAATCTTCACTGTCGATTTCAAGATGTGAATATTTTCCACATATACTGAATACCTTTTGAGGGAAGCCAAATAAATATGTAATATAGTCCCATTCATGTATCAGATCAAGAACAACCCCACCCCCCATTTCTTTACTGGCACTGTAAACAAGTCTATAATTTACATTAGGCCGCCAGTCAGGCAAATAGCTTGAGCATATAACTCTTACGCTATATATTTTTTCATAAGGAATTATCTCTCTTAACTTTTGAATTACACTTGAAAATCGTTGAGGGCTCGCAACATAATAAACACCGGATTTATTAAGATTTAATGTTTCTAAGTCATATTCCTTCCTGTCAAATATCGGTTTTTCTACGAACATATGTTTAGTTTTATCTGCCATTGTCCTGATAGTATCATAATGCAAATTTGTGGGATTTGTTACAAATACAATATCATAATCATAATCGAGCTGGCTCTCATCGAATATTTCTTTAGAGATATATTCCTTTATTTCATCTTCTAAAACTCTGTCAGTCTTTCTTAAAGCATGTGTCTCAAAAAAAATCCCTTGTTCCCGTGCAATAATTTGCAAATTTTTAAGATGCCTCTTTCCTATAGAGCCCAAACCACAAAAACATACTTTCTTTATTAGATTACTCACATCAACGCCCTCCGTTTTTTATTCCCTCAATCCGATCTATCAACTGTAATGTGTACATATCATCTTCAAAGGTATATCTTTCATCGTAAGGCTTGCCTGTTATTTTGTTTATAAACTCTGTGATCTCATCAAGATAAGCATTTTCCACAATTTTGTCCGCATATTTGTATTCAGTTTCTGTTGTATTGAAGGTTTCAATTCTTTCAGTATATGTTTCAATTCTCTCAAGAGTTCTCCTTTCAATATTATATTTATATAAGCCCTTAGGCGTTCCATCCCATGATATGTGCAGATTTTCGGAATAAGCTAAAAAATCTCTTACAGCCTGCCTTGACACTACATCTGCAATAAATACACCCTTATTCCCGTTATCGTGCTCCAAAACGACAATATAGTTATCAGGATATTCTATTTCCAATGTAGAAATATTATCTTTAAAAACGGTAATATCCTTTACTTTTCCAAAAGTTTTTATTATCCATGGCAGATCAATAGCAAAGATTTCACGGCAGCCATTGGTTCTTTTTTCGCCAACAAAAAAATTTCGATAATCTTCCCACGGATGCCAGTCCGGGAGATATTGACCTACGTGATATCTATAATTCACCTTACATTTTTGATTTGATACATATTCGTTTATTATTTCTATTTCTTTACGATAAAGCAAAGTAGAGGATAAAAATAGCTTTACTTTGTTTTGTGTGGATTCTTTAATGATCTGTTTATACTTGTCCTGAATTAAGTTAATTTCACTGAAGACATGCAAGCCTTTTCTTATGCATTCTAATATAACAGGAGCATGGCTTGCAGGTGAAGAACATACCAGAACGGCATATGGTTTTTCATAATATATGGCTTTATTTAAATCTTCATATGTATTTATTCCAAAAAGCTTCTCTGCCTGCAATCTTCTTTCAGCATTTATATCAACTCCACAAATTGAAATACCACTAAAGTATTTTAACAGTAAGGAGATTCTTCTTTTTCCCATTGAACCCAAACCAACTACGATTAACTTCATTGAATTATAGATCATATACATACTCCCACATTTCTACGTCGCAATTAATATTCTTAAAAAAAACTTTTCTTGACTGTTCTGTCAATATAAATCCTGCCTTTGTAAAAGCAGCCTGGCTTCTAATATTATCCTTTCGTATATATGCAAATATTTTTTTGTAACCAATTTTTGCACTTTCATCAATAGCTAGTTTTATTGCTTTTGTGCCTATTCCTTTACCAGTATGGGATGAAGAAACACCAATACTGATCTCACAGCAGTCCTTACAGTTACAAGATGGATATAAAGACAAGTATCCAACTTTCGTATAAATCCTGTTTGTTCTTGCAAGTATTATATAAAGCTTATAGCTATATTTATCTTTATACTGAGCTACCTTTTGCATAAACCACGTATGCAGCTTTTCTTTGTCAGGAGCACTTTTATATCCTGACCAATAAATGTTTTCTTTTTCACATTTCATTTGAAAATAGAATTCAAAATCCTCTGCTTTTGCCGGCATGATAAATAAATCTATGAAATCAATATCAACTTTATTATCATAGTTAGATAAATTCATACTCACAAAACCTCGTTATGAATCAATGAATCAATATTTCATCTTCAAAAATTTTGTTATAATTCAATTAATTCGTCTTCATCAAAATCCCGTTTTGCTTTAGTAGCTAATACTTCATACCATTTCATCGGGGAAATTCCTGTACCTGGCCTTTTTACCGTGATATTATCAGGTGTAAAAGTTTCACCCCTGGAAATTTTTCTTGATGCAACTATGCTTTTTCTGACAATAGCCATGTTTTTTCTTTCGGAATCAGTAACTTGCTTGACCCCGTTTCCCAGGGCAAGTTCAATATTCCGTATACATTTAACCATGTAAGCAAATTCATCCGGTTCTATGCTGGCTTTATGATCCGGTCCTTCCATCTTGCGGCTTAAGGTGAGATGTTTTTCAATAACTTCCGCTCCCATGGCAACTGCTGCAATTGGTACCTCCACTCCAAGAGTGTGATCCGATAAACCTACAGTAAGTTTAAAATATTCTTTCAATGTCTGCATAGCACGCAAATTTACATCCTGCATGGGTGTCGGATAGCTCGAATTACAATGAAGTAATGTGATGTCTTTTTTTCCTTTTCTTTGCAATATGTTTATTGCAGCCTCAATCTCATGCATTTCACACATACCTGTTGACAAAATTATGGGGCAGGTAAATTCAGAAATAATCTCCAATAAAGGTAAATTTGTAATTTCTCCGGAAGGAATTTTAATAATATCTATACCTATGGAGTATAAGAAAATTGCACTTCCGATGTCAAAGGGTGTTGACATAAAACCGATGCCTTTCCTGTAGCAATATTCTTTTAATATAAGAAAATTTTCAAATGGAAGTTCAAGTTTTCTTTCCATTTCCAGCATGGATTCATTTGCATCAGTAGATTCCTTTTGATACTCAGCTTTTGGTGTATATTTTGATATAACACTTTCACTATTCCATGTTTGAAATTTCACATAATCCGCTCCTGCTTTCACAGCAGCATCAATTAGCCTGAAAGCCAGGTCCATTTGTCCGTTATGATTAACTCCTGCTTCTGCAATTATTAATGTTTTTTTCATTAATCACAAACCCTTTCTCATGCCCTATATAATGGGAAAAAAGATGTATTATCGTCAAAATCCTTTTCTTCAGAACGAATTGAAACCAGCCAATTATAAATTTTCTGATTAAAGCATTTTTTTCCAACGGTATAAACATTTTCTAAATTTTTGTTGAATGCCTTTTTAAATCTATATAAATTATCCTCACGACTATGCAGCCCGCCTCCCAAATGAAAAACCTTGAAATTATTAGCAAAACCCCAACATGCAGCTTCATATAACAAAAGATTTGTGGGAGCCAGTTTCTGATAAAGCCTGTTAGATGCAGACAGGTGATAATGCATCTTTTGGTTTGCAAATAAAATAATTGACATTGCAATAATTTCATTATTATACATCGCATAGAAAATCAAAGAATGGTGTTTCAGATCATATAAAATACTGTTAAAAAATGGTTCTTCGAAGTAGTAATATTTATCCGCTTCATTCTTAAGCATGGTAGCTTTATACATAATTATAAAGCGTTCAAGCAATTCCGGACTTCTTCCCCAATACACTTTTACACCGGACTTTTGTGCTTTTCGCACCATATTTCTGTTTTTACCGGTAAAATTATTCCATATAATATCCGGAGAAGCTAAATCTATGGAGATGGTTTTCCCGACGCCTGATATATCGTACATACGGTTCAAATTATCTTTGTTCTTAAGTATAGGATGAAAGCGCACAAATTCGCTTATAATATTATTTTCTTTGCAATACTCCGTATAAGCAGTATTGAGTAAAGTTATATTGCTATCACTGATATTTCCTTCTATAATATATCCTCCATAACCATAGGGAGTTATAAGGTCGAAATATTCTCCTTTTTTTAACTTCGATGCAAAATTAACATTATGGGAAATATCTCTTTTCATCACTGCATTTATTGCTCTCATATCTTCTGTTTCATAATAAAATAAAACAGGCTCTCCATCTCCATGGATTTGAAAGGCTTTTACATATCCGCTTAAATAATAAACATCATAATCTTTAAAACTCCGAACAATATTATCCCATTTTTGCGAATCTTCTATTGAAATTACCGTCAGCATCAATACCCTCCCTCGATATTCATCAAGGCAGACATTACTCTTTCCATATCCGATCTGTCATACCTTTGATCACAAGGAATAGAAAGTATCTCTTTGTATATATGTGATGTGCTTTTATATTTATCTATCTCTAGCTGTTTTGGTACCGGCCAGTGAATCGGACAGTATATTTTATTCCGAATAAGTATCTGTTGTACGATATCCCTCATATTTTTAATATACACCGGATAAAACATAGGGCATACATCAGGTGACAAGCTGCTAAATACAGGCTCGATATAATTTACATATTTCATACCATTTGATAATGTACTAAAGTTAGCACATCTCTTTTCTTTAAGCCAATGCGTATCCAGCTTGTTTATTAATGCTTTTGATAAGTTATCCATGCAGTAAGGTTCATAATCATTTGATAAAAGTTCTTCACTTTTTGAAAACAATTCTAAATATTTGGGCTTCAAATTTTTTTCTTTCCCAATTATATAGCGGGCTTTCAATGTCAAAGCTTCTTTTCTCATCTTTGCAAAAGTATCATTACATGAAGGGAGATTCTTTATCTCTTTTTTAGGAGATGCCAGGAAACCACCTCCCGGTAAACCCATCCATTTTCTCAAACTTGCCACATAGTAATCATTTTCCTCAAACCGCTGGTAATCGGAAAACAATGTGTGCGTAATATCCTCTACTATTATTACAGACTTTTGTTTAAAATGCTTAATGATATCTTGCAAGCTGTAATTAGTAGGATATCCGTAATACCCCATATGCACAAATATACCGATATTTTCAAAGTCAGCTATGCTATCATGATTAGGTGTCAAATCAGTATTGATTTCATAAAAGCAGCATTTGTATCCGCTCTTAATAAAAGGCATTATCACTGATTCACAAATATAAGCGGGCAGCAAAGCTACCTTTTCTCTAGCTTCTATTTCCTTAAGAAGAAGAGAAATTGCTCCCCTGCCTGATGAAGTTAATGCAGCATTTCCAAACTTACTAATCCAAGCAGGAATTTCCCCTTTATATACATCATAATTATCAAGATATTCATCAAAATATTCACTAATAGCTGAATCAAGCCAAAACTCACTACCTATCTCGTTTATCCAACTCATTTGCAATTTATTACCTCAAATAATTTCAAAAAAATGTTTTTTCAACAAAGACTTATAATCATCAATAGACTTAATGATCTGAATAATTTTAGCCGAGCTGTTTCCATCTCCATATGGATTTACCGTATCAGAACAATCTTTAACAAAAGCTTCCCTTATTGCCTTTTCAATCTCCGATTTTTCTGGAGTGCAATTAATCACAGAAGATGCCATAAGCCTTCCTTTTTGCCTGTCTCCAATATTAACTGTTGGTTTCTTAAATGAAGGCACTTCATATATACCGCTCGAGGAATTGCCAACAACTGCATCCACATATTTAATAAGGCTAAAATAGAGTTTCTGTCCCAAGGAAGTATATGTAACAGCATTTGAATGACTGGAAACAAAATCATCAATTAGCCGTATGATTTCACGTCCTTCCGGGTCTGCATTGGGTTTAGTAAAAATTAAACCGATTTCCGATCCCAAATCATGCAGTGCCTTCAACAATTCATTAAATTGCCTGCCGGAAGCCTGGCATTCCAATGTGACCGGATGAAATGTAATAAGAAGATTTTTTTGTAAAAACTTAAATTGTAAAGCCTTTTCAAGTTCGGAACGATCCATGGGAACAATATTAATAATGCTGTCTATTGCTGTGCTCCCTACATTGTATATAAATCGGGGGTTTTCACCCAACTGCTTTACTCTTTGAAACGCCTTCTCATTAGTAACAAAATGAATGTGGGACATTTTTGTTATACTATGTCTTATAGCTTCATCAAAAGCTCCTTCTGTTGTATCTCCTCCGGCAATATGCGCAATCGGAATTTTTGCTATTAATGCTGCCTGCGCTGCTGCCAAAATTTCATAACGATCTCCAAGTAAAATTAACAAATCCGGTTGTAACTGATGCAAGGCATCGGCAAATCCTATTATAGCCAACCCAATTGATTTTGTTATTCCCACAGGAGTATCACTGGATAAAAGCATTTCTATTTTTTTGTCAATAGTAAATGCATCTTCCTCAATTTCCCGATATGTCAGTCCAAACTCAGGAGACAGATGCATTCCTGTAGCTATAATTTGCAATTGCAGTTCCTGATCCTTTTTTATTTCATTCATTAATGGGCGAAGTAATCCATAATCTGCCCGGGTTCCCGTAACTACGCAAATTTTATGTTTTAACATACTATTCCCCCAGATATGCACTGCTTGGTATATTTATGATACGTTGTCCCAGGTTCTCGGCTATTGATAGGTCCATGCGAGGACAATCTTTATACATTTCAAGTTTGTTCATTAGTTCCCATGATGGTCTGGTACTTATGCCTTGTTTATTGGTTTCCGAAAGAAGTAAGTCTCTCATTTCCTTATACTCTTCATCTATTATCAAAGTATTTAACCAGTAATTGCTTCGTGCATATTCAGGTTCCGTGAAAAAACGTATGCCATGTACATTTGAAAAAGTTTTACAGTATTTTTCTGCCAGGGCACGTTTATTTGCAATAAAACGATCAATTTGCTCTATTTGAGCACACCCAAGGGCTGCATTAATATTTGGCATACGATAATTGTATCCTACCTGATCGTGTATAAAAGCCCAGGGATGAGGTACTTTAGCTGTTGTGATCAAGTGCCTGGCCATTTTGGCAAGTTCAGTGTCGTTTGTTAATATTGCACCTCCTCCACCGGTAGTGATAATTTTATTTCCGTTGAAACTAACAGCTGAAAGCCTTCCGTAACTTCCTACGTGCCTGTTTTTATAATATGAACCTAAAGCTTCAGCTGCGTCTTCAATTAGCTCCAATTTATATTTCTTACAAACTTCCAGGAGTGGTTCAAGGTCAACAGGATGTCCGAATGTATGCATTGCAATAACAGCTTTAATAGGTCTCATTGTTTGTTTATTAAAACAAATATCATTTTTTATTACAGCAATTTCCTTTAGATAATCATAAAGTTTAACAGGGTCCACTCCAAGGCTTTTAACTTCTATATCTATAAAATGAGGAATTGCTCCGCAGTAAACTACTGCATTGGCTGTGGCTACAAATGTAAGAGCAGGAACAAGTACTTCATCTCCCTGCCGAACTCCTGCAAGTTTAAGGCAAATATGCAGGGCAGCTGTACCATTTACCACAGCTATGGAATGTTTTATACCTGTATATTGCTCCAATTTAAAATCAAACTCATTTACATATTTGCCTGCAGAAGATACCCATCCTGTATCCAGGCAGTCTTTTACATATTTCCATTCTTTCCCTGCAAATAAAGGTTCGTGTAAAGGAATTTTTCCGTCTTCTTTTAAGACACTTTTTAATAAGGAAATAAAATTAAAAATATCAAATTTTGCACTCATATACGTGCCTTCACTCCAAATTTCTGCTTCAGGAAATATATAAAGAATAAAGAGATTCAAGCATCATCATATATTATATCTATTTGCTTTATATGCTCTCAGATTATCAGGATGCCTGAACCATTCTATTGTTTCCTTCAAACCTTGTTTAAGCCCGGTTATACCTCCATATTCAGGTTTCCAGTCGAATAACTTCCTGGCTTTTGTAATATCTGCACAAAGACGTTCTACTTCACTTTTCTTCGGTCGGATTCTGTTTATATCAGTTTCAATCTCATATTCAATTCCCATTATTTCTGCAATAATTTGAACGGTTTCCGCTATTGAAACTTCAAAACCACTCCCTATATTGACAATTTCACCTATTGTTGAGTCACACCTGGCAACTTCAATAAAGCCACGTACAGTATCTTTTATATAATTAAACTCCCTGGTAGGAGTTAAAGATCCTAATTTTATTTTTCTTTCCCCGCTGGCAAATTGAGATATAATAGTAGGAATAACTGCTCTTGCTGATTGCCTTGGTCCGTATGTATTAAAAGGACGAATAATAGCAACAGGCACAGAAAAGGAATAATAAAAAGAAAGGGCTAACTGATCTGCTCCTATCTTTGATGCAGCATAAGGAGATTGCGCATGTAAAGGATGTTCTTCTGATATAGGAACATATCTGGCCGTCCCATAAACTTCACTGGTAGAAGTATGTAAAATTTTTTCTGTTCCTAATTCCCGGGCTGCCTGTAGCACATTCAACGTACCTTTTATATTTGTTTCAATATATGAATCCGGAGAATAATAAGAATATGGTATGGCGACTAAAGCCGCCAGATGAAAAACGACATCACATCCCCTTATAGCTTCCTTTACTCTATAAGGGTCCCTTATGTCTCCCTGAAATATTTCAATTTCATTTTTTATTCTCGCAGGAGAATAATCAAGCCATCCCCAGGAATTAAACGAGTTGTAGTAAACAAAAGCACGAACATTACATCCGCTTTCAATTAGTTTCTCAGTTAAATGGGAACCAATAAAACCATCGGCACCGGTAACCAATAGCTTCTTTCCTTTTAGATCCATTTTGCTTTTCATTCCCGCACATTACCAACGGCTAAACATTTACTATTTTATTTTATTCTTTTATTTAGAAAAATAGAACCTATATGGTTTGTTACTTGAGTTAATCAACAGATTTATAATTTAATAGAACACATTCATTAATTCATACATATATAGTAATAGTTAACTATAAAAATAATTTTAGAAATTCTTTAAACAATTTTAAAATATTATTGCGGAGTAGTTGTTATGCCTGCTATTAATTGTCCTGTTTGCTTTTTAACAGACAAAAACGGGAACATCTTAAATCCGTATAAGGCGGATGCAATTAAATACGTAGAGGTGTCGTGCCGCAAAATTTGTCCCCAAGAACAGGCTAAGCTTCCATCCGGAAAGCTAGTTAATCTGTATAAAGTTACTGTTTATATAAAAGGATATATCTCTGTTTTTATAGATAATCATAATTTTTCAGGTCCTATACAGTTCAGTAAGATTGAACATCTTTATCTTTATGCTCCCCCGGGCAGCACTGTAAAATTCACCGTAAAAAACTTCAGTTGTTGTGCTGTTCCGGTTAATACCGAATATGATATAGAAGAAATGGAATTTAAGCTTATTGTTAATATAGATACAGTTGTTCGTGTTCTTACTCAAATTGATATTACCGTCCGGAACCCAAACTCTCTTATAAACTCCGGCGAACATGAAATATGCCCGGATACTGATGAAATATGTATTAGTGTATACAAGGTTTTAGACCATAAGTGTTTTAAGAGTAAAATCATAATAAACTATAAAAAAAGCAAAAAAAGACTCTTGAAAGCGAATGTTTACCAATACAATGCCTTGTCTGAAAAAGATAAAAAAACATATACCAGTGATGATGAGTTGAAAAAATATGGAGATAAAGGTATCCTTAATCCTGATGATGTTTCTTATTTAAATCTTTACATTAACGGAGTATTGCAGCCACAAGTTGTATATAAAGTAGAAGAAAACGAGCTTACGCTTGAAACCGAAGATGCACCTATTCCCGGTGCTCCAATTATTATTACTTTTATAACATTCACAGATGAGAACGGAGAAATCCTTGATGCTGAAATCTATCAATATAATACTGTTTCAGATGGAATAAAAAACAAGTACACTAATGATGATGAAATACAAATGTATGGTGACAAAGGTATTCTTGATCCAAGCAATACTTCATTTTTTAATGTTTTTATTAATGGTGTATTACAGCCCAAAACAAACTACTTTTTAAAAGAAGGGTTATTGGAACTGAAAACAACAGATATTCCTCAAGAAGGAGTTCCTATTACCGTTCAATTTGTAACTATAAAGTCTAAAGATAATAAAGTTCTTAAGGCAGACGTTTTTCAATATAATGCTTATGCTCAGGATAAAAAAGTATATACAAATAATGATGAAATAATCTCATATGGTAATAACGGAATACCTGATCCTACTCAAACTTCATATCAAAGTCTTTATATAAACGGAGTTATTCAGCCAAACGTTAATTATACGGTTCAACCAGGTGTTCTTACTTTAAAAACTGAAGACATACCTTTAAAAGATTCCCCTATTATTCTTCAATCTGTTTGTGTGTATTTATAACTATACTCTTCTTACTAAGCAACTCATGTTATAACATATCATATGATAGCATATCATGCCATTTAGCCTGGCAACTAAACAATATTTTGTAGTCCAAACTTGACTTTTTTAATAATTTTATTCATTGTATTATCCTGTCTATCCATTGTTTTATCCTGTAGTTCCTGAATTTCCTCTTTTAGTTTCAAGTTTTCATCTGTCAGTTCTTTTAATCGCATCTCCTTTATATAAAGGTCTTTTTCAAGTTTCCTTATCATTTCTTCCTGGCTTTTAACTTTTTGATTTAATTCAGTTATTTCTAAATTAAATTTCTTCTCTAAATCCTGGTTGCATTTTTTTAGAGAGTCTATTATTTTCTCAGAATGCTCTATTTGTTTTTCTCTCATTTTCAATTTTTCTTTAAGATCGCGATTTGCGTTGTATAAATAAGTGACTTTGTTCATCACATCACATAGTTTCATTTCAGCTTGTATCAAGCTTCTTGCAACTTCATTTTCCCATTTTCCCTGTTTTTGCTCATTTAAAAGAATTACTTTTCTATCACTACTTTTTATACTGGCAGTTGACTTATTCTCAAATTGCGTGGAAGAATTACTAACAGAAGAATTATTTATTGTCACAATATCTTCCTGCACAAGGTAACTATCTATAAGCCCGGAAATAAGCACAGTATACTTATCCTGATTAGAGAATGTATCGAGATTATATTTAACTTTTTTCAAATGATTTATTAACTTAAGGCCTGACATATCCAGTAAAGATGTACCATATTCATTCGCATTAAGATGATATGTTTTTCTCGTTTTCTCTACAATAATATCATAACTTTTTATATCTGTCTCTATATCTTCATACTCATATATAATCACCACGTTAAAAGTAAAATCAATATTGATTCTATTATTGTTATAGAAAGAGTTATCCTCAAAATTTTTGACTTCACAAGATATAATATTTTTTATAACCTTTTTGTCCTCAATAAGAATTTCGTACTCCTTGTAAAACAGCATTTCATCTTCAAGCCGATACATTCCTTTTACTACATTTGACATTAATAGCATTAAAAGTCACACCTTTAATAAAAAAATTCCTATATTATATTACTATAATATAGGAATTTTTTAAAAATATGCTAAAATAACGCTATTGAATATATCTGTCAACATCATCCAAAGTAATACCCTGATGCAGTGATATATTCAATCCATTGGCTATAACTTTGGCTATTCTGTCCACTACTTCATCAGTTTCTTTAGGAGTAACAATTAAATTGCCGGTATAAGGTTCCAACACCTGCTGTATCATGGCATACTTCTCTTCCCTGTCCAT
>DUMC01000182.1 GCA_012840075.1 Clostridiaceae bacterium | reverse complement strand
GTTTTCTTTTTCCAACATAAGATCAACATTATCGTAAAATACAACTTCAGGATCGTTTAAACGTTTCCTTGCATTTTCAATATCAACATCGGCCGCAGCCACTACTTTTACATCAGGTATGGACTTATACGCATCATAGTGCACTTTGCCCATTCTGCCGGCGCCTACAAGCCCGATTCTAATCATATAAATTCCATCCTTTCGCTATGTGCCACATTTCACTATTTGCCAGCGGCACTGTACTTTAGTAAAATTCACTAATATTGTATCTAAAATACTTTGACCATGCAATATACAAATTATTAATAGGTATATTCAAAATGTATATTATAAAAAAATTATATTATAAAGGTATAGGCAAAAATTTATATTACCAAAATCTTAATTATTTTACAAAACAATCCAATATATATTGAAAGTTAATATATATTAAACTACAATATGGTTATAGAGAGGAGGCTTGTGTGATGAAAATTGGTATTGTTACCAGGAGTTTCCCTGAAATGACGACAGCAGAAGCTGCTGAGGCTATGGTTAAACATGGATTTAAATGCACTGAGTTATGTTTTGTACAAACAGATTGTAATTATTGGAAGTATAATGGTACTTCGGACATTTCAAGCTTATCAAAAGAACGGGTAATGGAGATAGTAAATACTTACAGAAATAAGGATATTGAAGTAACATCCATAGGTGTTTTTACAAACCTTATTGAACCTGATGAAGAAACTAGAAAGCATAACTTGGAATATTTTGTTAAACATATGGATTATGCAAGTTATTGTGGAGTAAAATATGTTGCTACAGAGTGTGGCTTTGTACCGGGGAAAAGGGGTGTGCAGGCAGATACATATGAAACGGCCTTTAATACTCTATTTGAAAGCGTGAAGTATCTGGCAGAAGAGGCAGAAAAACGGGATGTATATATTGCTATTGAACCCTGTGTTCTTGATGTTATACCCAGTGCAAAGAGGATGAGAGATTTTATTTATCAGTGCAATTCCGACAGGGTAAAGGTATTGCTTGATCCTGCCAACCTAATAGCAAATTCATCCGAAGAGGATATGTTCAAGTACTTAAAAGATCATATTGCTTATTTCCACGGAAAAGACAGAAAAGTGAATGATACATACGGACGGGTTATAGGCGATGGCGATATTGATTGGAAGCTGTTTTTATCATTATATAAAGAACACACCCCAGACGTTCCGTTTATACTGGAATATGTAAATAGCAAGAACTGTGGGGAAATAAAGCAGAGAGTTATGGAGTACTGGGAAAAAATATAAATATAAGAGTACTGCTAAATTCAGGTAGTATTCATATATCATTCATATAATCAGGTTGTATTCATAATATAAAGAACAGGCTGTTGGGGAATATCGGACCCAACAGCCTGTTTTCATCTGTTTTTCTATGATAAAATGCTAATTTTACTATTCAGCTAACTTCTTATAAGCTTCATATCTATCTTTAGCATCTTTTTCAGCTTTTTCGAAGTATTCCTCTGCAATTTCAGGGAATGTGTTCTTCAAGCTGGTATAGCGGATTTCACTTGAGATGAAATCTCTGAAAGAAGCTGCCGGTTCTCTTGAGTCGAGAGTAAACGGATTACGGCCTTCTTCTTTAAGCAGCGGATTATACCTGTAAAGATGCCAGTATCCTGCTTCAACAGCCCTCTTCTCCTGATTAATGCTCTGTGTCATACCACCTTTTATTCCATGATTTATACACGGAGCATAAGCAATGATTAATGAAGGTCCTGGATATGCTTCAGCTTCCTTAATAGCTCTTATAGCTTGGTTCATATTTGCACCAAGTGCAATCTGAGCTAC
>DUMC01000181.1 GCA_012840075.1 Clostridiaceae bacterium | reverse complement strand
TGAATTAGTATAAAATAGAAAATAGTATAATGCAGCTCAAAACATTGCATAAATGGTGGTTTTATATGAATTTTGACGGTGGCACATTAAAATATTTCTTGAAAGCTTTAGAAAAAGTATATTGATCGGAATAACCTAAAAGGTTTGCTATTTCTTTTATGGTATATTTCTCCTGGTAAAGATATTCCCTGGCTTTATTCATTTTTAGCTGGGTGATATAGTTACCAGGAGTAATGCCAAGAGCGCTTTTAAAGTATGAAATAAAATATTTCTCTGACATGTTTATAACAGCAGCAAGTTCATCGTTTTTTATCTGTTTATCCAGGTTATTTTCTACATACTGGAAAACCGGTTGTAGTATTGCCAGTTTCGCCATGTTTTTACATTCTCGGTTATTATTATAGTAATTATGGGTACTACTTTTATTTGCAATACCTTTGTTGTCATTATAGAGGTTGCTGTAGTATTTGAAGATAGCTGACAAAAGCATTGTAAAGCTTCCTTTTAGCGACAAGGATGACATCGGTGAGTTTTGTTCGAATTCCATGCAAGATTTTTTAAATAATAATGCTTCTTTTTTTACCGCTTTTGCCGGTATTAATCCTGCAAGATTGAAATCATTCAGAATCTTGGAATTATTACCTATACAAAAGTCAAAATGAATATAAATAAATTTGCAATCTTCTTTGTCATTATAAGCTGTATAAGGCATTTTAGGATAAAAGAAAAAAACGTCACCCTGCCGGACTGTATATATGGTGGAACCTATTCTAATATAAACCTCACCTGATAAGATATACCATATATCATAATCATTGTGATATTTATTTTCAATCCACCCCTTATTTTGGAATATGCTTCTGCAAGAATTTATTTTAATAGTAATATGTTCGGATAAATCATTTAAAATATCCAATGGATTTTTTTCTCCCGTATAATTTATATAATTATCGGCTTTTTGCATCATTTCGGCAAACCTTTCCTAAACTTCTTTTAAAATTTAATGTATTTATACCAAATTTTAATGTAATGTCTATAATTTCATTATTTTATTTTATAACATTAAACTATATAACAAAAAATTATATCATAAAAATTATATCATAGTTATTTTATGATGTGTACCGTATGACATCACCTGGTTACTTTATGACATTGAAAATTTACATGTATATTATACAATTAAAAATAGTTGTACAAAAAGTACAAAGGAGTGATAGAGAATGAAAAATGAAAATATTCAACATCCTAAGGTAGTTATTATTGGTGCGGGAAGCTTGTTTTTCGGAAGACAAGGAATATGGCAAATGGTTACTTCTCCTTATCTCAACCAAGGTACCCTTGCATTGGTTGATATTGATGAAGAGAAGCTTAACAAAATGATGAAATTGGCAAATTTAGTAAAAGAACATGCTGGTGTAAAGTTGAAGATTGAAGGTTCCACTGAAAGAAAAGATGTCCTCAAAGGAGCGGATTTCGTTGTACTGAGTTTTGCAAAGGATACTGTAAGATACAGAGGTATAGATTGTGAAATATCAGTAAAGTATGGGGTAAGAATGTGCTCCGGTGATACAATCGGACCTGGTGGAATATTTAGAGCAATGAGAGAGCTTCCGGTAATATTGGAATGTGCCAAAGATATTGAGGCTCTTTGTCCTGATGCATGGGTGATAAATTATATTAATCCAACAGCGGTAAATGGTTTAGCACTTAGAAGGTATGCTCCTAAACTTAAGAGTTTTGCCCTTTGTGACGGACTCCACATGCCACATGTAAAGAGAAATTATGCCATTAGAGCAGGAATTATCAACAGTCCGGATGAATATACGGAGGAAATAGCTTCGAAGTTTGACTTTAGAATAGCCGGAGTTAACCATTTTACTTGGTTGATTAAAGCAGAATTTGAGGGTAAAGATGTAACACCACAAATAGCTGAATCACTTAAAGTAGCTGCTGCTAAAGAAACGGATGGCGGAGATGTAGGAGCGAAATCAGCATACAATAATGCTATTGGATATGAACTGTACAAAATATTCGGTTATATACCTACATGCGTTGGACATACAAAAGAGTATGTGCCTTTTTGGCAAGGATGGGGAAAGACGGCTGATAAAATACCGCCGCTGTCCATATGGGAAACTGAAGCCAGATATAAAAGACATGAGGAAATGTGGAAAGAAGTAGACAGCTACATAGAAGGTAAACAACCTATACAGAAATTCTTGGAAACCTATGGACCGGATCATGCAACTGATATAATAGAAAATATGGTAGGAAATCTTGGAAAGCCGTTCTATATAAACACATTTAATATGGGTGCGGTTACAAATATGGCAGATGATGCTTTCCTTGAATTATGCTGTCAGGTTACAATGGATGGAATAAAACCTTATCCGGTAGGTGAAATGCCTAGAGGCATAAGGGGTATGCAAGAGAAGGTATTGGATACGCACGAACTGACAGCCGAAGCTATTTATGAATGTAACTTTAGTAAATTAAGAAGGGCGTTCATGACTGACCCGATAATATGTTCAATAAGTGATGCAGATAATATCATAAAAGAGCTTCTTGAAGCAGAAAAAGATGTGCTGCCGGAGTGCTGGTATAAATAAAAGGGATAACTTTAAGGGATAGCTTTTAGGAATATCCTTCTTTAGAAAATAAATACTAATGTCAAGAGTAGGCGATTATAGACGGTACTTCATTAGAAAAACCAGGAGGGTGCTTTTATGCTTCTCTATCATATGGACTTGAAGTTTACAATGTACAAAAAAGAATATATTAAAAGCTGGTTTAAGAGACTGAAGGATAGCGGATTTGACGGTGTAGTAATAGAAATTGACAATAAACTTGTATTTCCTTCCCATCAGGATTTTGCCGCAAAGGACGCATTACCGGCAGATGAATGGAATGATATTATAAAGTACGGTAAAAATTTAGGGCTGATTATATATCCCTTATTACAAACTCTCGGTCATATGGAACACGTACTGAAATGTGACGGCAAATATGACTATCTTGCAGAAAATCCGGGCAAAGCATATATGTTTTGCCCGAGCAAGAAAAGTACATTGAATTTTATCAAAGATCTTATAAAAGACCTTATAGATATTTTTGATAAACCCGGAATAATTCATCTGGGTGGGGATGAAGTATATGGCCATATGGAAGGAAAAGGAATAAAAAAATGCCCCATCTGCATACACAAAGATTCAGGTGAATTACTAAATAATTATCTACTAAATCTTGCAGAGTTCTGTATTGAGCAAGGAGTACGTCCCGAATTCTGGGCTGATGAAATTCTTTCTTTCCCTACACATATCGATAAATTCCCAAAAGCTACAAGGTTTGTTGACTGGTATTATAGACGTACGGAAAGATACAGCGATGTTGTGGGACTTTTGTGGGGTGCAAGGTATCTTTCGAATAAACCGATTACAAACGATTTCGCAGAAAAAATACCTGAACGATTAAAGTGCCTGCTTCCTTATGTAGTTAAAGAAGGTAACAAATTTAATAATTTTTATGGTGCAGAATTTATAATAGATAAGGGATATGAAGTATCACTTGGCAGTGCGGTAAGGTTCTCCGGAGATTGTTATGCAGTGCCTAGAATTGATGCAGGTTCAAAAAATGTGATGATAAGTGAAGCTGTATCCAAAGAGCTGAAATGCAATCATTTAGTCACAAGCTGGGCAGTGAGGTTAAGCCATCCCGAAGCTACGTGGCCTTCCTTGAGGGCTGTTAACATTTCAAATTGGAAAAAAGCCGGAGAAAAATTTGAACCTACAAACATGTGGGATGGAAAAGATGCTGATGGAAAGAAATTTATTGAGGAATATATAGCTGCCCCATTAGGCGATATTACATTTGAACAACTCTTGTTACTAAATGATGTATCAAACAACGGGATATTCGGAATAGATATTGCAATAGAGGAAAACTCACGATTTGAAAGACCTTATTATGATGATTATAGTAGAAGAGTATACGAAATATGGGCAGGAGATAATAAGAACGAGATAATAGAAATGCTTAAAAAACGAATTGATTCCGGAAAACAAATCTTACCGGTATTACAAAAAAATCTTAATGAAGGAAAAGGAGAAAGGGATTGTATTAGGCATTGGATAGTAGGAACTGAACTGTGTATTCTTCGCTCAGAGCAGGTTCTTACAATAATAGATGCCTATGCAAACGGTTTAAATAAAGAGAAGGTGAAAGAGCTTATTGAGCGCAATAAAAAGCTGATGAAAGATTTTGAAGAACTATGGAGCGAAACTGTAACCGAATATTCCCTGGAGCAGGAGAAAGAAGTTAAGTTTAAGAGAGATTTAAGGATTCTTGAAAATCTTTTATGTGAATAAGAAAAGGTTTATTTACTAAAAATAGCTCAAGATATTACTAAAAAAATTTAAATATTGTTGAAAGAATATTAAAGCAGTCCTTTGTATAAATATTGTAAAATATTACTATTTGAAATCAGCTTTAAAATCGCAGCATAAACCTGCAATTTACAGGCTTTATGCTGCGATTTTTATTATGTTATACATAATATATAAAATAAATGCACCTGTTAAAGTTATTTTTATTGAAAATATCCTTGTTTTTTTGTTACAATATAAAAAGAAAACAATGCTGGAGATTGATGATATAAATTAAAGATTTGAAATTATATTTGAATTGCTCTGGTTTGTATACCTTATCAAATATAATTTAATTGCTAACTAGGAGTGATTCTATGAAGATTAGTCTAAAAGCTATATTTAATTCCCTGGTAGGCAGACTATTTATTTCACATATTATAGTTATTGTTATTGTATGTATTTCAAACTTCTTGTCGAATTCGATAATATACAATATTCTTGAGGAAAGGTTAATAAAGGAGAATAAAATTGAATTCAATAATGTAGTGAAAGAATGTGAAGAATATATTTCTAGCATTAAAAACTATTTAATATATATTTCTATGGATACTGAATTTCAAAAGGATATTACCAGCAAAAATTTATCTGATTATTCTGTTTATAAATTAAGCAGTTTCATGGGTAAAAAATATATAGAATCCCCCGAATATGTAAACACATGGATTTTTCATAAAAATACGGAATATGTAATTACGAAACTTGCATCATATCCTAAAAGAATGTTTTTGGAAAAATTGTATAACAATCCCACTTATAATTACGAGTTTTGGGAAGAACAGTTGAATATAAGTGAACCTTTCATTATTTATCCTCCTGACATATATTATGATAATACTTTTATTACTGTTCAAAACGAAAGCATTAGCAATAACTTTTATTATAAATATTTAACTATAATATATAAACCTTTCAACAACAGTCCCTATTATTTATGTGCTTTTGTCGAAATAGACAGATTATTTGAAAAAATTAATTCTTTAATTGGTGAAAAGATTATTATAACGGTTGATAAAGTCAAGCAAGAGAATATAGCGGCAAGTAAGCCCGAAGGAATATATACTCTTGAAAGGTTTTCTGAAAAAAATAAAATCTATTATTATATGGAACTTGATTATAGAAATATAAAACATGATTTAAGCAATATAAATGTTAAGTCCACAATTATAACTATTACTGCAATCATTATGTGCTTGATATCATCGGTTTTTTTCTCAATAAAAATAAATGCTCCTTTAAAAAATATCGGAGATATATTTTTACCCAGGGAAAGTAAAAAAGGAGCTTTCATTTCTCTTGTAGATCTTGAAACAATAAGAAAACATATATACTCCTTAGTACAATTAAATATGAAATATAAAGCGGAAATTGAAAACAAGGAAAGACAATTGCAAAGTTATCTTTTAGTTGAAAAAATAAGAAATTTAAACATTCCTGACGGAACTGATATATCGTCGTATTTAAAATATAATTTTTTAGATGGTTTTTACATAATTTGTATCAAAATTCATCCTATTGGTTTAATAAATATTGATCCATCTCGAAAATCAAAAATATTTATTAATTACAGTACGAGAATTGGTGAATATTTCACAATGAAAAACCAAAGTGGATGGAAATGTATATATTTTACGGAAAATCAAGAAAACTTTGTTTTATTATTAGAAAATAACAATAGTAAGGAAATCAAAGAATATGTAAATCAAATGAGGAAGTATCTTGAGCAAATAAGAAATGATGAGGTTTGTTTTACGATTTTGGTTAGTGATTTGCAACAAAGTTTAAATGGATTAGATATGGTTTATAATAATTTACTAATTCTATTGAATAAAAGGTGCATAGGAACAGAGACCCAGGTAATAAATCAGAATAATATTTCAGAGTTGAAAAGTCATTATACTTTT
>DUMC01000180.1 GCA_012840075.1 Clostridiaceae bacterium | reverse complement strand
TTTTAATAGAAACAATGATTGCATTTACATGAAAAATTTCCCCATACAAAAAGAGAAACTTGAAAGTAAAGAAGAGGTTCCTTTCAAGTTTCATTTTGATGAAATTCCCCAGCATGACTGGGAAAATCTATGTCGTTATCAACTAAAACTAGAATACAAGAATACGTACAAGGAATAGGGGTGTGTCCCCTTACCTTGTCATATAAGCTGCATACTCCTTCGAAATCTCATTCTTCATGGGTTCACCCTTAAAATATGCATTAATATCCTCTATCAAACCTAAAGTTACATACCTACGCCTGTCAACTGTAGGTCCTGCCATGTGAGGTATTAGTATTACATTATCCATTTTACGGAGTTTGCTGTCATCAGGTAAAGGTTCCTGTTCAAACACATCAAGAATGGCTTTAAATCTTCCCTTGGAAAGTTCTTCTATCAATGCTTCCTCATCTATAATACTACCACGGGCAGTATTTACAAGCAATGCTCCATCCGGAATCATTTCAAGCAGTCTTTTGTTAATCATATGGTATGTATCCGGACGTTGAGCAGAATGAATTGATATTATTTTACATGTTGAAAATATTTCTTCCAAAGATGCTTTTTCAATTCCATATTTTTGCATGTCTTCTTCCTTCAAGTGCTTTGAAAAGACTTTAATCTTAACCCTAAATGGCTTTAGCATGTTAATAACAAACCTTGTTATAGTTCCAAAGCCTACTAAACCGACTGTGTGATCCAGTAAACCTTCTATATAATAGTCAGGTTTTTTCCATCCGCCTTCTTTCATCATATTTGCATAGTACGGAATATCGCGTAAAGCTGCCAATATGTAAGCAATAACTCCTTCCGCTACTGACTCAGCATAGTATAAATTACCGCTGATAACCTTGACCCCCATGTCATACAAATAATCACTTACTATAGGCGCAACTGTACCGCCTGTATGAGCAACAATTTTCAAATCTTTAGCTTTTTCAAGAACCTTTTCCGTAAATTTCGGATTTCCCCAACCTGTTATGCAAACATCTTTTCCTTCTAATCTATCTCTTAGTTCCTCTTCCGTAAACAGTTTTTCAGTATTATTCCACTCAACTTCTCCAAGGGAATTAATAGCCTCTTCCACATCCTTGGGAATAAAAGAATCACGTACCACTCCTTTTGGCATGGCAACCAATATCTTCATAATAAATCGTCCTTTCATATACATTTTATATTTTTTTGACCGGTATATTTTTACATTTACCTTATTTACTTTGAATTGCAATTTAAAATTATTCTTACATACACTATATTTTATAATTGCAAATACAATATAATTTTACCCTAAATATTTTAAACTACTACTATTATAATTTCCTCTAAACAAAGAAAATCGACGTTCATCTTGTTTAGGGCTGTTCTTCTGAACAGATTTCTAGTATTCAAGCGGATTCCTAGTATCCGACTATTTCTTTTACTTTTTCTATCTGAGACTTCTCAAGTACTATTTTACCTGCTTCTGCATTTGATTTAAGTTGTTCCACTGTGGATGCTGAAGGAATAACAGGTCCCATTCCCGGCAGTGTAAGCATGTATGCTAAAGCCAGTTGATTTAGCTCCATGCCCCATTCTTTAGC
>DUMC01000179.1 GCA_012840075.1 Clostridiaceae bacterium | reverse complement strand
CCTGTTCAATGAATTCTGTACTGTATCGCTTTTTAGCCATTTACTATAACCCCCTGTTTCTTCTGTAATTATAACTATAACATATTGTATGTTTTTCTCCAAACCCAATAGGGGGCTAAATAGATATAAATGTTAGTTATTCTTATTTGAGAAAAATATTCATTAAAATATTCGGCTGCAGTTTTACGTATTATTTGAACATGATTAGAATTGAGAAAGCAAAAGAGTTGTTAGAAACTACAGATAAAACTGTATATGATATATCAAAAGAGGTTGGTTATAATAACGAACAGAGTTTTTATAGGAATTTCAAAAAGTTTACCGGATTCACTCCTATAGAATATAGAAAACAAATTGAGGTAAATTAATCAAAACAATGTTAATGCCAGTTGATGCCAATGCCACTCTAAAATTATGCCACATACCGGTAAAAATTAGGCTACATACTTGCAGGAATTATCCCTTGATTACCTAAATATCCAAATCCATATTTTAAATGTCAATGGTTTGCGTAGCAAAGGCTTTAACCTTTACCATTGACAGCAAAAAAGGATTTGGATAAAATTCTACCGGGATAATTGTGGTATGATATTCAACCAGTATATGGTACAAATTCTCACCGGCATTAATATTGTAAAAGATGAATATTTACGAAGGAGGATAAAAATGACGATTGAAAATAAAATAGCTGAATGTAGGGAAAAAGGGGTTTCTGAAGATTTGGGTGTCTGATCAGAGAGATCGGATTTTAAAATCCTGTATTATTTGCAGGTTATTCAGATCCTGATATTATAAGGGTGGACGATGATTTCTTCATGGTTGCATCCAGTTTTAATTGTATTCCTGGATTTCCGATCCTTCACTCTAAGCTAAAAAAAGACCATCCCAAATAAAAACGAAACGATAACCGGGATGATCTTTAAATTATATTAAAAAATCAGTCTAAGAAAGGAATGATATTTTATGCTCAATCACTATAAAACAAATATTCCTATAATGGATGCCGGCATATCGAGGCTACTTAAGAATCAGTGCACAGATCCCTCTTCGCCTCTGTATGGAACCATTGCAGATTTTTACAAAGGCTTTTCTGAAAGTTCCATCGGCATATGCAGCGCATATATAACTGCATATTATACACCCGAGTCAGCTTACTATCGAGATCCAACCCTTTTAGAAAGAGCCATTTTAGCAATGAAATATCAACTGGCTCATCAACATGAAGATGGAACTATTGATCTTTTAGAAACTAATTTCCATGATTCTACAGCAAATGCATTTTCTATGCAGAAATTAGGTCCAGCATATAAGCTTCTGAAACATTTTACAAAGCATACAGAGCTGGAGGATGAATTGGAAGAGCTTTTATATCAATTTACCAAAA
The DNA here is from genome assembly GCA_012840075.1 of Clostridiaceae bacterium. GTDB lineage: Bacteria > Bacillota > Clostridia > Acetivibrionales > DUMC01 > DUMC01. Next base: position 1,572 of record DUMC01000179.1, on the reverse strand, counting down.
CCTCCGGAGATGCTATGGTAAACTGTGGATTTCACACTCCAAATCATCGATGGGTTGTCAGCTCTGCTCTATCCTTATGCTATAATTTAATTGGCGATCCTAAATATTTAGAGCACATCCATAAATTTTTAAATGAGGGAATTGATTGCGATGAGAACGGCGAGTATACGGAACGTTCTGCTGGTATCTATAATATCGTATGCAATCGCTCATTGATCTTCATAGCGGAGGAGCTTAACATGCCTGAGCTATATGACCACGTAACCCGTAATTTATATATGGTAATGAAATATATTGAACCCGATGAGACTATATGCACTATGAATTCAGCCCGTCAAGATGCAGGAACGGATCCTTCATGGGATGTTTATTATGAAAACTATCTCTATATGGCTATAAAAACACAGAATCCTGAGTTCGCATGGATGGCTGATCAGATGCAGAAGCAAAACCTAGGGCGTTGGGCTTCTAATCCTGATACTGCTATAGAGTATACCGGATACTTCTATAAATTCCTTTTAGAGCCTGAATTCGTTGAGCAAATGCTGAATACACCAGTTAAAAAGCCTGACTTCACCTATGAAAAGCATTTTGAAGAAAGCGGTATCGTTCGAAAACGCACCGGAGATTATTCGCTTACCCTGGTTAAGGATCGTCCAATTTTTGCAAAGTTTCAATACAAAAATCATTACATGCTTTTCCGATTTGCTGGTTCGTTCTTTGGTACTCTAGGGCAATTTCGTGCGCAAGAAATTATTCCTTTGGAAGATGGCTATCGCCTTCATTACCATGCTAAACAAGGATATATCAGACCTTTTGAGGAAAAACCTCCTACATGGAAATGGAGGGAAATGGATCACTCCAAGAGGAAAACGGTATGTGTACAGCATTTTGATGTGAATATCGATTTTCGCTTTAAGGACAATACCCTAACGATTAATATATCCACAGAAGGCTGCGAAAATGTTCCTGTTAAGCTGGAAATGCTGATTCCTCCTGGCGGTATATATTCTACAGCTGATACGGAATTTTTCAGCAAAGCCGGAGATTATGTATTCCTAAAACAGGGTTGTTGTGAATACACTTTTAAGGATTTCTCTAAATTCCGTATAAAAGGTGGATTTAACGCTCACCATTATGGAAGCAATATGCGTGGTTCCATTGGGGCAAATCCTGACTTATTCACTATTGTATTAACTGGTTTTACGCCCATAGAGAAACAGGTTTCCATAACAGCTGAGTAATCATTTCCATAACAGCTGAGTAATCATGAATGTAATATGATGATTTAGAGAACTGGATTGCTCAATGAAACCGCATTTGGTCGACTTATGTTTTTGCTTACCATCTTAAGGAAAGTGGCAGTATAGTTGTAAAAGATGTAAAAGCATTGATTTCGTAAATAAAAGCCCGGCAATTTATTGGATTGCCAGGCTTTTTTGTTATGTGTGCCTGGCATGGGTGGTAACTAAGCGGTGAAAGTCCGCTGTGGGCTTGGTAGTGGGAACCACTAGTCAATGGCAAGGGTGTCCATCGTGAGGTGGAATCTGAAAGAAGCCGGAGACAAAATCT
>DUMC01000178.1 GCA_012840075.1 Clostridiaceae bacterium | reverse complement strand
GGGACATTCCTCTTCTCTAAAGGAATACTCGTAATTCAGAGAGGAGTGTCCCCTAACCTTAGAACGGGACATTCCTCTTCCCTAAAGGAATACCTGTAATTCAGGGAGGTGTGTCCCCTAACCTTATTTCCTTCCGGTCTGTTTCACAATCACTTTTGCCTCATCTTGTTTTTTCTTCCACATCATCCATAACGGGGTAGCAATAAACAGTGTTGAGTAAACTCCGCTTACAAGACCTATGGTCAGCGGGAAAGTAAAATCCTTTATTGATTGAATTTTGTAAATGGTTGCAAAAACATATACCGTTATAACTGCAATTAATGTTGTTATAGTAGTGTATAAGGTACGATTTAATGTTTGATTCAAACTGATATTTGTTAATTCTTCCAACGATGCTTTTCTCATCTTATTTCTGTTTTCTCTTATACGATCATATATTATTATAGTATCGTTTATAGAATAACCTAATATGGTCAATACTGCAGCTATAAAAGATTCATTTATAGGTATGTTAAAAATTGCGTAAGCACTTAACATGATTGCTGCATCGTGTAACAAAGCTAAAAGAGCTGTTACAGCAGCAGGAAGACCTGATATTGTGCTGAATCTCCACCATATATACGCTAATATCAGTAATGATGCTATAGATATTGCCAATAAACCTTTCTGCCTTATTTCCACCGCAATAAAAGGTTCGACACTTTGCACTTGTACTTGTGCATCAGTGGCTACATTATAATCTTCCCTAAGCAAGTTGAAAATTTTTTCTATTTCTTCATCAGTCAAAGTACTTTCACTTGGTACTTTTAACATTAAAATATTCATGGTTTCTTGTCCCTCTTGGGGATTATACGTTTTTACTTTTTGAGGGCTAACTGTTTTATTTACTAGTTCACTAATGGCTGCTCCAATTTCGTTGGCATCAAATGTATCATCAGGCATCTCTATTTCCAGAATTGTTCCGCCTTGAAATTGTATATCATAGTTTAAGCCGCCGTTTACAATAAGACCTATAATTCCTGCAATTATTATAATTATCGGTATCGTAAAAAATATTTTTCTTTTTCCTACAAAATCTATCATTTAAGAACCTCCTTTAAGCCCCGTATAGTTTTGGATTTTTTGCGAAACTTTCACTGCTGAATGCTTTGAGCATGATTCTGCTTGCGGTTACTGCCGTAAGGAAACTTATAACTACTCCAACACCGAGGGTTATAGAAAATCCTCTGATTGGACCTGAACCTAACCAATAAAGTACAACCGCTGTAATTAATGTTGTTACATTTGAGTCAAGAACTGCGGTAAAAGCTCTGTGAAATCCATCATCTATTGCCGCTCCTATTGTTTTTCCGTTTCTGAGTTCTTCCTTTATTCTTTCAAAAATTATCACATTGGCATCTACACCCATACCAATTGAAAGAATAAGTCCTGCGATTCCGGGTAATGTTAATGTATTTCCGGTAGCCGATATAAACAATAACGTGGTAATTGCTAGCATACCTAAAGCAATACCGGCAATAATACCTGCCAATTTATAAATGACAACCATAAAAATAAAAATTAATATATATGCTAATATACCTGCCCGGATTGTAACTCTAAGTGCATTTTCACCTAAAATAGGGCTTACGGAGTTGATCTCTTTTGGTACCATCCTGAAAGGTAAAGCACCGGCCCTTATTGTATCAGCCAACTCACCTGCTTCTTTAGCACTTCTTTGTCCAGTGATAACTGCATTTCCGTCCGGAATAACTTCATTTACTACTGGAGCTACTATAAGTTCATCATCCATGAATATGGCTATTCTTTCACCTTTTAATCTTTCAGTTGCTTCGGCAAACTTCTGCTTTCCTTCTTCATTCAACTCTAAAGTTACCACAATTTCACCTGTGTCGGGATATCTTGCTACTCCCGCATTTTTTACATCTTTTCCTTCGATAACTATTTTACCTGTAGGTAGGTATAAACTGTTTTCATCAACTTTTGATTCATCAACTTCCTGGAAAGTGAGCAATGCAGTTCTTCCAATTTCTTCTATTGCTTTTTGAGGATTAAAATCCGTTTCTCCAGGAGCAAAAGGAATCTCAACAATTATTCTGCCATGTTCTTTTTCAACGGTGACATTTTTATCATAAATCCCTTTGCTTTCAAGCCTTTTTTCAATTATGGCTCTTGCTGAATTTAACTCATCTTCTGTGGGTTTTTGTCCTTCCGGAAGGTCAGGGTAAAGGGTTGTGTATATACCGCCTTTAATGTCTATCCCTGTTCTTGTTTTACTAATTCCATTAATTCCTATGCTTTCTCCTCCGTCAAAAGCAAGGAAAATAATAATTCCCATTATTAGGAGGACAATCACACATTTTATCCAGTTGCGTCTTCTCATATGAATAAACTCCCCTCTTTTCGTGTTCACATGACAATATTATAAACTAGGTATATAATTACATAACATGACGTTATTATATAACTACATAAAAATATCGTCAATACTTAAACAATCCCCAAATATTCCACTTTTCAGGAAAAATTTAACCAGTTTTGTTTACAATATAAATGCAGCAGAAATATTACTTACTGCAGTACCTGAACCTTTTTATATTTGCGTCTTTATCCACAAAGCACATTCTACTCTTTTCTTTTCTAACTCGCATCCGATTTTATAAGGTTTGCTAATGTCTTTATTGAAACTGTAATTGTTCGCTGCACATCCTCCACCGCAATAAAATCTTGCCCAACAATTTCTACACTCTTCTTTGGTTGAAATATTCGAATTTCTGAAACTGTTTATTATATCCAAGTTCAATATGTTATTATTAACATTTCCAATTTTAAATTCTTCAATACCTACAAATTGATGACACGGATATATATCTCCTTCAGGAGTTATTGCCACATATTCAAAACCGGAACCGCAGCCCTTGTATCTTTTTTCTATGCAGGGTCCGTGATCCAAATCTATCATGAAATGGAAAAAGTCAAATCCTTTATTTTCTTTTTTTCTTTTGACATATTCCCATGCGAGTTTTTCATATTCGGACTTAATATATTCAAGATCTTCTTCCCTGATATCATATCCAGTATTTGCTGCAGCAACTACGGGTTCAACGGAAATCTGCTTAAACCCTTTATCTGCAAGATGTAACACATCCTCGGAAAAATCCATATTTTCACGCGTAAATGTACCTCTTACGTAATAATTTTTCTGGTTTCGAGATTCCGCCATAGCTTTAATCTTGTCAATAATAAGAGAATAAGTACCTTTCCCGTTAATGCTTAGTCTCATTTTGTCATTAGTTTCTTTTCTTCCGTCAATACTTAAGACTACATTCACAAAATTATCGTTAATATATTTTACAATATCTTCATTCAACAACAAACCGTTTGTAGTAACGGTAAACCTGAAATTTTTATTAAAATCTTTTTCCCTTTCCCTGGCATATGAAACTATCTCTTTCATTACATCAAAATTCATTAGGGGTTCTCCGCCAAAAAAATCCACCTCAAGATTTTTCCTTTTGCCTGATTTGCTTATAAGAAAATCAATAGCTTTCTTACCAACCTCTACGCTCATTAATTTACGCCCTGAACCAAAATCACCCGTTGATGCAAAACAGTACTTACATCTCATATTGCAATCATGAGACACATGTAAGCACATAGCTTTCAATGTAACATCATCATTTGGTGAAGGTACAAAGCTGTATTCATTCTCAGTGAAAAGAAGATTTTCTTCTTTTATTTTCATGATCTCGTTAAATGCCTCTCGCACTTGGGCTTGTCCATATTTATTACCTATTTTTTCTACAATTTTTTCTTCGCTAAGACCGTTTAGAAAATTATCCAGCACCTCATATGCCAAATCATCAAAAACATAAACGGAGCCACTGTTCACATCTACAACTATGTTAGTTCCAAACATTGAAAATCTGTGTATTAGACCCTCTTTCATGTTACCTCCTATATAAAACTTAATAAAAATAAAAAATCACTAATTGCAAAATATACCGTTATAACAAAATTGAAGGAGGTAAAAAACCTCCTTACATACCTGCCGAATTTATAAAATAAGTACTAATTAGTTTTTTTCACAATGCTGATTTCCTACAGTACAAGAAGTTTTGCAGGCAGATTGGCATGATGATTGGCATTCGCCACAACCTATATTTTTAGTGTTCTTAAGAACCGAACTACTAATAGCTTTAATATGCTTCATTACTTAAACCCCCTTTGCACCATGTTGATATTAAATACGCTGTTAAAAAACAACATATAATGAATCTCTTACTAACCTAATAATATATTGGAGTTATGGTATTGTCAATCCTATACTCATTATCGGATGAATTAAAAATGAGGAGTGTCTCTAATCAGAAAGGGACATTCCTCTTCTTTACAAGGGGACACCCCTCAACTAAAAAAGAATACTCCTTGCTCGAGAGAGGAGTGTCCCCTTGAAGTTACTCGAGCGAGGAGTGTCCCTTTACCTTAATCTCCCCCTCTTCTTCACAACCTTCTTGCTCCCCTTTACGTTTATCCCGGTAATGCCTCCAAGAGCACCGGTGGCAACACAAATAAATGCAGTTGTTATTAAACTTCTGCTAATTGTGAAGTTTTTATAAATAATACCATTGAGGATATATAGTATTAAAATGTATAAGAAACCAATCATGCTACCTACTAACCAGCCTTTGATGCTAATGCTTCTTGATACGGATATACTGGCTAAAAGTATGCTCAAGATAGTTGTCAACAAAACTAAAGTTGATATGTATGTTTCTGGGAAATTAGTATATGAGAGTATAAGTGCGAATAACATAAAAAATGGAATTGTAATTAAATAAGCTATGATAACACCTTTTATTAAAGTAAATATTCTGAGTTTTTCTATCAAGCTCCCGGTATTTTTATCAGTTAAACTTTTTACCATTATAATACCTCCATATGTTTAAATTCATACTACTATAATTTATTTAAGCATATGGAATATTAGAACCGGTGAGCTTAAAAATCTGTTATTCTAATTATTAACTAATTATTAAATGAAGAGGACGATTTGTGCACTTTACTTTTTAAATTTTAAGTACGGCATACAAAGCGTCCCCAAGAAAACTTGAAACCCATAAAATTAAAAATTGAACAAAATTTAAATTTAAAATTAAATTATGCTTCAATTGGTTTAATAACTTCACCTACAGCCCAATTTTTAAGAACTATTTTTGTTTTCTCCACACTTGTTTCGATTGTAATCTCATCATCCTTAATATTTACAATCTTACCGCATATCCCACACTTTGTTATTATCTTATCTCCGACCTTAAGGGATTCTCTCATTTCTCTTTCTTTTTTCTCTCTCTTTTTTTGCGGCCTGTAAACCATTAAATACATAATGCCTACAATAAAGGCTATGTATATTATGGTTGTAATCAACGGTGCAACAGTGGCTAATTGTTCTTCCATCATATCACTCTCCTTAAAAATAGTTTTTATGATTTTTTATTTGTTTTATACCCGAAAGAATCAAAAAATTCATTTCTAAAATCTTCGAGTTTATCATTTATTATAGCTTGTCTAATATTTTTCATCAAGTCAATTAAAAACTTTATGTTATGATAAGTAGTTAATCGCATGCCCAAGATCTCATTTGCTTTTAATAAATGTCTTATATATGCTCTTGTAAAATTTTTGCAGGTATAACAATCGCAATCAGGGTCAAGTGGAGAAAAATCTCTTGCATATTTGGCATCTCGTACTATAATTCTTCCTTTTCTTGTCATGACTGTTCCGTTCCTTCCAATTCTGGTAGGAAGCACGCAGTCAAACATGTCGATACCTCTGATAGCACCTTCTATTAAATAATCGGGACTTCCTACTCCCATAAGATACCTTGGTTTGTCTTCGGGCAAAAGAGGAACAGTACATTCAAGCATTGTATACATTACTTCAGCAGGTTCCCCTACACTAAGGCCGCCAATAGCATAACCAGGAAAATCCAAAGATGTAATTTCCTTGGCACTCTTTTTTCTTAATTCTTCATAAGTGCCACCTTGGATTATTCCAAATAATGCCTGTTTATCAGTATTTCGGTGAGCTTCTTTGCATCTTGCTGCCCAGCGTGTTGTTCTTTCAACGGATCTATTAACATAATCATAATCACATGGATATGGTATGCATTCGTCAAATGCCATAATGATATCCGAACCTAAGGCATTTTGAATTTCAATAGATTTTTCCGGTGATATAAAATGCTTTGAACCATCTACATGTGACTTGAAATAAACACCTTCCTCATGAATATCTCTCAAGTCGCTGAGGCTGAAAACCTGGAATCCTCCCGAATCGGTCAATATGGGGCCGTCCCAGCTCATAAATTTATGCAGTCCACCGGCTTCCCGTATCAATTCGTGACCGGGTCTTATATATAAATGATAAGTATTGCTAAGTATAATCTTTGCACCTATTTCTTTAAGTTCGTGAGGGCTCATTGTTTTTACGGTTGCCTGAGTTCCTACGGGCATGAATACCGGAGTTTCAAAACTACCATGAGGAGTATGCAGTATTCCCAGTCTTGCTCCTGTTTGTTTACATTTTTTAATAAGTTCAAATCTTATAGCTGACATTAATTTTTGGTCACCTCTCACTTCTAGATAAAATGCATTTAATTCTTTTGATAAAAGCTTTAAAGGGGCATAAGCTGAGCTGAATTTAATAATTCTAAGCAGCGGAGCTTAAGCTTATGAAAAAACTTTCATCAATAAATAAACATCGCATCACCGAAACTAAAAAACCTGTATTTTTCTTTTACAGCTATTTTATATGCATTCATAGTATTTTCATAACCTGCGAAAGCACTTACCAGCATTATTAAGGTGGACTCAGGCAAGTGAAAATTAGTTATTAGCCCGTCGATAACTTTGAATTTATATCCCGGATAAATAAAAATATCCGTGTATCCTTCTTTAGGTTCAATATAACCTTTTTCATTCCCAACCGTTTCTAAGACTCTGCAGCTTGTGGTACCTACTGCTATTATTCTTCCACCCTTTTTCTTTACAGAATTTATAGTTGTACTTGCTTCTTCATTTATGCTGTAATACTCCGAATGCATATGATGTTCTTCTACGTTTTCTACTTTTACCGGACGAAAAGTGCCTAATCCTATATGCAAAGTTATCTTTGCTATGCTTATGCCTTTTGATCTAATTTCTTCGAGTAGTTCTTTCGTAAAATGAAGTCCAGCAGTCGGGGCGGCAGCCGATCCTTTTTTTTCAGAGTAAACAGTCTGATATCTTTCAGCATCGTTCAGCTGTTTAGTGATGTAAGGAGGTAACGGTATTATACCTATCTTGTCCAATATTTGCTCAAAAATTCCTTCGTATTCAAACTTTACAATCCTATTTCCGTCTTCTATGATATCGATAACTTCAGCTTTAAGAAGCCCATCGCCAAATACAAATCTTGAACCGATTCTTGCTCTCCTGCCGGGCTTTAATATTACTTCCCACATGTTGTTTCCTAAAGATTTCAGCAATACAAACTCAATCTTTCCGCCTGTATTTTCCTTCTTTCCCAAAAGCCTTGCCGGTATTACCCTGGTATCATTAATAACAAGGCAATCATTTTCATTTAAATAATTAATAATATTTTTGAATATCTCATGGGTTACTTCCCCTGTTTTCCTATTAAGAAGCAACAATCTTGATGAACTTCTGTCTTTTAAAGGTTCCTGTGCAATCAGCTCTTCCGGAAGTTCATAGTAAAAATCTCTTACTTTCATTGAGTTATCAATCCCATCTTTCAGAATTTTTTATGAATTTTTTAGTTTTAGTGTATAATTAAAAAAATATGTCGTATTTACATGTAATAATTTGCATATAAAATGGTAAAACGATAAAATATAGAAATCGTTTTACCAAATTTTCTGCCACATTATTATTTTATATCTATATTTAGTATTTATCATTATTTATATTCGATTTATAATCGAATGCGTTTAATACATAGTGCATCTATTATATATTATTCTTGCTATGATTACTTTATTGTTATGCCTGAAAAGTAATATTTCAGGATTTCATCATAAGTAAAGCCGGCCAATGCCATTCCTTTTGCGCCCTGCTGGCTCATACCGACGCCGTGTCCGTATCCTCTGCCGATAAAGGTATAACTAGTTGGTATAGAAGGTATTTTTCTTAATGTATTACTATTTCCTGCTATTAAAACTTCCTTGCCGGCTTTTAGCTTTTTCACACCGTTTCCTGTTATAACCGAGGCATTTCCTATATTCACATTTTTTACATAATCATTTTGCGTATTTAAAACCATAACATCAGCGTCCGTTAATATTTCATACCATTGGCTTGGTAAGTTAAAGATTTCCCTGCAGCGTGCTTTTAAAAACACATTTTCATCGATCGTCCCCGATACGACAAGTTCGGTAACCCTTCCGGCTTCTGATGTATTAACAATTCTTATACCTATAATATCACCCGGGTCAAATCCCTTTTCCTTCATAATATTTTTTATTTCCTCAGCCGTCATTACTATTTCCCAAGTATAGTATTTCGAGTTAGGATCTTCATATTTATCTTCTATACTCTTAAGGTAAGGCAGATCGTCTTTCCATACATTGGCGGCTGACTCCGTCCTGCCCCCGCTTGTGCTGAAAAAATACACTTGCGCAATCTCACCATTATAGTATAATTTCTCGCCTCGTGTTTCGTCAACTGCTTTATTTGTAGTTTCTCTTTCTACGGAATAACCTTCATAAACCTGCGAATATACAGTTGCACACACGTCAAATCCCAATCTCGAATACTTTCCCAAGCTTTTACAAGCATATGTCCTTGCTGCTACTGCCTGGGCTTTTAAAGCTTCAATCGGATAGGTCCATGGCATTTCACAAGGCACAACGCCGTATAAGTATTCCTCAAGGGGCAAGATGTTTATAACTGTCATATCACTAGACTCATATCTTCTGACTTCAAGGTATCCCCTATATTTTTTGCCGTTAATGCTAAAAATATATGGATTATTATCAGCCTTTGGTTTAATTTGCAAATACCCATCTTTTTTGCCAAATACTAAAAGCGTATTACCTGATTTTTCATCGGAAATTACTATATTATCTTTTGAGGGTTGTATAATTTTATACTCTTCTTCCCCAAGTTTTTTTACCATGTTATTTGATATATCTTCCTCTGCAGACTTTTGATCGACGTAAAAACCCGACCAGATATACCAGGAATCCGTCAAAGCAATATATCCGTTAATTCCCTTTTGAATGTAAACATCAAGTTTTTCCTTTGCCTCGCTGTAGCTGCCGAATGAAGAACCAATCTGTATATGATATGGACCTAAAATTTTACCGTTGTCAGCAACAGTCTCTTTTTGCTTATATTCTTTTATTAAATTATTTTCAACTATGTAAAATGCATCTTTCCGCACAATAAGACCGGTATTGTCATCCACTCCCAGAATTCCTATAAATTTATTGTTAGTACTATATCCAACCTCAATTCCTTTTGCAGATGAAACTTTAAAATACGATATTTCGGATGAAGGATTATATAACTGAGTATCTCTAAAATAAAGCCCGACTCTAATGTTTTGCATATTTTCAACTACTTCTGTGTCTGATGAAACATTTGTATCGGAATGCTTTTCATCAGTATCCCCAAAAGCTTCGTAGTTAAATACAGTTGATATTAATGTAAGTATTATGGTAATTATAAAGAAAAATTGTAAAAATTTAATACTGTCATTCTTTATAGGCTTTTGTCTTGTCATACCTGGCTCCCTCTTTTAGCGTTTTTTCTTTTGTTTATTAAAAAATGTTATTTAGTTATTACTTAACTTTGATTTATAAATACATTAATATATTTTCAAATATTATTTTCTTCTTGTAAATTCGACAAATATTGTTATTTTTCCTTCTAAGCTAACAAATTTAATAAAAATGTAATATAAAGATTTTCCCGGGAAATTGGCAAAAATATTATATATGCAAAATATGTAAAATAAAAAAAACGTGCAGATTTTTATTTATTAACTGGAAAAATATATTTGACATATAATATAATGAAGATATAATATAAAAAACAATATCACATCAATTTTATAGTGCTGAATAAAATGCAAATTCATGTAATTATATATTAAATTTTTATTTCAATAATAATGAAAGGGTGTTATTTATGAGAAAACCAATATTTACCGGCGCCGGAGTTGCGATTGTTACACCTTTCACTGAAGATGGTGTGGATTTTGAAAAACTGGAAGAATTAATTGAGTTTCAGATTAAAGAAGGTATAGATGCCATCATATCCTGCGGAACGACGGGAGAAGCTTCTACCATGCCTGATGAAGAACATATAGGGGTTGTTAAATTTACCGTAGAAAAAGTAAAGGGTAGAGTTCCAGTAATAGCCGGTACCGGAAGCAATGATACAAAACATGCCATTAAATTAAGTAAGATGGCGGAAGATGTTGGTGCCGATGCTATACTTAGTGTAACTCCCTATTATAACAAAACAACGCAGAAAGGTCTTTATGAACATTTTAAAACAATAGCTCAAAGCATAAAGATACCTATGATACTGTATAACGTACCATCAAGAACAAATTTAAATATTAATCCGGAAACATTAAAAGCTTTGTCAGAAATCGAAAACATATATGGAGTTAAGGAATGCAACCTGTTACAAGTAGGTGAAGTAGTAAATCTATGCGGAAGTGATTTCCATATTTATTCAGGAAATGATGAACATATTTTCCCCGTTATGGCATATGGCGGCTTAGGAGTTATATCAGTTATGGCTAATATTATCCCTAAAGATACCCATGATATGGTTCAATTGTTCCTGAATGGAGATATTGAAGGTAGTAGGAAGCTGCAGTTAAAAGCATTAAATCTGGTAAAGGCTTTATTTATTGAAGTAAACCCGATTCCGGTTAAAGCTGCTATGAACCTGATGGGATTTAATGTAGGAAAATGCCGAATGCCTCTTGTTGAAATGTCAGAAAAGAATCTTGCCCTTTTGAAACAAGAACTTATAAACTATGGTTTGCTAAAAGCGTAATATTACATCATACTTGCAAAAACAACTAATAATTTAGCCAATACAATAATTAGTAAAAGGATGGATAGCAAATGATAAAAATACTTTTGAGCGGATGTAACGGCAAAATGGGCCAAGTTATAAGCAGATTATCCAAGCAGTTTGCAGGCATGGAGATTGTTGCAGGTTTTGATATTAATGACACACAAAAAAACGAATATCCTGTGTTTACAAGAATTAAAGATTGTAATATCCCTGTTGATGTCATAATTGATTTTTCAAATCCTGCCGCTTTAAGTGATTTGCTTGATTTTGCTTTATCAAAGAAAATACCTCTGGTTATGGCAACTACGGGTCATTCTGAGGAACAGATAAAAATGTTGGAAGAAGCTTCAAAAGCGATTCCTGTTTTTCGATCGGCAAACATGTCTCTTGGAGTTAACCTGTTGTTAGATCTTGTAAAAAAAGCAACTAAAGTGTTAGCAGAATACTTTGATATTGAAATCATAGAAAAACATCACAACCAGAAACTTGATGCCCCAAGCGGAACAGCTTTAATGATTGCTGATGCCATCAATGAAGTAATGGAGCAAAAACATGAATACGTATACGATAGGCACTTACGCCGCCAGAAAAGAAGTAAGAATGAAATTGGCATACATGCTGTTCGTGGTGGCACTATTGTAGGAGAACATTCAGTAATATTCGCAGGAAGCGACGAAATCATCGAATTAAAGCATACAGCTCTCTCTAAAGATATTTTCGGTATCGGTGCACTTAAAGCCGCGGCTTTTATCCATGATAAGGCACCGGGATTATATTCAATGAATGACTTAATTGCGGAAAATGATGGAGAATAATATTGAATAAATTCTATCGGAATAAAAAAGGTGGCTCCTCTAAAGTTTTACCGCCACCTTTTATTTATTTTTATGTTTATTTATTTTTATATTTGTTCTATTTATTTTGATATTTGCTGCTAATGATACTTGTTATTGATGCAGTTTATTAACGCAGTCATTATTTTGAAATTCCGTCATTATCAGTGTTCTCATTAATATTTTCGGTTTTGTCTTCATTGTTTGCCCCTAATACGTCCTTTTCATACCCTACATCTTCATTATCATCTTTTGCCTCATCATCTTCTGCCTCATCATATTCATTCTCTTCATCTTCGTCTTCTTCATCCTCATCTTCGCTTTCTATTTTGTCTATCATGTACTTCTTTAATTTCGGATAGACGTAGAAGTTGATAATCAAACCTATGGTACTGACTGTTATGAAGAGGTAAAGAAAGATACCAATAAATGTACTAAAATAGAAACTCAGCAATATTAAAAATATGCATAATAACAATATGCCCAAGTTAGGCAGAAACTTTGCCATTGCAAAAATTAAGGCATTTCTGTATACTTGCCTTACTGTCAATTTGAAGGTTATAAGCATGGGATAAATGTACATATGCATCATCAAATAAATAATAAAAGCTAGTATTACTATCGTTCTTGCAAATAGCATCATATAAGCTGAAAGATCATTTTCTGCGGGATATTTAAAATAAAAATTAATTACAATTCCGAACACTATAAAAACTATGAAGTCGATTATTGATATAATAAGGCTTTGTTTGAAATTATCTTTTGCCGTATCTTTAAAGTCCCACCACAAAAAAGCATGCTCTTCCCTAGAATAATTTCTGAGAATATATGTAAATCCAGCTTGTGCAGGACCTACGGTGATTAATGGTATGCATAAAAATACGCAACCGATAATAAAACGCGTGAGAAGATCTACTGTAGGATCATCGCTAATCTGACCTTGAAAAAGATACATGGTTGCGAAAATAGCAGCTATTAATGCCGGTAAGTTAAAAAAATTAAACATGAGATTGATTTTAACTAGATTCCAAAATTTTCTAAAATAAATTTCAAAAAATACAATTATTGGTGCCTTAGGTGGTGCATCTTTTGGTACACCCGGTCCGGGTTTAGTATAATCAAAAAAGCCAAAAAATCCTGCCATCCATCATATCTCCTTTAACTTTGAGCTTTGTCTTATTAGATATTTTATCAATACTTAACGTATTGTTCAACATATTTTTAAACTTTTCAAATTTTGCTATTGACATTAATAAAAGTACCTAGTATAATTAACCTTGCAAGTTGAAAAAAGTTAAATATTATGGACAATAAATTATTATATATGCGGTTGTGGCGGAACTGGCAGACGCACTATCTTGAGGGGGTAGCGAGCGACGCTCATGTGGGTTCAAATCCCACCAACCGCACCAACTAATAAAGAAAGCAATTATAATTGAAAAATTATAATTGCTTTCTTTATTATTAGTTATCCGGATTCTTACTATCTGTTCCATTAAGATCCGTTGTTTTAAGCTTTTTTAAGTAATCAAGACTGGTATAGTTTTTATCAAACCTTTCTTTCAAATATCTATTAGATATACTTTTTAATTGTTCCAAAACATCTTTTGAAACATTGAAATTAAAAAGATTTTTTGTTTCCGAATGCACTATGTGATATAAAGCTTTAACAGTTCCGGGTAATAATTTTATTGCCGAACTGTCTTGTAATAAGCATTCATATTTATTGCAAAGAAAACCACATTTTTTGAAGCTAAAGTATATATTTTTAATATTTCCTTCATTACAGTTTATACAACTATTTACATAAGGTGCATAACCCAAAAGGCATAAATACCTTATTTCAAATATGCAAGTTATAAGGTCAGGAGATTTATCGGAATTAAATAAAAAATACAAGGTATTTAGCAGCAACCTGAGTTCTTTCGCTGCATACTGACCTTCCTGGACTGTATCGTAAACAATATCTATAATGTGTGATGCATATGTTAATTTAATTATATCATTTGACGCTTTTGAAAAAGTTTCAATGACATCACAACTGCTGATAGTGTACATATCTTTTCCCTTGAAAAGTAAAAATTCGCTATAGCATAAAAACTGAGTACAAGCAACAAGTCGACTTTTAGGTCTCCTGGCTCCTTTTGCAAATACGGACATTTTACCATGGTCTTTTGAAAGAATAGTTATTACCTTATCTGCTTCCCCCGTATAAGCCTCTTTTAATACAATCCCCTGTGTTTTTAAGTATGACGACATAATCTTTTCCTCACAAAAAAATATATAGTACTCGAATTTAGTCAAAACGTCATATAATAGTTATATTATATATACTGTATTATACTACACTTATTATATTATACTTAAACATTATTCAATGAAAATATTGGGAAACTGTTGGAAATGATTTTAGAATTACATGGGGATACACCTTATTTGGTGCATCCCTTATAACTGTTATTACTAAGTATTAAATTATATTTAATTACCAGGTACTAAATCACCACATAATTACTAGGAATTAAACCATCATCTATTGTACAAGGTTTCATAATTTATAATTATGTTATTATGCGTTAAACTTATTACCTGCTTAATTGATATTAGTAGTTGCGGATTGCTCAAAAGAAATTCTTTCTTCAGATGATGAGTTTTCTTTTTCAACTAATTCTCTATACAAGATATAACTTTTTATGTTACCTGTTTTCTGAAACAAATTCCACATGAAATCTTTCAGCATACAATTACTCCCCCTCTAAGTTAAGTTATGAAGTACCTAAAATGGGTATCGGTAGTTAATTTGCTTCTAACTATTGTTATTTTGGTTTCATGGTTCATGAATGCTTTTTATTGGTTTTAATATTATTTTTCTCAAAAATATAATTTGTATACTGGAACTATTCTAATATAAGAGTTAATTTTTAAATCACGAACTTCTCCAACATAAAATTGAATTTTAAGTTTTGTAACCTAAAATATTTAACATATGCTGGTTATTACGCCAATCTTTTTTTACTTTAACCCATAACTCTAAAAATACTTTAACTCCCAGGAATCTTTCCATATCTTCACGAGCCATAGAACCTATCTGTTTCAACATTTTGCCGTTTTTACCAATGACAATACCTTTATGGGACTCCCTTTCGCAATATATGTTAGCTTGAATATCTATTATGTTTTTATCCTCTCTTTCTTTAAAGGAAAGAATTTCTACTCCGATACCGTGAGGTACTTCTTCCTTTAAAAGTAAAAGCGTTTTTTCACGGATTATTTCAGCTATAATTACTTTTTCAGGTTGGTCGGTAATCATATCACGTGGAAAATATTCAGGTCCGACAGGTAACTTTGCTTTTATGTTTTCAATAAGGTCATTAACACCTTCACCGTTTATTGCCGATATTGGTATTACACAGGCAAAATCCATGTGCTTATTATATTCGGAGACCAATAACGGTATCTGTTCTTTTGATATAAGGTCAATTTTATTTATTATTAAGAATACAGGGCTGGAAACTTTACTCAATTTTCTCAAAATTTCCAGATCACCTTTACCTGGACCTCCTCCTGTAGCTTCTACAATAAAAAGTACAATGTCTACTTCATCTAAAGTGTCAGTTGCTACTTTTATCATATATTCGCCTAGTTTGTTTTTTGGATTGAGCATTATTCCGGGTGTATCTAAAAATATCATTTGATAGTCTTCACCGGTAACTATTGCTTTAATTACATTTCTTGTAGTCTGAGGTTTATCGGATATTATTGAAATTTTTTCACCTGATATTCTGTTTATTAAGGTTGACTTTCCTACATTTGGTCTTCCTATTACTGCAATAAACCCTGACTTGAAATCCATAACACTCCTCCAAAACTAAATTAACAGTTTTGTAAACACTTTAACTAATTTAAAAATCAAGCTGTTTTAAATTTTAAAGTATAAGCTATTATTATATTAGCTATTTTAAATAAAAAGCATGAGGTAAGAGGTCTTCAAGTTTAAATACAATAAAATCTCCGTTATTTTTACTGCATATAATCTTTGTATCTTTATGTCCGAATTCCGCCAAAACTTGCCTGCATATTCCGCAAGGGAAAATATAGTCATCACTTTCACTGGAAATTGCTACCAAATCGATTTTTCTTTCTCCATTGGATACAGCTTTAAAAACGGCGGTACGTTCTGCACAATTAGTAGCTCCGTAAGAGGCGTTTTCAATATTAACACCCGTATAAACATTTCCGGTACCCGTGACTACTGCAGCACCTACTTTAAATCCCGAATAAGGTGCGTAAGCCTTATGCTTTTCTTCGGAAGCAATCTTCACCAGCTCTTCATATTTCAACCCGATCTAACCCCATTTCTTTAAGGACTTCTTTTTGTTTTCCGATCATCAGTTTTTCACTTTCTTCATCCTGATGATCGTATCCAAGAAGATGATAGACTCCATGAGTTACTAAAAAAGCTAATTCCCGTTCAAAAGAATGCTGATATTCATTTGCCTGTTTTTGTACTCTCTCTAAAGAAATTAAAATATCTCCGAGTATAATCGCACCTTCGTCAAGGTCATAATCTCCTACGTTGGAAATAATTTTTCCCTCATGCATTTCTACAAGAGGAAAAGACAAAACATCTGTTGGTGAATCGATATTGCGATACTCTTTATTTACTTTCCTTATGCCCTCATCATCCATCAAAGTAACACTTATTTCAGAATGTATTTTAAAATTTTCCTTTTCTAAACTCAATTCAATTGCTATTTTAATGAGCTTTTCAATTTCTTCAGTCAGTTCAATCTTATCTTGCACGTTTTCTAAAAATATGAGCATATTCAAATAACCTCTCACGTTCGTTTATTTTTTGAACATATGAAGCCAACCTTGAATTATTCACTTACATGTAAAAGGTCAGGCTTGAAATATTTACTTATTTATTGTGATTGAACACACTTCATCGGTGTTAGTATTGCTTTCGTTTTTATTATTGCTATTACCGGAGTAATTATTAGCGGAAGAATTTTTTATTTCACTGCCTTCATTATTATATAAGAAATCACCGTAATCTTTCAATCCATCGCTATCTTTTGCAATTTCAGGATATTTCTCTCTTGCATGGAAAAAGCCGCTAAACACTTTTGCGAAGCTGTTAGCTATAATATCCAAGTCTTTTAAAGTAAGATCCGTCAAATCAAACTGTCCGTCATCCAGTTTATCTTTGATTATTTTCCTTATAAGCCCTTCAATTTTACCTTCGGTTTTTTCCGTCATGGACCTTACTGCTGCTTCTACAGAATCTGCCAACATTACAACAGCGGCTTCCTTTGATAAAGGTTTAGGTCCGGGATATCTGTAATCCTCTTCTTTTATCAGGTTATTCTTATCTCCTTTTTTGGCTTTATGATAAAAGTATGCTACAAGGGTAGTCCCATGATGTTGCATTATTATATCTTTAATCGCATTTGGCAATTTATATTTTTCTGCTATCTTTACACCATCCTGAACATGTGAAATAATTACCAAGGTACTTAAACTTGGTGTCATTTTGTCATGAGGATTTCCCGAAATCTGGTTCTCCCCGAAAAAATCCGGCCTTTTTAATTTTCCAACGTCATGGTAATAAGCTCCAACCCTTGCCAAAAGTGCATTGGCACCCAGATTTTCAGCAGCAACTTCGGCAAGATTGCCTACCATCAAGCTATGATGATAAGTACCGGGTGCTTCTATCATTAGCTTTTTTAATAATGCCTGGTTAGGGTTGGATAGCTCCATTAGTTTTAAAGGAGTAATTAAATTAAAAGTTATTTCCCAGAAAGGCAGCATACCTATAGTTATAATGGTTGAAATAAGCCCATTTGCAATGACAATGAGACTGTCTAAAGCAATGGTTTTCAACTGGCTTTTATTAATTATACCGAAACACGAAACCACAATCACATTTATTAATGCTGCTATTGTTCCTGAAATCGAAAGAGAACTTCTTTGGCTTGATCTGTTTACCATAAAAGCTGCAAATATACCGCTTGCCAGTGCCATATACAAATATAGCATATCTCCGTTGGTCATAATTGAAACGGCTAATGTTAAAAGGAAATTAACAATTATGGCAAGTTTTAGATCAATTAAAATTGCAATCAACATTGGTGCGATTAAAAAAGGTATATATAAAGGTGAATATTCTTTTAAAATCCTGGCAGCCAACAAAGAAATTGTAACTATTATAGATAGAACAAGAATGTAATTTTTGTTTGTCAGCACGTTCCTGCAATAAATTTTGGTGCATAATAAAAATATTGAAAATAAAATGAGTACCAAGATAGCTATTCCAAGGGCAAAAACATAATCTATCTTTTCCGTTTCGATTAAATTTAGTTCTTCAAGCATTTTCATTTTATCCTCAGTTACAATTTCCTGAACACTTATTATCCTGGAATTCTTTTTAACCATAACCTTATTATTTTCCAATACACTCTCATATACAGCCTTTCTTTTTTGTTCTGTAAGCTCTTCATCTATTTCACTGTTTGTCCTTATAAAAGCCTTTAAAAGATGAGCTCCAAGATTTTTAAGCTCTTGTTCGAAATCCGTATTTTGAAGATTTCCCGATGCAGCGTCAATTTTTAAGGCAATGTTTTCCACGGTAATTTCCTGGGTCATTACTTCGCTGATTAATTCTTTAAAAGTCTTTTTAAAAACGGCCATATCTTCTTCACTTATTTTATTTATAAGATAGTTGTACTGCTCATTTGAGATAGGTACCAGAAGGTTTAAAGTATTAACGTTTCTTTTAAGTTCGTCTAGTATTTTATTTATCTCATCTTCCGGTATTTCCGATTGAGTAGGATTATTTCCTGTCTCTACATTACTGGCACTATCTGCAATTTGAGCGACTTTTTCCCTGGATGTTTCGATGAAGGTAAAAAAACTATCAACACTGTTTAACACTTCAACCGGTACATTGATCTTCCTTATCACTTCGGGAGGAACATTTTTAGCAGCTTCAAGAGCCCTTTGTTCAGTTAATACCTTATTTTCTATATCACGTGGAGCAATTATATCATATGGGGACGGCATTCCGATAGTTAATTTGTATCTTTTGGGAAGCGCACCGTTTAAAATAATGACAAAGGCAATAATTATAGTTAAAATGCTTATTATAAGCTTTTGAAATTTGAAACTGCCTATAAATTCTTTTAATCTTACGATATACCCCTTATTTTTATTTATTTTTATGTTTCGGCCATCAATGTTTTCTGAAAGCCATACTTTCCCTTTATCATTTTTCACTAACTTTTTATTGCGATTCTTGTTAATTGCGGATAAAGACATTTAATGTTACTCCCCTCCTTACAATAAGAACCTTAGTTACCCCTGGTTGACTCATATTTCTCATATGCTTTAATAATTTTTTGAACAAGTTCATGCCTTACTACATCTCTTTCCGTCAGGTATACGAATGCGATCCCTTTAATGTTCTTTAAAATTTTAGTTACTTCCACAAGACCTGATTTCTTTTCTTTTGGAAGATCTATTTGAGTAATATCACCTGTTATTATTGCTTTGGATCCGAAGCCTATCCTGGTTAGGAACATTTTCATTTGCTCAGGTGTTGTATTTTGTGCTTCATCAAGTATTATGAAAGAATCATCCAGAGTCCGGCCTCTCATGTAAGCAAGAGGAGCCACTTCAATCATGCCTTTTTCCATGTATTTATGGTAAGTCTCTGCACCTAATATATCAAAAAGGGCATCATATAAAGGTCTTAAATAAGGGTCAACCTTATTTTGAAGGTCGCCCGGAAGGAACCCCAATCTTTCTCCTGCTTCTACGGCAGGTCTTGTAATTACTATTCTGTTCACTTCTTTATTTCTAAAAGAAGTGACTGCCATAGCTACAGCCAAATAGGTTTTACCTGTACCTGCAGGACCTATGCTGAATGTAATGGCATTGTTTTTCACGGCATTTATATAATCCTTTTGTCCATGGGTTTTTGCCCTAATTGGTTTACCTCTGGCGGTTAAACATATACAATCCTTCAAAAAGTCAAAATTTATATCAGTAACACCTTCTGCTGCCAGTTGAACCAGATAATTTACGTTTTGACGGGTAATTATTTCTCCTTTGTCCGCAATGTTTATCAATTGTCGTATTACTCTTTCAGCTTTTTCAGCCATTTCCGGTGAACCGGAAATTTTTATATCTTCATCTCTTAACGTTACTCTTATTCCAAAAGCTTCTTCTATTATTTTAATATTTTCATCAAAATTTCCAAACAGATTCATTGCAGAATCTATATTTTCAAATTGTACGTATTTATCAATATTTCCTTGCAATCAATTTCCTCCAATCTCTTTTGTAACTCCAATGTCTTCAAGACACTCTATGATGATATTTGCAGTTATACTGTCTTGATCATGCTGTTTATATTCTACATTTTTATTTATAATCTTTGCATCCTCAGGTATAATATCCATTAGTTTTTTCAAAGCATCATTATACGCCATTTCCTTCGCTTCTTCAATACTTAATTTCCTTTCAGTCATTTTATTTTCAAAATATTTATCTATAAGTAATTCTAAAGGAAGTACCAAATTATCTCCTATCTTTAAAATTTTTCTCAATTCTATCCTGTCATAATTTTCAAATTCTATCTTATTTGAACCTATAAAAGGAACTTTATATTCTCTGCCGAAAGCTCTTATCCTATAAATATTTTCAACTTTACCTGTGCGAACGGGTTCCATTATTTTTAGCTTTATTGTGCTACTGCTTTCATACCATGTTCTGGCTTCGATATCTGCTAATGCATGCACCAGTCTTGGAGGTTCTTCCTTGTTTTTACTCTCTATTACTCCTGTTACAAGAACCTGTCCTTTGAGCACAGTATCTCCATTTTTCACCAAACCCTTACCGTTTTTTACTATTATTGAAGAGATAATTGCATCTCTTCTTGCTATAATATCACAAGGTATATGTTTAGGCACGATCTCAGGTGGCTCGATTCTTTCTTTTACGGTTACTAAAACCCTCGTACCTTTAATTTCAAAGCCCACCCAAGCAAGTTTGTTTATCCTCAACATCAATTCGTTGGCAATTTCATTAGGATCAATCTTATATTTCAACGTTCCTATTTTTATACCAAGCTTATCCAGCTCATTGATAATTTCTGATCTACCTACATCCTTGTTACCGGTAATTTCTATATCCCAAATGAAAGATGCTATAACGTTTATTAATACAAGGAACAGCAACGCGCCTACTACATAAGCTTTTCTCTTCTTATATCTGCTGATAATAAAAGGAATTCCGTTTTTACTTAATATTTTTACCTTTGAGTGGGTTTTTTTTGCAACGGGTCTTATCATTTTAAAGCCTTTTATGCTCATTTTCAAGGTCATTGCGGTATCACTTGAACGTTTAACATCCCACAAAAACAGCTGTCTTCTCGTACATATATTTATGAACCTTTCAATAAAATGACCTTCAACTAATATAATAACATATCCCCGCAAAAAATTCCATAATCTAATTAACAACATTTTATATCACCATTTCATCAGTTTTGGAATTCTAATGAACCGATTTGTCCCGTTATTTTTATATCTTCTGAAGTAATTTCATTAATACAAAGTTTTTTCCCCGATATCTTTAATAAATGATTACCGGTATTAATCCTTATAAGAGTGGTACCATATTCTACAATTCCTTTATAATTTTCGATTATGAGTTCTTGATTACCTATGATAGTCATTTTTGACATATTAAGAACTACTTCCTTTGGCAGTTCCAATATATCGGTAATTTTTTCTCCTATTTTCTTTTCCGGCTTTTCCTTCGTATCCTCTTTAGACTTTAAATGCTGTTGATCTTCATCTTTGTATTTATGGTTGTTGCGCCTCTTTTTAGTTGATTTTCTATTCTTTTTTTTGGAAAAACTCATGAGTATTCTCCTTTCATGATCCAAAGTCATCAAAAGTTCCGAACTCATATCCCTTTTCACGTGCACCTTTTATTATCATATCCAGGGCATCGGCATTATCTTTTGATACTGCATGTAGCAATAATATTGCGCCATTATGTAAGTTGTTCATAACCATATTGTATGCATATTCAGGTCCCCTGACCTTATCTGTATACCAGTCATCGTAAGCAAAGCTCCAAAACATGTTTGTATAACCAAGCTTGCTTGTAATTGCCAGCGTACGTTCACTATATTCTCCTTTGGGAGGGCGTAGAAACTTCATACTTTTGCCGAATTTTTCCCTAAAAGCTCTTTCCAGTCCAAGCACTTCTTCTTCTATTTCCTTGTCTGATAAGGAAGGTAAGCTATGATGATTGACAGTATGATTACCCACTACATGTCCTTCTTCCACCATACGCCTTACAAGGTCCTGATGTTCTTTCAAGTAGGGACCTGTTATAAAAAAAGCAGCCTGAACTTTATTTTCTTTTAAAACATCAAGAATTTTAGGTGTATATCCGTTTTCATATCCTTCATCAAATGTCAAATATATGATTTTCTTGGATGTATCCCCAAGATACACTCCCCCGTATTTTTTTAATAACTCCGGTGCACCCGGGTCAGCTTGTGGAGTTTCATTATTAGGTTTTCTTAATATCCCCCAAGATCTTAACTTATTGCTGTATGTGCTGCCACTTGAAGCTTTTTCATAGACAGAACTGTCAATATTATCATTGGTATTATCAGTATTATTTTCAAGAGTTTTACTTACATAGATGTAATGATTGTCTCCTAAGTCAATCTTGCTTAATTCAACACTAAAATCAACATTTTTAAAATTTGAATTATATACTTCCCTTTGGTTGATACCTAATTCCATAATCTCTTTTAAATTTTTAGTATAAAAAACATAGGTTGCAAGTGTGGATAATATTACAGATACAACTATTATTGATATACCTTGCTTAATTTTTATGTAAAACTTGTAGGACGCGTATTTTCTCATACTCTTCAACTCCTTTAATATCCTTTTAACATAAAAAATGCAGATGTTAATTTATATACCTATATAATTATATTTTTTAGGGCAAAAAAAAATAACACTAAGGGTGTATTCATCCAATAAATAGACCCTTAGTGTTTAATTAAGTGTATAATTCAAACCTGACCCAATTAATTTACCGGTTCAAGAAGATCTATTTTTATTACCGAACCATCATCCCTTACTTTAGGGATGAAAATTTCATCTGATTTTTCGACTTTAACATCTATAGAATAACCTTGCAATTTCTCTACAACACCTCGAATCATGTGCAATGAATTATAAAGTTGATCCGGGTCTCCAATGGCTTTAATTACAAAAGGTTCTGTCATAGGAATTTTATTTACCATTATATACGGATCTGCTTTTCTTACTTCGGTTGTAGCTACTACCCGTTCATCATTAACAGAAATTGCCTGTGCTCCTGCTGCTCTTAATTCATTTATTACATCTAAAATATCTTCATCATAAACAGTAGACAAACCTTCACCTTTCAATGTTATTATAACACCTTTCCCTTTAACATCGGTTAATCCTGCAAATGTTCTTGCCTCTGCCAGTTCGTTTAACAGATTCCTATATGTTTCATCGCTTCCCGCTTTAGCACTTTCATATAACCTTACATCCTCTTGAAGCTTGGTCAACTGGGCTCTTAAATCAGCATTGCTTTTCTGCAATCTTATAAGTTCTTCCATCAATTCTTCAGCCCTTTTGTTCTCATAACTCATAACATTCTGGTTATAATTAACACTTTTGTATTGCCAAGCAACCATAATGCCAAGAATCAAGCATACTATAGTTATAGCTACGGTTCTTCCCGATTTCATTGCTCAATCACCTCTAACTTAGAAATCTGATTGGTAAGATCCTTATTATACTTCTCAATTACAATTTTATTTGATCGGTTAACTGTAACTTGAATACCTCGTTTTCTCATCAAGATAACTCTTTCGGACATCATTACGGCATAATATAAATCTTCAGGCACGCCTATAGCTTCTATTATATAAGGTACGGCATATACTTCCTTGTTGATCCTGATTGTAGGACCGGCACAAATTTGTTCGCTGGTTGAAACAAGCCTTTCTCCATTAATTGAAATTGCTTGAGCTCCTGCTTTTTTCAGCTCATTTAATATTATTCTTATGTCTGCATCATGTATGATTAAAAGACTTACATCTTCTGTTTTCCTAACTTTTGCATCGTCCAGTTTTATTACAATTCCCGGTCCTTGAACATCGGTAAGACCGCCCACCAATTTTGCATAATTTAGACTATCCCATAATTCTTTTAGCTTTCTATTATCATTTGAAGCAATATAACTGCGTAAATACTCCTCTTTCTTCTTGTTATTTTCTTCTATTTGCATCTTTAAATCTTCCTGTATTTTTTTCTCTTGCTCGATCTGAGTTATTAGTATTTCTGTATCAAAATTGGAAGTTGATTTATCCTTTTTGGAATACATATTACTTCTAAACTGGAGAGCTATTGCTATTCCTAATATCATATACAGCAAAAGGTTTACAATCCAGCTTCCTTTTTTCATAACTAAGCTCCCGTCTCCAATATGGCAAATATCGTAGTATAAAATTTAAAATAATCTAATCAATAATAATTAAAAAATAGTAGCAACACCTTGAGTGTTACTACTATTGTACTTTTTATGGGGCTTTTTTGCAATACAAAATTTTTATTAGTGAGACATTTATTAAACTATGTCTTACTAATCTTTCTTATTTTGTCTGCATATGCCGTGCCCAATTCTTCAGCAAATTCTTCCGAATAGCTTTCGCTTATAATTCTACATATAGGTAATTCAGCATCCGGAAGAATTAGCACCCATCCTCCGTTTTTATATATCTTGACACCTTCTGTAGTTTCAATCATATCATTTCCATGTTCCTGTATTATTTCCCTTATGACTTTTCCTTTTGCGTTCCATGGACATTCCACCTCAAGTTTATTCATATATATAACGGGTATTTCATCTACTAGGTCAGAAAGTTTGCATTTGTTTTTAGCCATAAATTCAATAATTTTTATAAGTCCTCCCATTGCATCAAAGTAAAGGGTAAACTGATCCATCATTTCCTGCTGCTTGCTGCCAATTAATTTATACATTATGTCTTGGGCGGATGTTTTTGAGCGGATGACTTTACCTCCGTATTTCGAGGCAATTTTTTCTATGGCAAAGCTGGCTGACAAAGGCACAACAACAGTTCCTCCGCCATATGTTTTCATGCACATAATAGTAACAAGCGCAAGGAACATATCTTCAGTAACTATTCTTCCCTTATCATCTACGAGCACCAGCATTTTTTCAGATGAACCGTCAACGGATACGCCAAGATCATAGTTTCCTGATTTTACTCGTTCAATAAATAAACTTACATTTCGATCTTTTAAACTATCTTTTTTATTTAAACTCTTTCCGATTTTCAGATCCATTAATTCAACTTCGCAACCAATTTCACTTAACAGATATTTTATAACCTTTGCAGTATCAGCTAAAGTGGAATTCAGGACTATCCTGTATTTCAAATCCCTATCTTTTACACTGTTAATCAGCGTTTGAAGATAAAAGTTGCTATAATCGTTTATGTTTTTGACTTCCTTTATACAGTCCCCTTCACACCTTAAAAAATCTTCCCTTATGAATATAGTTTCAATTTTTCTTTCAGTTCCCCTGTCAATATTGCAGCCGTTTTTATCAAGCACATCAATTAAAAGTTTGTAGGGTTCAGTTCCAAGTGAGCTAATATGAATCCCACCGTCTAATTTGTAAAATCTGACAGCTGTTCTGGTTATAGGTAGAAGCATCACTTGAAGATCATATACTTCTACTCCGGTTGTAAGCAGTCCGGAAATAAACGCAGATTTTATCATTTTTGTTGATGGATTGTTATCACAACTTACTCCTACCTTTCCTTTACCTTTGAGTAAAGTACCGTATGCAGCACCTAATTTTGATGCATATTCGGGAGTTATATCCGTGTTTATTTCCCCTGCTATCCCTCTATCCCCGAAGATATTCCTGGTAAATTTGCTGCCCCATACAAGGTTTGAATTAACAATAGCACCTTCACTGATAAGTTTTTCAGGCCATATTTTAATATTTGGTCTAATTATGGCATTTTCTTTTATACAAGAGTTATCACCTATTACTGAATTTTCAAAAGCCGATGAAAAGGGTGAAAAGTGCACTTTGTTACAGATAATACTTCCTCTTATTTCTACTTTTTCATCTATTATGGCGTTATTCCATATTATGCTTCTTTTAATACTTGTACCTTCTCCAATAATGTTAAAATCACCTATTACCGAATATTCTCCTATAATACTGTTTTTTTTGATCTTTGAATAACTCCCGATAATACAAGGTGCCCTAAGGCATGAAGGATCATCTATTTCCGTACCTTCACCTACCCATATATTTTTTTCAATCTCCTTGGCAGGTATATTTATTCTAACTTTACCGTTAAGAATGTCTATATGAGATTGAATATATGCTTGCGGATCTCCTATATCACACCAATAATCATCTATTATGTAGCCATATATTGGCATTCTTTCTTTCAAAATGAGAGGAAACAAATCTTTGCTGAAATCAAACATTTCATTTTTGGGGACAAGCTTCAATACTTCCGGTGAAAGAATGTACATGCCTGTATTAACAGTGTCGCTAAAAACCTCACCCCAGCTTGGTTTTTCAAGAAATCTTGTAATTCTGCCTTCATCGTCTGTGACAACAACTCCGTATTCAAGAGGTATATCAACTTTTTTGAGCAGCAATGTGGCTATTGAACCTTTAGCATTATGAAATTCAAGTGCTTTTCTTAAATCTGCATCCGTGAGAGCATCACCGCTTATTACAATAAAAGTATCATCCAGGAACTCCTCAGCATTTTTTACGCTTCCTGCAGTACCCAGAGGGGTATCTTCAATAAAATAGAATATATTAACGCCATAGTCTCTTCCATCATCAAAATATTCTTTTATTGCTTCCGGCATGTACAAGAGAGTTACAGCAATATCTTCAAAACCATGTTTTTTTAACAATTCTACTATATGCTGCATTACAGGTTTGTTCGCTACAGGTACCATTGGTTTAGGTCTACTGCAAGTCAAAGGCCTTAATCTTGAACCTTCGCCGCCGGCCATAATGACAGCTTTCATCATGATCATTCCTTTCATAAGGTTCAGGCTTGAATCATTCACTTAATTAAGTGAATAATTCAAGCCTGACCCCCCTATTTATGTTCAGTCCTGACCCTATTTATGCATTTATGACCCCATTTACTATTTGCTTTCGCATAAACCTGCTTTTTTCAATTCTACTCCCGGAGCTAATACCTGGGCTTATATATTATTAGCAAATAATCAACAAATTATTCTATACATGCTGGATGTTACGGGCAAAAAAAATGTATTTTTATGTTGTAAAATGTAGCCAAATGTATTATAATAAAACCTTAGTAGTTAGTATAATTAAAGCTGCTATATTATCTAGGTGGTTTGTTTTTAATAATTCCTGATAGATTATAAAGGTTATATATCAGTGTAATAGTTGATTAATAATATAATGTAATATGTAATTATGTTATATTGTTTATTGCAACTTAGTAAGGCGCAGAAAGGCTGTTGTTATTTTAATGAGATATGTACGTGTTGATAATTTAAAAGATGGAATGATAAATTATAAACCGCTATACGGAAAAAATAATGAGATTTTGTTAAATAGCGGAGCTGTTATTCGTGAGTCCTATATTCCAAAGTTGAAGGAACACGGATATTATGGAATATACGTAAGAGATTTTTTATCCGAAGAAGTTGTTCCGGCTGATCTTATAGACGACAACCTCCGAATGAGATGCGTAAAATCTATTAAACAGATTTATCACCAATTTGAAAAAGATAAGACGATAAATCCAAAAATAACTGAAACCTTAAAACTATATGTAAACGAAATAATTGATAGTATATTAGCAAGCGAAGAATTGCTGATCAATATTATTGACCTTAAGAGTTATGATGATTATACTTATTTTCATTCAGTGAATGTAACGGTCTTGGCTATTGCTTTAGGTGTCAAGCTGAATTATAACAGGAATATTCTTTATATGATAGGTATGTCTGCTCTTATGCATGACATAGGGAAAATTTTTATTCCGAAAGAGATTATAAATAAATGCAGTAAGCTTACAAAGGAAGAGTTTGAATTAATTAAAAAACATCCTTTTAAAAGGATATAAGATGTTGAAAAACAGCAATATCTTTCCTTATCATTCTTGCATAGGTATACTCCATCACCATGAAAAATTTAATGGTACCGGTTATCCGTCAGGTTTATCCGGAGAGGAAATTTCACTATTGGGAAGAATTATTACAATTTCTGATGTTTATGATGCTTTAACATCTGACAGACCGTACAGAAAAGCTCTTTTTCCTTCCGAAGCAGTGGAATACATTATGGGAGGTTGTGGAACTCTATTTGACCCTAATATAACAAACGCATTTGTAAAGATAATTGCTCCTTATCCTGTAGGTGCGTGTGTAAAACTGAGTAACAATAAATCAGGTATAGTAGTTAAGAATTATCCTGATTTTTGTCTTAGACCTAAGGTAAAAATACTGTTTCACGACGATACTCCTGTAGACCCCTATTTTATTGATTTAAAAAATGACGCCAATGCCCGTGATGTTGTTATCGTAGGGATGGCTGATTTTTAATTCATGCCTTGAATTTGCATTGTGTATTCCATGTAGTACATAACTTATAACTTATCGTGTATCTACGGTATCAGATGATTATATTTGGTTTGTCATTTCTTTTGTTTACGTTTCACATCTAATAGCCGGGAAAGATGGGAAGCCGGGTCTTGCTCTGCAGGTATGTTTTCTTTCTCTTTTTCATGTATGTTTTTTCTTTTTTGCTTAACAACCTTAATATTCTTACTAGTCTTGCTTTTATGAGTAGTTGTACTTTTGTTTTCTTTTTCACTCTGTTCTTCAATTTCGTAAGATTGTTCTTCATTTTCACTTACTTTCAGAAATAGGGATCTCAGCTTTCTTGACCATATTTCCGGACGTAGGTTTAATCGTCTTAATGAAATTTCCAGCATCAACAGTATTATAAGCAATGCGTAAAGTATGTGTGATGGATCCATTTTTCCTTCAACAGGAGGTAATTCGCTTTTAAATACTTGAGCGGGATTATCTAAAAAACGCCCACCGCCTTCGAATACTATTTTTTCAAGTAGAGCCTCATTATCACCGGAAAGCAAATCATATTCCGGTGAATAAGGCATTATAATACCTGTGCTTATTCGTTCACTACGTCCGTCACTACCTTGAAGGGTTATGTCCACTACATAAACACCGCTTTTTAAATTTCTAAATTGACCTGTATACTTACCAGGAGCACTTGGTAACAAACTTATTTCCTGCTTATTTCCTTCAGGATCCACAATAGTTCCCTTAATCTCACTTGCTGTCATGAAAGCTTCATCTTCGGCTTTTACCGTTATAAACCCGCTTTGTCCTTCTGTTTTTGTTTCGATAGTATAACCTTTACTCAAATCCTGCTGAATGACCCAGGATACAATATTTTGCCAAAATTTTGGAGAATCTTCCCAACTCATCCAATCATGAGTCCATATCCCCTGCACATCCGATGTCCATGCTACTGTTCTTCCTAGCCCGTATTGCCAGCTTACAAGAATGGGATCATCTTCGTCGCTTTTAAGTATTACATTTGCAGTTGCCTTAGGTGTAGTAGTTACATATCCGTCCAGTTGAGGTATAGCCTCAATACCTTTAAAAATCTCCGAAAAAGCTGAAAGTTTAGGTATAAAAGTCCTATTTGTTAAGTATTTTTTACCTGCCAAAAAAACTTCCTTTGCAAATATTTTCGGTATATCCGTAAATTCATCCGTCTCATAAAATCTGCCCCGTCCACCGTACGCAAGAGCTTTCAATAGTAGTAAATCGGCACTTCTTCCTACTGCAACTGTTGATAGGGTAATCCCGTTTTTCCTAAGCCCTTCTATCAGCGGTTCATATCCTTCTTTTTCAGCTTGGCCGTCTGTAAGAAGGATTATGTGTTTTAAACCTGCATCTAATTCTTTAATAGCATCATAAGCAGCTTGTAAAGGAGGAAGTATCTGTGTCCCACCACCTGTTCGAATAGTACCGATAGCATCCTGAATAGATTTCAGGTCAACGAGTTTTTGAGGTTCAACAACCCATTTGTACGCGTCATCAAATGCTATTACTCCTATTGTATCATCCTGATCTAAAACTTCCGTAGAGCGTATGGCAGCTTCTTTTGCCAGCTCTATTTTGGAAATTCCGAAATCCCCTCCGGACATGCTTCCTGATTTATCTATGACTAATATCAGAGCAAGATCCGGCTCTTCTTCTTTTGGTTTAATATCCATATTTACAGGCAGTATCCTTTCAAGCGTGGTTTTATAGTAGCCACCGGGGCCATAGCTATTGTCACCTCCGGTAACCAGCAGTCCCTTACCCTGATGGCTAATTGCTGTTTCCAAGTTATTCAAAAATTCATCACTCAGGCTGTCTGCAGAAACATTGGTCAGTATGAAGGCATCATATTTAAGCAATTCTGAAAGTTGTGACGGAACCTGCTTTGAATTCAATACCGTTATATTCACTTGGTCTTTGAGCATATCAACCAATACATCACTTGCTTTTTCAGAATCTTGCACTACCAGCACTTTAGGTTTGTCTTTCACAAATGTATATGAAGACAGTGCATTGTTCTGAGACAAATTATCAGCATCTGCAAGTATTTCGACTCTATATGTAACCATACCTCCATTTACGGCTTTGTCAGTAAATACGAATTGATTATCACCTTTATTCAGCATAACCTGTTTTTGAACGGTTAACAGACGGTCGTTGTACAACTTAAGGATTGCTGATGTATTTACATTGCTTTTTATATTTACTATTATTTCAAATTGTTCATTTAAGTTTACCGATTCGGGAATATATAATCCCTCAAGCTGAACCTCTTCTTCTACGTCGGAATTTAGAGGATAAACATCTATAATGTACCCTTTTGATCTCATATGCTTTACCTGAGATAATACATCACCTACGTTTTCCCGCCCGTCCGTGAGAATTACAATCCTCTTTTGATGATTCCAGGGCATAAGGGATTGAGCTCCTATTAATGCTTTTTCCAAATTTGTAAAGGAAGAGTTGATTTTCGTTTGTACATTTGAAAATGAAGGATTTTTATCCGGCATCAATTCAACAGCATAATTTTCACCAAAATTTATTATACCGACCTCATCTTTTTTTTCCATGTATTTTATAGCTTCCTTGATGAAATATTCCCCATGTTTTTTCTGACGTATGCTATCCGATGTATCTATTAAAAACAATGTAGTTGTCGTGCTTGCTATTAATTTAACGGTAAAACCTGAAAGTAGCAATATGATTATAAGAAAGATAAAGCACCTTAAAATCACTGTTGTGGTTTTCTTCCAATAAGTCATTTTTATCATATTTTTAGTTGTATAAAAAATAAATATTGCTATAGGTAATATTAATAGCAACAACCATGGATTCTCAAATTGTAATGCCATTAGCATAAACCCACCATTCTAATATGAGTATTCCAAGTAATATACACAGCAGGATTGTTTTCAAACTGTACCCAATAAATGATTTTTGTGTATATCCCGTTTCATTGTTTTCTTGAATATTGTTTGCACCGTTATTTAACATTGAAGAAATAAATTCTTTTTCTGACGGAGCATTGACTATGAACTCTTGCTGCATTGTTTTATCTCCTAAACGCTGCTCCAATACATATTTGCCTATTTTATGCGTTTCATCGAATGAAGTTACGGGAAATGGCGGTGCGATTAATTTTCTGTTACCATCAGGGGTGATAATGCATACTTCTTCCGCTTTAGGATCTATTGATAGCTCTACGATATCACCTGCATAAAATGACGGCTCGCCTCTAATTCCATTTCCGCTGGGTAACAGTTCCTGTATTGCTTTTGTTATTATCACGGGGAAAAAAGGTTGCACAGGTAAGTTTGTTTCATGCAAGTCGAAACCGAAGACCATTATACGGTTTCTATCAACATAGCCTTCAAAAGCTACAATTCCTTCGTTGTTTCTCATAATTGGATTAGCCCACTGAGGAAGATCGAAAACATTGGTTTTTAATGCATTAAATTTTATATCACCTTTTAAATCTTCAAATAAGTTGTGTTCTACATTAAGAATTTCTGTATATTCGGATACTCCGTTAATTGAAAACAACTGGTTTTCAGGAGGATTAAACATTATAATATGACCATCCTCTGGCAGTAACATCGGTATGTCCCCGTCAAAAATATACAGGTCATACCCGCTTGCTTTAAACTCCTCATCTAATGTTGTACGATAAAATTCCAGATTAGGTATCAGTCTTAGGATTTTTTCAAGATATATGTTTTTTTTCGTTACAAGAAGTGCTTTCTTTGTAACATTTTCAAGTAAAAGAATGCTTGCTTTATTATCTTTTTCAAGTATATCTTCCGTATCAATTTTACATTCCAGAAAAGAAGTTGTGACGGGTATTCCGGACCAATATAGGTTTTGACTTTCACCTGCATTAATCCTTAATCTTTTTGCATCAAAAAAGGTACCGTCAGTATACAGGCTTATGTCAAGTTCGGCATCTTGTTTCGAAAAATTTGCAATACGGCTTAGTACTGTTATTTCTTCTTTATTTTGCATTTTTCTGTATGACAGTAATGTAATGGCATAATTGGCACCATTTCTATTGTATGAATAATAGTTTATGTTTTTAAAATCTATCCCTTCAATGTTATTATCTCCAAACCAATTAACATGCATTTCGGGCTTATCAGCCAGAAGTGTATTTATAAGCTCAATTGTACCTTCTAAGTCCTCTGCCGTAT
Organism: Clostridiaceae bacterium; assembly: GCA_012840075.1. Lineage (GTDB taxonomy): Bacteria > Bacillota > Clostridia > Acetivibrionales > DUMC01 > DUMC01. The sequence goes on along the minus strand of DUMC01000178.1, from coordinate 145,367 downwards.
CAGTTGCCTGTAAATTCCTTATTTCCTGGATAACCTTATTCTTGTCATTAACCTGATGAATCAACAATTGGGGAGTGTCTTTTAAGACTATTACCGAAAAATTTGTATTTGCTTTGTATGATTGCACAAGTTTTATAGCATCATTTTTCGCAGCTTCAAATCTATTGGGCTTAATGTCAGTAGATTGCATGCTTAATGAACAGTCGATTACAATTATAACATCGGTGTCTTCGTGTTTACCTGTTTTAATGTATGGATCTGAAAAAATTAAGGCAAGCAGAATGACTGCAAGTATCTGGAGAAACATTAACAAGTTTTTCTTCAATTTTTGCCACGGGGCATTAGCTACCATGTCCTGTAATGCATTTTGCCAGAGATACAAGCTTGATATAATGTAGTTTTCCCGCTTTTGCTTTAGCAGATATAGTATAATAATAACCGGAACGCAAATAAGTGCAAGCAACCCTAACGGATATTTCAGGATCAACCTTCTGTCACTTCCTTTACCATTTCTTCGATAGTTGTGTCGGAAGAAAAATTAAAATAATATGCTCCCCATTTGATGCAATCTTTCTTAATGTTCTCTTCAAATTGTTTTAGGGCTTTGCTATATGAACTAAGAAGAGCGGGAGTTAATGTAATATCCAATATTTCTCCAGTTTCACTGTCCAAAAGCCTAATAGATTCAGTAAACTCGGGGTGGATTTCCTGGGGGCTTAGAATGTGACAAATATATATTACTTGTTTATTATATTTCAAATACTTTAATACTTGACTGAAACTGCCCTGGGAAAAGAAATCCGAAATAATCACCGTTATACCTCTGTTCCATTGCATCTGAAAATTTTCAATAGCCTTTTGAATATTGCTGCTGCCCGTGTACGTCACGTTTTCAAGAAGATTGGTTATTCTATGAAAGGAAAATTTTCCCCTCAGATTCCTGCAATTTTCCCTTACCTGTTCATCGAAGCAAGCAACGGATACCTTATCAAAATTGGATAGGCTGATATATGACAAGGCAGCTGTTAACCTTCTGGAAGCTATACTCTTATTAGGTTCACCCCAGTCCATGGATTTACTCACATCAAGAAAAATTGTAACAGGAGCTTCTCTTTCTTCCATAAATAACTTAATAAACAGTTTTTCAAATCTTCCATACGCGTTCCAGTCTATATGTCTAAAATCATCTCCAGGTACATATTCCCTATAGTCTGAAAACTCGACGGAAACACCTTTGCTACGGGACTTACGGTTACCTGCATGTGTTCCGTCTAAAGTAAACTTTGTATTTAACGTTAACTGTTGTATTTTTTTCATGAAACTACTGTCAAATAGCTGGCTCATAATGATTCATCCGTTTTTTTCTTCATTTTGATTTTTTAATGATTCATTTAAATCTAATATAATATTAAATCTAATAATCCAGAATCTTACATTCTTAAATCTTATTTTGCTTATCTAAATCCTTTATTAATTCCGTGATTATTTCGTCAGTTGTCAAACCTTCGGATAAGCCTTCAAAATTAAGGAATATCCTGTGCCTCAAAGCAGGATAAGCAGTATAACGAATGTCTTCGAATGCTACATTGTACCTTCCTTCCAATAACGCCCTTATTTTGGCTGTAGAAATAATGGCTTGAGCTCCGCGTGGGCTGGAACCATAGCGGATGAATTTTTTTGTAATTTCATGCGCGTATTCTGTCTCCGGATGAGTGGCAAGTATCAGTTTTAATGCATATTCCAACACCGGCTTTGCTACGGGTATTTCCTTTGATATTTCCATTATTTTAAGTAATTCTTCGCTGTTGGTTACTTCATGCAACTCTGTTTGTGTATTTCCGGTGGTCATTGTTACTATGTCAGCTAGCTCTTCAAGAGTTGGAAACGGTACATAGAGTTTAAACAGAAACCTGTCCAATTGTGCTTCAGGCAGCGGATATGTTCCTTCCATTTCTATTGGGTTCTGAGTTGCTAAGACAAAAAACGGTTTCGGAAGTTGATAAGTAGTATTGGCAACGGTTACTGTTTTTTCTTGCATAGCCTGGAGCATGGCACTTTGGGTTTTTGGTGTAGCACGGTTTATTTCATCAGCTAGGACGATGTTGCTAAATATCGGTCCGGGTTGAAACTTAAACATGCCGCCTTCCTGATCGTTTTTAATAATAATGTTTGTACCGATTACATCAGCAGGCATAAGATCGGGGGTAAACTGTATCCTTGAGAATTTTAACCCCATAACTTTTCCTATAGTATTTACCAACCGAGTTTTACCAAGACCCGGAACTCCTTCCAGAAGAGCATTACCACCTGCAAGAATGCAAATTAGCACCTGGCGGATAAGCTCTTTTTGACCCACCATTTGTTTAGATATTTCTGCTTCTATCTTTTCAACAGTTTTTGCAACGAGTTGAATTTGGGTTTCGTTGAGTTCCAAGGATAGACCTCCTTTCTAAGGTAAAGGGACACACCTCTCTGAATAGTGAGTATTTCTTTTTAGTGAGGAATGTCCCTTTTTTATTCCAGTGATTCGAAGTATTGGCGTACTATGTCTTTCATTGCGGCAGGAATGTCAGCTTTTTGTATATATAAGGAAGCTTCGTTGCTGTAGTGCTGTAATACTTCATTATATGGCAAGATCGTGCCTTTCTGTACGGGTACATTTTCTGCCTGGTTGTAACTACTGGTTCCTCCGTCCTGTTTTTGACCGCTCACGTAACTGGGATCGGTATCACCGCCTAGGTGGTCAGGAATATATATTTGTTCGTATTCTTCTTCATAACCCTGACCGGCTTCTCGTCCACCGCCGGATTTTTCCATACCTGTATAACCTGAGTCTTTATTAGTTGTTCCTTCCCCGGCTCCACCACCTCCATTTCCTTGTTGGGAGCTTGAATTTTGATCTTGGCTTGATGACTGACTTTCACTTGTTTTTTGACCGGAATCGGAAGATTGAGTATTGTTATTACTTTGACTATCCCGACCGCTTTGGTTATTATTTTGATTGCCGGCACTATTTTGAACATCATTGCTACCCTGACTGATTTGCCCATTTTGACCATTTAAACCTTTTTGAGTATTTTTTAAACCACCTTGAGTATTTGTTGACAAACTGCTGTTCACTTGTGATATTTTGCTTTTGGCTTGCTGCATTGTTTGGTAAAGCTGTCCCAAGGCTTGATTTATATTTGAATTTTTCTGAGCTACCATCATTTCTGTTAATAAATTCTCCAAGTTTTGCAAAGAACTTTCCAGCATCTCCATAGAATTTTGGATTAATTGCTCCCCGGAAGCTTGTAACTTTTCACTGATATTTTCCAATTGTTCGGTGATTTTCTGAAGTTGTTCTGCAAATTCTTCATTTTCAATTTGTTCTGCTGCCTGTTTTAACATTTCTGCCAGTTCTTCAGGAGAAATTTGATCTTGTTCCATCTGCTGCATTAGTTTTTCAATAGCCTGTTTTATATCTGTTATGCTTTCATTTTCAATAGCCTTTCCTAGCTCATTTGTTATATCAAACTGTTTAAAAGCTTCCTCCAACTTGTTTAATTGTTTATTTAAATCCAATTTTTCAAGTTCATTTTCGACACGATACAGGGCTTTTAATGCATCTTCTTCTGTTCTGGCTTTTTTTAACTCCTTAGTCAGTCGTTCCGTCTCATCAATGATTTTTTGCAATTCAGCTTCTTTCAATTGGCTGCTAGCTTTAATGTTTTCAGTTGCTTTTTCTATTTCTTCCAGCTGTTTATCTATTGTATCTTGAAGCTTTTCTATTTGCGACGCGTTTCCTTTTGCCGGTGTCGGTATAAAAAATGATATTGTAGTGAACACCAAAAAAACAGCAATTGCCATTGCGAGTTTCTTTGGAAACTTAATAGGATAAAGGCTTTTAAGGTCGATTTCCAAAACCTTCATTAATGTATCCTGCCTTTGAAGCTGTGCAATTATTGTTTCCTCCTTTTGCAATTCCCATGCAGTAATAAGTCTTTCTTTTAATCCTAAGGCATCTGCAGTCCTTATTAAAGTTTGATTCCTCGGTCTTAGGAAGGCAGAAATCAAAATTCCTAAAACCATACATGCGGTATAAATTAGAAAGATCCATTTTGTCAGGTAAGGTATAGGCATAGCGAGAGATAGATAAGACATTGCCGTTGTTATTGCTCCGGCTGTACTAATAGATACAAAAACACATATTAACACATTATTCAAATGCATCTTGTTTTTTAATGGTTTCAGAGCTTTTAAGATTTCTTTAACATTCATCTATCTCTCTCCTAACATTAGAATTTTAATGACTGAAGCTTATAACAATGTAATATGATATTCGAAGTTGCAAATTTATGTTCTTTAATAATCAGTTTATTTCCGTTTTCTTTTTTTAATGGGATTCAGCTTCCATGCGCTCAAATAAATTAGAAAACATGAAAACACTATATTAAATATGCTGTTTAGCATCCAAGGTTTAAAGTGCCTAAGCCAACTGGGGTCTCTTTCAATAAAGTTGTTTATTTCGTTGACTAAGCTTCCAAATCCGAACATGCTGCTGTGTCCGCCAGCTAAGAATGATATAAAGCCAAAACCGGGAGAAGGAAATAAAAATTTTGCTATAAAACCATAAGTTATTTCTCCGCTGTAATTTCTTCCAAAAAACACACCCCATATAAATAAAGCAATAACCGGTCCAACAGCTAATATTGCAAAACATATATAAGATGCGATTATGGCAGTAACGTTTTTCCTGAAAGTTACGGACAGAAATATTCCAAGGCTTGCTGCCATAAATGCCGTAATAATGTAGTAAAGAAACATAAGCAATACTTCCCAGAAACTTATACCACCGAAAAGGAAAACCATTCCTAGGATCGGCAGCGAAGCAACAACCAGGAGCATTATGTTTGCCACTGATACCAGAAGCTTACCCATTATAATTGATAAAGTTGAAATCCCTGAGCAGAGCAATAAATCAAGAGTCTGTCTTTCTCTTTCTCCGCTTATGGCTGTTGATGTGAGTGCCGGTACAATTAATGCAAGGAGTGAAAATTGGAACATAGCAATCACATTGTATGCATTAACTGCTATTCTTGGGTTAAAGGTTGAATAACCGTATATGTCGAACATTATATTGTTTGATAGAAAATACAGATAAAGCACCCCACCAAGAAATGCAAGGTATAAACTTAAAAGAACAAATGTTCGCCAGCTTCTCATTTTGGTTTTTAAGTCTTTTTCCAGTATAGGGTTAAGCATCATAACTCTCACTTCCATTCTTTTCTATTAGATGCATAAATATCGATTCCAAGCTCTCTCCTTCGAGTGTATATGATATCACAGGTATATCCTGCAATACAAGTCTTTTGAGTATCAAAGAAAGTATATTGTCATCACCTTTAAAATCTGCTTCAATTATATTTCCGTTAATTCTGATTCCCTTTATGGAAGGTTGTTCCTGCAATAATCTTACTGCATTTTCAGTGTTCTCTTTTACCTTCACTTTCAATTTTCTCATACCTGCCAGCTTATCCATTATTTCTTCAACGGTCCCGCTGGCAACCATTTTGCCTTTATCAATAATGCCGATGGCAGTGCACAGCTCAGCCAATTCAGGTAATATGTGTGAACTTATGAGCACGGTTTTTCTCATATTTTTAAGCTCTCTTAGAATACCTTTTATTTCTACTCTTGCTTTAGGATCCAGTCCTGAAGCCGGTTCGTCAAGAATCAAAAGTTTGGGATCGTTTATGAGGCTCCTCGCAAGGCATAATCTCTGCTTCATTCCTCGGCTGAGGCTGTCAACATAAAAATCTTTTTTTTCGCTGAGATCAACAAGTTCCAAAAGCTGATCAGTTATCCTCTTTCTATCCCTATATGGAATACCGTATATTCCTGCATAGAAATCCATGTACTCATCTACTTTTAAATCATCGTATACTCCGAAAAAATCCGGCATATATCCGATTTTTCTTTTTACGGTTCTGGGAGAATCAAAAATGTTTATACCGTCAATTATGACTTCCCCGGAGGTTGGCTGAAGTAAACCTGCAATTATTTTCATGGTGGTTGTCTTTCCGGCTCCATTTGCACCTACAAAACCATATATTTGTCCTTCACTGATTTCCATGGATAAATTATCCACAGCAGTAAATCTACCGTACCTTTTAACTAAATTAATGACTTTAAGCACTATTTAACAACCCCCTTTAAACTCAATTCCGGGAAAGCAAGTCGCTCCGTTTCAACGTAGTTATAATTGTTTCCGGGCTCTATCTGAGCTATCTCAATAACTTTAACCCTAACTTTAATACGGTTATTTTCATCAATATATTGTTTTACATTTTCAGTTTGAGTATGGTTGTCTTGTATTCTTTCCCACTTACCTAAAGTCCAATTATAAAGGTAATATTCGTATTTGTTTTGGAGTATTTGCGCTTGCAAATTACTATTTCTTTGTTTCATGTTTTCAATGGTATACTTAATGTGAAGAGGGATATATGTGTCAAATTTCAATGAAAATTCTTCAGTATATAAACCATCCGGTATGTCGAAGATGAAATCTATATCCCCTTTATCTATTACATCTACACTGTTATCATCATAAACTCTTGCCACATCCTGTTCAATGTTATCCTGCGACACTTGGGGAAGGATAATTCCTGCAGGTATTTCAAAGATCTGTCCTTTTTCAAAATTCATTTCAAGAATGGTAAATATGCCATTTGTATAATATTGAATAGGCTCCTGTCCATTCACTTTAATATCATAACCGATATCCTGATAATTTAGAGCAAATAATCCGATTTTTGCCTGACCTTTAATTTCTAAATACTTAGCCCCAAATAGGTTTGAAATTGCTGTCCTTTTTCTTCTCTTTTCAGGAAAATCTTCAGGGGGTTTTATATTGGAAGGATAACTGGTTCTTCCATATTGAGCGTCAAGGTATTCTTCAAAGGTTTTATATACATTTTCAGAGTTTAAATCCACGTTGATGATTTTTTCTTCACCGGAAAAAATATCACCTATATATATGAAATTTGATCCGATTGTCATAAATGCGTCTATTAAATCATACTTTGTTGTATTATTTATTTCTGCCTTAATCCTACCGTCACTTATACTTACCGAACTTATAATTTCATCTGCGAAAACTTCGGTTTTACTTGCAGATATATATTTGGGCTCCCACATCGATACATCGTAAAGTTCATAAATTATAGGATCTGACAGCACAATTTTGCTTACTACTTTGCCATCAGGTTCCCTTCCGTCGGAATAAACCACGAAACTCCTATTATCTAGTTGGGTGATATCAAATTCAATGTTCTCTTTTTCAGGATAAGAAAGTGCCAGGTTACCGCGTTTGTTATTAAAAATCCCCATACCTGTTGTAATTTCCGCCTTTTGGTTTTCCATATCAATCTCAATCAAAGATACAACATTAAGAACAGGTGCATTATACCTGGTTTTAAAACCTGCCAGGTATATAATAAAGGTATATAAAAGAGATATGGCAGGAATTAGGATCCAGCTTATTTCCCTTCTGTCTTTTTTTCTTAAAATAACATATAAAAGAGGTCCAACAATAACTATATATGACGCAACGGCAATGAACATTAACAAGAAAGGCGGTTTTCTGTCTTCAGGAACCTGGTCCGTCAAGTAGCTGTAATACGCACTGTTATAATTTGAATAATAATACCCGGAGCCGCGCTCATAAAAATTGTTACTATTAATACTGCTGTGAAAAAGGAGATTTTCCCAGAAAGCTTGCTTCCCTTTCCAGCTTGCAAAAGGATCCATGCCCGGGTCAAAAGTTAAAAACAGGATACGGCCGTATCCATGGATATATTTAACAGCCAAAGGCTGATTTTCCGTACCTATGATAATTTCATTTATATTGGGACTGTATGATATTTGTCTTTCTACCTGTTGTTTTTCATCAGGTTGTTGTGCTTCATAAGATTGTTTTTCAGAATCCTTATCCTGCGGATATTCATCCGGTTGTTTTCCGTTCTGGTTTTCATACTCAAAACCTATTTGTCCTGTTATTATATTAAGTCCAAAATCATTATTGAAACTTGTTCCGGCAAATTTTCCCAAGTTGTCCAATTCCTTTATAACGGCAGTATCTTTCACTGAAAATCTCTTCAATGACTGTGGCAAAGAGCTGTATACTTTGTTCCAGTTTATACCTGTACCTATTACAAGCGTACCTCCTTCTTCCACCCATTTTTCAAGAGTTTTCAACTGCTGTGCAGAAAGCATACCCGTATCGTAATTGCTTATAATCAAAATATCGAAACTTTGCATTACTTTCATATCATCAGGAAAATCGCTCCCATCAAGGGGGATAAGTACGCTTTCCACTCTGTTTACGGATCCGTCAAAAACTTCATCTTTAATTTTAACAATTTCAACTGTGGGATATACACCTGCGGATCTCGCTATAGCAATTTTTTCAGCAAGTGCGGGATTGATAGGTTGCGGGATCATTGTACCGTTTAAAAAGCTGTAAACAGAGTTATCAGCACTCAATATACCTATTGTTTTCATATTAGGTGGTATCAATTTTGTAAATGAGTATTCGATTTCTTTAATAGATTTATTTTTTTCAACAAATCTTATTTTTCCACCTTTTCTTGCAGTAAATATAGGTGCATTAATCACTATTTCCTTAATAGAACCTTCGGGAAGGGAAACCGGTTTAGAAATAATTGCTTTATTCTCACTGTCTATTTTAACTTCGATCTGTATTTCTCCGTTTACTGTCCTTCCTTTGTTTATGAGAAGAATGCGGTAGGGAGTATAGCTACCAAGCCTGGCTACTCCATTAAAACCTGCCTTTACTTCTATTTCCACATCAGCATCAGATGCGGCGGAGTATGTTGCAAGAGGTAAAAACATCACCATGGTGTTTAAAATAATTAAAATAAATACCGCAATTCTAATCATTTTAATTTTATTAGAAAACAAAGCTGGTTTTACAATTTTATTATTTCTTATCAAATAATCACTCCCTTAAAAATTCCATTATTTTATACCCGCAAGCATTATTTACCATCTTCTTAGGCATTTAAATAATTTACCATCCGGTTGCTTTGTTGTCAGGTTACTTTGTACATATTTTTATTTGAGCTTCCGTAAACTAACAGTGAACAGGGAAATAAACTAAATTTAATTGTTTTTATTATATAATAAAATTCTTTAAAGTAAAATAATAAAATTCTTACAAATTTCTTAAAACATGTCTTAGTATATTAGACTGCATTCCATATTATAAGTTCCAATATAATAATGAACTTGTGTAATAAAAGCGAACAATTATATACCGATTTTATGATGCATATATTTATTAATAGTAAAAAAACAAGGAGTACAAAATTGAAAAAAAAGTTTTTAGTAAACGCATTTATCCTTACTGTAACTTCTTTAATTTTAAGGACTATTGGAATTACATTTAGAGTCTATGTCTCCAATAAAATAGGACCGGAAGGGCTGGGTTTGTATCAGCTTATTTTTTCGGTCTATACCTTTGCACTTACTTTTGCTACTTCAGGTATTAGCCTTGCAGTTACAAGACTTGTTGCAGAAGAAAAAGCCATTGGTTCGCATTCAACGGTAAAAAGCGTTTTGAGGAAAATATTCGCTCTTAGCATTATGCTTAGTCTTATTGCATGCTTTGCACTATTTTTCTTTTCTGATTTTTTCGGAGTAAAATTTCTTGGTGATTATAGAACAATTTTAGGTCTTAAGCTTCTTTCTTTCAGCCTTCTGTTCATTGGAATTTCTTCATGTTTGAGAGGTTATTTCAATGCTTTAAGGGAAGTGATAAAGCCAGCTAGTGCTCAAATACTTGAGCAGATTTCGGAAATTATTATAGTTGTTAACATAATCAACCATTTTTTGCCTAAAGGCTTGGAGTATGCGGTTGCTGCAATTATACTTGGTACAACCGTATCAGAAATTATTTCATGTATGTACATGTTTTTGCTCTATTGCTTGGAAGAAAGAAAATATAAAAGTAATCCCTACAAGAGTACAAACCTCAAGATAATTAGAAACAACGGGACTAAAATGATAAGACGGCATGGAGTGTTAAAGAGGATTTTAAGTATTTCCCTTCCCATAGCTGTAAGTTCATATATCCGCTCTGCACTGAAGACTATTGAAAATATTTTAATACCTACTGGATTAAAAAAATACGGCACTACTAATAAGTTTGCTCTTGAGCAATACGGTATGCTAACAGGTATGGCTTTGCCTATATTAAATTTCCCGTCTGTTTTCTTATCGTCCTATTCTGCATTGCTTGTTCCGGAAATTGCAGAAGCAAATACGAAGGGTCATAAAAAGAGAGTGAATTATACCATTTCACGGGTATTTCAGATGACCTCCCTGCTATCAATATTGATTACAGGAGTCATAATGTTATTTTCCGCTGAATTAGGCATGGCTATATATAATAATCAAGAAATCAGCACGATGTTAAGAATGCTTGCTCCGCTAATACCCATAATGTATCTGGATACCGTTGCTGATGGTATGTTAAAAGGTCTTGATCAACAGATGAGCACAATGACAATTAACATTATAGACTCCATACTAAGAGTTGCAATGATTTATTACCTAATACCGGCAAAAGGAGTTACCGGCCTTATAATCGTAATTATCGTAAGTAATATTATGGATTCATTACTGAGTATCGGAAGGTTACTTAAGGTAACCGGTTTAAGATTCAGAATAATTGATTGGGCTGTTAAACCTTTTCTTGCCGTAACCGCATCATGTATCATGGTCTCCTTTTTGTTTAAATTTTTTATCAATATGGAGTACTTTTCAATAGGAATGAATATTGCTATTGGAGCGTTGTTAGTCAGCCTGATATACTTCATCTTGTTATTATCCCTGGATTGCCTTAAAGAGGAAGATATTTTATGGTTTATTAATATATTCAGAAATTCCAAACAATTGCCGACCAATACTTGGCATAAATGGGGTCAGGTTTGAGAAATTCGCTGATTTAGTTTAAGTTATTCATCTTTTGGCTTTAAGTTAGAGAAGATATTGTTGCATTACCCCATTTATGCAGTTTATCCTACTTATCCTTCTTTAATCTCTTCAATTATTTTTATACCTGAGCTGGTTCCTATTCTATTTGCACCTGCTTTTACCATAGCTATTAAACTTTCCAGTGTTCTTATTCCGCCTGCTGCTTTTACCCCCATATCTTGACCTACAATTTTACGCATCAATGCTACGTCTTCAACTGTAGCACCTGCTGAAGCAAATCCCGTTGAAGTTTTAACAAAATGAGCTCCTGCCTTTTTACATAATTCGCAAGCAAGTATTTTCTCTTCTTTTGTTAGATAGCAGGTTTCCAAAATAACCTTGACTATTGCACTTTTAGCAGCCTCTACTACAACCCGGATATCATTTTCGACATATTCTGCTCTTCTTTGTTTAAGTGCACCTATATTTATTACCATATCCAATTCATTTACTCCGTCCTCAACAGCTTTTGCAGCTTCGAAAGCTTTAACTGAAAAATGATTGGCTCCCAGAGGAAATCCTATTACAGTTGCAACCTTTACAGGAGAACCTTTTAATGCTTCAGCAGCTAATTTTACGTAACATGGATGGATACATACTGATGCAAAGCCATATTTTTTTGCATCCTCACAGCATTTCAATATATCCTTTTCCGTAGCTTCCGCTTTCAAAAGAGTATGATCTATTATTGCTGTTATATTCTTTCTGTTAAACTCCATAAAGAATCCGCCTTTCTGTTCCTTTTGTTTCAATTTCCATAAATAGCTACGCTTAATTTGACAAAACATTTTCATCAAATTAAGCTCTATTCTATTACTTCGTATATATATTTGACGGGTGAGACTTTGATATCGCTTATTACAAAAGCTTTCCGGGCCATAACTTCGGCTTCTTCATAATTGGTAAGGTTAGTATGTAAAATGCATATTGTCTCCCCTGGGTTTACTTCATCTCCGACTTTTTTAGTAACGGTTATTCCGGCTGCTGCGTCAATCTCATCATCTTTTTTCTGCCTTCCGGCTCCAAGCAGCATGGCTGATACCCCAATGCTTTCAGCATTAATTTCACTTATATATCCTTTTTGAGAAGCTTTTATTTCTATATGCCTTTCAGCTTTTGGAAGTTTTTCAGGCTTTTCAATTAGACCCGGATCTCCACCCTGTATCATAACTAATTCTTTTAATTTTTCAAGTGCTTTACCGGATTTGATTATTTTGTTTAATTCATCATAAGCTGTTTCAAAATTTTTGAATGCTTCTCCCAAAACCGCCATATATGATGCTATTGTTAAAGCTATAACAGTTACATCTTCAGGTCCGTTCCCGTTAAGAACTTCTATGGCTTCCTTTACTTCATTTGCATTTCCAACCTCACGACCAAGAGGCTGGCTCATATTAGTTATAATAGCGACGGTTTTTCTGTTTGTAAGTTTTCCTATTTCCACCATAGTTCTGGCAAGTTCCCGGGCTTCATCGACAGTCTTCATAAAAGCTCCTGAACCTACTTTTACATCAAGAACTATTCTATCTGCACCTGCTGCTATTTTCTTACTCATTATTGAACTTGCTATTAACGGTATACTGTCAACTGTTGCTGTTACATCACGCAAAGCGTATATTTTCTTATCCGCAGGTGTTAAATTTTGAGTTTGTTTTACAATAGCCATTTTGTGTTTATTTACATTAGATATTAATTTTTCAATGCTCATTTCTGTTTTGAAACCTTTGATTGATTCCAATTTGTCTATTGTACCGCCGGTATGCCCCAAGCCTCTGCCGGACATTTTTACTATTGGAACACCGACGGATGCTACCAAGGGAACAGCTATTAATGATATCTTATCTCCTACACCGCCTGTTGAATGCTTGTCCACTTTTATCCCCGATATCTTCGATAAATCTACCGTATCACCTGAATTAACAAATGACATTGTCAGATCTGTAATTTCTTCTTTGGTCATGCCTTTAAAATATACAGCCATTAAAAATGCTGAGATCTGGTAGTCCGGAATTTCATCTCTGACGTATCCTTGAACAATAAAATCAATTTCTTCCTTTGTTAGAATTTCTCCGCGCTTCTTTTTTTGGATTAGATTCACCATTCTCATGTTATCAACTCCCGTTTTTAACTGCTCATTTCATACATTTATTTTACCATACTGCAATAAATATATAAATTGTATTGTTTTATTTAGGATGCATTATTTTATAATTATGAAATGCACTAATACCTTGCGAGTGCATTACAATACGTTGCTAAAGTGAGCCATTAGACGCAGAAATTGTTTTTCCATAATTTCTTCATATTTGTTAAATGCACCAATATCTTGCCTGCTGATTGAAGGAAATCTTCGCAAGTAGTATTATATATTTATAAGTTAACCTGAATTGATCATCCACATAATTTTATGTATCAAAAGGATTATTTTCCGCTAACAGGATACAAACAGCAGAATCCAAACAACAGGATGCAAACAAGACAATCCAAATAACAGAATCACAATAACAGGAGGTGTATCAAGTGCCCATTAATGAAATAAAACTGAACAATGCTCTGAAATTTATAGAACAGGGTATTAAAAATGAATATTTTCCCGGAGCTGCCGTAGCAATTGGAAATAAGAGTGAAGTATTAAGGAAAGAGTATTTTGGAAACAGATGTATATATCCTAAGATAATGCCTATGGAAGAAGATTGTTTCACAATATGGTACTATCATCAATTGAACATTGCTTTTAGCTTCTAATCAACAGAACGCAAAATAAACAATAGAGAGGAAGCACCTCAATTGAGATGCTTCCTTATCTTTAGAAATAGTTTATTTAACAGTTGCTTCGATAAACCTTTGCATAATAGCGGCAAATTCCGCTCGTGTGGCGTTATCCTGTGGCATAAGCATACCATTGTCGTTGCCATGTATAATGCCGTTTTCCACGGCCCAGACCATAGCGTCGCATGCGTAGTCCGATACGCTTTCTGCATCCGAGAATTCACTCAAATCGCCGTTAGCTTCTGGCTTTCCTGCATACCGCCACAGAATGGTGACTATCTGCTCACGGGTAATGTTGCTTTTCGGATTGGTCCCATCCGTGATGCCGGCGCTCATGGCCCATTCGCGTGCCGCTTCGAATACACCGTCGCCATAGAGTTTTTCTCCGCCGTCCACACGGCCAATCACTGTCCAGAGCATTTCGCGAGTCATGGGACTTTCAGGGGAGAAATTGGTGTTGCTTGTGCCGACAAAAAGGTTGTTTTGTTTTGCAAACTTCACGTTTTCATAGAACAAATCATTTTCGTTTACATCAACGAAAGGATTGGTCCAGGTGTCGATACCTATCATATAAAGCGAGAAGTGAGTGACTTCAAATGTTATAAGCTTTGTTTCAGGGTCATATTTGCAGGGAAGTTCAATCAGGATACCGCTGTTTGTCAGATACCAGACTGTTACGTTTTCCTCGTTTTCTCCCTCATTCAATTCATAAGGGAGAATAACGGTGACTTTACCGTTAAAATTGGTAATGGTCTTATTGCAAGAGGAAACGGTTAAATAGAACACTTTTTTGTCCGGATGGCTATTCTGGTACTCAGCGGAAACATCTTCAATTTCCACTTTGATAGGGTCTGACGTTTGTCCGGCTATACATTTCAGAGCTTCAGTATCGAACACCAGCTTTGCGCAGTTGTCGCCGGTTACCGTCAGGTTCTTCCCGCTGAAAACGAGTTGGTCGAGGTTTGACTTGTAGACACTTTCACCGCTTTTAATTTCGCTGACAGGGGAGGGTAGGGTATAACTACCATTTCCGCCGCCGATTCCAGCGCCGCCATCACTGCCCATTACGGTAACTGTGCCGCCGTAGATGTGTACGATCCCGCCACCACTGTTATAACCACCTTTTCCTTTTAACATATACCAGCCGTTATACCAAGATGTTTTATCTGAACTTGAAGTCACTTCAGTTGTATTGTCTACGTTCCCCTCTTTTTTAACGAGATTGCCTTTTTCAAATTCCCAGTATATGTAGTCATAGCCAGAAGAGCTTTCCCCTTCCTCCGCCAGTGCAGTTACAGGCAGCAGACCGAGCACTAAGCAAAGCGTAAGAAACACACAAAATAATTTCTTTTTCAATTCTGCTTCCTCCCTTGAAAAATTATCGTTTTGTTAAGTTATATGAAAATTGAAGGCCTCGGACTCCTTGCAGTACTCATAATCCATTTTTAAAAAATGCCGAGCGTATGAAATTCCGTCTTTAATATCGCTTCTATTAATGGACATATTTATAAATAGATTGAAGATAATGCGAATAGCACGAAAAATTAGGACACTTCCGAAAAAACTACCCTTAAAGACCACCTTATTAGGATTTTATGTCAAAAATGCCCCTCATGCGAAAAATAAAAGACTTCCGACAAAATCTCGGAAGTCTTGGTGCCGAAGGTGGGATTTGAACCCACATGGTATTGCTACCGCTGGATTTTGAGTCCAGTGCGTCTGCCAATTCCACCACTTCGGCATGTAACCTATATCCCTGTATAATTCATTCACTTACTTGTGCAAAAACTATTATATATCAGAACTTTACAATTTGTCAATAAGTTTTTTTACAATCTCATGTTTCAATCCTTTCCATAAATCTTGATACCATCTGTACTTCCCCTCTGCTTATGTTAAGAGTGCACGCTATATCAGCTTCGCTCATTCCGTTGTTTAAAAGTTCTACAACTTTTTTGTATTTGTCATTTATTTTTATTTTTTTCTGACTATTTTCTTTTTCTTTAATATCTTTATTTACATCATCTTTAATAATATATCGTTTAACGCTTGTTCTTTTTCTTAATTTTATATTCTTTTTATCATTATTAATTCGATTTATTTGTAATTCCAACTGCCTGGACATATTATTTGTTTTAAGTTCCAGTTGTTTAAATAAATTGTCTGCGTATGTATCCAATTCGGATTTTTTACTGTTAATCTGATCTGATATCGAATCGCACAATTTCCCTAATTCTTCAATTAAGTATTCAGCATCAGAAACAATTTCATTTAAAGACGTTTCTTTTTCCTTGATGAATTCAATATCTTTTTTATAGTTTATTTTATCAATTATTATTAATACTATTGCTATTACTACTAATAACAGTCCCATAGCCAATACAGCAACGTAAAACTCTTCCAAAAAAAATCACCTCATTAACCTTATTATATCCTTATATCTATCCTGTTTTTTAATACACCGGTTTCCTTAGTTGTATTTTTAGCTTCATCTTTACTGCTTTTATTCTCTGAAGTTGTTTTCTTATCTTTTCCCTTTATATCATCCCTATTACTGTATGTATTTTTGTTTCCTTTCTGATCTGCCACTACTTTATACAACTCTTGCTTCTCATTAACCTGCCTTAAATTCCTGTCTATTTGCTTCTGAGTGAATACATTTTCTTGCTGATGTATAATCTGTCCCTTTTGCAATATCTCATTATTAATTTTTGATACTTCTGAGGTCTTTGGCATCATTACCTGATAGTCTATAGGTCTGATTGACATTAAAAAAAACACCTCTTTTCGCTGATTTTTATCAATAACAAAATAATTCAAGCCTGACCTCGTTTATCTGAAAGGTGAAATTTTTACATCAAGCCCGTCACTGGTCAGAATGCAAAACTGCAATTCTTCTTTTACATACATGGTAGCTGCACTGATAGTGATTCTTACACCTGAATAAATTGTTCCTGAACACCGTATTTTGCTGCCGTTTTCACTACAAAGCAGTTGTTCTGATTCTTCGTAAATTTTATTGAGTTCTTCAAGTTTTTTTTCGTAGAATTCTTTAGTTTTCATACTTTTTTCAAGCAATTCTTTTTTTTCATTAGGCAACTCACTGTTTTTACTAAGCCTTGTTAAAAGGGATATTATCTGATTAGCTTTATTAATTCCTGCCATTACTTCTTCTATCTCTTCTTTAACCTTCTTTAGTTGCTCTTTCAATTCATAGTCAACACCGACTTCAATTATGGTAGTTGAGTCCATTTGTGACCCTATGACTTTTGCTACAAGCTCTTTTCCTACGATACTTTTTCCTCCCACAAGAAGGCCTTTCCTGCCTTCAAGTATTAAACTACCTCCGCATTTAACAGTACTATGCATTATAGCTTCCGCTCTTATATCATTTGCTGCTTCTATATCGCTTCTTTCTATGAAACGTGTAAAAATATTTCCTTTACTTTTTATAATAGCTTTATTGTTGCCAAGTATTCCTCTTCGAATTATTATATCTCCTTCGGCTTCTATTGTAGCTGCTTCAACAACACCCCATATTTCAATATTTCCTCCGGCTTTGACGGAAAATCCCGACAAAACATTTCCACGTATAACGATATTGCCTATAAAATCAATATTTCCTGTGGAATTATCTACATTACCGGATACTTCATAAGTAGGGAAAACACTAATTTTTTGTTCATCAAAGCTTAAATGCCCATCTATACCGGCTATAAGGGTACTACCGTCTTCCGAAACCACTACATTCTTTCCCATCGGTAATTTTGCAGGTTTGCCTTTCTTAGGCGGTACAGGATTTCCCATTACATTTATTCCTTCTATCCCTGGGACAGGAGGAATTACTGTACATAATTTGTCACCTTTTTTTACGCTTTTTATTAAATTTAAATTTCTATAATCAACCCTACCGTCAGGCAATATTGTCGGTTTATAGTCCACTTTAAGATCAAAATAATATTCAATCCTCCCATCTTTACCATTTGTAGGAAATTTTCCTTCGGCAATCTTGATGGTTTGATTATAAAACTTTTTATCTATGATTAATTCCAATGTTCTCAGGTCAATACCATATTTTACTCCGTTTTGGTGCAATACCTCTAAAATCTCTTCCACTGTGTAGCCTTGTTCATTTTCAGGTTTAGATATATTTAAATAAGCACTCATCTTATCAGGTGAAATCGTGACTGATATTTGATTATCTTTCAAAACCGTTCTCCTCCTTTCTATTTATGCATGTATTTGGTCAGCCTGTCTTTTAGTCTCATTATTGCTTTTGTATGAAGTTGTGACACCCTGGATTCAGATACTTTCATAATTAAGCTGATTTCTTTTAATGTCAGTTCTTCATAATAATACAAGCTTACAACTAATTTCTCTTTTTCCGGTAGCTTATCGATGGATTCTCCTAAAATGTCCCTTAATTCTAACTGTTCCAAATTGTATTCGGGGGAATCTTTACTGTTATCTGATGTTATATCTTTCTCAATCCGTATATTTTGCTCTATAAATTCTTCTAAAGATACTAATGTTCCAAGGTTTACCTGGCTTAATAATTTATTATACTCTTCTACTGAAAGATTCATCCTGGCTGCCACTTCTTCATCTGTAGGTGCTCTTCCGTTTTCCATCTCCAACTCACTATATATCCTTTCAAGTTCCTTATTTTTCTGCCTTAGTGTTCTAGGTATCCAGTCCAATTCTCTGACGCTGTCTATAATGGCACCACGAATACGCAAAGAAGCATAAGTTTCGAATTTTACTCCTTTATTTATATCAAACTTGTCTATAGCATCTATTAAACCGATTACTCCGAAACTAACGAGATCGTCATATTCAATATTTGATGCAAAATATATATTCATTCTACCTGCTATGTATTTTACCAAATGCAAGTACTCAAGTATTAATTTTTCCCGTATCTTTGGATCTTTTGTTTCCGCGTAAATCTTCCAAAGCCTGCTTTGTTCTTCTAAAGTAGTCATTGCTATTCACCTACTTTTTCTACCGTCTCGTGTAAATTTGTCCATTCGTTTTCATCGTTTTCTTTTGAAGTATTAATATCTCCACTTTTTCGGATGTTACTTTTATTATTTGTTTTTTCATCCTGTACTTTTATTTGTATATCTTTTTGCAAACTACAAACAAAATACCTGATAAACAAACCAATGAAATAAAATACTATTATACACGCTATCATTCTTGTATAAATTTCATTTTTTTCAATATTAGAAATATAGCTGATAATTCCTACCAATAAACTCATAAAAATAGCCAACATATATGGGAACCGTTTCAAATACTCCATACAACATACTTCCTCCAGTTCAAATTATTTTTATCCCATATCCCAATCTTTTTATCTTAAGACTTCCGTCATCAGAATAAAACTCTATTGTTCTACCGAAATTTCCTCCTGTATCTTCAGCAACAACATCTATCCCTAATTCAGCCAGTTTTTCTTTAGCAGCTTGTATATTTCTTTCACCAATTCTTATAATATCAGAATTATTATTAAGTGTAAACATCTGGGCACCTCCGGCAAGTTTAGCCACAATATTTTCTTTACTGGCACCAAGCTTATACATGTCATTTAACAACTTTACTATCGCTGTATCGGCAAATTTCGCCTCGTTGTCTATTTTTTTTACATTTGCACTCGATGGCAGCATTATATGTGCCAGCCCTATAACTTTAGTTTTTCTGTCGTACAATGCTACGCCCACACAAGAACCCAATCCAAGTGTAATGAGAATTCCAGGATGATTTAATGCTTTAAGTTCTGCCATTCCTATATTAACCGTCATAGTCATGATTCACTTGCTCCCAATACTTTTAATAATACTTCGAAAGCTTCAAGTGCAGGAATTAAAATAAAATCACCTTTTATTCTGTTAGTACCTTCATAGAAACCTGCCTCTATATACATAACATTACTGCAAAATTTTCCCATTTCTATAGCAGGAAAGCTAAGTATGGATCCTGCCATGTCGATAGCTATTGAAGGTACTGTAGTACACGCTCTTAACCCGGTTAAGTCACTTAAAGCGGAAAGATAAGAAGCTGCCAATATATTACCTACCTCTTTCAAAGCTGACAATTCCATTTCCGAAAATTCAAATTCTTCTCCCGGACTGTCAAATCTAATGGAGGTGCTTTCGGCCAGATTATTCAAAAACAAACCAACTGTTTCATATTCCAGAATGATAAGTATATACCCTGAGAAATCACCTACTATCTGTATCAGCACTCCTATAACGGGTTTTTCCGCATTCTCAAGCATGTAGCTGACTTCTTTAAACTCCATAATTCTAACATTTGGAACACACATTGTTATTTTCTTTTTCAAAAGCTTTGAAAGTGCTGTTGCAGCATTTCCGGCACCTATATTTCCCACTTCTTTCAAAACATCCAATTGATAGCTGCTCAGTTTATTAAAATCAATTTTATCCATTATTTTTGTATCAGCCCCCTATTAAAACTCAGATTTCAATGATTTTTTCAATATCAATTAAAATTATTATTTTGTCTCCTACCTTGCTGATACCTTGGTAGTACTCCAAATTTTCATCATCGGATATGCTTGATAAAGGTTCAAACGAGCTCTTGGGTATTTCAATAACTTCATTAACTTTATCTACCTTAATGCCAAGCAGAACCTCGTTAAAATCTACAACAATAACTTTTGTATCAATGGTATCTTCTACAGGAGGAAGCTTAAGCTTGTTTCTTAATTCCATTATAGGTACTATATCACCCCTTAAATTAATGACACCTTTTATAAATTTAGGTGTTCCCGGAACTCTTGTGATTGAATAATCATTCTCAATAACCGTGGTTATGTAATTTATATCTATTCCGTATTCCTGATCATCAAGTACAAAGGATAAAACCTTTATTGTTTTATCATTGTTCGTGTTCACGCCTGTATCTTTATTTATTTTGGTGTTATATATATTCACCATTTCCAAAACTCCTTTCTTACCTTAACTTAAGTGTATCCTCCTAATAAACTTAAATGTATCCTACCAATATCACCTTAAGAGGCTGCAATATAATTAATATCAAGAATCAATGCAACATTACCGTCGCCGAGGATTGTTCCGCCGGAAATAAACTTAAGACCTGCAAGATATTTTCCTAAATTTTTTATTACTATTTCCTGCTGGCCTATTAGACTGTCTACAGCTAGGGCAAACAGCTTTCCGCCTTTATTGATGACAACCGCCGTGATTATATTTCCGTTTTCACTCTCATTTGGGCATTCCAGTACTTTATTCAGCCGAATTAACGGTACAATACTGTCATTAAGGAATATAACTTCTCTCTTTTGCACAAGCTTGATTTCTTCCGATTTTATTTTCACAATTTTCATTATGCTGCCAAGTGGAATAGCATATCTTTCTCCTCCAACATATACCAATAAAGCTTGTATCATGGCAAGGGTCAATGGTAACTTGATTATAAATCGGGTACCTACACCTATTTCACTCTCTACTTCTACGGCTCCACCTAAAGATTCAATTTTGGTTTTTACAACATCAAGTCCTACACCTCGGCCGGATATGTCACTAATAACTTTAGCTGTGCTCATTCCCGGTTTAAATAAAAGATTTATTACTTCATTTTTGGACATATTTGAAGCTTCGTCAAAAGTTACCATTCCTTTTTCAATTGCCTTTTGTTTTACTTTTTCAATGTTAATGCCTTCTCCGTCATCCGCAACTTCTATAATAACGTTGTTACCTTCTTGGTAAGCTTTCAGGTCAACATGTCCCTTTCTGGATTTTCCTTTGGCAAGGCGTTCTTCAGGATTTTCAATACCATGATCTATTGAATTTCTTAACAAATGTACTATCGGTTCTCCGATTTCATCAATAATAGTCCTGTCCAATTCGGTTTCTTCACCTGACATGTTCAACTCTATTTCTTTGTTCAATTTTTTAGATAAATCTCTTACCATTCTCGGGAAGCGGTTAAAAACCGTTTCGATAGGTACCATTCTAACTTTCATAATGGCTTCATGCAAACTGGTAATAATTCTCTCCAGATATTGAACTGCCTCCTGGTAAGCTTGATTCTTACCGTCATAAAGTTCTTCCAATCTTGATTTTTGTATGATCAATTCTCCTACAAGATTAAGCAATACATCAAGCTTTTGAATGTCTACCCTAACAGTTTTAATTGTATTTGCCTTTATTTTTTCTGCATATTTATCTTTAATTCCAATTCCGCCCTTGATTGTTGAATCTTTAGTTTTGATGCTTTGAAAATTATTACCTTTAGGTTCCTGTTTTTTGGCACCGCGACTGATCAAGGCTGTATTTTCAGTATCGAGAACGGTATTTTCTTTTGTAAGCTCTGTTATATTAATGCTTTCCACTTCGGCTACTGACATTAACTCTTTGTGTAAAGATTCCGCAGGATACTTGGAAATAATAAGGACAGAAAAACTGAATTCAAATTTTTCATCTTCAATATCTTCAACCGGTGGCTCTGTTCTTATTATTTCCGAATATTTTTCTAATACCTGGAATATAATATATGCTCTTGCTGATTTTAACACACAACCTTTATCCAGGTTGACGGTTATGTAATATGTTTTTAAATTCATCTCATATGCTTTCTTTATGACGTCAACTTCGTATATATTTAGTTTTGTTATTTGTGATTGTTCTTTTGTAAAAGGAGTTTCTTCTTTTGTAACATGTGTAAATTCTTCTTTTTTGTTCTTAAAACTTTCAAGAGCTTCAATTATGTGATCATATTCCTCTTCACCTTCAAAACCGTGGTTAACGATGTTTTTCAGATAGCTTTCAAGGGCGTCTAAGCTGTTAAATAAAATGTCTATCTTATCAGAATCCAGCTTGATTTTATTGTTTCTGACTTCCTGAAAAACATCTTCCATTCTGTGCGTTAATTTTGACATTTTTGTAAAGCCCATCGTTGCTGACATTCCCTTTAATGTATGGGCAATCCTAAAAATACTATTAATCACTTCTTCTTCAGGATTGTTTTCTAATTCAAGAAGAGCCTGATTTAAATTTTGTAGATTTTCCGTTGCTTCTTCAATAAAAACTTCTAGATACTTATTAGTATTCATCTCTGAATTCATGCTATATCACCTCAACATACATTTTAGACTTATATATGGGCTTTACAGCCTTGAGTAAACTTAAATAATTCCTTTGCGCCTTAACTTACGTTGTTCCTTAAAGATAAATTTTATAACTGCTTCCCTATCTTTATTATTAATTACTTGATAGGACATCCCTGCTCTATATTTATAATAAGCACTTTCATCTTCAATTTTCTCAATCCTTACAATCTTTCCAATAAATCCTACACTAAGGTTTTCTTCCAAGTCAACAACACACTCTAAATATGTATTCACGGGTAATTCTTCGTTTAAAACTATACATATCCCTCCACCGCTTATGTTAACAGTCCAGGTGGATGTAAATTCTTCCTTTTTGGGTATAAGTTTTAAACCTTCTAATTCAACTTCCCTATATTTAATCTGCAAGGTGCATTCCAACCTATAGTCACTTCGTCTTTGAATATTCACAATTTCACTTATTACTTCTACTTTCACAAAAGGCAATTCATTCACTGTAAATTTTTTAACAACTACTCCTCTGAATGAGTAAACTTTATCTTTATGCACAAATATCACATTCAATAAAGTATTTATGCGCAAATTAAAATAAACTCCTTTGTACACGGGCGTCTGAAAAACCACGTAATTATTTCCTTCACTGTATTCAAATTGGCTGACTAGAGTTTTATCATTTTTTTGATTATCATCGCCGTAAATTTCCAGATTCAGTTTTGTTCCGGTTTTTATATCTTTAATCTGCATTAGTCGAAGACCCTCCCAGATAAGTAAGTGAAATCAATTTTTTAAAAAACTATATACACGATTTATAAAGTCCCTTATGCCGCTGTTTTTTATTTCACCCTCTGCATATGCCCCACTGTTAATCAATTTATCAGCTATTTTTCTGATATTCTTCGATGCTACACTGTTAGGGTTACTTGTTAAAAACGGAATTTGGGATTTTACGGCTTTTATTACGCTTTCATCATACAGAACAAATCCTAATGGTGAAACCTTCATTTTTAAAAACTTGTCCGAAACCATTACGAGTTTTTCAAGTACATTATTGGCTTCACCGACATTTTCGGCTCTGTTAACGATTACTTTAATATCCTTATCTTTGCTTCTTGAAGAAATCACTTTTATTAATGCGTAAGCATCCATAATTGCAGTTGGATCAGGTGTAGTAACAATAATCACTTCGTCCGAGGCCATAACAAAGCTTAACACATTGTCTGATATTCCTGCTCCCGTATCAACGACTATTATATCAAAATAACTGTCCAGAATTCCTATATTACCAATAAATTTTTCCAGTTGTTCTTTGTTCAATTTTACCAACTCTTCAATACCTGACCCGCCGGATAAAAATTTTATACCACCGGGTCCTTCACATAATGCTTCCATAATGCTTTTATTGCAATGCAAAATATCTGCCATGGAATACTCCGGCGAAATTCCCAAAAGCACATCAACATTAGCAAGCCCCAGATCCCCGTCAATTAAGGCTACTTTAAATCCCATGTTACTTAATGCAATAGACATATTAACAGCAATATTGCTTTTACCTACACCACCTTTACCGCTGGTAATTGTAATTATCCTGGCCGATTTGTCCTCTGCTGCCGTTTTTGCCATACTCATTTCTGCCTCTTTTAAGCTGCTCCTCATTTTTTGATTTTTTTTCAAGTTGTCAATGATCTCTCTAAGCCTTTCAGCCTGATCCCTCATTTTTTCCATACCCCTCGTAACTAGTTGATATTGCCTATAATCTTTTTTGCTATTTTGTCAGTATCGAAAACTTCAATATCATCTGGTACGTTTTGACCTGTAGTTATGTATGAAACTTGCTTTCTTGCATAATACAATGTATTTAAAATTATTCCCGGCGCTGAAATTTCATCATATTTTGTAAAAATAATCTTATAGTTATTAAGGAATTTATAGTTTTCCAAAACTTCTTTGCAGTTTCTTGTGCTCATCGTCATGCTGAGCACTATATATATTTCGTCAGCGTCTGCTGCATTTATTGTTTGTTTAATTTCTTCAAAGCTGCTGGTATCCCTGTAACTTCGTCCTGCAGTATCTATGAGAATCAGGTCTGAATCTTCAAAGTTTTTTATTGCTTCTTTCATCTCGCCAGGCGAACGTACTATGGAAAGGGGTATACCTAGGATGTCAGCATATACTTTTAATTGTTCCACGGCTGCTATTCTATATGTATCTGCGGTAATCATTGAAACTTTTTTATTGTAACTCAAATAATAATGGGCTGCCAATTTGGCAATAGTTGTAGTCTTTCCAACACCTGTAGGTCCGGCAAATATAACAACATACGGTTTTTTGGAATGTTCGAGACTAATAGTAGAAGGCTTTCCTATTAGGCTTGTAACCTTTTTATATAATGTGTTAATAAAATCATTTACACTGTCATTATCTCCAAGTTGTTCACACACCTGCGAAATTAATTCATTTGCTATATCAGCATCAACTTCATTTTTTATAAGATTGTCGTAAAATAATTGAGGTAAACCTTTTTTGCTCTTTTTACAATTGCTTGTTGAAGAATTATCAATAGATTCATCTGATATTTTTTTTATTTGTGTATATATGTTCTTAAGAGTTTCTTCCATACTGTTGAATTTACTCTCAAGCAAATCCAGCCTAGTTTGGTTTTGCATTTTAATTACAGATGCACTTTGCTTATTTAAGGCTTCCCGAAAATTTGCAGCGTCTTGAATTTCAATTGAAGAAGACTTTTGCTCATCTACTGCAGCAATTACTTCAACAGTTGGTTTTTTAAAAAATTTAAAAAATCCTTTTCCCCGTATATTTCTTGTATTTATTATTAACGCATCTTTACCTAAATCCATTTTAACTTTCAACATTGCTTCCTGGATTGTGCTGGCTGTGTATTTCTTAATTTTCATTTGTTAAATACTCACCATCCCTATAGTCTGTATTTCCATATTTGGATCTAGCTCGTTATATGAGAGAACAACAAGCCCCGGTATGACATGTTCAGTGAATTTCTTAAAATACATTCTTACTATTGGTGATGTCAGTACTACTGGTTGCTGTCCTATTTCCGCAAACTTCTGTATCTGTTTGGACAAACTGTTAATAATCCTATTTGCAATACTTGGCTCCAAAGCTATGTATGAGCCGGTTTCCGTCTTCTGCACGGAGTTCATGATAGTTTGTTCCACCTCAGGATCCAACGTAATAACCGTAGATTTATTGCCTTCAAAGTATTTCTTCGTTATTGAACGTCCTAAAGCCTGTCTTACATATTCGGTGAGTACATCAGTATCTCTTGTTATAGGAGCATAATCGCCGAGCGTTTCAAGAATGGTGACCATATCCCTGATGGACACGCCTTCTTTTAACAGATTGGCAAGAACCTTCTGAATTTCTCCAATTGTCAATAGTTTTGGAACTAATTCATCTACAACTACAGGATAATTCTGTTTTACATTATCAATAAGGGATTGCACCTCTTGCCTTCCAAGAAGTAAATGAGCATTTTGTTTTATGACCTCTGTCAAGTGGGTAGTGATCACAGAAGGTGGATCGACTACGGTATATCCCGCAACTTCGGCTTTGTCGGTCTGACTTTGTGCAATCCAGAGCGCAGGTAACCCAAAGGTAGGTTCAGTTGTTTTTATTCCCTCAATTTCCTTATCTACTGTACCGGGATTTATAGCCAGATAGTGATCAGGCATCAGCTCTCCTCTTGCAACTTCAACTCCTTTGATTTTTATTACATACTCATTCGGACCTAACTGAATATTATCTCTAAGCCTTATTATGGGTACAATAATACCCAATTCAAGTGCAAGTTGCCTTCTTATCATGACAACCCTGTCTAAAAGATCTCCTCCTTGGCTTGCATCGGCTAAAGGTATAAGGGCGTAGCCAAATTCCAATTCGAGTGGATCTATTTGTAATAGACCCATAACGTTTTCAGGTTTCCTGATTTCTTCAGCTTGTATCTCTTGTTCTTCTTCTTCCGTTATTGGTTCTTGCTTTTGTTTCTTGGATAACACATATCCTAAGTATATAAACAATGCTGTAAGAATCCAAAAAGGTATTTTTGTGAGGAAAAAGGACAATATGAAACTTAAAACCGCTGCAATATACAAAACCTTATAATTGTTAAACAACTGCCTTAACAGTTCATCACCGATTTCCGTGTCTGATGCTGATCTTGTTACTACAAAACTGGTTGCGGTGGAGATCATCAGGGCAGGTATCTGGCAAACCAAACCGTTTCCTATTGTAAGCAGTGCATAAGTTTCTAAAGCTTCCTGGAAGCTCTCGCCTCTCATGAGCATTCCTGTAATTAAACCGCCCACAATATTAACAAGGGCTACAACAATTCCTGCAATAGCATCGTTTTTGACAAATTTTGTCGCTCCATCCATAGCCCCGTAAAAATCTGCACTTTTTTGCACCTTTTTTCTTCTTTCTTTTGCTTCTTCTTCGTTTATCAAACCGCTGTTTAAATCAGCATCTATTGCCATTTGTTTACCCGGCATGGCATCAAGAGTAAATCTTGCAGCTACTTCCGCTATTCTTTCTGCACCTTTTGTTATGACAAGGAAATTAACGATTACAATTATGATGAAAATAACAAAACCAACTACCATATTGCCTCTGGCAACAAAGTTTCCGAATCCCTCAATAACCCTTCCTGCACTTCCGTCTGAAAGTATTAGTTTTGTTGCCGCTACATTGACTGATAACCTGAAAATTGTAGTAATGACGAGTAGAGTTGGGAATATGGACAATTCCTCAGCATCTCTAATATATATGGTATTCAATAGTATTATTGTAGATATCATTATGTTGGCAGCATGAAGCACATCAAGTATTCCTCCGGGTATTGGGAGAATAAAAACCAGCACTATGATGATTATAACTATAGGAACGGATAAACCTTGAATCTTCATTATGTTTTATACTCCTCCCCTTACATTTGCATTTTTTAGACTGTATACATATGCTAGAATCTCTGCAACTGCTTGGTATAATTCCGGTGGTATTGCTTCACCTATATCTACGGTTTCATAAATTGTTCTGGCAAGCTCCCTATTCTCTACAATTTCTATATTGTTGGCCTTTGCAATTTCTTTTATTTTCATAGCTATGTATCCTTCTCCTTTTGCTACAACTACAGGAGCTTCATCAATTGTTGCATCATATTTCATCGCTACTGCTATGTGAGTAGGATTGGTAATTATTACATCTGCTTTTGGTACTTCATGCATCATTCTCCTCATGGACATTTGCCTTTGCTTTTGTTTAATTCTTGATTTAATCTCCGGATTTCCTTCTATTTGCTTGTATTCTTCTTTAATTTCCTCTTTGGTCATTCTTAAATTCCTTTCATATTCCCACCATTGCCAACCGTAATCTATAAAACCGAAAATTGCCAAAGCTATACAAATATTTAGAGCAGTGACTATTGCTGTATCTATAATATATATACCTGTTTCATTTACGCCTATTTTCATTAAAACAAGTATATTTGTTGTCTCATTATTTAAACTGGAGTAGGTAACATAACCAACAATTATAATTTTAACAAAAGCCTTTAATAACTCAATAAGCCCTCTGGGCGAAAACATCCTTTTTAATCCCAGAAGGGGATTGATTCTACCTAGTTTTATCTTAAGAGTTTCGGTTGTAAACAAAAAGCCTACTTGTGAATAGGAACTTACAAAACCTACCGCAAGAGATATTAATATAATAGGACCTGCTATAATTGCAAAACTTCTTAAAACATCGACTGTTAATCTCCAAATACCATTTTGTGTAAAGTACTCATCCGTATCAATGAATTGTGTAAACACTCTTTGAGTCAAAATTTTGAACTCACCGTATATGTTACTTTTCAGCGCTTTAAGTCCCAAAAATACGGATATCAGTACCAATGCCGATGTGATTTCCCTGCTCTGAAAAATTTGACCCTTTTTCCTCGCATCCTGCCTTCTTTTTGGCGTTGCTTTTTCAGTTTTTGCATCCTTGTCTTCGGCAAATAATTGAAGGTCCACAATTATGTTAATTTTATTAACCTCCATTATCCTCCGGTCTCCTTAGCCATCTCATTCATAATTTCTATCATGATTTTGTACGTGTCAGAAAAAAGTGAGCCCAACAATTCCATAAATATTGGAATGGTCACAATTATAATAATAAGACCCACGGCTATTTTCAAAGGTATACCAACGACAAACAGGTTAAATTGAGGTATGGTCCTGGAAACAACCCCTAATGCTATTTCTGTTATAATAATCGCAGCCGTAACAGGTGCAGCTATTTGAAATCCTATTTCTAAAACATTTCCGAACACTTCCACTGCTTTGCTTACTACTTCACTACCTAAATTCGCGCTACCTAAAGGTATATGTTTATAACTTTCAAACAAGCCTTTTATCAAGCTGTGATGCCCATTAAGCGATAAAAACACAACCATGCTCATAATAAAATAGAAGTTTGAGGTTAATGGCACCTGTATATTGCTTACGGGATCCAGTATGTTAATCATTCCAAAACCAATTTGCATATCTATAAGCTGGCCGGCTACATATATTGCAGTAAATATTGCGTATGAAATAAAACCTAAAATAAGCCCTGTCAAAAACTCTATTACGATATCTTGTACGTAACTATATACACCGCCTACGCTGCTAAAACCTGATATGTCAATGGTATTATACATTATTATTGCAATCAAAAATGAAAATCCTATTTTTATGTATTGAGGTACATTTTGTCTACCAAATAACGGGTTAATCAAAAAGAAACCCGTCATTCTCATAAAAACTAAAAAAAATATTTCAATTATATACAATTCTGGTATTTTTCTCAACCCCTTTTTATACTGTCGGTTTACTTTATAAACTCACCAATGTTCAGATATAGTCCCCTCGTAAAAGTAATAAGTTTATTGAGCATCCAGGGGCCGAAAATGAGTATTGCAGCTATAACTGATAATATTTTCGGGACAAAAGCCAACGTTTGTTCCTGAATTTGAGTGGCAGCCTGGAATACGCTGACTATTAATCCTACTATTAGGCTCAACAACAGTATGGGAGCTGCGACATATAATACTGTTAAAAGTGCTTGCTGAACAATGTTTGTAACCGTACCCAGCTCCATTTATCAATCCCCTTTCTTTTTAACTCATTACATTTTTCTTGTTATAATCAAAATGTTTAAATTTGTACATTAATGTTTAAATTTGTACATTGAATCACCTTGCAAAACTTCTTAAAATAGACTCTACTACCAAGTTCCATCCTCCTACAAGGATAAATAACAATACCTTAAACGGTAATGATATTAAAGAAGGCGGAAGCATCATCATACCCATGGACATAAGTGTACTCGATACTATCATGTCAATTATCAAGAATGGAATATATATCATAAATCCCATCTTAAAAGCTATCGTTAACTCATTAAGTAAAAAAGCAGGAATTACTATTGTAAGGGGAAGAGTTTCAGGATCTACGGGAGTTTGTATATCACTCAAAGATACAAAGAGCGCAAGGTCATCTTCACTTCTTATCTGTTCAAGCATGAATTTTTTGATGATATCACCTGATATGTTAAGAGCTTCAGTTTGATTTATATTTTCATTCTCAAAAGGTACTAATGCCTTTTCGTTTATTTCTTTATACACAGGCTGCATAATAAATATTGTAAGAAATAAGGCGATTCCGATTATTACCTGGTTTGGAGGCATTTGTTGCGTACCTAAAGCATTTCTCAAGAATGAAAGTACTATAACTACCCTGGTAAAAGAAGTCATCATGATTATTATTGCCGGCGCCAAGGAAAGTATGGTTATTAAAATTAATATTTGTATAGTGGTAGAAAACTGCTGTGTTTCAGATGATTCATTATTTAAGTCGAATAGAAAATCAAAAGGAAAAAGCGGCTCTGCAAAAACATTTAAAGCAGGCAAAAGAGCAACTGTTACCACTATTACCCAAAAAAATATTTTTCTTTTTATTTGTTTTTTATTCATTATTGTATCTTGTTTCTTTATATTTTCTTTTTTCATTAGTTTCATAACTTCACTTTTCATTTTCAACACGGCCTGTTTTTTCTTTGTTTATTTCTTTTCTGTCATCCATGTAAAAGGTTTTACTTAAATAATAGTTGATAACTTCTTTAAAAGTTGCCGGTGCATGAATCCTTTCCACATAATCTGCTTCATTTCTTTGTTCCGCATCCTCTTCAATTTCAATATCACTTATTGTTTCTATTCCTTTGTTCGAAGAGGATAACAGTATATATTTATTACCTGCTTTTATTAAATACAAGTATTTATCCCTTCCTAAGCACATTGTTTCAATAATTTTCAGATGCTTTTTCTTGGTATTAATCTTTGTAATTCCTGCCTTGCTTCCTATAAACCGGGTAGTTACATAAGTTAAGTAAAAAACAAAAATTATTATCAGTAGCAAACCTATTATATAAAAAAACTTTTCAAGCATACAAACTCCCCATTAAGCTTTTGCTTTCCCGCTGATTTTATAAAAGCATAATCACTCTCTAGCCGGCAACTCTTCTAATAGCATCTATAACTCTGTCAGCTTGGAAAGGCTTTACAATAAAATCTTTGGCTCCTGCCTGGATTGATTCTATAACCATTGCTTGCTGTCCCATGGCTGAACACATTATAATTGTAGCTTTTGGATCTATCTTTTTTATTTCTTTGACTGCTTGTATGCCATCCATTTCAGGCATAGTGATATCCATTATTACCAGATCGGGATTTAGTTCCTTGTATTTTTCAATGGCTTTCTTACCGTTTTCAGCTTCACCTATTACATTGTAACCGTTTCTTACAAGAATATCTTTTATCATCATTCTCATAAAAGCTGCATCATCTACTATTAAAATGTTTATAGCCATGTTAAATCCTCCTCATCTGTATAACATTGTATTGTATTCTTAAACAATAAAATTAGTAGTATTTTAATCTAAATCCTCTTTGAAGGATTTACAATATCCGTAATTCTCACACCAAAACTATCATCAATTACAACCACTTCACCTTTTGCTATTTTCTTTTCATTAACATATATATCAACAGGATCTCCTGCCAACTTGTCCAACTCAATTACAGTTCCGTTATTAAAACTCAATATTTCTCTTATAAGCTTTTGAGTCCTTCCAAGCTCAACAGTTACTACTAACGGAATATCCATTACCAAATCAATGTTTTCGATACTATGATTATCACTCGGCAAATTGTTCTCTTCTTCAAAAGGTTTAAACTTTACAGGTTGCACTTTTATTGTTTCGTTTTGTCCTTTTTCTTGACGATGATCTATGTGTTCACCATATTCTCCCTTTGACATATCAATATTAATATTTCCTATTGAAGAATGACTGCCGTTATCCTTCCGATCTTCTTCGTATTTCGTTTCTTCACTTTTTGTAACTTCTGCAGGTTGTTTTCCCATCATTAAACTCTTACTATTTGCAAAAAGGCTTTGCAGCAGACTTTTTGCAAAAGATAGGGGCATTAATTGCATCATTTCACTATCTAATAAATTTCCCACTATCATTCTAAATGAAATTTTAACAATAGGCTCATCTCCAAAATCTTCGTAAACTTGCTGATTACTAAATCTTATAATAAAAGCCGTGGGTGGAGATATATTAATTCTTTTGCTAAACATTTGGGACAATGATGTAGCTGCGGAACCAATCATCTGGTTCATTGCTTCGCTTATTGCACTTAAATGTAATTCTGTAAGTTCACCTTCCTGAACCTCTCCTTTCCCACCCATCATCAAATCTGTAATGATTTTAACATCATCTTCCTTTAATATTAAAAGGTTAGCACCTTCCAAACCGCTGGTATATCTTACCGTAACAGCTACATACGGAAGGGTATGTTCTTTTGAAAGTTGTTCCCAATTAGTAACTCTTACTTTAGGTGTAGTAATAAGAACTTTCTGATTTAGCAATGCGAATAAAGTTGTTGCGGAAGTTCCTATAGATATATTTCCAATCTCACCTATTGCATCTATTTCTTCCGGACTCAACTCTTCTTCTTTTTCTTGTTTTAAATTTTTATCTATATCAGATGTAGATATCCCTTTTAGTAAAGCATCAATTTCAGCTTGCGACAGAGAATTTTCCATTTAATTAATCCTCCTCTCCGACCAATGATGTAATTTTTATTGCAAGCCTGTTTTTCCTAACTCCGGGTTTAGCCTTGAATTTATGTAAATCAGCTACAAAAACGTCGATTTCTTCATTAATGCTCTTATTCAGAGGTAATACATCCCCAACTTGCAGTTCCAACAAATCTGAAACCGTTATCTTTGTATTGCCCAGAATTGCCCTAACAGGTGCTTTAGTTTTTGATATTTTAGCTTGTATCAATTTTTGGGCATACTCATCAGGCTGCTTTTTTATGCTTGCAAACCAGTACCTGGTGTTCAATTTTGATATTATTGGTTCAACAGTTATATACGGTATGCATATGTTAAACATACCCTGTACATCGGAAACTCTTACATCAAAAGTTACCAATGCTACTATTTCATTTGGTGAAATTATCTGTGCAAATTGGGTATTGGTTTCTATTTTTTCCAGTACAGGCCTTAACTGGATAATATCATTCCAAGGTTCTTTCATAATATTTAACATTTGAATAATTATTCTTTCAATTATAGCAAGTTCAATTTCCGTAAAATCCCTTTGTTCTTCGACAGTATTAAAACGTCCGCCTAAAACCCTGTCAATAAAAGTAAAAGCAATTTTGGGAGTCATTTCCAAAACAATGCTGCCTTCTAACGGAGCAAACTTAACTATTGGCAATACTACAGGGTTAGAAATTGATCCTATGAAATCATAATAGGTTAAAGCTTGGACTTCAACTACATCCATCTGTACTAATGCTCTTAAATAACCTGTTAAAAAATTGGTTATCAGCCTTGCATAATTTTCATATATGTTTTTTAGAGCTCTCAGGTGATCTTTTGAAAACTTGCTGGGTCTGCTGAAGTCATATTTTACTATTTTCCTTTCCTCAGTCGCTTCTTTTATTTCTTTTACATCAAGTTCACCGGTGTTCAATGCCCGCAGCAATTCGTCTATCTCACTTTGTGTTAAAATTTCTCCCAAACTTCTCACCTCCCCAGCTTATTGATAAAACCAATCATAAAACACTACATCATAAACGATTTCACTATAAGTTGATTCGCTTGAATTTAACAAATCATTTATTTGAGTTTTCAGTTCTTCCTTGGTTTTTGACTTAAATTCGATATCTTTTACTTCATCTAATGTAACATTTTGAAAATATGTACCAATAAGCTCTTTTATTTCACTTTCAAAATTGTTGATTTTTTCTTCGCAATTTTTTATACCTTTAACTTTTTTATAAAACCTAATATCTATTGCAACTCTAATAAATGACAATCTTGAGGTTTCTGTACTTTTTAAAACGAAGTATTGTGATTCATCGTAAAGTTTTTTAGTTCCCAACTTTTCATCAGGAGGGCGCGTTGTAAGATTTGCTGAGTTCCTGGAGTTTTCAGATGTTATATAAGTCTGCTGTGCACCCCCAACTACAAATATATACCCTACTAATACGGCAACAGAAACAGTTAAAATAGCGATTATAACAATCAATGCAATAAAACTGCTTTTATTAGCCAAATTTAATGCCCCCCACTATTATATTAAATCTTTTTTATTCTACAAATTATATTTGTTCTTTACATATTCCGCTAAAAATTTTTCTTTTATATTTTATAACCATTTCTATGATTTCATCAATACTTTCCTTTACTATGTATCTTTTACCGCTTGTGGTTGAGATAACAGTATCAGGTGTTTCTTCTATTGTTTCTATTAATTCACAATTTATAACAAAAATGGAATCATCAAGTCTTGTTAATTCAATCATTGCTGCCTTCCTTTCCTATTATAAGGGACACTCTTGCCAATTAAATACATTTGCTTTATATGCTACAGTAAGTGAGTGTCCCTTAATAACATTTTATGGAGTTTCTAAAGGTTTACCTTTTTATATTAGTTACTTCCTGTAGCATTTCGTCTATTGTTGTCAAAATCCTGCTGTTTGCCTGGAACCCTCTTTGAGTTACTATCATCTCAGTAAACTGATTTGCAAGGTCAACATTTGACATTTCAAGGGTTCCTGAAAGTATGGTACCTGCACTGCCTGTGCCGGCTTTTACTCCATTTATAAAAATTCCCGAGTTAGTAGTTTGAACGAAAGTATTACTTCCTCCTCTCGCAAGACCTGCCGGATTGTCAAATTCAGCTAATGCTATCAAACCTAGCGGCATTTGTTTACCGTTTGAATAAACCCCTATTATCATACCGTCAGAGCCGATGCTGTATGACAAAAGAACGCCCGACGGATATCCGTCGTTGCTTATGGGCTTGACGGAATTGCCAATACCTGAATACATTGTAAGTTTTCTTAAATCAAATGTCACCTGAAAGCTTGCGGAACCTACGGTATCACCTGGTTGAAATGTAACACTAGGTGTTACTTCGGGATCTGGGTTATCGGGGTCATAAATTATTTTGCCTTCAGCATCGAACCTTATAGTTCCGGTAGCAGTTGTTGCAAGGCTTCCTCCGTTAATATTCCATGTCCACGTTGTAACAGGCGGTGTTCCTGAAACCTGAGTTTTTCTAAATTCCATTGTTATTTCATACTCATTTCCAAGGGAATCATAAACCAGCATGGGAACTATTAATTGAGGATCATCATCGGTATCGATAACTTCACTTGCTGCATTTAAATTCCCTGACAACGATATGTTTTCTGTTGCCTTTGCAGCAGTTACCTTTTTATTGTTATTATAACTGTCGTAATAAATATTTATAGGCTCTACAGGCTTATTAACATCAAATACAAATGTCCCGTCATCCTGCATTCTTCCGCCGTAATCCAACCAACCATAAACTAACATGCCATCAGATGTAACAAGATTTCCCATTTCATCCACATGGAAATTTCCTGCTCTTGTAAACCTGAATTCATCAGCATTTGAGCCTTTGACGATGAAGAAACCATTACCGTTAATAGCAAGATCTGTTATATTATCTGTCCTTTGTAAGCTTCCTCTGTTAGTATTGGTATCTATAGATCCCACATTTATACCCAATCCTACCTGCATGGGATTGCTTCCTCCTCTGCCGGTAACCGGATCAGGTGCAGTTGCTGCCCTTAAAGTTTGGCTAAATATTTCCTGAAATGTAACTCTACTTGATCTAAAACCCACGGTATTTACATTTGCAATATTGTTACCAATTACATCCATTTTGGTTTGATGTGCTCTTAAACCAGAAACACTGGAATACAAAGAACTCATCATAATAATCTGCCTCCTTTAAATCTATTCCTTCCGTCGTTCCGGAATAGGCAGCCTCCCTATAAGGGTCCGGCCTTAAATTTTATATTATTACAGCTCCGTCAATATTTGTAAAAATATTATTTTTTAGTTCGGTCTTATCCGTAACCGTAACTACGGTTTTATTTTTAACACTTACTACCAGCGCAATGTCATCCACAATTATAAGTGAATCTTTAACTCCTTTTCCTTCTGCTTTTGTTACAGCTTGACTAATCCTTTCAAGCTGTGTACCTGATAGATTGATATTCCTGGTACGAAGCCTCATCTCCGCATGCTTTGAAAACTTCAAACCTGTTAATCTGCTTATCTGATCGTTAAGAATATTGTTAAAGTTTAATTTTTCATTATTAGAAATATTACAGGAGCTTCCGGTATTTAAAGAACTTTTCTCACTTATTTTTCTGCTAATCTGCCCGGAAATCTGGCTTACGTTATTATTTAAGAAATTCCTGTTCAAATAATTCCATCCATATATCATAAGCTCACTTCACTTTCTTCAACTGCGTCAATTACTTTAACATCTTTAACCTCGATTACCTTATCAACAGGAACATCAACTTCATCAACAACAGCATAAATCTCTCCTGAACTTACTTTGACGCTTTGAACAACACCTTGTACCACCTTTAATTCTTTTGTCGTATCATCAATAAATTCAGCTGTAATGTGTTTGCCGATAAGAGAAAAGGCTTTGACAGCAGACAATGAGCCATTCAGGTTATACATCTGTTCAAGTGCGGTGAATTGCGCTAGTTGTGCTACAAATTCTTTATCTTCCATAGGGTTCAAAGGGTCTTGATATTTAAGCTGTGTTACCAGCAAATTAAGAAAATCATCCTTTCCGAGATCTCCGGGTTTTCTGCTCCTGGTAGTATCAGCATTTCCTTGTACATAACTCGTAGTACTGCCGTAAACTGCTTGTGTATTCATTTATATACATCACTCTCCTTCCTCATCATGCCATTAAGTTTAGTTTGTTTCCTGTTAAACCGAAGTAACCAAATGCAATATCCTCTTCTTCTAACCGGTAATTGTCGGATATTGATACTGCTGATACATTATCAATAACCTTGCTTCCGTTTTTTGGACTCCAATTATTCCTGTTATTACCGTTAAATGAAAAGCTACTGCCTGCCCTTTGATCTTGTACGGTAACACTAAATTCTTGTACAGTATATCCGCTTTTTGTCAAAGCATCTTTCAACATTTGAAGGTTGGATTCCAGGATTTCTTTGACATGGATATTTTCAGCATAAAACTCAGCTTTTACCATATCGTTTTCAGTTAACACTCTTAACGTAACTTTTCCTAATATTTCCGGTTTCAATTCAATCAGCATCTCTGACTTTTCTCCGGCTACATATGTTTTTGCTTTTTCAACAACCTGCAAAATAACATCTTCTTTTGTAATATTACCGGCAAAAATATCCGTTTTTATTTTAACGTCCTGTTCGGCTAATGCAGTATTACTTTCATGGAAGGTATTGTAAAAAGCATTACCGTACCTATCATAAAATACCTCAAATCCTTCGTATGAAGGATTATGAAGATTAACTATTGTCTGATTTTCCAAAGCAGGCATCCCAAGTGACAAATCTCCTTCATTTTCCGGAATTATGCTTGGGTTTGAATCTTCTGTTTTTTGATTTTTATTTTGCTTTACCAATCCCGTTTGATTAATACTTGAAAGCTTAATAACTGTTTTTTCACTTAGCTCGCTACTTTCATAGGCTTCTTGCAACTCTTCGGTAATCATTAAGTTGTAATCTAAAGAATTGCTATTATTTTTATTCTCTTGGGATGGTATGAAATTGTCATAAACTGCTTCAACTTCCGGCAGCGTTATCTGGTTCAAAGATGTATTGATTATGTCTTTCAATTTTTCGATACCTTCTTCCTGGAGTGCAATACCTTCCAAAAGCCTTTCCAAGAGCAACTTTATATCATCCGTATTTATAGGTTCAATAGACTCAAATCCACCAAGCATATCTTCTGCAGTAACACTTTTAACATCAGTAAATACATCTTTTGAAAGCAAATTACTATCTTGAAGAAATTCTAGAAATTTTTTCACCTCTTCAATGGTTACCTCGAGCTTTCTGCCGTTTTTGACCTGAGGGACTGATATTCTGACCTGATGCTGCCTTTCATCATCTTTAAAATCGATTTTTTCTAATTCGGTTTTCTCAGGTCTGTCAACATTATCAATGTCATTAACGCCGTTATTCTTCTCAAAAGTAGCGCATTGATAAGTAGTAGGATTCAAAGTATTATTCTCATTGTTGTCTAAATCTTTCTTCCTTTGCTTTCTACATATTTTTTCAATATAATATTCTTTTTTGCTTTGAGTTACGATTTTATTTCCGTATCCCGCATTCTGTTGCTTTCCTATCTGTTGTTCTAAAATTTCGCTGAAAAGCAATGTTGATGCTTTATTAAAACCAAATAACTCAAAGCCGGAGATTTTGCCTTTTTGTTCAATTATTCCCGACAAATTTACCGCAATCATTTTTTCACCTCCTTTCCGCATCTTTTATATTTGTAGATTATCTTTAAATTTATAAGTTGCTTATATTTAGTTGTATGCTTTTTATTCTACTGAGCTTTTCCAACCAAAATTCTTAACTAATTCTTCAGTTATTTTGGATGCAAGAGAAGGATCCATTTCTGCTAAAATATCAGATGCATTATCCTTTTTCATGTTAGATAACAACCCGACTATTATATGTATGTTGTCTTCCCCCATTTCATTAAATATATTGGCAGCAGCAGATTCATCCATGTTCTCGTATATTTGTATGATATCTCTCTTTTGTTTCCGGTCTTTCTCTTCTTCCATGATTTCTCTGTAGATTTCTGCTGCTTTTTCAGCATCTATTGATTCGTAATATTTTTTAAAGCCTTGGGGGTCATTTTTTGCTGCAATCTTTTGTATTTCTTCCCTGTCTTGTATTACTAAACTCATTTGTTCTTCCAATTGCAGTCTTTCTTCTTCAATATCCTTCAACAGCTTCTCATATTCATTTTTATATATTTGCAAATTACTTATTTCCAGGTTAGCTTGTTCTAGT
Organism: Clostridiaceae bacterium; assembly: GCA_012840075.1. Taxonomy (GTDB): domain Bacteria; phylum Bacillota; class Clostridia; order Acetivibrionales; family DUMC01; genus DUMC01. The sequence continues at coordinate 105,954 of DUMC01000178.1, read as the reverse complement.
TCCTTGATCAACCTGTCTCTTTCTTCCTTAATTTGTATGTACCTTTCTCTAAGCTCCCTATCAGTCAGGTATTTGGGATCATCAGGATCTTCAGGTTCCGGTAAAGCCCACCTTAATAAAGGTCTTTTAGCTATTTCCTCTTCGTATTTATCTCTAAGACCGTATATATTGTTATTTATGATAAAGTAATAAACTCCTGCAAATATTCCGACCATAATTGCCAATGCTGTAAGAAGCGCTGAAAGAGTAAAAATTATATTACCTACATTAACTTTTTTCATTACTTAACCTCCACAAGTTCTACATTTTGTCTATAACTGACAATTTCATCAACCATTTTTTGCTCTTTCCTAAGAAGCATTTTATTAAAAACTTCTTTCTTTTTTTCTTCCAGCTTTTCCAGCATTTTCTTTTCCTTGGACACTGATATTAACTCTTCTCGTATTTTATCGGCATTTTCTTTCGCTTTATTTACGATTTCCCGTTGAGTTTCTATCTTTTCTTTTTGCTTGAAAAAATAAGCGTTATAACTACTAATCTCATTTGCTGTACATACGTTTTTCAAAAGCATTTTGTATTCAACCATATAGCTTCTTAATTCGGAAATCATTAGCTCCAGCTTTTTGGTTTCTTTGTTTAATATACTAAGAGCCTTCGCCATTTCGATTTTCAAAATATCTTCTTTTTGCGTTTTAACGTTAAGTATAGGTCTGAGCCGAAATTCAAATTTCATAATTAATCAAGCACCTTTTTTAACATTTCAATAATTTTATCAAAATCAAAATTTTCTGTGATTTCCTGTTGCAAAAATTCAAGTATGGCTTTATTGTGATCTATGGCAAAATCAATATCAGGATTGCTTCCTTTAACATATGCACCTATATTTATTAGGTCTTCCGCACTTTTATAGACCGCCATTACTTTTTTTATTTCCCTTGACAGTTTCATATGATCTAATGTAACCACATCACCCATAACCCTGCTTACACTTGCTAATACATCAATTGCAGGATAATGGTTTCTATTTGCAAGTTCTCTTGATAAAACTATGTGCCCATCTAAAATGCCTCTGGCTGTATCAGTTACAGGCTCGGTAAGATCATCTCCTTCTACCAGTACGGAATAAAGACCTGTAATCGATCCTTTATCGGAAGTTCCTGCCCTTTCCAAAAGTTTTGGCATTATGCCGAACACTGAGGCTGTATATCCTTTTGAAACCGGCGGTTCGCCTATTGAAAGGCCGATTTCCCTTTGTGCCATTGCAAACCTGGTTAAGGAATCCATCATGAGCAATACATCTTTTCCTTTGTCTCTGAAATATTCTGCTATTGAAGTAGCAACAAACGCTCCTTTTAGCCTTACAAGTGCAGGTTGATCAGAAGTAGCAACAACAACGACCGACCTTTTGAGTCCTTCTTCTCCAAGGTCTTTTTCTATAAATTCCCTAACTTCCCTACCCCTTTCTCCGATCAAAGCAATAACGTTTACATCTGCTTTGGTATTTCTTGCTATCATTCCTATAAGTGTACTTTTTCCAACGCCGCTTCCTGCAAAGATACCTATCCTTTGACCTTTACCTACCGTAAGCAAACCGTCAATCGCTTTAATACCCAATGGCATAGGTTCACTTATCCTTTTCCTTAACAAAGGGTTGGGAGGGGTATTTTCTACAGGATATTCAGTTTCGTAATCAAGGGGACCTTTATCATCCATCGGTCTGCCAAGACCATCAAGTATTCTTCCAATTAAACCTTCCCCGACATTCACACTTAAAGTTCTGCTTTCGGAGATTACGGTACTTCCCGGACCTATGCCTCTCATGTTCCCAAAAGGCATTAAAAGAACTTTATTATCTTTAAATCCAACAACTTCCGCATATACTACTTCACCTTGCTTGACGGATTGGATTTTACAAATATCACCGATATTTGCTTCAGGTCCGTCAGATTCAATTGCTAATCCAACAACCCTAGTTACTTTTCCTGTATACTCAATTAATGGTATCTTATTTAATAAGGTCCTGTACTTTTGTAAATCGATAACCGCCAACTTCTAAATCCTCCTTAAAGTAAGGGAGAATACTCTTCTTTAATTTTGGATTGCACAGGGATACTCCTCGTTTGAATTATCTCAAATAAGTATTCCGTTTTCGAGCAAGGACACAAGGGTAAAGCTCGTTTATGTATCTCCGACTGCAGCTTTAAAAGCTTCTTCTATTTTCTTTATCTTGTTTTCAACACTTGCATTTATACTTCCATGGGATGTCTCAATAACACATCCGCCTGGTTTCAATGAAGAATCTTTCTTTAAATGTAGGTTTATAACTTTTCCTGCAACTTGTTTTAGGTCTCCGATTCTTTCGGAGTAATAATCATAATCGTCAGGAGACAAACACAAAGTCGCTTCTTTTTCTTCCAGGCATTTATCAAAAGCATCTTTAATAATACCCAGCAATATTTCTCTATTTGTTAACTCTTTATTTATCACTCTTTTTACTATATCGATAACCAGATCTATAACTTCCTTCTCCGCTCCTTCAAGAAGTTCCTTATATTCCACTAAGGCATTTTCTCTTATTATTCTTATCTGGTTGAGTTCTTGCTCGTACTCATCTTTAACATTTCTAAGCCCTTCATCATAGCCAATTTTATAACCCTCACTATAGCCTTCTTCATATCCGTTTTTTTTGGACAATTCAAAAGCTTTCTTTATATTCGTTCTTTCTTTTTCTGCCTTTTCAAGAATATCAGCGGCTTTTCTTTCTGCTTCCGTTATTATAATTTTTGCTTGCTTTTCAGCTTCATCAATTATACTTTTTGCGTATACATTTGCTGTTTCATATCCGGATTCATGTGAATAATCATCATTTATTGTATTTTCTTTTAAATTGCTTCCGGATTTTTCTACGTCAAAGTTCTCCTTCACTATAAAAGGAGTTCCTATAGAAATATTGCAGTTTTTAATCACTTTACTAAACAACTAACTCATCTCCTCCTCCTCTTGAAATAACAATTTCTCCCATTTCCTCAAGTCTTCTTATTACATTAACAATCTTTTGCTGAGCTTCTTCAACATCTCTTAATCTTACAGGTCCCATGTAGTCCATATCCTCACGGATGATATCAGCCATACGTTTTGACATATTTGCAAAAATAACTTTCCTTACATCTTCACCCGCACCTTTGAGCGCAATGGCAAGTTGAGTATTGTCGATTTCTTTTAAGAATCTTTGTATTGATCTATTGTCAAGAGTTATTATATCCTCAAAGACAAACATGCGCTTCTTAATCTCTTCAGCAAGCTCTACATCACTTACTTCCAATGATTCTATGATGAATTTTTCAGTTCCCCTGTCCACATTGTTCAATATATCTACAATAGCTTGAATACCTCCGGTTAAGGTATAATCTTCAAGTACAACAGTTGATAAATTCTTTTCAAGGATGCGTTCAACTTCTTTTATGATTTCAGGTGATGTCCTGTCCATAACTGCAATCCTTTTAGCTACATCCGCCTGCTTATCTTGCGGAAGGGCTGATAATACTGCTGCGGCTTGCTGTGGTTTAAGATATGAGAGTATTAATGCAATTGTTTGCGGATGTTCCTTCTGTATAAAATTAAGCAATTGTGTAGGTTCAGCTTTCCTCACAAAATCAAAAGGTCTGACTTGCAAAGAAGCCGTAAGCCTATTTATTATTTCCAGCGCTTTCTGAGGACCTAACGCACTTTCCAATAATCTTTTTGCATATTCAATACCTCCTTCTGAAATGAATTCTTGGGCAAGACAATCTTGATAAAATTCTTTCAAGATTTCTTCCCTTTCTTCTGGAGATATTGAACGTATATTTGCAATCTCCAATGTTAGCTGCTCAATTTCTTCTTCACTTAAATGTTTAAAAATTTCAGAAGCCCTTTCAGGACCTAAAGCTATTAACAGCATGGCTGCTTTTTCGCTGCCGGTACGTTCCTTGTCTGATCTTTTTGCCATTGTTCCTTCATTCCTTTTTAGTAATTAGATTTATCAGCAAGCCAGCTTTTAATTAATTGTGCAACAATTTCTGGCTTTTCTCTTGCAAATCTATCGATTTGTTTATGCATTTCGGATTTATCTTCTAAGCTCAAGCTAATAAGCTCTTCTTCCTTCGGAATTTCTTCCGTTGCGCTTACCTCTGCCAATGGTTCTGCTAGGACTTCCTCAGGTTCAGCCTTCTGTCTTGCTGGTAATAATACGGATAAGATCATACCAATTGTTAAAAGAGTGAGGATTATAAATAATCCATATTCTTTCACAATTTCTTCAATAACATCAGCTGGGCTTGTTTCTATAGTTTCCGGAGGAGCTAATTTGTATTTATTTACTGATATATTCTCAACCGGAATACCCGTAGCTTTGCTGGCAGCAATTCTTATTTGTTCCAGAAAATCATCGGTAAGCCCACTTTCATCAGTTACTCTTTTCCCATACCAAAGAGATATGGCCATCGTTGACTTTTCCGATACAAGATAACCTATGGCTTTTTCTTCTTCTTTTAATGTTTCGTCATACCCGAAATTTTGAATAATTTCTTCTGACCTATAAGATGAATTGTTATTGTTACCCAATTGGTATGTAGGTGCACCGGCTTCACCTGGATTAGTATCAATACCCGGAGCTCCGTCTTCTGCATAATTTTCAGCCCTTTCAGACTTCTCTTGGCTGCTTATAAGTGCTCCGCTTTCCATGCCTTGTGGAGGGGTAATAATTTTAGATTGAGTTTTCATTTTATCAAAATCCAATACCGGATTTGCAACAACTCTCAAAGTATCAAAATTATCAAATTGACCTACGCTGAAATAAGCATATACCTTATCTTCTAACTCTCTGGCTTTTTTCATCAACAACTCTTCCTGGGTAGTTAAAGTTGCTATGTCACTATCGGGTACAGTCCTGTTCAATATGTTCAAGTTATTATCAACCACAACTACATCTTTGGGATCTAGTTTTTCAACACTCTTGGAAACCAGCATTACAATGCCCTGAACTTGTTCTTCCGTTAATTGCGTTTTTGGTTTCACCATTACATAAGCTGTTGGTCTGCTTTCAGTTCTGTTTGATGTCAAAAATACGGATTCATTAGGTATTGCCAAGCTAACCTCTGCATATTCTATGTTGTCATGGGCACAAAGTTTTTTTGCTATCTCATTAGCTTGTTGCTGTTTCCATATTTGTTTTCTGTCGCTTTCAGTCGTGGTGATGCTTATCATATTAATCGCATCTTCAAATGTGAGCCCGCCTTTCGGATAGCCTTTTTCAGCTAAAGCTATCTGAGCTTTACTGTTGTCTTTAGCATTTACAATAATACTGGTACCGTCTTTACCTATTTCGTGCCATATTCCTTTCTCAGCTAATACGGTACTCATTTCAGCAATTTCTTTCTGAGTTGCGTTACTGACTACAGTTGTGTAAGTAGGCCTTGTTAACGCAATTAGAGTTATTATTACGGTAACAGCTACAATAGAAGATGTTATGTATATTCGCTTTTTTTGCGACTTATCCAGTTTTGACCAAAATTCCTTAATTTGATTTACTATATTTTTTAATATTTCAGGCATTTTCCAAACCACACCGCCTCAATTAGCTCGAGTAGTATTATACTTGCATTCTCATTATTTCATTATAAGCATCCATGATCTTATTTCTAATCTGCAATGTAAATTGGAGAGCTACTTGAGCTTTTTCAATTTGTATAAGTACTGTATGGATATCATCGATCATTCCTGCAGCAAATTGGTTTGAAATATCTTCAGCTTTAAGAATTTCTTCATTGGTATTGTTAATTAACTCTTTAAGATAATCACCGAAGCTTTTGCCACCAATTTTATTTGTGTCTGAAGAATTTACCGACGTTTTAACCTGATTATTCCATATAGTCGGAGTAAATATTGTACTATTGTTAAATACACTTGTGATCATTTATATACCCCCTCGCAAAAACTTTAACACAAGACCTATTTTCCGATTTCCAGTGCCTTAAGTGCCATACTCTTAATAGTATTGATTGAAGTAACATTTGTTTCATATGCTCTGGAGGCTGATATCATATTTATCATTTCAGTAACTAAATCCACGTTGGGCATATTAACATAACCGTTTTCATCAGCATCAGGATGGCCAGGTTCATATACTCTTTTGAACGGTGAAGGATCTTCAACTATTCTCGAAACCCGAACACCTTTTGCATCACCAAGTTTACTTTTTGCGTTCTCAGAAAGATACTTATAGAATGGTTTGTTTTGATTCCTGTCCTCAAAAAGTACAATTTTTCTGCGGTATGGTTGGCCATTCTCAGTCCTCGTGGTATTAATATTTGCGATATTTTGCGATATGACGTCCATTCTTAATCTCTGTGCGGATAAACCTGATGCAGCGGCATCCAATGACTTGAGAAAACTCATAAATCCTTATCTCCCTTCATTAATAACAGACTTTAGCATTTTGAATCCTGAATTTATATTTTGGATAAGCACGTTGTACTTTATGTAATTTTTTGCCATCGTTGCCATTTCGTTTTCGATATCTACATTATTTCCGTCAAGGCGCATACTGTTGTTAGAATTATCTACTGCTACCTTTATAGGTAGGTCTCTTATATTTTTATAGCCGGTTTTGCCTATATCAAAATGTCTTGGGTCCGTTTTTAAGCCTTTTATTCCTGTCTCTGAAATGCTTTTTTGAAGAAATTCCTCAAACTTAACTTCTTTTCTTTTATAACCCGGAGTGTCAACATTGCTTATGTTATCAGCTATAACCTCGTTTCTTATCCAGGAAGCATCAAGAGCTTTTTCGGTTATGCTCAGATTCCCGAAAAGTTTGTTTATCATCTATACACCTCCTCACACATTGAAAGCAACTAACTGTTTCTATATGCCATTTCTGTAAAATTATTCATATTCTTTGAATAGTTTAACATAAAATGACGAAAAATACAATACTTTGATGAAATATAATTGAAAAGTTTCTTTAAAAAAGTCGAAAAAAAGAAAAATAAAGGATATCTCTTTAATTTTTAAGGCTTATTGAAAAAGGGAAAGTAAACTAATTGAAGACATTGAAAGGATGTTTTTAATTTATTTAATGAAATGTTTTCAAAAGTTAATTGATGAAAATGTTTTCAAAAGCTGACATTTCGATGCATTTAATAAATATACCTATATTAAAAGAATGATAAAAAAAGGATGATCCTGCCTTTTGGAAAAAGTAGGAGATCATCCCTTTATCTAAAGTATATACCACTGAAAGATTTTGTGGCGTATAGATACGCTTCTTCATATAGGTACACTACTTATCGTGTATAATTGCACTTTTCATTGCTGCACTTTACTATATTTTCTCTTTTCGTGCTGCTGTATTTTGTAACCAGAAAGCTTCCGCATTCCGGGCAAATCTCTCCGGTTGGTTTATCCCAGGACATAAAGTCACATTTTGGGTTATTTTCACATCCATAGTATTTCCTGCCTTTTTTGCTTTGCTTTATTAAAACCTTTCCTTTGCATTTAGGACACAGTACACCTGCTTCATCGACCAACGGTTTGGTGTTTTTGCATTCCGGGAAACCCGGACAAGCTAAAAACTTACCATAACGACCTTTCTTAATTACCATATTCCTACCGCATTTTTCGCATACAACATCTGATACTTCATCAGGTACCTCGATATTACCTATCGATTGCTCTGCTTTTTTTAAAGTAATATCAAATCCTTTGTAAAAATCATTAAGTACCTCAATCCAATCTTTATCACCTTCTTCAATCTTGTCCAGTTCTGCTTCAACTTTTGCTGTAAAAGATACATCCACTATATCCTGAAAATGGTTTTTCAAAATATCGGTAACTATTTTCCCAAGTTCTGTTGGATACAGCAACTTGGATTCTCTTACAACGTAATTTCTTGTGATAATTGTACTGATTATAGGTGCATAAGTACTTGGACGTCCTATTCCTTTCTCTTCAAGAGCTTTAACCAGAGAAGCTTCGGTATATCTTGGCGGTGGTTGAGTGAAATTTTGCTTGCTGTCTATATTTTTTAGTTTCAATTTTTCTCCTTCCGAAAGCTCGGGCAAATTGGCATTTTCTTCTTCATCATAATCTTCATTATCGTTGTTATTTAACATTTCTGTTTCATCTTTTGTTTCTTTATATACAACATGATAACCAGGAAACTTTATTCTTGAACCTGAAACCTTAAAAATATATTCCCCTGCTGAAATATCCACATTTAAAGTGTCGAATGTGGCAGCAGACATCTGACATGCTACAAATCTTTCCCATATTAATTTGTATAGCTTCAATTGATCTCTGTTTAAGGATTCTTTTAGATTTGGATCTTCCGGTGTTAACGATATATTTGTTGGACGTATGGCTTCATGAGCATCCTGAGCTGAAGATTTATTTTTAAAAATACGGGCTTTTTCAGGAATGTATTCATTGCCGTATTTATTTATAATGAAATTCCTTACATCCTGTAATGCTTCATCGGAAATTCTTGTTGAATCGGTACGCATGTATGTTATTAATCCTATAGATCCATGACCTTTTACATCAACACCTTCATACAATTGCTGAGCAATCATCATTGTTTTTTTAGTTGTAAAACCAAGCTTTCTTGCAGCTTCTTGCTGTAAAGTACTTGTTATAAATGGAGGAGAAGGAGATTTTTTTCTTTCCCCTTTTTTAACCTTGCTGACTATGAAATCATGCTTTTCAATTTTGGTTAATATTTCATCAACCTGTTCCTTGTTTTTTAAATCCAGCTTATTATTTCCAATACCATAGAACTTTGCCTTTATCACGCCGTTGAAGTCTTTTTTAGTCAAGTTGGCAACAATTGTCCAATATTCTTCCGGAATAAAGTTTTCAATTTCCTCTTCCCTATCACAAATCAGTCTTACAGCTACTGATTGGACTCTTCCGGCGCTTAACCCTTTTTTCACCTTTTTCCAAAGTAAAGGGCTTATCTTATAACCTACTATCCTATCAAGTATTCTTCTGGCTTGTTGGGCGTTGACGAGATTATAATCAATTGGTCGTGGATTTTTTAAAGCATTCAAAACTGCATTTTTTGTGATTTCATTAAAAGTAATCCTGCATTTGGAATTTTCATCAATATCAAGTAAATTGGCCAAATGCCATGATATAGCTTCTCCTTCCCTATCAGGGTCTGTTGCAAGATATACCTTATCTGCACCCTTTGCTTCTTTTTTCAATCTGGCAATCAGGTCACCTTTTCCCCTGATAGTTATATATTTCGGCGCAAAATTGTTTTCTATATCAACACCCATATCACTTTTGGGTAAATCTCTTACATGTCCTCCTGATGCCTGTACATGGTAATTTTTCCCCAAAAACTTACTAATGCTTTTCACTTTTCCAGGTGACTCTACAATAACTAAATTATAAGACATTTTCCTCCTCCACCCATAAATGTTTTTCTTATTAATCTTTTATAAAACACTCTAAATAACATAATCGCAATCCGCTAATGGGATTGCTTATGAAATCATTAAACAGAGGCAAGAAAAAAATAAAATCCTAAAATTTTATTGCCTTGATAGCATTTATTATAAACATATTCCCTATATTTAGTCAAATATGAATCAAATATAAGTTGAGAAAAAACGATTTTACGACTAATAATTCACTTCAGCAACCTTATCGGAACTTATTTTTTTATTCTGTATATTTTCCCCGGTATTTGCTCGATGACACCTTTTAATTCAAGCATTGTAAGTATTGGGTTTATATATTTTATGCTAAAACCCAAAGTTTGAGCTAAATTCTCGATGTACATAGGTTCCCGTGCTAAACATTCAACTATTTTTCTTTCTTCATTATCAAGTCCCTTAAATCTGCTCTGATCTTCGAAATGTGAAGCTTTGATTGTTTTTGTTTCCGAATTATATATGCTCAGTTCTTCCAAAATATCGTTTATTCCCATTACCAGTTTTGCTCCCTCTTTTATAAGCATATTTGTCCCTTCACTATTAACACGGTCAATATTACCAGGTACAGCAAAAACTTCACGGCCTTGTTCTAAAGCATGAGTTGCAGTAATTAGCGAACCGCTTCCTGCTGCTGCTTCTACTACAACTATACCCAAAGATATACCACTTATTATCCTATTCCTTGCCGGAAAGTTTAGTTTAATGGGCGCTGTTCCAGGCAGATATTCGGAGATGACCGCTCCGTTATTTATTATATTCTCCATAAGTTCCATGTTTTCTTTTGGATAGATAATATCCAAACCACATCCTAAAACGGCTATGGTTCTTCCCTGGGCTTTCAAAGCACCTTTATGGGCATATGTATCAATACCTCTGGCCATCCCGCTCACGACAGTAAAACCTCGCATTGCGGCTTCATAAGACAAATTCTCTGCTACTTGCATTCCGTAGGATGTTGCTTTTCTTGCACCCACAAAAGCTATGGCGTTTTCGTTTTTCATTAGCTTACCTTTATAATAAAGCACTATAGGGGGATCGTATATATTCTTTAAGTAATATGGATATAGTTCATCTTTAATTGTCACAATTCCTATTTTGTTTTTGTAAAGGTTTTCAAGGTGTTTATTCGCTTCATCCTTTAGCTTTTTATCCATAAGTTGCTGTAGCATTGTCTCGGTAAAGGAAGGCAACTTCCTCAAGCTGCTTTCTTCAGCGAAATATATGTTATAAGGGGTTTCAAAAAGGTTTATCAAAGAATTTAGTTTAGAAACTGGTATTTTACTTAATGAGCTTAACCACACCCAATATTTTACTTCATTATCATAATTATACATAATCACTTATAATGCAGTTCCTTTGATTTATACCCTTTTCAGCATTCTTGGAAGTAAAGCAAAGGCACTGCCCTATTATTTCCCCCTCTACATAAAAATTTGGTATAAATCAGATGCAGCCACAAAAAATTATAGTTATAATTTATGTTATAACTAATATATACCATAACTGTTATTTTATTTCAATATGTAATTAATTGTATAAATTGGTATTATTTACATGGATAAAAGAATTATTTTATAGAAGTAAAAATAATATTCAAGAAAACTATTAAAAAAAGCAATTGCAGGGGGACATACCGTTTCTGCCCCCTGCAACGAAAATGATTTTACACCTCATGAATTAGTAGTTTTAAGGAAATGTAAGTTCAATTTCCGTTAAATATTTCATAAAATTTATTTAATTTATGAATTATTTAAATTTGTAAGAATAATCCTTTAAAAGCATATTGAAAATGCTAAAGCTTATTATAAGTTAACAAATATCTGATTTTCAGAAGATTTATATGCAGCTTCAATAACCTTTTGCACCTGAATTGCATCTTCAACGGGAACTTCGATAGGCTTATTATAAAGTATTGAATCGCAGAAGGAATCTATTTCTTTTGTGTACATATTGCCGAATTCAACATCGATTTTTACAGGAGCTACATGAATTCTGTTCTGCTGAGCATCATATTCAAGAGTGTCGTCTGATAAAAGTACTTCCAGATCTCCCTCTTCTACCTGACTAAGAGTTCCGATGGCCACCATGCTACCCTTCGTCCCGTATATTTCAAATTTGGATTTTGAAGCTGCATCAGGAATATTGAAATTGGAATCTACGTAAACAAACGCACCGTTATCCGTTTCGAACAATACCGATGATGAGTCTTCAACTTCGTATTTAAAGGTTTTTGTGGCGTTGAAGGCAACTACTTTTTTGGCTTTGCTTCCGGTTACATATTGTATTAGGTCAATACAATGCACACCCATATCCATTAAAGCACCGCCTCCGGAAGTACTCTTCTTCTGCCTCCAGGCACCAGGAATATCAGGGTACCAGCAAGTAAATTGAGCTCTGCAAGAGACTATATTGCCAAGTTTTCCGGAAGCAATTATTTCTTTCATTTTTCTATGATACGAATGATATCTCATCATAAGTCCAACTGCAATCTTTACTCCTTCTTCTTTGCATACGGCTGCAACTTCTTCTGCTTCTTTCGAAGTAAGAGCAACAGGTTTTTCGATTAAAATATGCTTTTTTGCCCTAGCGGCTTTAATAGCCTGTTCTTTATGGTACACTACCGGAGAAGCAATATATACTGCTTCAACTTCAGGATCTTTTAACAAATCGTCTACATTATCATAGGCACGTTTTGCACTGTATTTTGCTCTTAATTTTTCTGCTAATTCCATATTTACTTCCATTACTGCTACCAGCTCTGCTTTTTCAGAAAGCTTCATTCCAGGTATAGTCCTTCTGTCTGCTATTCCTCCGGCTCCTATTATGCCCCATTTAACCTTCATAGACTTTACGCCTCCTTTTTTATATTATTTTTTCCTTTTATTTTTCAGCAGTTTTGTCACAAAAAAACGTCTATGGAAGCAACCTCTTAGTTGTTAATCTGCCCCATGCTACGCAACGTCTGAATCCTTCTGCATAACTAACTCCGCACTGAAGACCCCTGTACTTAGAACAAGTTCTCACATAATCTATAAAATCTATTTTGTCGTGTTCAAGCATCCATTTAATCTGGCTTTCATGGCATCTTAGTGCTTCAAGCTTAATTTCTATCGTGTCTGAAATATCCACGTATTCTTCAGGTAAGAAATTAACACCTGCCAGGGTGTCCATGTAGTAAATAGGTACTGTAGCAGGAATATAGGAACTTTTTGTTTCCATGTGAGGAATTGTAGCTGAAAAGCTTGCATCAAATACCATTTTTCCAACCTCAACATGGTCTTTCATATAATCATCCGGTCCATGGGTTATTATAACGTCAGGTTTTGTATAGCGTATTACTTCTATGAGTTTCATTACTACTTCTTCATTGTAGGAATTTACTTTCAAATCTCCAACATCCAGATTTATAACTTCCAATGCCCCTATTATCTTACCGGCATTTTCCGCTTCTTTTGTTCTTATTTTTGCCAATTCATCAGGCATGATAATTTTATGTCCCATATTTCCGTTTGCCACATGGCACATATAAACATTATGGCCTTGTTTTACATATTTTGCCAATGTACCTCCACAACCTATTTCCAGGTCATCAGGATGACATCCGACTGCCAGTATATTCACTATATTACCCCCTATTTTAAAAACATTAAAGCTTTTTAAAACATAGAGACCGGAAGGTCTCTATGTTTTTTATATACTACAATTAACAACCGTATTTTAAATAAAATTAATCGTTATATTTTAGAGCACTACAGACAAGATGTAATATTATCAAATCTCTCCTATTATATTAAAAAATCTCAATTATTCCTATTATTTATAATGTTTCTGTAACAGATTCTTAACAGCCTCAATGCACCTGTTGATATGAACTTCTTCCCAAGAAGGATGCAGGAATAAACTTACTGTTTTCTTTCTAAGGCTCTTTGCAACAGGGCATACAACATTCTTATAGTCTACTGATTTCGGATCCGTATATTCTTTTGATAAGAACGGGAATTTAGCTTTTCCGAAGCCATTTAATTCTTTATATGCGACTTCTTCATAAGCTTCCGGCCATTGTATTCCATAACATGGAATACCAGAAGATTGCAATTCCTTAACAAACTGCTCGGCATCGCAATCCAAAACATCAATATCCAACAGTATCGGATACCACCAATATGCATTCTTTCTCTCTTCAGTGTTAAGAGGAACGGCTTTTATACCTTTGAAACCAATGAATGCTTCGTCATACATTTTGGCATACTTTCTGCGCCTTGCCAAATTCCAAGAATCCAATCTCTTCAACTCATTAAGACCGATAATTGATTGTATTTCTGTCATTCTATAATTGAAGCCAACTCTGTGGTGTATGTATGGCAGTTTTTCTTCAAGAGCCAAAAGATTCATGCGAGTTCTTACATCATAACCATGGTCTCTAAAGGACCGACATGTCCATGCAAGCTCTTCGTCATTAGTTACTACCATACCGCCTTCTCCACCGGTGGTAAAATGCTTGCTTTGACAGAAGCTGAAACATCCAACATCGCCAACTACTCCAACTTTTGTACCTTTATATTCTCCGCCAATGGCTTGAGCACAATCCTCAATGACTTTCAAATTGTACTTCTTTGCAATTTCAAGAATCGGTCCCATATCAGCTACTACACCGTACAAGTGGACTACTACTATACCTTTTGTTCTTGGAGTTATCAGCTTTTCAATACATTTTGGGTCTATGGTATGATCTTCCGTAACATCTGCAAATACAGGTATTGCACCTGCTTGAACTATTGAGAAAGATGAAGCTATAAAAGAATATGAAGGAACGATAACTTCATCTCCGGGTCCTATTCCGAGGCTGCTGATTGCGATATGCAAAGCTGATGTCCCGTTTGTACATGAAATTGCATAATTAGCACCCATCCATTTTGCCCATTCTCTTTCAAATTCCATGCCCTTTGGTCCAGTCCAGTAATTCACTTTTCCTGTCCTTAAAGGCTCCAAAATATCTGTAAAAGTTTCTTCTGCAAATTGAGGCCATACCGGAAAACCCAATTCGGAGGAACCCGGTGCATTCATTACTACTTCTTTCTCTTTTGACATAATATAACCACCTTTCTTATTTTTTTAATCTTTATTTAAAATTTCATTTTCTTATTTATTATTATTTTCATTAAAATTCCATTAGTCCGTAATTAATTAATTTAATTAGTTGAATGATTGTCTATTAAATCAACTATATGCGACAGAAGGATTTCTCCTGCTTTGGGATCCAATTTGCTCGACCATGCTGTTTTAATTTCATAACCACCTTCACTAAATGCAACTTCCGTAGGCACATAGCCTACCATATCATTAGCAAGACCAAAAACCATCGTATTCTCAAAAGGAGAAGATTGTTTGATTCTCAAGCCGAATTCGACAAAAACTTCACCGGGTAAGGTGGCAATAAGAACATCACCAATTCGTATTACCTGTATTTCAGTTTCAACTTCTTTATCTTTAATCTTTGATAATTTCAAGATTTCTCTTGCATATATCTCATCAGGCACGCCGTCTAAAAGGGACGGGATAAAATCTCCTCGCTCTTTTATTATTTTTTTTGCCCACAATACATCTTCTTTAGTAATTTCCCTTAAAGGTAGTTTGATTTTTTTAGAAATGCATTTAAAAGGGAGGATATTAAAAGGTTTTTTTGTATTAAGAGCTTCAATTACATAGTTTGCCAGCGAACTTCCAATTCTTTCAGCTTCTTCAAAACCTCTTCCCTGGCTCTTGTCTTTATAATTGATGTGATTTACGTTTCCTTCCGCACCATTAGCAAAAAATACAACTGTGTTATTTCCTAAATGCTTCTTTATATCGTTTGTCAGGTAATTTATGTAGTCCCTGGACCATAGCCAATCCTTTCCAACAAGAATGGCAGGATGAAGAGTGAAATTTATAATAATTGCTATAGGATTATTATCAGTATCATTAATAACTAATGCATACAATTCCGGATCAATAGGTCCTGCTTCCCTTTCAACATCATCTATATCGGGATTTTCAAAATTCATTTTCATTGAACCGTCTTTCATTATTAGTCTTCTGTTAAAGCTAAGATCATAAACATGACTTTTTGCTATTGATAAACAGGCATCTTTTAGCTCTGATGGTAATAGTGCAATTTCATCCGCAACTTTCTTAATAGTTTCTTCCAGGTATTTTTTACACCTATCATCTATTTTTTCTCTAAATATACCTAAGACATCGGGTCCTGAATGGGTATGCGTTGCACAAATCAGTATATTTTCCGGCCCTATGCCGGTTTTTTGACTAATACCTATCTTTATTGCTTCACATGTTTCATAAGTAACACCTAGTAGATCAAAACTTATGAAGCAAATTCTCTTTCCTTCCTCTTCCAGAAGAATTGCATTGCAGTAAAGATTATCATGAACTCCTCTTGCAATATCATCATCCCTCACATTGCCGCCAATGGGTAAACCTGCCGGTGGTGTTATATCTATACTTTTAGCAGCAGCTTTCATAATTACATTCCCCCTATAACTTCAATCATTGGTAAGTGTGCAATAAAATCCCCGGATTCAGAATATTATCAAGAATATACTTTGCACCTCCTAAAGTTACTGTATTTCCCTTTAAAGTAGAATACTTCAGTTCCACTTTACCCCTATTTGGTTTTAATTGAATGTCTTTCATATAATATTTGATTTTTTCAAGAAATTCTTCTCCCAGTTTTGTAATTTCTCCTCCAATAACCACAATTTCAGGATTAATGAAGTTAACGATATTTGTTATGCCAAATGCTAATCTTTTAGCTGCAAGGTCAACTACTTCTCTTGCTATGGAATTGTTGCCGTAATAAGCTTTTTGTATGAAATCAATTTGACTGCTGCTTTTTGTGCAATCATCCGTTATGCTAATATATGGACTTGATTTTGAGCTTGATTCATAACCTGTCTTAGAAATAATACTTTCTGCAATTGCAGGAATACTTATCATAGTCTCCAGGCATCCTCTGTTGCCACATTTGCAAAGTGGTCCGTTCATATCTATTGTCATATGTCCTATTTCACCGGCAAGGCCTTGAGAACCGGTAAAAATCTTCCCGTCAACGATTATTCCTGCTCCTACTCCTGTATTTATATCAATAAATACAAGATTATTTACATTAACATCCGTACCGAATTCTTTCTCAGCATATGCGGAAAACCATGATTCATTACCTAAAAAAATTGTAATTCCGTCAAACCTGTTCTTGATATGCTCGTAAAAATCATTATTTTCATCTATAGGAACAATAGTTGATGTTGTGATTCTATTATTAACAATATCAATAAGACCCGGTACTCCTAAGCAAATACCAAATAATTTCTCTTCAGGAATTTTCAATTCAAGTAATGTTTCTTCGATTGTACGGATTATTAAAAAACCGATTTTATTATATTCTGTAATTTCAATCTTCTTTTCAATTACCAGGTTACACTTAAGGTTATATAAGGAAAACACATATCCCTTTTCATTAATTTCTATGGAAGAAATATAACCTCCGTTAGGATTTACTTCAAGCATTATAGGCTTTCTCCCACTGGTCGTGGTATTCCCTTCACCGGTTTCAAAAATAATATCATGCCTAATAAGCTCTTCAGCAAGGGATGAAACTGTTGTAGGACTTAATCCTGTGACATGAGCAAGTTCAGCTCTTGAAATTGAACCGTATTTATTTATAAGGTTAAATATAAGCGTAAGATTTGTTTTCTTTATAAGTTGTTGATTTGCAGCCTGTTTTTCTTCCTTTTTACCTTTTCCTAATTTTAACATTATAAATTACTCCAGTGAATGAATTAATTATATAAACAAACACTTATTCTTCAATACTTATTTAAAATTTAACATATTCAAAGTAAAAATGCAAGAGAATTTTTAAATTATTATTACTGCACAAAAAATTAAAATAAATTAGTGCAAAATTATTGAATAATATACTTCCTTTTTGTATAATTTAAATAATTTGAAAAGTAATGCTACATTATTTAAGCGGAGTGAGTTAACATGAGAGTTTTAGACGGTGGAGGGGTTACATCTCCTGAAGGTTATTTTGCTGCAGGTATTTCTTGCGGGATAAAAAAAAATGGTAAAAAAGATCTGGCTATTGTTTGTTCCGAAGATATTTCCGCAACAGCCGGAGTTTTTACTACGAACATTGTGAAGGGTCATTCCCTTCAGGTAACAATGGAGCATTTAAAGAGTGGTTATGCTACCGCAATAGTAATAAACAGCGGTAATGCAAACGCTTGTGTCGGTAAACGGGGATATGAAGATGCAAAGGAAATTGCCAAGATAACAGCCGGCTTGCTTGAATGTGATATAGAAAACATTCTTGTCGGTTCTACCGGAGTTATAGGTGTTCCTCTTCAAATGGATCTTATTCGCCCTGCTCTTGAAAAATTAGTAGAAAATATGTCACCTGACGGTGGTCACGATGCGGCAGAAGCAATTATGACTACTGATCTTGTAGCGAAAGAAATAGCAGTTGAATTTGAAATACAAGGAAAAAAGGTTGTTATAGGCGGAATGGCTAAAGGTTCGGGAATGATTCATCCAAATATGGCAACAATGATCGGGGTCATTACAACTGATGCAAATATTTCAAAGAGCCTTCTGGATAAGGCTTTAAAAGAAGTTGTAAAGTATACTTTCAACAGAGTTTCTGTAGATGGTGATACCAGCATATGTGATATGGTAATTTTAATGGCAAACGGTATGGCTGATAATCCTGCAATTATAAAGGAAGATAAGGATTACGTTAAATTTAAAAATGCACTAAGTTATGTTTGTACTGATCTTTCAAAAAAAATTGCCAGAGATGGCGAAGGTGCGACAAAACTTGTGGAAATTAAAGTAAGCGGTGCTTCAACAGAAGAAGACGCATATAAGGTAGCGAGTGCCATAGCAAAATCCCCGTTGGTCAAGACCGCTATTTTCGGAGAAGATGCAAATTGGGGTAGGATAATAACTGCAGCGGGTTATTCAGGTGCGACATTCAATCCTGAAAAAGTAGATATTTATATCGGAAAACTTTTAGTATGTAAAAACGGAACTGCCGTGGAGTTTGACGAAGCCAAAGCGAAAAGTATTCTTCAAAGCAAAGAGATAATTATCACTGTTAAATTAAATAATGGTAAATTTTCTGACAAAATATGGACTTGTGATCTTTCATATGATTATGTAAAAATTAATGGCAGCTATAGAAGTTAAGGTTTAAGAAATTAATAGGTTTAATAGGACTTTATAGTTTTGATAGAAGCATTGTATAGTTTAAAAAGTTTAAAAGATTTATAAAAGAATTTATGTAGTAAATGCTTAGGAATTCAGTAGTACTAGCAGGTTTAACCGAGTTTCTACTGAAATCCTAAGCAGAATTAATATAATTTTAATATAATTTAATGAAATTTATTAATTTTAACTAACTCTAATAAAGCGAACCAATTTATCAAAAACTTACGTTTATCGATTTATCATATTAATAATTCTGTTAAACTCTTCTGTAATTTCATTACCGGGTTTACCGTTAGTTATATCTTCACCAAGAGCCTTGATTCTCTCTAATATTTCAGGTTTATCAGTAACGACACAATTTGTAATTGAATTGTCCATATTTTTTACCTGCTGGACAATTTTATTTTTTAAATTATCAGTATTTCCCGTACGATTATCATTATCAATATCACAACCTACCAGAGCAGTGTTACCTAGGACAACGACACTTACATCATCTACTCCGCTCATTTTTTCCAACTGAGCTTTTATTTGTTTGGATTTCTCCGTATCTGCGTTCATTTGACCGACTAAACCTGTCTGATTGTTGTTTATATTGTTATTGGCATCATTATTCAGAATACCGTTTTGTCTTTGAGTGGTTCTGGGAGTCGTATCAAGCGCATTACGATCGTTATTATTCAACCTGTTTAATATAAGGGGGTTCCTTGTCTGCCCGGTTTGAGGAGTCAGATCACGATCATTTTGATTTTCAAAACCTTGCAACTGAGTATCCTGTCTTTGCGTCAAATTGTTTTGATTGTTTTGACGTTCAGGAACAGTATTGTTTCTTTGTGTCATACAAGCACCTAACATAAATACTATGGTACAACATAATATAAATATAGTAACTCCTTTTTTAAAGATTTTGTTCATACTTAAGCACCTCACCTTCTTTATTGAAATAAATGCTCAAATTTGCAATAAATGCTCATTTTATTAATGAGATTATTGCTTTTTTATCTTTCTCAATTTTTATTTTTATATTAGAGGTATTATTTAAGCGAAGTGCTAAATTTAAGTTTAATAATTGTAAATATTTTATAAAACATACAAATAATAGAAATATAAATAATAAAGTATAGATGCGATTAACTAATACCATTAATCACTCAAGTTGATATGATGCTGATGTACTTACAACATGTTGATAAAGTGAATAAATCAGCTATTACTCTCTATCCAAGAATTAATATCATCAATGACATATTGAGGTATGTGACCCGGTATATAATAATCCTCAATTGTTCCTTTATTATGATGTTCCATGAATATGTGGTTGAGTTCAGGATATAATTTAAAGGTAACATTCTTTTTAGTTGATAATTTTTCTTTCCACAGCTCGTAATCTTCAGTAAATACTTGAAAATCCTTTTCACCCTGAAGTATTAAGATGGGAATATCAATTTTTGCAGCTAGTTCGGCAGTGTCGTATGAATTTAAATCTTTCCAATAATAAGCAGGTATTCCAAAATAATATAAGTCCTCCTTTATATCTCCATATTCTAAAGAATCCAGTTCTTTGATTCTTATGATTTCTTCCTCATACTTTCTTAACTCTTCTTCTTTTTGGTTGTCACTTTTTGTAGTGTCCATATCCAAAAAATATTTTAGTTGTGAAAATATTATATCTTCTAAACGTCTTGGTGATCCCGCCATTATTATAATTCCCGCTATGCCGTCTTTTTCATTTGTTGATGCGATTTCATGAGCAATACGCGGAGCAAGCATACCTCCTAAGCTATGACCAAGTATAAATATTTTATCCCGGGCAATTCGCTCGTCTTTTTTTAACAATTCGACTGCTGAAATTGCATCATCAATGGTTTCCTCTTTAACTGTGATATTTGCTATATTCTGAATTTTCGAAGCATGCACCAGCGTCCGCTTATCATACCTTAATACAGCAATACCTCTTTGGGCTAATCCGTCTGCTAAATCTTTAAAAGGCTTGTTAGGACCTATTGTTTCATCTTTGTCGTGGGGACCGGAACCATGAACCAGTACCACTGCCGGAAAAGGTCCTTCACCGACCGGCAGTGTAAGTACTCCGGGTAATACCCATTCCCCTTCGCCTATATTAACATTTTCTTCTGAAAACTCTCCAAGCTGACTTCCGTCTTCTCCATTTCCGGCTCTTCCCTTTTCATTGCTTTTATCTTGAATAGAAGTATAATTAAACCATAATCCGGATATTTCTCCTTTTTCATTAAATACTACCCGCGTTATTATACCTGTATTTTCAAATTCGCTTACAACTTCAACAATATAAAAAGAATCTTGTTTCCTTTCCCTTACTTCAACCTGCCTGATGTATTTTCCGGCTGTTGTTGTTACTTGTTCCCATGCATCCTTTAAAGAATGTTCATTTAAAGCTTTTGCCATTGTATCATCAAATTTTTCAACTGCTTTTTCATAATCGCCTTCCAACAGATATTCTACAAATTTAACTGCATTCTCTTTATAATCAAATGTTTCTCCAGTTTGCTTACCGATATTATTTTTTCCGTTTGTAGCATGGTTTGTATCTTTATTACCTGTCGGAATGAGCTTTGAGATTAATAATGGAGTAAATGCTATTATAACTATTACAAATATCATTATTAGAGTGTTTTTATTCTTATTATTTTTCTTTTTAATATTGTTATTGTTTGCAGATTTGATACCGGAATACATGTTCGTTTTCCTTTCTTGGCTAATACAATAGTATTAATATGCTTATACGACGATGTACTATTCTGTGTAATTTTTATTTATAAAATTTATTTATATATACACATTATTTATAACCAGTAATATTTACGTATATTTATAATATCAATAAATTCTTGCTTTTTCAATGTGAATATTCCAAGTGGCGTATTTTCCTTTATTTTCTAACGCCTTTTATATGGATAAAGCGAATCTGTAACCAACTGTATCCGGTAAGAGGATAATTATCTCTGTCATAAGAATGGGCAGCAATTAATATATTCCCAAGCGATGGTGGGTTTCCGGTAGAGACTACTATCGGTGAGTGATTAAAGTGGTTATTGCCTACAAAAGATAATTGAACTATATCTCCCGGTTGTACATCCTTAACATCCACTTCTTCACCAAAAGGTCCGGGTCCTTTGTTGTTTATCAAAAAGTTATATAAATAATTCACCCCGGTCCAGGACGGAGACCTGTTGTTTGCATTTATATAATACCATCCAAAAGTTTTAGTGTAGTTCATAACACCGCTTCCTGCATAGATTACTTGGGATGCAAAATTTGTACAATCTCCCCCTAGATTACTAAAATCAAAGTAAGCAGGGTTTCTTCCAAAAGCCCACTTATGAGCATACGCTACTGCTTTATCCCTGTTATATTCAAATACTCTGCTATATTTTAACCTTTCTTTATCAAAATTAAATAGACCATATTCGAAATTAAATCCGTCATATAGTGACACTTTTTAACACCTCTATTATAAATTATTCAAAATCACAGGATGATGTGCTTTCAATCATTTTTATTGAGGTGATGTTTTATTAAATTTACTCTTCACTTAACATAGATTTAACAAAACCATAATTCTAAGTTAACCTTATGCTTATAAATTAAGATTCGAAGAAGGACAAAAAAGCATGTGATTAAAAAGTATGGGGTCAGGCATGAATAATTTGTTTATTTTTAATAAGTAAATTATTCATGCCTGACCCTGCTTATAACAGTTAACTCAAACCTTACCCCTTTATTTGCTTTGAAGTTTGACTTCATTTAATCCTTTACTGCTTACGAATGGAAGAGTGTCCCCATGGAAGTATATTGGGGAATGTCCCCATTATTGTTAGATTGTCTCCTTCCCTATCTACAACTATATGGCAGCCTTCTTTAAAGGCACCGCTTAAATATAGTTCTGATAGCTGATCTTCAATGTATCTTTGTATAGTCCTTCTTAAGGGTCTTGCTCCATATTTTGGATCATATCCTTTTTCAAGGATAAATTCTTTTGCAGCGTCAGTTACTTTAATAGTCATGCCTTTATCTTCCACATCCTGCTTGATTTCTCTCAACATGAGGTCAATAATCTGCATGAGCTCATCTTTGTTAAGTTCAGTAAAGACTATTATTTCATCAATTCTATTTAAAAATTCGGGTCTGAATGTTTCTTTCAATACATCTTTGACTCTGCTTTCAAGATTTTTGTATTGGTCCTGTCCAAATCCAATTCCGCTGGCTTTTAAAGTTGTGCCTGCATTGGATGTCATAACTATAATTGTATTTTCAAAGCTTACGGCCCTGCCTTGGCTGTCTGTAAGCCTTCCGTCTTCAAGTATCTGAAGAAGCATATTAAACACATCGGGGTGTGCTTTTTCGATTTCATCAAGTAAAATTACCGAGTATGGATTTCTTCTTACTTTCTCCGTAAGCTGACCTCCGTCATCATAGCCTATATAACCCGGCGGTGATCCAATTAATTTAGAAACTGAATGCTTCTCCATATATTCGGACATATCAAGTCTGATTAGGGCATCTTCAGTACCAAAAAGCTCAACGGCCAAAGCTTTCACTAATTCTGTCTTTCCTACTCCCGTTGGTCCAACGAATATGAAAGAACTTGGTTTTTTCTTTTTACCAAAACCGGCTCTGCTCCTTCGTATTGCTCTTGCAAGGCTGTTAACCGCTTCATTTTGCCCGATTACCCTGTTATGAAGCCTCTTTTCCAAGTTTAAGAGTTTTTCCGTTTCAACCTCGGTTAATCTTTGAACGGGAATACCGGTCCATGACTCTATAACATAAGCAATATCATCTATGGTAACTTCAACATCTTTAATTTTTTCTTCTAATTGTTTTATATTCTCTATCAGCTTACATTCTCTGACTTTCAAATCAGCGGCTTTTTGATAATCTTCTATTGAATCTGCCGATATTGCATTTTCTTTTTCTTCCTGTACTACCTTCAATTCTTCTTTTAGAATCTCCAGCTTAACTAAATATTCATTATGAAGATTGACTCTTGAAGCTGCTTCATCTATTACATCAATGGCTTTATCAGGAAGGTACCTGTCTGTTATATACCTTTCGGATAATTTTACCGCCGCGTCTATTACTTCATCAGGTATTCTTACTTTGTGGTAGTCTTCATAATAATCTTTTATGCCTTTTAAAATTTCAATACTTTCTTCAATTGTAGGTTCTTTTATGATTACCGGTTGGAAACGCCTTTCAAGTGCTGAATCTTTTTCAATATACTTTCTGTATTCGTTTAATGTTGTAGCTCCTATAACCTGTATTTCACCTTTAGCTAATGCAGGCTTTAGGATATTGGCAGCGTTCATGGCCCCTTCGGCGTCTCCTGCACCCATTATATTGTGAAGCTCATCTATAACAAGTATTATATTGCCAAGTGATTTTGCTTCTTCAATAATGCCTTTCATTCTTCCTTCAAATTGTCCCCTAAATTGAGTTCCTGCTACAACAGAAGTCATGTCAAGCTGGTAGACTTCTTTATTAAATAATTTTACAGGTACTTGCCTGTTGAATATTTTAACCGCAAGGCCTTCAGCAATTGCAGTTTTTCCGACACCGGGTTCACCTATTAATACAGGGTTGTTTTTAGTTCTTCTGTTTAATATCTGGATTACCCTGTCTATTTCCTTTTCTCTTCCAATTATCCTGTCTATCTCACCTAGTCTGGCTTTTTCAGTAAGGTTAATTCCATAAACATCAAGGTATTTTTTCTTCTTAAATGCCTTTTTATCCTGGGTTTTAGTCCTCGTACTGCTTTTGGGATCATTTTCATCCCTGTTGTTTTTTCTGGGATCGGGATACCCTTCATCTAAACTTTGCTTATTGTTTCTTGAAAAAGCTTTATTAAAGAAATTGTAAAAAAATCTGCCCAAATCATTTGGTCCGCTATATGAGCCATCCGGATTATACATATTAGTGTCTGTCGTAATTGAGTCAAGATCTATATCATCAAGTAAACTACTTACTTGTTTATTCAAATTTTCAATATCCTCATCAGTCATGCCTGTTTGTTCAATAAGCTGATTAATTGGTTGAATTCCTTGTTTTTTAGCACAGGAAATACACATTCCCTGTTGAGTTTGCTTTCCGTTTATTATTTTAGTTACAAACACAACAGCAATATTTTTATTGCAGATAGAACACATTATCATACCATCAACTCCAATCTAATTCTATCTATCACTCTATAAGGAAAAAATTCACCTCTTTATATAACATTTACTGATAAAATATAAAATCAATATATTAATTATACAAGATTTATAACATATACAATGATATTCATTTAAATTTATGATACAATAAAACTTTTATACCAAATTTTGTAATTCGCATAATCTAACCTCACTCTGTTTATCATATAAGTATAGCATATTTTTTCAATTTGGTCTATCAAAATTACAACTTATTACTTCATTTTATTCCGCATTATTAAGCACTTTTTTTAAAAAATGCCCTGTATACGAATTTTCGTTTTGGCTTACTTCTTCAGGGGTACCTTCCGCCACTATATATCCACCTTTATCTCCGCCTTCAGGACCTAAATCTATTATATAATCTGCAGTTTTAATAACATCAAGATTATGTTCTATAACTACCACGGAATTTCCTGCTTCAACCAACCTTTGTAATACTTCTATCAATTTATGAACATCAGCTATATGCAAACCTGTTGTAGGTTCATCAAGTATATACATTGTCCTTCCTGTACTTTTCTTCGAAAGTTCGGCAGACAATTTTATTCTTTGGGCTTCTCCACCTGAAAGAGTCGTGGATGGTTGACCGACTTTTATATATCCCAAACCCACATCATACAAAGTCTGAAACTTATTCTTTATCCTTGGTATATTCTGAAAAAACTCCAGTGCATCTTCAACTGTCATATCAAGTATATCCGCAATATTTTTGCCTTTATATTTCACTTCCAAGGTCTCCCTGTTATATCTCTTTCCCTTACAAACTTCACAAGTAACATAAACATCGGGAAGAAAATGCATTTCAATTTTTATTACTCCGTCACCTTTGCATGCTTCACATCTTCCACCCCTGACATTAAAACTAAATCTACCCGGATTATATCCTTTCATTTTAGCTTCGGGAGTAGAAGCAAAAACTTCTCGGATATAATCAAATACTCCAATATAAGTAGCAGGATTAGATCTCGGAGTTCTTCCTATAGGGGATTGGTCTATATTTATAACTTTATCCAAGTATTCAAGTCCCAGAACGGCATCATGTTCACCGAGTTTAACTCTGACCCCGTTCAATTCACTTGCCAGTTTTTTGTACAATATTTCATTAACCAGCGAACTCTTTCCTGAGCCGGAAACACCTGTAATGCAAGTAAATAATCCTAAAGGTATTTTTACGTCAATATCCTTTAAGTTGTTTTGTCTTGCTCCGATTATCTGCAACCACTTGCCATTGGGTTGTCGCCGTTTTTTAGGTACTTCAATCTTCATTTTTCCGCTCAGATATTTGCCTGTTATAGAATTTTCATTATTCTTAATATCATCTACAGTACCGGCTGCAACAACATTACCCCCGTTGGCACCTGCCCCCGGACCCATATCAATGATGTAATCTGCGGTATACATTGTATCCTCGTCATGTTCAACTACAATTAATGTATTTCCCAGGTCCCTTAGTTTTTTTAGTGTATTTAACAATCTGTTATTATCTCTTTGATGCAGTCCGATGCTAGGTTCATCTAATATATATAGAACTCCCATCAGACCTGAACCTATCTGTGTAGCAAGTCTTATTCTTTGCGCTTCACCGCCTGAAAGAGTACTGGAAGCTCTTGAAAGAGTTAGGTAGTCCAATCCTACATCCATTAAAAACCCAATTCTGGCTTTAATTTCTTTAAGTATTTGATGTGATATCAATTTTTGTTTCTCAGTAAGCTGAACTTCGTCGAAAAATTTTTTTATTTCTGCAACTGACATGTTTGTCAGTTGATTTATATTTAGTCCGCCTACGGTAACAGAAAGGCTTTCCTTCTTAAGCCTTGTGCCATTACAGACAGGACACGGACTGCTGCTCATAAATTCTTCATAATACTGCTTCATGGCCTCGGACTGAGTTTCGTTATATCGTCTTTCGATAGTATTAATTATCCCGTTGAAAGAAGTGGTATATTTACCTGTTCTATATATACCGTCATACTCAATTTCAAATTTTTCTCCGTTTGTGCCATATAATATTATGTCTAATATATGTCGTGGCAATTTTTCAACCGGTGTGTCAAGACTGAATTTATAATGCTTTGCCAGACCTTCAAAAATAGCTCTTGCATAGCTGTCACCATTTGTTTGCAGGTTCCATCCGTTTACGGCTATTGCTCCTTCTTCCAGCGATAAACTTTTATCAGGAATTATCAAATCCTCATCAAATTTTGAAAGCATGCCCAAACCCGTGCATGCCGGACAGGCTCCAAAAGGACTGTTAAAAGAAAACATCCTTGGGGTGAGTTCTTCTATACTTATTCCGCAATCGGTGCAGGCAAAATTCTGGCTGAAGATCATTTCTTCTTTTCCGATTACATCTACCAGTAACAATCCGCCACTTAACCGCAGGACAGTTTCTATTGAATCCGTAAGCCTTGCTCGTATTCCTTCTTTTACTATAAGCCTGTCCACTACAATTTCAATATTATGCTTTTTATTTTTGTCAAGAGAGATAGATTCGCTTAATTCATATATTTCTCCGTCTATTCTAATTCTTACAAAACCGCTTTTTTTAATATCTTCTATAAGTTTTACATGTTCTCCCTTCCTACCTCTAACAACAGGCGCAAGAAGCTGAATCCTTGTACCTTTACCTAATCCCATTATTTGGTCCACCATTTGATCAACCGTTTGCTGGGATATTTCTTTACCGCATATATAACAATGAGGCGTACCTACTCTGGCATATAAAAGTCTAAGGTAGTCATAAATCTCCGTTACGGTTCCTACGGTTGATCTTGGATTTTTGCTTGTGGTTTTCTGATCAATGGATATTGCCGGAGACAAACCTTCTATGTAATCCACATCCGGTTTTTCCATTTGTCCCAAAAACTGTCGAGCATATGATGAAAGAGATTCTACGTATCTTCTCTGTCCTTCGGCATATATTGTATCAAAAGCAAGTGATGATTTACCTGATCCACTTAAGCCGGTAATTACCACTAATTTGTTTCTCGGTATTTTTATGTCAATATTTTTCAAATTATGTTCTCTTGCACCCTTTATATATATATATTCATTCATCTTGTCTGCACCTCGAAAGATATATGTGATATTACTCGTATTAATCCTAACGTTAATACTTGTTTAATACTAATGTTTAACTTTGCGTTAATACTAATGTAATAAATACCCACAATAAAAACCCACACTTAAGTATAGCATAAAAAAACAACTTGTCAAACATTTGTTCCAGAAAATTTCGGGTAAAACCCAAGACTAAGGGCAAGTCGGTGCACTTGTCCAATTGCGTTTTAGAGCATCATAAAAGGTAGTAATAAACTTGTCCATATCATAAAGACTCTATATCATAAAGACCCTGTCTTACGAAGTTCGATTATTCTATCTCTTAATTGGGCAGCTCTTTCAAATTCAAGATTTTTTGCAGCGGCTTTCATTTCCTTCTCCAAAGCTTCTATAATCTTTTCAAGGTCACTCTTAGGAAGTTTGTCTTCATATGATTTTTCTTTAATATAATAATCTTTTTTACCGGAATCCGATACTTTCCCTTTCTTACCTATTTCTGCATAATTAACTTTTCTTGGATCTTTTGTAAATTTTCCGTGTTTACCTTGTGTTTTATCCCTATCGGTGTAATTTTCGTATTCCTCTACCGTCCTGGTAATCTCAATAACATCTCTTATGCCCTTTTGTACACTTTGAGGAGTAATATTATGAGATTTATTATATTCCATTTGAATCTTTCTTCTTCTTTCGGTTTCTTCAATAGCTTTGCGCATGGATTCAGTTATTGTATCAGCATACAAAATTACCATACCTTCTACGTTTCTTGCTGCTCTTCCTATTGTTTGTATGAGAGATGTTTCTGACCTCAAGAAACCTTCCTTGTCTGCATCCAGGATAGCAACAAGAGTCACTTCAGGTAAATCCAATCCTTCTCTTAAAAGGTTTATACCTACAAGTACATCGAAAACTCCCAATCTCAAGTCCCTAATAATTTCCATTCTTTCAATTGTATCTATATCAGAGTGAAGATATTTTACTTTAATACCCATTTCCTTTAAATAATCCGTTAAGTCCTCAGCCATTCTCTTAGTTAAGGTTGTAACCAGCACACGTTGATTTTTAGCGGTTCTTTTGTTTATTTCACCTATTAAATCATCTATCTGTCCTTCTACAGGTCTGACTACAACTTTAGGGTCTACAAGTCCCGTAGGTCTGATTATCTGCTCCACGACCTGGACAGAGCGTTTCCTTTCGTATTCGCCGGGTGTTGCACTCACATATATAACCTGATTTATCTTTTTCTCAAACTCTTCAAACTTCAATGGCCTGTTATCAAATGCTGACGGAAGCCTAAACCCGTATTCCACTAATGCTTCTTTTCTTGATCTGTCCCCGTTATACATACCTCTTATTTGAGGTATTGTAACATGGGATTCATCAATAATGAGAAGAAAATCGTCGGGGAAATAATCAATAAGTGTATATGGAGGACTTCCCGGCTGACGGTTGCTTAAATGCCTGGAATAGTTTTCAATTCCCTGGCAATAACCAACTTCCTTCATCATCTCAATATCATATCTTGTCCGTTGCTCAAGTCTTTGGGCTTCCAGCAACTTTCCTTCTTTTCTAAAATAAGCTAATCTTTCTTCAAGTTCTTTTTCTATTGATATCAAAGCTCTTTCAAGTTTTTCCCTGGTAGTTGTGTAGTGAGATGCAGGAAATATGGCAACATGCGACCTTATACCGATTATTTCGCCTGTAAGAGGGTTAACCTCCGTTATTCTGTCTATTTCATCACCAAAGAATTCTACTCTTATAATATTTTCAGATGAATTAGCAGGAAAAATTTCAAGCACATCTCCTCTTACTCTAAATGTGCTTCTCTTGAAATCAATTTCATTTCTGGTATACTGAATTTCTACTAATTTTCTGATAATTTCGTCCCTGTCTTTCATCATTCCCGGTCTTAAAGAAATCATCAAATCCGTGTAATCTTGTGGATCACCCAAACCATATATACATGAAACACTGGCTACAATAATTACGTCTCTCCTTTCAAAGAGAGCTGCTGTAGCAGAGTGCCTTAATTTATCAATTTCATCATTTATCGAGGAATCTTTTTCTATATAGGTATCTGTTTCAGGTATATAAGCTTCAGGTTGATAGTAGTCATAATAACTTACAAAATATTCAACACTGTTGTTTGGAAAGAATTCTTTGAACTCACTGCATAATTGAGCAGCAAGAGTTTTATTATGTGCAATTACCAGGGTCGGTTTTTGGACTCTTGCTATTACATTGGCCATTGTAAATGTTTTCCCTGAACCTGTAACCCCCAGTAATGTCTGTTCTTTATATCCTTTGTATATTCCATCAACCAGTTTTTCCACAGCCTGTGGCTGGTCTCCCTGTAATTTAAAGTCTGACGCAATTTCAAATTTCGGCATATTTTTCAATCCCTTTCTTTTCTTTAGGATTTAGTGGTTATCCATCCCTTTCTTTGGAATTTAGTGAATTATCAATTACTCGGATATCTATTTCAATGAATACTAATTTGTCAGTATTCTAATTATAAATTTTATTTAACCAAATTTTCTCTTTATAATTCAAAATTTCATTCTCTTATATTTCTGAATTTTATATAATATAATCCTGCATTTTCTATTATAAATATAAACAAAACATATTGACAGTACATTTTACTGAATGTATACTTTTTACTAATTGTATTATTTATAATAACAGTTTTCAAATTCATTTTGAAATGAATTTAATTATATATTTTCATTTATATTATTATACTAAAATATAATGATAAAGGAAGAATTAATATTATTAATGAAACATATTTAATACAAATTTAAATATTTAATTAAAGAACATATTTGATATAAATTTTAATATTGGAGGAATTTAAATGAAGGTTGCAAAATTTGGGGGTACTTCCCTTGCAAGTGCAGAGCAGGTTAGAAAAGTTTGCAATATTATTCTTTCGGATCCTGAGAGAAAGGTGATTGTTGTTTCTGCCCCCGGAAAAAGGTATAAAGAGGATATAAAGGTTACCGATCTATTAATAGCTTGTGCTGAGAGTTATATAAAAAACGGGAAAGCTACAAAAGAATACGAAGCTGTGGTTGAACGTTATTCTGAAATTGGCAGGGAGCTTGGAGTTCCAGAAGAGATTATTAACAATATAGCTAAAGATATATATGACCGTTTTTCACTTTACACAGGAAATAATGAAAAGTTTATAGACTTGATGAAAGCTGCAGGAGAAGATAATTGTGCCAAGCTTGTAGCCAGTTATTTGCAGAGTCAGGGTGTAAAGGCTACATATGTCAATCCTAAAGATGCAGGTCTCATTTTAAGCAGCGAATTTGGAAATGCACAGGTATTACCAGAATCATATGAAAACCTAAAGTCTTTAAAGGATATTCCCGGAATAGTGATTTTCCCCGGTTTCTTTGGCTATTCAAAAGAAGGAGATGTTGTTACTTTTTCAAGGGGAGGTTCGGATATTACAGGATCTATTTTAGCTGCTGCACTGGATGCAGAGCTTTATGAAAATTTCACTGATGTGGATTGTATATATTCCGTTAACCCATCAATAATACCTAATCCATGCCCTATTGAAGAGATTACATATAGAGAAATGAGAGAACTCTCCTATGGTGGTTTCAACGTTTTCCACGAAGAAGCTCTAATTCCGGTCTATAAAAAGGGTATACCTGTAAGAGTAAAGAATACCAATAATCCTAATGCTCCCGGTACTACGATTCTTCATACTCGTACAAATATTACAAGACCAGTTGTTGGTATTGCATATGATACTCGTTTTTGTTGCATAAATATCAGTAAGTATCTTATGAATCGCGAAATCGGATTTGGAAGGAAAGTGCTTGAGATACTTGAAAAAGAAGGAATATCTTATGATCATTCTCCTTCAGGCATAGATTCTATTTCAATAGTTTTAAATCAATCACAGTTAACGTCTGAAAAAGAAAAACGAATAGTTGATGCTTTTAGAAATAAACTTCATGTAGAAGAAATTACCATAATGCGCAACTTGGCACTTATAATGGTAGTAGGCGAAGGCATGAGCCAAACTGTCGGAATAGCTGCAAGGGCAGCAAGAGCATTTGCTAAAGTTGGCGTTAATATTGAAATGATAAACCAGGGACTTACGGAAATAAGTATAATGTTTGGCGTTAAAGCAGAGGAAAGCATCAAAGCAGTCAAATCTTTGTATAGTGAGTTCTTTGAATAGCAAGGGGACACGCTTTATCATAATATGGGCAAAGGGGGACACACTTCTATCACTTTTATTTAAAAAAGCATTCTTTATGAAATAATTATCTTTCAAAATAAAGGTGTAAAATAAAAGTGTGCCCCCGTGTATTGTTATCTATTTCATTCATTATTACCTATCTGTCTATTGTTATGCATCTATTGTCCTGCAACAGCAAGTTCTCGAATATATAGTGAAGGGCTTCCGAAGCATCCGTACCCGGAAGGAAGTCCAAATTTTAAATCATTACCTACGCTAATCACATTCTCCATAACATTATAAAAATTACCTGATACAGTTATTTGTTCTACCGGCCTTTTAATTTTTCCGTTAGATATCTCAAAGCCTTTAGCTGCCAGTGAAAAGTCACCTGATATGGAATTTGCGCCCGAATGAAGTCCTTGAAGTTCCGTTATTAGCAAACCATCACCGATTTCCTCAATTAACCGGTTAAACTCCAAATTATCCGGTTTTATATAAAAGTTTGAGGGAGATACGTCTATCGTAGAAGAATAAGATGGTCTTGAGGCATTTCCCGTGCTTTTTACTCCGTCTTTTCTAGCAGTTTTTAAATTATGAAGGAGTGTAACCAAGTTGCCTTCTTTTACAACTTCTTTTGTATAGCAAGCTACACCTTCTCCGTCAAAAGGTGTAGATGCCATACCATCTTTCATTAGAGGATCATCAATTATTGTTAACGCTTC
This sequence comes from Clostridiaceae bacterium, assembly GCA_012840075.1. Classification (GTDB taxonomy): domain Bacteria; phylum Bacillota; class Clostridia; order Acetivibrionales; family DUMC01; genus DUMC01. Next base: position 72,980 of record DUMC01000178.1, on the reverse strand, counting down.
TGATCCTATCTTCTTACCTACCTTATTCTTTAACAAAGACATTCCTTTTTGTACCCTGTCTGCACTGAATATTGGGGAAAAAGCTGCTAACAAATCCGCTGCGGCATCGTTTCTCAATAAAATCTTATATTTGCCGGTTTTGACTGAGCTGGCTCCGATGTAAGCTAAAGCATTTTCAACAGCTTCATTTACTATATCTTCAACGTGCATTTGTCTAAAGTCGCGACCGATCCTAAATGCAACTGCTGTATCACTTTTTCCGTTTTCGTTTACTACGGGAATGAGTATTGAATATATTCCGTTTTCTCTGCTATGCAATTCCAAACCTTTTGAATTAACAATAGTTACGCTGCCTGAAAAAGATGCAACAGCACAGTATTTGACACTCTTAACTCTCTTATCCTTTTCGAGAGCTTTCTTTTCCATTTCAAAGGCAAATTCTATTTTATCATTTTCACTGACATTTTCTAATTCCTGGTTATAATTATTTATTTCAGGATATTTTTCCGATCCTTCAAATATTCTTTCGATATCTTCATCATTTGAGCTATCAATTATTTTGGCATTTTCCTTGGCATTATTTATTATCAAATCTATAGCCTTATCATCTAAAATTTCGGTATAAGCATATCCAATGCTTCCATTATATAGTCCTCTAAAACCCAGACCATTGGTGCTGTTTACGCTGTAGTCATCAATTTCCCTTTCATATATGTTTACTTTAAAACTTTCTCCTGTAGAATAATATGCTTCAAACTCTTCAAATCCTGCTTTTTTAGCAGCAGCAAATAATTTTTCTTTGAATTCATCGAATTGCATAATTCCCATGTGATTACCTCCCTCCTACTACTAATTCCGAAACTCGTATCATAGGTTGTCCTACATTTGCAGGAATGCTTCCGCTTATAGAACCGCACATACCCTGTCCTAAACTTAGGTTCTTTCCTACCATGTCAATCCTTAAGAGTACCTCCGAACCTTTTCCGATCAAGGTAGCACCTCTCACAGGTTTGTCAATTTTACCGTTTTTTATCAGGTAACCTTCCGCTACTGCAAAATTAAACTCTCCGGTTACAGGGTTGACTGAACCTCCGCCCATCTTTTTTGCATATAAACCTTCAGCGGTTGAAGATATGATATCTTCTTCGTTATCATCCCCCGGTGCAATAAAAGTATTTGTCATACGTGAAGTAGGAGCATACCTGTATGATTGGCGTCTGGAATTCCCGGTCGGCTCCATGCCCATTCTTCTTCCGTTAAGCTTATCTACCATGTAACCTTTAAGAATTCCGTTTTCTATTAGTACTGTTCTTCTTGTAGGTGTTCCTTCATCATCTATGCTAGTCGAACCCCAAGCATTTGGTATGGTACCGTCATCAATTGCGGTAACCTTTTCGGAAGCGATTTTTTCTCCAAGTTTGTTTGCAAAAACAGAATGGCCTTTTGCTACGGAAGTGGCTTCAAGTGCATGCCCGCATGCTTCGTGGAATATTACTCCTCCAAAACCGTTATCTATAACTACCGGCATTCTCCCAGCAGGACATAGGTCGGCATGAAGCATAGTTACTGCTGTTCGGCTTGCTTCTTTTGCATATGATTCAACATCAATCATATCAAAGAATTCAAATCCTCTGCTGGCTCCAGGACCTTCGAAGCCGGTCTGATTTTCCTTTCCGTCTCCTGCAACTGATTGTATAAATAAGCGGGTTCTGACTCTTCTGTCTTGAATTAAAAGCCCTTCACTATTTGCTATTAAAACATTTTGATCAACATCAGCATATCCTACGGTAACCTGTATAATTTCAGGGCTGAACTCTTTAGCTACTTTATAGGCAGTTTTAACAATTTCCGCTTTTTTTACGTTTTCTATTGTAGAAGGAAAATATTTTACCGGACTTATATTTGCAGCAATTTTTTCAACCAGATTTACTTTTAAACTTTGCTCAGAGTATTTTAATGCACAGGCAGCTTTATATGCAGTATCAAGAAGGTTACTTCTTGAAGTATCATTAGTATAAGCATATACACTCCTGAAACCCTTCATTATTCTTATGCCTGCGCCGTAATCCCTGCCTGATAATACATCTTCCATTTTTCCGTTTATCATTCTAAGGCTGCTATTTACCCTGTCTTCTACGAATATTTCCGCAAAATCCGCTCCTAAAGATAAAGCTTTTTCCAGGACTTCTTCGAGGATGTCTCTTGGTATCACGGTATCGCTCCTTTCTATTAAGGTTAAGGGACACACCTCTCTGAATTACAGGTATTCCTTTATAGTTGAGGAATGTCCCTTTTTGATTGGTAAGGGGACACACCTCTCTGAATTACGTTGCATGGGGACACTCCTCTCTCGAGTTAAGGGAATTCCTCATGAATTGAGGAATGTCCTCATGTAATGAAAGAAATGTCCCATTTTTATTTAGTCTATTTGAATTCGGGTTTGTGTACTTAGTTTGTCTTCTTTTTTTAAATAATATCCTACAGCCGGGATATTTTTTGTCCTGTAGTATTCAACATCCGATAGTTTAGCTTGATCAAGGGTTTTTATATCGACCATCTTGCTACCCTTTTTCTCTTTAAGCACTTGTACACCTTGAGAATCTCTTGCTGATTTCGGGTTAATACATGATGTACTAAAAACAAGTACTTTCCCGATATCACTATATGCTACCAGGTCCAAATCATCTGCCAAGTACATTATTTTTACCAGGTTTGATAGCTTGGAATAAGCGTTAATTAATTTTTTACGATTTGTTTTTGTAGCATAACTGTTCATAAATATTTTTGCAATTTTACCGTTTTCGAATGCAAACAACATATAACCTTCATATTCTCCGGCTATTACCATGTATATAATTTTCTCATCTTCGTCAAGTTCTAAAATATTTGGCAGGTATTCACCTAAAACACTTGCTTTGTGGTCTTCAAGATCATGCACTCTAATTTTGTAAACGTTAGCCTTGTCTGAGAAAAGCAATAATTCATCTTTATTTCTTGCATCAATTTCCTGGATAATAAAATCATCCTCTTTCAGCTTTTGTTCCGGATTGGCTCTGAGTGAAACCAATGGGATCTTCTTTATGTAGCAACCGTTAGTGAGAAACAGTTTTACATTATAGTCTTCAATAAGATGCTCTTCTGTTATTTTTTCAACAAACTCATCACTTATAATATCCGTTTTGCGAGGCTCTCCGTATTTCTTTGCAATTTCATTTAGCTGCTTTATTATTATTTTCTTTATTTTATTCTCATTTCTGTATATATCTTTCAAATTGTCTATTTCTTTTTGCAGATTCTCAATTTCGCTTATGCGTTCAAGTATGTATTTTTTATTAAGATTTCTCAATTTTATTTCCGCTACGAATTCTGCCTGAACCTGGTCAATTCCGAAAGCTTCCATAAGATTTGGGATAACTTGGGAATCATCCTCTGTATTTCTTATGATTCTTATAGCTTTATCAATATCGAGAAGTATTTTTTGAAGTCCAAGTAAAAGATGAAGTTTATCACTCTTTTTTTCTATATCAAATAAGGTAACTCTCTTTATACAATTAATTCTGAAAGATACCCATTCTTTTAAAATTTGCCTTATTCCCATTACAACAGGAGTTCCGTTTATTAAAATATTGAAATTACAAGAAAAACTATCTTCCAAAGGTGTAAGTTTATACAACTTATTCATTAAATCTTCAACGTCCGTATTTCTTTTAATATCAATTGCAATTTTTAGCCCTTCCAGGTCTGTTTCATCTCTTACATCAGTTATATCTTTTATTTTACCTGATTTTACCAGATTTACAATTGACTCTATTATGGCTTCGACAGTTGTAGTATAAGGAATTTCGTAAACTTCTATGCAATTATTCTTTTTATCATATCTATATTTTGCACGTAGTTTAAAACTTCCTCGTCCCGTCTCGTAAATCTCTCTCATTTCCTTTTCATTAAATATTAAACTTCCGCCGGTAGAAAAGTCAGGAGCTTTTAAGTACGTTAACAGGTCAACATTTTCATTATTAATAAATTGTATGGTTGCTTCGCAAACCTCTTTAAGATTGAAACTACAAATGTTGCTTGCCATTCCTACTGCAATTCCTTGATTTGGATTCACTATGATATTGGGGAAAGCTGTTGGAAGCAGTACAGGTTCTTTAAGCGTTCCATCGTAATTATCGACGAAGTCCACTGCATTTTTATCTATATCCCTGAAGATTTCCTGGCTTATTTTGTCAAGCTTCACTTCGGTGTAACGGGGCGCAGCATATTTCATATCCCTGGAATACTGCTTACCAAAGTTACCTTTTGAGTCCACGAAAGGTGTTAAAAGGGCACCGTATGCCCTTGTTAATCTTACAAGGGTTTCATATATAGCCGCATCACCATGCGGATTAAGTTTCATCGTCTGACCCACTACATTTGCAGACTTAGTCCTGTTGCCTGTAAGTAAACCCATTGTAAACATTGTATATAATAGCTTCCTGTGTGATGGTTTAAAACCATCAATTTCAGGAATAGCCCTTGAAATTATCACACTCATTGCATAAGGCATATAATTTTTCTTTAGTGTTTCCGTTATATTTTGCTCAATTAAATTAACGTTCTCCATTTTAACCTCCGTTGATTAACGTTTATATCAGCTTACATCTATCATGTCGAGGTATAAGTGTCCGTATCTTTCGATATATTCTTTTCTTCCTTGCAGATTGTCACCCAGGAGAATGTCAAACATTTTCTGGGTTTCTTCAAAGTCTTCAGGCACTACTTTTATTAGTCTTCTTGTTTTTGGATTCATTGTAGTTTCCCACATCATTTCCGGCTGGTTTTCACCCAAGCCTTTTGAACGCTGTATCGTATACTTGCCTTTTATCTTTGATATTATTTCATTTTTTTCTTTTTCCGTATATGCAAAATATGTTTTATCTTTTGTATTTATTTCAAATAAAGGAGTTTCAGCGATGTATACTTTTCCTTCTCTTATCAATGTTGGTACAAGTCTGAAAAGCATTGCCAGTATTAATGTTCTTATCTGAAAACCGTCTACATCGGCATCGGTGCAAATAATCACTTTGCTCCATCTAAAGCTTTCTATGTCAAATGTATTAAGCTCTTTATTGTGCTTTGATTTAATCTCAACTCCGCAACCTAGAACTTTTAGAAGGTCTACAATAATTTCACTCTTAAAAATGGTTTCATAGCCTGCTTTCAGGCAGTTAAGTATTTTCCCTCTTACAGGCATGATTGCCTGAAATTCTGCATCTCTTCCCAGTTTACAAGCTCCTAATGCGGAATCTCCTTCAACTATATATAATTCACGTTTACTTACATCCTTTGTCCTGCAATCAACAAATTTCTTTACTCTATTAGTAATATCAACACTTGCATTCAACTTTTTCCTGATATTTAGTCTAGTTTTCTCTGCAGATTCCCTGCTTCTTTTATTTAGTAAAACTTGGTCAATTATTCTATCGCTTTCAATTTTATTTTCTATAAAGTAAATCTCCAATTGTTCCTTTAAGAACTCCGTCATTGCTTCCTGAATGAATTTATTGGTTATTGCCTTTTTTGTCTGGTTTTCATAACTTGTGATTGTTGAAAAGGAGCTTGTTACAAGGATTAAACTGTCTTGTATATCTGCAAAAGTTATTTTTGATTCATCCTTATTATATTTTCCTCTTGCTCTGGCGGCTTTATCTATAACATGAACAAATGCAGATTTTACCGCTTTATCAGGTGCTCCGCCGTATTCCAAAAAACTGGAGTTGTGGTAATACTCCAAAAGATTTATTTCATTGTTAAAACAAAAAGCTATTTGTATTTTAACCTTATATTCCGGCTTATCTTCCCTATCCCTTCCTTTTGTAAAAGTTTCAAAATACTTAACCTCTGTAAAACCTTTTCCTTGATCAATTTCCTTTACATAATCTACAATACCGTTTTCATATAAGTATTCAAATGTTTGACCTGATTCTTCATCGTAGAGTATAAACTTTATTCCGGGATTTATTACCGCTTGCTTTTTCAAGGTTTCTTGAAAAAAACTAAGGGGTATATCAATATCAGTAAAAACTTCTCTATCAGGTTTCCATTTTTGAATTGTACCGGTATGTTCATAATTGGATTTTCTCTTTATTAATCCGCCTATATTATATCCCTTTTCAAAGTGCAGGTTATATTCATACCCATCTCTATATACTGTAACATCCATGTATTCGGAACTATACTGGGTTGCGCATGCTCCAAGACCATTCAGACCCAAACTAAACTCATAGTTTTCGCCTTCATTAGTATTATATTTCCCGCCTGCGTAGAGCTCACAGTAAACCAGTTCCCAATTATATCTTCCTTCTTTCGGATTGTATTCTACAGGTACTCCGCGGCCATAATCCTTTACCATTATAGATTTGTCCTTAAATCTCGTAACTTCAATAACATTGCCATAACCTTCTCTGGCTTCATCAATAGAATTTGAAAGAATTTCAAGCACCGACTGTTGACAACCTTCAAGTCCATCGGAACCAAATATTACGCTGGGGCGAAGTCTTACCCTGTCAGGTCCTTTTAAAGATGAAATGCTTTCATTGCCATATTCAGTACTTCTTTTATTTTTTTCCATTAATTTCTCACCCTTTAAAAGTTCTTTTCTTTAGTAAATCAGATGGTTTCCTTTTTTAAAATTTGCTTTTTATAGCATAATTTTATATTTTTATGAGGCAATTCCATATGTAGATAATGAAACCAACAACAAATAATATTATTTCGTAAACTTATGTTCTTGTCAAGCAGAAAAGCAAGATACACTGATTACAGAATGGTTAAAAACCTCAATGTGATTTTAACTCATAAAGTTAACAGGCGTCAATAAGGGGTTTAAGAAAGGGAATATTATTTTTATAAAAATATTGCCAAGAAACATAAATGAAGGTGCTTAAATCTTAAACACCTTCACGTCAGTCTCTTGGCAAATATTTCTTTATGTTAATTACTGTTTACTTATGACAATATCAATCCTTCTGTTTTGTTGCCTGTTTTCACTGTTATCATTAGGCTTTACAGGTTTGAACTCGGCATTTCCGGTAGCAGTAAGTCTTCTGGGATCGATTCCGCATTCATCTATTAAAAAACGAACAACATTAGTAGCCCTTCTGGTTGATAATTCCCAGTTAGAAGGAAATTGTACCGTATTTATCGGCAAATCATCCGTATGTCCCTGGACAATGATTTGATTGTTCAGCTTGTTAAGCATTGAGCCAATTTTTTTAAGGGTGTCTATGGAAGAAGGTCTTATATCAGCTTTTCCCAAGTCAAAAAGGAGTACGGAATCAAACCTTAATATGATGAAATTTGTTTCATCGATGATTTGTACATCATCCTGCAAATCCATTTCCTGTATTGTAAGACTGATTTCTTCTTTTAAATCATCTATATGATATTCACTATCTAGATTATAATCGTAAACATTTCCTTGTTCTAAATTACTGTTTATAAGTGCAACTAAACTATCAACGGCATTTAACTCGTCATAAATTCTATCTATTTGAGTGCCTCTATTGGTTTCTAACAATCCACCGCCACCTGATTGCTGAAACGTAAAAGCATTTCTTATTGATTCCGAAACTCTTTCGAATTTTATTTTGTCAATTGTAGACATAGCAAACAACATAACAAAGAAAGTTAATAGTAAAGTTACCATATCCGCATAGGTATTAATCCAATCAACAGGTGGGATGGAATTCCCTGAACGTCTTCTTTTAGCCATATTCCACCCTCCTATTCAGTGATTACCCTACTCATACTACCTCTCTCAGTATGGCGGTATAAATTTTCATTTGTAGTTCTTTCATATTCTGCTCTTTGTTCCGCTGATAAAAATGTTTTTAGCTTGTGTTCCATTATACGGGGGTTTTCGCCTGCTTGGATTGATAAAATACCTTCAATAATCATTTCTTTTTGTTGAATTTCCTCTCTGCTTTTTATTGCTAGTTTAGTTGCTATTGGATTACATATAAAATGGGCCAATATAGCACCATAAAGTGTAGTAATAAGAGCAAGCGCCATTGCCGATCCAATCTTGCTGGGATCATCCATGGATTTCAACAAATTAATTAATCCTATGAGTGTTCCTATCATACCCCATGCCGGGAATAATGCAGCCATAGTTCTAAATAACTCCTGGCCTCTTTCATGTCTCAAAGCCATATTATCAAGTTCCAAATCCAAGGATTCTTTTATCATTTCGGGTTCAACACCATCTACTATAAGTTGAAGAGAACGCTTGATAAAATCATCTTCAATATTCTCCTGTTCTGATTCAAGGGCAAGCAATCCTTCCCTTCTTGCTTTTTGAGAAAGTGAAACTAAAAGCCTGATGGTATCTTGTAAATTTACTTCTTTTCTGGAAAAGGCTTGTGCTGTTACCTTTAATATTTGCCCTATTTCCTTAAGCCTGTAGCTTACAAGTGTTGAAGCTATGCCACCGCCAACGGTTAAAATTATTGAAGGTATGCTTATGTATACTTCAGGAAATCCCCCTGATATAATTGAGTAAATAACAACAATTACTCCAAGAACTATTCCTATAAAAGCTGCTAAGTCCATAAGATCACCTGTCTGTTATATATTTTTGATTCTATTATTTGGGATGAAATAAAATATTTACGCATACTTTATGTATACTACTTATATACCCAAATAATATATTGTTAAATAATTTATTAGTATTCTTATTTATATTTCGGTTAAATCAATCTAATTGTTAAGCGATTGTCAGAAAAATTTTATAACATTGATCCCCATTTTAGTTTGCGGGCTTTTTTGAACAAGTTTTTATCTTTTCGGGTTACTGTAATTTTCCTTATACCATCAATAGTACAGAGTTCGAGTAAGATGTGGCCTTTTCGAATCTGAGGATGCCTTATTACAATTCCTTCAGTAGTGATTTTTGTTTCTTTTATGCGTGACATACATACATAGGAAAATTTTTCATCCTCATATGCTAATTCTCCGGATTTTACTAGACGATGTAATTTTGATCGTGAGATTCTTTGGGAAAAATGGCACCAATCATTTTTATCCATTGGACATAAATAATTATGAGGACAAGGTGCAATGGTTTTCGCTCCTAAATTTATTAACTGCTCTCTTGCTTGTTTTATTCTCTCAAAACCTGCAGGTGTACCTGGTTCAATAATAACCAAAATATCAGCAGTATTTTCCCACAGCTTGTTTATAATATTTTCCATTAACCCTTGAGGTAGCTCGTTTAATATGTAAGATGCAATTACCAAATCATGAGGAATGATATTCCAATTATCAGTAATATCTACATTAATCCATTGAGCTTTCTGAATTGAAATGTTGTTTGAATATGCGGCAAATTTTTTTCCTAGTTCAATCATGTATTTTTCTCTTTCTAGCAATGTTATACGTTCCATGTTGGGCCATAGATTCAGCGCAGCCCACATACCGGTACCGGGACCTGCACCGACATCAAGAACGGTTTTAGGTTCCCAACCCAGAGAACGCTCTTTTATTTGACTAAGTGCAGAGTATATTGCAGCATATGTTCCGGGTAAACGGAATGCCACATAAGCAAGAATTTCTTCCGGTGTTTGAAGAAATCTACAATCTCTACTATGTACCCCTGACCTATAGTTGTTTGAGAGTTTTTCTGCTAATTCCGCAATCTTTTTTATAGATTGTGAATATAGTTCATTTTCAATTGCATTGCGTATTTCTAATGGTAATTCCATAATGATTTCTCCTATTAAAATTTTGTAATATGATTATTATGTAACATTAATTATTATATTTAAGCATTTGTATTCTATCAATATACTGATAATTACACTGTAAAACATATTAATATATTAAATATTATTTTTATAATATCAATTTTTTGTTATTCTCTCTTTATAGCAATAATGTTAGAAGTATTGAGCAGATGCTTGAGAATGATGTAGATGTTACTGATAGGAAAGCACATTTGTATTATGAAGCTGTACATGTCTCAGTCTACAGTAAGCAGAACAGTAAGGAGATTAAAAGAAAAGTTGATAGGATATGAAAGCCTTCATAGCCAGTTTGAGGACTTTTTATTTTCTTACCTAATAAAATAATAAAAAAACTAACATTACTATTGACTAATTAGAATATTATGGTAATATATTAAAAAATTTTAGCATTACTAATAGGTTTCATTATTGATTAAGGGGTGGATAATTATGTGGTCAAAAGAGGTCTTTTATAATAAAGTTGTAAAAGATATTAGAGATATTCTGAAAAACCCTGAAAATTTAAAGTGTTCTTGTCCAAAAGTTAAATGTGAGTGGCATGGAAAATGTCAAGAATGTGTAGCAATACATAGATACTATAAAAATCACATTCCTAACTGTTTTCAACAATTTGTAAATGAAAAAATAAAAGCTATTGCTCAAATTGTAGAACTAGATGTGATTGAAAAAGAAAAAACACCTCCTGAATACTGGGATTATGTTAGAGAGCAGGATGAGAAATCTAAAGAACAAAAATAAAAGCTTTGTTCTGATTTGTAAAAATTGGGTATAATAATGGTTATACAGCAGGGCATCAGAAAGCCAAGTAGAAGATAAGCCTATATTCCTGTATATTGGCTATAACTGACCTGTATTTAAAGAACATGTCACTGGTGCCATGTGATGCATAAAGAATCTTTCGAAGATGAAGAAGTTGCCGATTTACTTAATAAATATTTTGTTGCAATTAAGGTAGACCGTGAAGAACGCCCGGATATAGATCATATTTATATGTCCGTATGTCAGGTTCTTACGGGAAACGGTGGATGGCCGCTTACTGTTTTTATCACCCCTGAAGGGAAACCCTTTTATGCCGGCACTTATTTTCCCAAAAATGACAGAATGGGAATGCCGGGTTTAATTACCATATTGCAAAAAATAAATGAAATGTGGCATACGAATAGAAACGCCTTGCTGAAAGCAAGTGAAAAAATATTAAAGGCAATAGATAAAACTGATGATGCCGATAATGATATTGATAACGACTTTTATCGACCGGAAGACGAAATTTACAATACTAACGTTTATAATCAAATTATTGAAGATGCTTTTGATCAATTTACCCATTCTTTTGATATGAAGTACGGAGGATTTGGAGACGCGCCGAAATTTCCGACTCCACATAATTTAATGTTTTTGCTTCGATATTGGTATAAAACAAAAGAGCCCTTTGCACTTGAGATGGTAGAAAAAACCCTTGATTCAATGTATAGAGGCGGTATATACGATCATATTGGTTTTGGATTTTCACGTTATTCTACCGATCGTAAATGGTTGGTGCCTCATTTTGAAAAAATGTTGTATGACAATGCACTTATTGCAATAGCATTATTGGAAACATATCAGATTACAAAAAACAAAAAATATGCGGATATTTGTAGAGATATATTCCATTATATTTTAAGAAATATGACTTCGCCTCGGGGAGGATTTTATTCCGCTGAAGATGCTGATTCCGAAGGTGAGGAAGGAAAGTTCTATCTTTGGACTGTAGATGAGGTAAAGAGCATTCTAGGTGAAGAGGACGGAACAAAATTTTGCGAATTATATAATATAACTCCATGGGGAAATTTTGAAGGCAGAAGCATTCCAAACCTTGTTTCTGAAGAATTTGATAATAATGAAGCATTTGATGATGAACTCAAAGATTTTATAAAGAGATGCCGTGAAAAACTCTACAACTATAGAAAAAAAAGAATACATCCATTTAAAGATGATAAAATTCTTGCTTCATGGAATGGGCTGATGATAGCTGCATTGGCTATCGGCGGAAGAGTATTGAAAGAGGTTGAATATATTGTAGCAGCAGAAAAGGCTGTAAACTTTAATAAAACTACGGCATATGTTTGTGAGAACTTTTCCTGCAAAGCTCCCGTAAACGATATTGAGGAACTTATCGCTTTGCTATAAAGAAAATTTATATTTAATCTTGGGTGCATTTTCTTAATATTTATCATATGCACTCTTTATTTTTATTCTGTTATAAAGCCTGAAAACAGCAGAAGCAAGCATTACACCAAAAGCTATTGCACATGCGCTGCCTATTGTTTCAAGCCCGGTACCGGCAGCGTTAATAAAATTTCTTTTTACAATATATTCAATGGTATAATATGCCGGAACTCCGGGAACAATCGGGAAAATACCGGGCAAGGTATATACTGTGGCAGGAGTCTTTAAAACCCTTGCCATAGTCTCGCTATATATTCCAATCCCTAAAGCACCTGCAAAAACAGACAATATCGTATCACCTGTTTTTTCAAATAAAAAAATATATATAACCCAGCCAACCACACCCGAAAAACCGGCCCAAATGAGATTACGTTTGCTGGTATTGAAAACTACGGCCGGTGCAATGCTAGTTATAAATGAAAGTATTATTTGTTCCATAATATTAGTTCATACCTTTCACATAAAAATTAATTAATACCTTATTCATAAGAAAACCAATAACGCCAATGCAACCCCGGCACAAATTGCTGCAACGGAAAAGAAAGCTTCACTTATGCGATTCATACTGGATGTTATATCTCCGTATAATGCATCTTTTATACCATTGGTCATAGCCATGCCGGGTAAATGAATGACAATGGCACCTATTATTATCTTATAAATATTCAATCCGCTTATTAAAACCGAAAAAAGTATACTTAAACTTCCGGCGACAATTCCGGAAATAAAAAAACCAAGGAACGGAAATAATGATACTTGCACTACTCTTTCCTTAAAAAAATACACTATTGCACTTATTAGAGCAGCCGCTATACTTTCATAAGATGTTCCTTTGAATAAAAGGACAAACGCGAATGCTGTAACTGATGTTGCAGCTAATTTTAACCAAAAAGGATATTCTCTTTCATGTTCTATTGAATCCAAAATATTCATAGCTTCGGAATAATCAGGTACACGATTATTTAAACTTCTTGAAAATGCATTTACGGCTTCGATTTTTTTTATATTTATCGTTCTTTCTTTAATCCTTTTTACATGGGTTATCGTTTCTCCGTCTTTACCATATGCAGTGATAAATATGCCTGTAGGAACAACAAAAGTCTCGCATTCTACTTTATAAGCTTTACAAATCCGAGTTATAGTATCCTCAACCCGATAAATTTCCGCACCGCTTGTAAGTAATATTTTACCTGCTTTTATAGCTATCCTCGTTACATCATTTAAATTAACATTAGTTATGCCCAAGCAGTTTATCCTCCATTTGTAACACTTTATATACGCTTTGAAAGTATTATAGCATCTACTTTAAAAGTATTGTATTTATATGTCAATATAATCTGTCCATTATATTTAAAATATGTTTTTTGAACTCGTTAAATCTAACACTTGTAGTAACATCTTTGGTTCTAGGTCTCGGAATATCAATAATTATTTCATCTATTACCTTTGCAGGTTTATCTGACAGAATATATATTCTGTTAGATAAAAAGATGGCTTCTTCAATATCATGAGTTATAAATAAAACTGAAGTTTCAAGCTTTTCCAGCACTTCCATCAACCAGTAATGTATTCTCGATCTTGTTATGGCATCAAGCCCGCCAAAAGGCTCATCAAGGAGCATAATATCCCGGGAAAACATGTATGTTCTTAAAAAGGCTGCTCTTTGCCGCATCCCACCGGAAAGCTGGTGCGGATACTTCTTTTCATAACCTTTTAGTCCGAATATTTCAAAATAAGGTTCAACCTCTTTCCTGCTGTCTTTTTTATTAATACCTTTTATCACCAGCGGCAAAGCTACATTGTCAATGATATTCTTCCACGGAAGCAGCAAATCTTTTTGATACATATAGCTGACTCTTCCTGTTTTCCCCGTATAATCCTCTCCATCGATTATTATCTCACCTTCATCGGGAATCATCAATCCTGAAATAATATTAAAAATCGTACTTTTACCACTGCCGCTTAAGCCAAGGATTGTAACAAATTCCTTGTTTTTCAGATAAAGAGAAACATTTTCAATTACTAAAATTCCTTCGAAGGACTTTTTTATATTTTTTACCTCTAGTTTTATAGAATTTTTATCTTCATTAAGTTTTACAGAACTTTTATCATCATTCGGGTAGAAATTCATTTGCAAACGCCTCTTCTGCATCTAATTCGCTTTCTAATAATCCGTTTTTATACATCCAATTTCCATATGTCTCCCAGACTTCTTTCTTCATTTCTCCCCATCTCTTCGCATCAGCTATATATTCTTTTGCCAGATATTTCTGGCTTTCAATAGCAAGCTGTCTGTCTATTTCAGGAGCATACTCCAATAAAATTTCCGCTGCTTCTTCAGGCTTTTCTATTGCGTACTTATAACCTTTTGCTGTTGCTCTCAAAAATTTCCTGATCATTTCAGGATCCTTTTCTATCAGACTTTCACTGGTCATTATTAAAGGAGTATAAAAATCCAATTCAGGATCAACATCCTGCAGTTTAATAAAATTTAACGGTATGCCTTTTAATTCGGCAGCTATTCCGTCCCATCCATAGTAAATCCAGCAAAAATCCACGTCCCTTTGTACTGAAGTGAAGAAATCCGCCATACCGATGTTTACTATCGTAAGCTTATTGAAATCCGCATTGTATTTTTCCATAACACCTTTTAACATTGCATCTTCCATAGGTGAACCCCATCCACCGTATTTTTTACCTTCAAAATCTTTCGGAGTTTTTATATTTTTTTCCACCGGAGAAGCAAAACCTGAAGTGTTATGCTGGATTATAGCTGCTACTGCTTTTACAGGAAGGGGATTCTTAGTTGTCCTAGCGTATGTTACTTGTTCCTGGTATCCTATTCCAAAATCTGCTTGACCTGCCGCTACCAATTCCGCACTTCCTCCTTCCGGCGGTTGAATTATGCTTACATTCAATCCTTCCTCCTCATAATATCCGTTTTTTAGTGCAACATAAAGTCCTGTATGATTAGTATTTGGAACCCAGTCAAGTAGCACCTTAACATCTTGCAGTTGCTCTTTTCCTTTATCTTCTGTATTATTATCAATACTTTGATTATTTTCAGTTTTTTGGGTATCTTCAATTTCCTGGTTTTTATTTGTTTTACTTCCAGTGCATCCGACATTGGTAAACGCTAAAATCAAACCTACCATCAAAGTTGCTGCGATAATTTTTAGATTCATCTTCACTAACTTTTTCATTAACAAACTCATATTATCCCTCCAAGTTTCATTATTTGATTTGCTTTGCCGGTTTTATCTTGCTTTTACTTTTTTCCACGGCATACAAAAGTATTCAATTAGTGATATTAGTTTAAACAGCAACATGCTTAATACTACGATTACAATAATGGCAGCGAAAAATTTGTCCAGTGAGTAAGAATGTTTTACTCTCATCATGTAGACTCCAAGGCCTTTTTCTCCTCCAAGCCACTCGCCTATAACTGCTCCCATAACGCTATATGTCATTGCAATTCTAAGCCCTGAGAAAAAACTTACAATTGCAGCAGGCAACTTTATATGCCGGAACACCATTAACTTGCTTGCTTTCATTGATTTCATAAGATTCAACAAATCACTGTCAACCGAATCCATTCCGTCAACGAAACTGACAACTATGGGAAAGAAACATACAAGTGTTACCACAAGTATTTTTGGTATTAACCCAAAACCAAACCAAATAATAAAAAGTGGTGCTAAAGCAATTATAGGGATGGTTTGGGATAAAATTAATATAGGATAAATCGCTTTTTTGAAAAAAGCTATGCTATCCATAAGTACAGCTAATACAAAAGATACAATGATAGAAATTACAATTCCCACAATAGCCTCCCAAAGTGTAGTAAGAAGGTGATCCTTTAAATCAGGCAATACTTTAACAAACGTTATACCTACATCTAAAGGGGATGGCAAAATATATTTTGGTATGCTTCCCACACTGCTTATTATTTGCCATAATATAAGCAGTAAAATTAAGAAAACCATAGAAATACTTTTATCAACTGTTTGCTTTATCATATTGGCATTTTTGTTAAAGTTCACCTTCCAATTGCCAGGTTTTTCGTTGGCTTCTCTATCCTTGCTGCCTTCTGTATTTTGCAACTTTCTCATCTATGGTCACACCTTCAGGTTTAAAATCAATCTTAACGACGGAGATCATTCTTTCCGCTCCTTCTTCTATACATATATATTGGGCTTTTTTTACTATTTCCAATAATTCTTCCAGTTCCCCTTCCATGGTGGTTTCCATAGGACCGACTTCATATTTAACATTGCAGGAAGCTATATACTCAATAACCTTATCAACTATTTGATATGTTTTTTCACTGTTTACTTTTGGTATAACTTGTAAACTAACATTGCATACAGGCATTTTTATTATTCCTTTCTACATATAAATTAACAATATTTATATTTTTTAGCCTTAATATTTATATTTTTTAGCCTTATTTCAATACAACTTATATCTTTTCTTATTACTATTTTTTAGGCTAAATCCGTATTTTTAAATTAGTCATTATCTTCATACAATACAAAAATAAACCCCTTCATCCAACGTGAATGAAGGGGTTAAGATTTCTTTCTAATAAATACATACATTACTCATTGCCCTCCCTCCGCTGGCATTATCCAGATCAGGTTCTTGGGTCGGAACAAACAGTTCCCTCTCAGCCGATCAATTTCAGCTCCCCAGGCAAATTATTTAATTGTATAATTTGCTATTACTTATAGTAGTATAAATATTCCAAGTTGTCAAGAAAAAATCTTTTTCTTACTCTACCTCAACCTTTCCACTATAATCGCTCAACACTGCCTCTGCTATATTATTGCAGTGGTCACCTATTCTCTCCAAGTTGTGGATAAGTTCAATAAATAATACTCCGGCTTGCGGGTCGCAAAGACCGTCATTGAGGCGTTTTAAGTGACTGGCACGTAGTGTTTCTTCGAGTTTATCAACTTCATATTCTTCTGAAAGAACTTTGCGGGCAAGTTCAATGTTTCTTTCGCGCAGTGCATGAATACTGTCATCAACCATATTATTAAGCACTGAGAACGCATTTGCAATTTCTTCAATAGCTTCCTTGGAAAAAGGTAAATTGTCTTCTGCTTTCCACTGTGCAAATTCTGCTATGTTTTCACAATGATCTCCTATTCGCTCAATATCATTAACCACGTGCATAAGCGCTGCAAGCCTTACTGATTGCCGCTCGGTTAAAGCACCTTTAGATACTATGGCAGAAAGATACTTTATAATTTCAGTCTGAAGCATATCTATAGTCTCTTCTATATCTATAACCTTTTTAACTTCGTCCATATTCGATGTAACGAAAGCTTGACGGGCACTGGCCATCATCATCTGGCACATTTCTCCCATTCTTGCAAGTTCTTGTGTTGCAAGATTCATAGCTACGGTTGCATTATTGAGCATTCTTTTATTAAGATATAGAATTCTATGTTCGATTGTGTCATCTTCTCCCGGGACAAGTTTTATTACAATTTTAGCCATTAGCCATATAAGTGGCAGCCAAATAATTGTGTTCAACAAATTGAAAATTGTGTGTGCATTTGCTATTTGTCGTGATATGACCTGAATTTCATTGCCTTTTGGAGAAATCATCCTTACAAAACTGGCAAAGGTTGGTATAAACCATATAAAAAGCACTGTACCCGAGATATTGAATATGGAATGGGCTAAAGCAGCACGTTTTGCGTTAATTTTTGCGCCAATCGAAGCCAATATTGCCGTAATGGTTGTTCCAATATTACTTCCGAAAAGTATAGGTATGGCAGTTTCCAATTTCAGTAAAGCATTTACACCGTCATAAGTAGCTTGGGTAGCAAGGCTCTGAACTACACCGATAACAGCACTGCTGCTTTGGATTATCATTGTACTAATCAAACCGATTAAAATCCCAAGGAATTTATTTTTACTCAATCCCAAAATTATATTCTCAAATTCCTTGGTATGAGCTAATGGTTTCATAACATCTCCCATAATGTTTAAGCCAATGAATAATACCCCGAAGGCAAAAATTGTTTCACCAATATATTTAATAATACGTTTTTTAAATGCAAAAAATATAAAAAAGCCGATAGCCGCTATTAGATAAGCATAATTTCCGATATTAAAAGCAATTATTTGGGCTGTGATTGTTGTTCCGATATTTGCACCGAATATAACACTAATTGCTTGTGTTAGAGTCATGAGTTTTGCATTTACAAAACCAATAACCATGACAGTAGTTGCGCTACTGCTTTGAATGACTACAGTAACCAGTGTGCCTACCAGGATGCCGACAATTGGATTTTTAGTGAGGATTTCAAGTATTCGTCTCATGCGTTCTCCTGCAGCTTTTTGCAAGCTGTCACCCATGAGATTCATTCCGTAAATAAAAAGCGCCAGTCCGCCGAATAGACCAAATATGATTTCTTTAATATTCAGCTCTGCCATCTCACTTAACCTCCAAGCTTTCTCCGATTCTATGTTTCTAATTTACCGTTTTTTAAGCTTTTATTTATTACTCTATTAAGCTCTTATCATTATCATTTAACCTTGTGTATTGTAACATATAATGACATTATTACACAATATTAAATCTAAAATGTTAAGCTTATCAGAAAAAAATGCATAAAACATAAATAAAATAAATAAAAGATATAAAACATTCCGGATAAATTTATTTAAAATGTTTTCAATTTAAAATTATTATTTAAAAATTAGTATTTCAAAAAATATGTACAAAAACCAACAACACAAAAAAACTTATAAACAACCAAATTGGTTATTTATAAGTTTTTCGCTAATTATGAAAAGCAACCGGTAATTTTTATTTTTTTTCAATATACCCTTCAGCTACAAGTAATTCTGCAATCAATATTGCACCGCCGGCAGCGCCACGGATTGTATTGTGGGACAAGCATGCAAATTTATAATCAAAAATGCTGTCTTCTCTGAGACGTCCTATAGTAACTCCCATACCGTTTTCATAATCCCTGTCTAATTTTGTCTGGGGTCTGTTTTCTTCTTCAAAGTATTTAAGGAATTGTTTTGGTGCACTTGGCAAATCAAGTACCTGAGGTTTACCTTTAAAACTGTTCCATGCACTGAATATTTCTTCTTTTGATGGTTTCTTTTCAAAGGATACTGCAACGGAAGCTAAATGCCCGTCTGATACCGGAACTCGGTAGCACTGTGCTGATATAACTGGTCTGTCAGCTTTTACAATTTCATTTCCTTCAATGTGACCCCAAATCTTTAAAGGTTCGTTTTCACTTTTATCTTCTTCGCCGCCAATATATGGAATAATATTATCTTCCATTTCCGGCCAGTCTTTGAATACTTTTCCTGCACCTGAAATTGCCTGATACGTGCTAACTAAGATTTTCTGAGGATTATAACTCATCAAAGGATGTATAGCAGGAACATAACTCTGAATTGAGCAATTAGGTTTTACTGCAATAAATCCTCTCTTTGTTCCCAACCTCTGTTTTTGTTTTTCTATGATCTCCAAGTGCTCAGGATTTATTTCCGGAATTACCATCGGTACATCAGGAGTCCACCTGTGAGCTGAATTGTTTGAAACTACGGGCGTCTCCTTCTTAGCATACATTTCTTCAAAAGCTTTTATTTTATCTTTTTCCATATCTACTGCACAAAATACGAAGTCAACTTGTTCGGTAATTTCATCTACTTGATTAATATTTTTAACAACCAAGTCTTTTAAACTTGAAGGCATTTGAACATTCAGTTTCCAACGTCCTTCTACAGCTTCAGCATAAGTTTTCCCTGCTGACCTTTCACTTGCGGCAACACAAACTACTTCAAACCATGGATGATTTTCAAGCAGAGTAACAAACCTCTGACCTACAAAACCTGTGCCGCCAATGACCCCTACTTTAAACTTACCAGACATTTTAACCCACCTTTCAAACCAAGGGTATTAAAAATTATTGAAAGTTATTTTAGCATAGTTTCTCCAAAAAAACAATTCTTTTTTTAAGTAAAGGGACAAAGCTCTCTCGAGCAAATGCCCCATTGAATGTTCATTCTGCCTTCATTTCCAGTAATTTTTCAACACTTACTAATTGAATACATATGCATAATAATTCAGCCGCTTTTTCCAATTCATTCAACGGTGGATATGAGGGTGCAATCCTTATGTTGCTGTCATCAGGGTCATTGCCGTAAGGATAAGTTGCACCTGCAGGCGTAAGTGTTACTCCTGCTTCTTTAGCTTTGGAAACTACTTTTTTGGCACATCCTTTCAGTGTATATAAACTTATGAAGTATCCCCCATTAGGTTTTGTCCATCTGGCTATGTTTTTCCCGCCTAATTCTTTTTCAAAGTAGTTTAACACCAATTCAAATTTAGGTCTTAAAATTTCAGCATGTTTTTTCATATGCTCCTTAATGTTATCAACATTCTTCAAAAATGCAACATGACGAAGTTGGTTTAGCTTATCATGTCCAATGGTCTGGATCTTAAATCTCTTCTTAATGTCATTAATATTTTCTATACTTGCTCCTATGGCTGAAACACCAGCACCCGGAAATGTTATCTTTGACGTAGAAGTAAACATAAATACTCTATTCGGATTGCCCGCTTCTTTACAAGCTTTCAGAATATTCATTAGTTTGTCCTGCTTTGATTCATCTTCATATAGATGATGAACAACATAGGCATTGTCCCAGAATATACGAAAGTCTTTGCTCTTTGTTTTCATATTTGCTAACCTTAATACCACTTCATCGGAATAAGTAATTCCATCCGGATTACTGTACTTTGGAACACACCACATTCCTTTTATATATTCATCTTCTGCTACCAGTTTTTCTACTAAGTCCATATCAGGACCGTCACTTTTCATGGGGACGGTTATCATTTCTATGTTAAAATGCTCGCATATAGCAAAATGACGGTCATATCCGGGGCTTGGACATAAGAATTTTACCTTGGAAAGTTTACCCCACGGAACATCACTTCCTACAACACCATGGGTCATGGCCTGGGAAACCATGTCAAACATGAGGCTAAGGCTTGCATTGCCGCCTATGAGCACTTCTTCAGATGATATTTCGAATATATCCGCAAATAGCTTTCTCATTTCGGGAATGCCTTCAAGAACTCCATAGTTTCTGCAATCAGTACCATCGGATGCCAAGTATTTCTTCACTATTTCAGTTTCAAATAACCCCATGGAAAGCTCAAGTTGATCGGCTCCGGGTTTACCTCTTGACATATCAAGTTTCACATTCTGGCTTTTAAATTTGTCATATTCTTCCTGTAGTTTACTCTTTAACTCTTTTAGTTGCTCCACATTTAAACTGTTAAAATCTGACATATTAGTACCTCCAATTATCAATTGCTTCTGCCAAACTTAAGTCTACTCTTTAATGTATGAATGAACAAATAAACATCTAATACTGTTTGAAGGTTATCTTCATGTTCTTGCGCATATTTTTCAGTTATTTTCCATATAGCTGCGGCTTTATCATTATTACCTTGTGCTCTTGCTTCAAGAGCTAATGCCAGCAAAGAAGATAAATCTGCATGATATCTTAAATAATTCCAGGAAGCTTTATGACAGTCATTTTCAATGCTATTTGTATTTGCATCTATAACTTTTCTAAAATCATCTATATAAGTGACGATACTTGAAAATCTTTTTGCTGCTTCTTCGGAGATTATTTCCTTTTCTCCTCTCATATAAGGCGGATCAAATAAATCCGATAGCTTAGATAAATATTCTTTGCACTTCATCCAGTCTGTACCAAATGCATTTTTAAAATAATTATCGGCAAGTTCTTCAAAATCAAGCTCACTGTTCCATAATGTTGCACCCATAACATACATACCCAACCCAGTTGGGAAAAAAGCCCTTTGAGTTTGACAACTTACGTATCCGTTGAGATTTATCTTACTAAGATTCTTAATGTCTTTGCTAAGTATTTCTGCAATTTGATAATATCCGGGATCCATGTAATGATCCCACATGAAATGATAATCAAAATCGAAACTGTCTCCTTTAAAAGCTTTTTCCCAAGCTTTAAGGAAAGCAAGGTTCTCTTTTACACTTTTTGGGAATTTCAGCTTGTTACGTGTGTAAGCCGGAATTTCAGGTAGTTCTTCATCCGTTTCAAAAGCATGGCTATAAGTCCTTGTTATCGGAGCAAACATAAGGATAAATCTATCAGGATTCTCTATCTTTTCATATTCAGGAGCCCAAAGTAAATCAACATAAATCAGAAATACTATTTTTGTATTGATGTTTTCGGCACTTAGCTTTTTATCCAACTCATTCAACATAATTACATAAAAATCCGATGGAATTCTCTTTCTGCAGTTTTCGCATTCGCATTGATTATTACTTCCGTCAGCAAGCCAAAAATGTAGAATATCAACTTCCGGGTTTTCTTTGAGATACTGTACTATAGCATCAGTAATAATTTCTCTGACTTCAGGATTCGAGTAGCATAGGTTAGTATTAAGGGGTATTCCGCCCCAGAGTTCTCGTTTCCCGTTTACTTCGGCAAAAAATTTAACTACTTCAGGTTTAACATCATATTCGTCCTTTTCCCAGCTTAAACCCGGTATTCCCAGAGGTTCACATGTCCATCCATGTCCAACGGCATGATAGATTAAACCTCTTTTCTTAATTTCATTCACCGCTCTTTTAACATATTCCCTTGCCATGTCAACTGTAAAGGGCTCAGGTTTCTTTAAGGGATTGTTTTTATGAGAATACCATCGCTCAAAAAATGTGAATGCTTCTCTGAATTGGAAAAAGTAAGCGTTAAATCCAACTTTGGGAGCCCAATCTATTATGTTTTCGATATTCTCATAGCTGTTTGCACCTTCTATACATATTCCCCTATGCCTGTAGGATGCTGTTTCATGTACTTTTACAGATATTATTGAAAATTCCTTTGTCGGTATGTACTCACCGTCCTTGCCGGGTCTTACCCAAGCACAACCGGCTTCGGTAAGGAATCGGTAGACTGCAAGAAGTGTGCTTCTAGGATTGATACCTGCAATTACGCCTTTCCCATTTGAAACATCGATATAAATCTCATCATCAAAATCAGTATAATCTTTCATCTTACTTTCTATACCAAAATCTTTAAATAACCCTAAACAAATGGTGTTATCTTCATTACAGGTTTCATTACAGTTGTCTTTGCAATTTGTAAGATACACTACATTTAAATCCTTCTGAATCATCGAAGAATATTTGCCAAGTTCTTGAGCAGCAAATGTCAATGTTTTATCACTTGAGTCATAATAAATTTTTAAATTGTTTAACATAAACATCACCCTCCAATGGATATAGTAAAACACTTTATATTACATAATCAAAAAGAATTTAATAACAAATAAATCAATTTAAGATTTCTTGATTTGAAATTTCAACCTTAGCATAGGGTGAAATTATCTGTATCCATGTCTGCCCGGGGTTTAAAGTAATTGGATTGCCGTTTTCGTCCGTATAAATAGTCGGCTCTGTCCTTGAATTCTTGCTCCACCTGATTTTTATCGCTTTCCCGCAAGTAATATACCAACCTTCCCCGCTTCCTGTGGTTTGTACCTCTTGTCTTCCTTCAGGATCTCCTTTAATAGTATAGTTATGGGCGAATTGTACAATAATATTTTTAACCTTTAACTGCTTGTTCGTGGCTCTTTCCATATGGGGCTCATTATTTCTTAACCTATTATATTCTTTGGTTTCAGGGTCATATATGTACTGGCTTTTATATGCTTGATTATACTCTACCAAGACATTTAAGGCAACATTATCGCCCTCTGGCTCCTTATCTTCTTCATTATAGGTGAATACGAGTTTTTTGTCTGTTTCGGTTCTATATTTTACTTTTTTCACATATTCAGTGATTTTGCTCATTAATGTGTATGAATCCTGCCAATTATTGGGGTTGTTTGTTATATCCCAAAAAATTTCCCATCCATTTGAAACACCGTTAATATTATTAACCTTAAAATTTGAAATATCCCTCTGGGCTTGTGGACTCCATCCAAAATGAACATATATTGCGTCGTGTTCAAAAACATAGTCGAGAAAGTAATGTCTTGCGCTTCTTATAGGTCCAATTAATAAGTCATCTTCACTCTCTTTGTTGTTTTCTTCATTTGCAGTTCCTGTTTCAATTTCTGTGTTATTTAAATCAAACCAATATATGGGCATGTACCTCGTTACTCCGCCTTCAACTACTATTTCATATATAATCTGTGCTTTATGCAGCCCTCCTTGTGGTAGACAAATAGTTCCTTCATTGTCGATCATTACTGCAACGGGTCTAATCCCTTCTTTAGGCAGAACAAAATAATCATCCCTTTTGGTATTCATATTTTCTTCATTCAGATTGTCATTTAGCTCAATAACTTCCTGATTTTCATTGTTATTGTTTTTATCCTGATTTATGTTTGCAACAACTTCATCTTCTATAGATTTATTATGTATCTGAATGAGTTTTGCAACAGAAAATATTATCATTACTGCAAGAAAGACAGAAATACTAATTAATAAAATTCTGTTATGCTTTAATTTTAGAGTCAAAGATTTTAATAAGCTGTCCCTCACAAAATACTTTTTCATTTGTGTATTTTCCCCCGACGTAAATTCTATTATTAGTTTTAAATATTCTAAATGAACTTTTTGTAATAGCACGGGGACAAAAAAGAAAAGCCCCCGTGCCAATTGATTCCTTTACATTCAGGAATTTCTTCATATAACGAATTTATTGTTCTTCATTTTCAACATCTTCATATTCGTTGAAATCTTCATTGTCTTCAAATTCATCAAACTCTTCTTCATCATCATAGTATTCATAGCCGTAGTCTTCTTCCATCCTGTTTTTGAACTCTTCAAAAACGGCATCAAGTTCATCTTCATCATCAACTGTTACAAAAGATTCTTCCCCGTTTTCCTTTGTATCGACTTTTAATATTACTACTTCCTCTACGAATTCATCATCTTCGTCATATTCCTGTTCATTTTGATTAAGTGGAGAAAGAACTATATATTCATTACCATCCAAGTGGATAGAATCAAGATATTCAAACTTTTCTTCTTCTCCGTTTTCATCAATTAATACGAGAATATCATCTCTTTCTTCCATCATATTACTTCCTCCTTAAGCATTTGTAGCTTTAACATATCCATTCTTTTATTTATTCTTTCCTTCTGTTTTGGAAAAGTCATCTTCGCTTTGTAGTTACTAAACTTCCGGTTACCCAAAGCGCATAACCGACTTTCCTCAAACTTTTTTGGAAAGTTAATAACAAAAAATATAATAAGACTTAGAATAATTATTCTTTTGCGTTTAGCCATCAGTATCAGTATCAATTGTTTCATTTCTTAAGCTATCGAGATAACCTTGGAGAATATAAACGGCTGCTATCCTATCTATGCTTTTTTTACGTTTTGAAGCTTTCACTCCTGCCTCACTAAGTATTCTATGGGCAGCAACAGTTGTTAATCTTTCATCCCATTTTATAATGCGCACATCACCGACCCTTTCTGACAAGCGGTTTATAAATTCTTCCGTTTTTAATGCGCGCTCTCCTACAGAGCCGTCCATATTAACAGGATATCCTACAATAATTTTTTTTATACCATATTCTTTTACCAGTTTACATATCTTATCTATCGGGATGTTTGGATCGTCCTTCCAATATATTGTATCCAAACCTTGAGCTGTCCAACCGAAAGGGTCGCTTACTGCAATACCGATTCGTGCATCGCCGTAATCTATTCCCATTATTCTCACATTCATCCTCCGGCATTTTTCATCATTTTTTTACACATCTATATAAATCTTTTGTTTTGGTATAGCAACCTTTTATATGCTCATTCATTGCATTTTAATTGCAAACTGAGGGCATGCGCTTGCGCAATAACCACATAATATACATTTATCATAATTTACTTTTGCTTTTCCGTCAACAATTTCCAATGCTTTTTGTTTACACCTTTCTATACATTTTTCGCATCCTTCACACCAGTAATCGATATGCAATTTCTTTTTAATGTTTTTTATCCTGGTTTTCAATTCTTCCGGTACGTAACGTTTTTCAAATATCTCTTCATTTATTTCCACTTCTTCTACTGACTGCATTCCTATAGCTATTGAATGGATATATGGAATGCTAAAAAGAAAATTTACACATTCTTCAAAGCGGTTTATTAGATTCCCTCCACCAAAAGGCTTCATGCTGTATATTCCCTTACCGGCATCATAGGCTTTTTTAACAGCGTTTAACATCTCCTCAATCGTACCGTCACCAATTCCTATACCCGCTACATTCACGAGGGGATGAATCACATCAACTTCCGGCATTTCCGCACATGCCTCAACAACTTCAATGTTATGTGTAGATACACTAACTGCTTTTATTATTCCCTTCTCTTTGGCATTAACAAAATATTCGAGGGCTTCTCTATGCCCTCTTAAAGTTAAACGGCTTTCTTGTTCATGTAAGCCGAATATATCTATTACATCCATGTCAAGCTCTTTTCTTGCTTTTTCAAGGCTTTGTGCTGCACCTTCGCGGGTATAGGCATAACACCTGGATGCTACAATGGGTTTTTTATTAGTTTTTCTTATAGCTTCCCTGATATGAGGATATGTATCGTATAGCTCAGCAGTATCTATAAAATTAACGCCGAGTTCCAAAGCTCTTGCGATAACATTTGCACCTTCATCTATAGTTAAATTGACTTGCAACGGGCCTATTACAAGACCTCCAAAGCATAGTTTTGATACCCTTAAACCTGTCTTACCTAATTGTACGTATTCCATAATGCTCCATCTATTCTATTTGTCAATATTGTTTAAATAAAATTTTAAAACCTCTTCTAATAACTCGTCCCTTTCAAGTTTCCTTACAAGACTTCTGGCGTTCTTATGATTTGTGATATAAGTAGGATCACCTGAAAGAATATAACCAACAATTTGGTTAATGGGATTATACCCTCTCTCTTTTAATGCTTGATATATGGCAGTTAATATTTCCCGGGCTTCTGTTGCATTATCCTTTTCCATACTAAACATCATTGTTTCATTATTATTTGTATGATTACTGTTATAATTTTTGTTATTAATATTTTTGTTATTGATATCATTTACCATAATTACTCATTCCTTTCCCTCAAGGCATAAAGCTATATCAAGAGTTTTCTTTATATCTTCATCTGTTCCTTTGGTTAAATCATCTCAGTATTGCTATTAATTGTTAATATAATATTAATATAATAAATCCGTTTATGCAAGGACAAAGATTGATTTCCGGTGTATTTAATTTACAATTTTGCCTATCATTATTTCATCAAAAGCTTCTTTTAAATAAACATTTCTTATTTCTCCTTTATTATAGTCATTTCCGTTGCAAAACACTCTTATATAATTTGGGGTTAACCCCTCAATAATTTCATCTGAAAAATTCAGCTCTTTAGTTACCAACTGTTTGCAGGCACTTTTATGAACTTCCTTTTCAAACAGCACGGACATTTGCCTGCCTATAAATTTCTTGTGAAAGGCCAGGCTACATTCTTTTGACAATTCAATAAGCTTTTTGCTTCTTTCTTCCTTAACAGGGCCAGGTACCTGGTTTGGATAAGATGCCGCAGGGGTTCCTTTCCTTGGTGAATATTTGAAAACATGCATTCTTGCAAAGTTTATTTTTTTCAAAAATGCATATGTTGTTTCAAATTCTTCATCGGTTTCTCCGGGAAAACCGACCATTACATCCGTAGTGATTGCAATATCTTTTATATTATCTCTCAGTTTATTAACTACTTCCTCATATTGACCGGTTGTATATTTTCTGTTCATTCTTTTTAAAGTTTCATCACACCCGCTCTGAAGTGAAATATGGAAATGCGGGCATACTTTTTCCAAACCTTTTATGGCTTGTATAAAATTATCATTAAATATTGTAGGTTCTATGGAACTTAACCTAATTCTTTCAATTCCAGGTATTTCATGTATCTTATAAATCAAGTCTAACAGCGAAGTATTTTTCAGATCCTTGCCGTAAGATGCAACATGTATTCCTGTAATAACGACCTCTTTGAAACCATTTTTTGCAAACTCGGTTACTTCTTCAATTATATCCTGGAGATTGCGGCTCCTTACAGGACCTCTTGCGTAAGGAATTATACAATATGAGCAAAATTGCGCACATCCGTCTTGTACTTTGATGTAAGCCCTTGTCCTTTCTTTGTAATTTTTAACATGTAATTTTTCAAACTCCCTGACTTTCATAATATTTGAAACTGTGTTTATCTGATTGTCAGGATTTTCTAAAACATTTGCTTCTTCGGTTTTCTTATTCTCATTCGGTGTATCACTTTTGTAACACTCATCATCAAGAATTATATCCGCTTTTTCGGATTTTACGGTTTTATTTGTTCTATGTGAACTAAAAAATTTATCCAAATACTCAACTATTCTACTTCTGTTGCTTGTGCCAATTATAAGGTTTACTCCGGGTATACTTGATACTTCTTCGGGGGAAGTTTGTGAATAGCACCCCATAACAACTATAACGGCATCTTCATTCAAACTTTTAGCCTTTCTTATCATTTGCCTTGATTTTCTTGCGCTTATACCCGTTACTGTGCAAGTATTTATAATATATATATCCGCTTTCATATCGGTTCCTACAATTTCATACCCGGCTTCTTCCAATAAGCCAGAAACAGCTTCTGACTCATATTGGTTCACCTTGCATCCCAATGTATAAACAGCAGCTTTCTTTTTCCTTCCGTATTTACTGTAAAATTCTTCATTTGTAAGGGCTAAATCAATCTTTTCAGTAGTATTTATACCCATTTCGGCAAATTTTTCTCCTTTCAACAGTACACATCTTTAATAATAACCTGTCATTAATATTTAGTATACTCATATACTACAAAATATTTTCAAGTTCGTAAACATGTTAACAAACAAAACATAAAGCCTTCAATAATAAAAATAATAAATATGAGTGTTTAATACCACCTTTTATCACATTTTAACCAATTCCAAATATAAATTTAACAAATTTAGGTCCTTCAATATTTCTTTACATTATTAAGTGTACACGTTAAATTTTAATTGACTAAAACCGGTAAAAAGGATAATATATAAACAAGAAATAATCTTTTTGTAAGATATTCCTTATAATCTAAGTTTATAAAAAGGGGGATGCTTAATATGAAGTCATTTAATATCATGCTCAGATCAATTAACGATGTTAAAGATTTTGTAAATATTGTAAACAAGTATGAATTTGATGTGGATCTTTCATCCGGCAGGTATGTTGTGGATGCAAAATCCATAATGGGTATCTTCAGCCTTGACCTTAGCAAACCAATAAAACTTGAAGCACACACAGATGAGTGTGATGATTTCATTAAAGAAATTGAAAGATTTATAGTTTAATAATTAATATTACTTTAATATTTTGTAATTGTGCAGTACTTTAAAGTTTTAAATACTTAAAATAGTACTTGTATTTTAAATTGTTTACAAAGTAATAATACCTGAAGTAATGTAGTACTTAATGAAATAATCTATTTTTGAACAATTCTAAAACAAAAGAAGTAACGGTATTAATATATCACACAAGATTTTTAAGATTTTTTGATTGGTTTAACAGATTTATAGCTTATCTTAAATTTTGGATGTAAATAAAAACACCCTCTGAACTGATATAAGAGAGGGTGTTTTTAATATATGGGAAAACTATTCTTGCTTTAGCTTAAAACTAAACTTTTCTATTAAAGTCTAAAGTCGTAGCGTAAAATTAAGTTTCTTGCTGCTTTTACCTCATCCAACCGTGTTACGGGTGTATTGTGCGGAGCGCTTTTTATTGTATCCGGGTTTGATTCCGCTTCTTTTGCAATGCTAATCATAATATCTATGAATTCATCAAGAGTTTCTTTGCTTTCCGTTTCAGTAGGTTCAATCATCAATGCTTCTTTTACTATTAACGGGAAATATACAGTCGGAGGATGTATACCATAATCGAGCAAACGCTTTGCTATGTCAATTGCTGAGACTCCGGCTTCTTTCTGCTTTTGCGCTGATAAAACAAATTCATGCATGCATTTTTGATCAAATGGTAGTTCATAGTATTCTTTTAGTTTATTCATAACATAATTTGCATTTAATACTGCATTTTCAGAAACTTTCCTTAATCCCTCAGAACCCATTGATAATATATAAGCATAAGTTTTCACTATGACGGAGAAATTGCCGTAAAAGGATTTGACTCTGCCTATGGACAAAGGTAGATCGTAATTCAAGTAATATTTACCGTCCTTCAGTTCAACAATAGGATAAGGTAGGAAAGGAACCAATTTTTCTACTACTCCTATTGGTCCTGCTCCAGGGCCTCCTCCCCCATGAGGTGTACTGAAAGTTTTATGCAAATTCAAATGCACTATATCAAAGCCCATATCACCGGGTCTTGCTATGCCTAAAATTGCGTTAGCGTTTGCACCGTCGTAATACAGCAATCCACCGGCATTGTGAACTATATCCGCTATTTCTTTAATGTGTTCGTCAAAAAGCCCCAAAGTGTTGGGGTTAGTTAGCATAAGTCCTGCAACATCATTTCCCATGACGGATTTCAAATCTTCAAGGTCTACCCCGCCTTTTTCATTTGATTTAATCTGTATAACTTCAAATCCTGCAAAGGCGGCTGATGCAGGATTTGTACCGTGAGCTGAGTCCGGAACTATTATCTTTTTTCTACCGGTTTCTCCTTTATAAGCATGGTAAGCTTTTATAATCATCAAACCTGTTAGTTCTCCGTGGGCACCTGCAGCCGGTTGCAGGGACATTTTAGCCATGCCTGTTATTTCGGAGAGAAATTCTCCTGTCTTATATAACAATTCAAGGCATCCCTGCACAGTTTCTTCCGGTTGATAAGGATGTACGGAAGAAAAGCCCTCTAGTGCAGCTACGTCTTCGTTGATTTTGGGATTATATTTCATCGTACATGAACCTAATGGGTAAAACCCGTTATCAACACCGTGATTCAACCTAGATAAGCCTATGAAATGTCTAACAGCATCCACTTCACTAACTTCAGGTAGCTTGGGAAGATCTTTTCTGAGATACTCATCCGGAATTAAGTCTTCAATGCACTTCGAAGGTACATCGCATTCAGAAAGTGAGTGTCCTACTCTGCCCGGTACGCTTAATTCAAAAATCAAAGGATTATCTCTCATTCTTCCGCACCTCCTAAATAGGCATTATTCACGAGACTGTCAATTTCTTCCTTCGTTCTTTTTTCCGTGACTGCAAGCAACCAGCAATTGGATAATTCCGGAAAGTTCCTTCCTAAATCGTATCCGCCGATTATTTTATTCTTTAATAATTTTTTATTCAGTTTTTGGACTAAACTATAATTTTCTACATTTTCCGAAGATTCTTTATTTCCTAACCTTTCCGTACATTCAGTGAAGTTAGTCAAATCATTCATGATATTTTTTTCATTTATTCTTAATACAAATTCTTTTACAAACGGAGCTTTGAATACAGGCTCAAATCTTCCCGTCTCTATAAGTTTTTCATAAGCATAATGTGATTTCTTTACACAAAGTTCTGCTACTTTTCTTAATCCGTTCTTTCCTAATAATGTTAAATATATAGTAGCAGCAAGTGCATTCAGTGCTTGATTTGAACATATATTGGAAGTTGCTTTTTCTCTTCTTATGTGCTGTTCCCTTGCCTGCAGGGTAAGAACAAAACCTCTTCTTCCAAGTTTATCGGTAGTTTGTCCTACAATCCTTCCCGGTATTCTTCTCATCAATTCTTTAGTAGTAGCAAAGAATCCAAGATACGGCCCTCCAAAACTAAGAGGATTTCCCAAGGGTTGTCCTTCACCGACTACTATATCCGCACCATATTCTCCCGGTGATTTTAGGATCCCAAGAGAAATAGGGTCAGCAACAACAATAAAATAGCATCCGCTCTTATGGGTAATATTGCTTATGTCAGCTAAATTTTCAATTATTCCGAAAAAGTTCGGATACTGTACTATAACTGCAGCAACTTCTTTGTTTGTAACGCTTTCCAAATTGGATAATTCTGTGATGCCGTCTTTATATCCTACTTCCACGACGTCTATGTTGTTAAATTTAGCGTAAGTTTTTATCACATTCCTATATTCCGGGTTAAGAGTCTGAGAAATTACAACTTTTCTTTTATGTTTTGAGCTGCATGCTAAAAGCATTGCTTCTGCAGATGCAGATGCACCGTCATACATGGAAGCATTTGATACATCCATACCGGTTAATTCACATATCATTGTCTGGTATTCAAATATCGCCTGTAAAGTTCCCTGACTTATTTCAGGTTGATATGGTGTATAAGCGGTGTAAAATTCACCTCTTAATAACATATGTTTAATAACGGCCGGTATGTAATGGTCGTATGCTCCTGCACCTAAAAAACAACAATAATCTGCGGTACTGATATTTTTAGAACTTAGTTCCCGCATATGTTTAAGCAATTCATATTCAGACATGGGCTCAGGTAGATTAAGCCTTCTACCCAACTTGACCCTTTCCGGGATATAGTCAAAAAGCTGATCTATTGAATCTAACCCGAGGGACTTGAGCATCTTTTCCCGTTGCTCTTCCGTGTTGGGTATATATCTGGACTTAAAACCGTCACCCTTATGTTTTATATCATCCAATATTAACCCTCCTTAAGGCAAAAATCTTCATATTCTTTGTCATCCATAAGTTCATCAAGTTCTGAAGGATCAGTTAGTTCAATTTCAATAATCCAAGCACCATAAGGATCCTCGTTTATAATTTCAGGGCTGTCAATTAGTTCTTCATTTACTTTTGTTATCGTTCCTGAAACAGGAGAATATATGTCGGAAGCAGCTTTTACAGATTCTACTACACCGAATGCATCTCCTGCTGAAATTTCCGTTCCTACTTCGGGTAATTCTACAAAAACAATATCACCAAGAGCATTTTGCGCATAATCGGTAATTCCTATATAAGCTTTATTACCTGTGACTTTAACCCATTCATGTTCATTCGAATATTTTAAATCATCTTTTATAATCATAATACCATCCTCACTTTCTTGAATAAAATGGTAGTTTTATAATTTTAGCTTTGCAAGCTTTGTTTCTTATAATTATATCAATTTCATTTCCCATATTAGCATATTCACTGTTGATTAGAGCCATTCCTATATTTTTCTTCAATGTAGGCGAAAAACCTCCGGATGTGACAAAACCTATCTTCTTATCTTCTGAGAAAACCTCATAGTCATTTCTAGGAATTCCTCTATCAATCATTTCAAAACCTACAAGAATTCTTTTGTTCGGAGAATCTGCTTGGGCCAGCAAAACTTTCTTGCCTATGAAATCCTTTTTATCAAACTTTACAAATCTCGAAAGCCCTGCTTCTATAGGTGTTATATCCTTTGACAATTCATGCCCGTACAGAGGTAAAGCAGCTTCAAGCCGCAATGTATCACGAGCGCCTAACCCGGCAGGTATGATTGTTCCTTCTTTTCCGGTTTGTAATAGCTTATCCCACAAAGTTGCAGATTTTTCAGGTGCTATGTAAATTTCAAACCCATCCTCGCCTGTGTAACCGGTTCTTGAAATTAGAACTTCAATACCTGAAACATCTACTTTATCCGCAAATGAAAATGGTTTCATGTTTTCCAAAGGGTAGGTAGTTAACTCTTTTAAAATTTCAATAGCTTTAGGACCTTGTATGGCAAGTAAAGCATAGTTATCTGAAACGTTTGTTATACTTACATCCGCAGTAGCATTATCAAGCATCCACTGATAATCTTTCTCCGTATTTGCAGCATTAACTACCACAAGATATTTTTGATTTGATAACTTATACACTATAACATCATCAACTGTACCACCGTCAGGATAGCAGACGGGTGAATATCTAACTCTACCCTCTTTCAAAGTCGATATATCATTAGTAATTAAATGTTGCAAAAATTCTTCCGCACCTGTTCCATCTATAAGTATTTCACCCATGTGAGATACATCAAATACGCCGGCACTATTTCTTACTTTTTCATGTTCTTCAATTATGCTTTTATATTGTACCGGTAAAGCCCAACCGGCAAATTCTACAATTTTCCCTCCCAGTTCAATGTGTTTTTCATATAGCGGTGTCTTTTTCAATGACACACCTCCTTTTAAGCTTGAGTAATTATTATATATCATAATATGCCATATTTATCAAACAGATTTAATATGTTCACCGCAATACAATCACAATAACTATTATAATTTAAGCTCAATCTTATTATAATTCAAAATATCATCGTAATTTAAAGGAAAAAGCTTTGCTTAAGAGTCTAGATTAGCTTTTCTTTTTTTAGAACTCTTCTTTGAACTATTTTTCTTCTTTTTTTTGTTTTTTCTCTTAGAAGACTCTTTTTCAATAATACCGATAAGCTCGAATTCCACTTGGCGAGCGTCTTTATCTGTTTTAACAACTTTTACTTTTACCACGTCACCTATTCTGTATTCCTTTCCTGTCATCTCTCCATATAATGTATACATTTCTTCGTCATAAATATAATAATCATCGTACATAGTAGATAGTTTGACTATGCCTTCTACCGTATTATCCAATTCTACAAATATACCAAAAGAAGTTATTCCTGATATAATACCTTCAAATGTTTCTCCAAGAAATTGCTCCATGTATTCAACTTTTTTAAGATCGTCTACTGCCTGTTCACAAGCCTCGGCAGTCCTTTCTCTTTCCGAACAATTTCTGGATATTTCCGGCAAAGCAGAATTGTAATATTCTAACTTGCTTTTACTCATCTCACCTTTGAGAATCTGTTTCATTATTCTGTGAATAATCAGGTCCGGATATCTTCGTATAGGTGAAGTAAAATGACAGTAGTATTGGGATGCAAGACCATAATGCCCGACGTTTTCATGGCTGTAACGAGCTTTTTGGAGCGACCTAAGCATCATTGTACTTATTAGTCTTTCTTCTTTTTCTCCTCTGACTTCTTCCAACAAAGCTTGCAATGCACTTGGATGAATGTCTCCTGAGCCTTTTATGCGGTAACCTAAAATCCTTACCAAGTTACCAAAACTTAATAGCTTCTCTTTATCAGGCTTTTCATGTATTCTGTAAACAAAAGGAGCATCCAACCAGTAAAAATGCTCAGCTACTGTTTCATTGCATACAATCATGAATTCTTCTATAATCTGTTCTGCTATTGTGGACTTGAATTTATATACATCAACGGGTTTTCCGTTTTCATCAAGTATTATCTTTGCTTCTCCGAAATCAAAATCCAGAGCACCCCTGTCCATTCTTTTTTTCCTTAAAATAAGTGCAAGCTCTTCCATGGTTTTAAAGGTTCCAACCAAATCTTTGTATTTCTCACATAATTCAGGATCCTTATCTACTAATATCCTGTATACTTCCGTATATGTCATTCTTGCTGTAGTTTTTATTACACTTTCAAAAATTTCATGGTCTATTACTTGGCCTTCTTTATTAATTGTCATTACTACAGAGAAAGTTAACCTATCTGTGTTTGGATTTAAACTGCATATCCCGTTTGATAATTTCGGGGGAAGCATTGGTATTACCCTGTTAAGCAAATAAACGCTTGTCCCGCGTTTATAAGCTTCTTCATCCAACGGAGTTCCTTCTTTAACATAATAACTGACATCAGCAATATGAACTCCAAGCTTGTAATGGCCTTCAGGTGTTTTTTCTATGGAGACGGCATCATCAAGGTCTTTTGCATCTTCACCATCTATTGTTACGATTACCTGGTTCCTCAAATCCCTTCTTCCTGCTATCATTTCTTCAGTAACTACATTGCTTATTTCATCAGCTTGTTTTAATACTTCTTCCGGAAATTTTTCAGGCAAATTAAAGGATCTGATTATGGAAAGTATATCAACATGGGGACTATGCTTGTCACCTAGAATTTCAATTACTTTGCCTTCTGCATGCTTAAAATTCTCAGGCCATTTTGTAATTTGTACAACTACTTTTTGACCGTCAGTTGCATTTAAAGTTTCGTCTTTCGGTATTAGGATATCTTCTCTTATTCTTTTATCATCAGGTATTACATATGAGAAATATTTACTGCTTTGAAATGTTCCTACAATAGTTTCATTAGCCCTCTTAATAACCTTATATATTTCACCTTCCGCTCTTTTTCCTTGGGAGCTTTTATACAATATATGAACACAAACTATATCATTATTCATCGCACCATTCATGCAATCAGGTGAAATATATATGTCTTCTTTGATTAATTTTCTGCCTTTATCGTCGTATTCATCTTCGGGAATAACAAATCCAAACCCACGTTCGTTTACTTCTAAGCGGCCTATAACCATATTGAAATGTCGGGGTAAACCATACCTTTTTTTCTTTGATCTAAATATCTTACCTTCAGCTTCAAGTTCATCCAGTATGGTTTTAAAGAGCTCCATTTCTTCCCCTGGTACTGCAAGAAAACCTGCAAGTTCTTCCAAAAGAAAAGGTTTGTATGTTTCTTGTGCCATGAAATCCAATATTTTCTGTTTCCTCAATTCTTTCATCTAATGCACCGCCGTTTATTAAATTAAAAAATAAAATTATGTTCAATTAACTGCTAAATTATTTTGTGCATTATTAAATTAATTTATTTGTCTCGGACTTTATTATTTGTATTAAAAGCAAAAGCTATGTATATGATTACATAGCTTTTGCATGATACATTTTCTTATGTTTTTTAATAATCTAAATTATTTCAGTAAAAGATAAAGGACCACAGAAATCACTATAAATGCTATTGCTGCAAAAGTAGTGTATTTACTCAGCATTGCATCAATAGTGCGACCTTTATTTTTACCGAAGAATGTTTCGGCACCGCCTGCTATAGTACCTGACATTCCGGAAGATTTTGCTGACTGCAGTAATACAATAACAATCATTGATAATGCAATTAATATATAAATAATATTTAGTATAATTGTACCTGCGTTCAAAATTACACCTCCAAATTTGTGGTGGAGTACCTACACTCTTACTTTACATGATACTATCATAACATAAAGCAAAATACAAGTTTATTTTTAAATTTAAGGGGATTTTATTTATTTTTTAAATTAAACCAAGCATTTAATCCTAAATATTGTGCTTTTGCTCCTAATTCTTCTTCAATTCTAAGCAATTGGTTGTATTTTGCCACACGATCGGTTCTTGAAGGAGCACCGGTTTTAATTTGTCCTGCGTTTGTTGCAACGGCAATGTCAGATATTGTTGTATCTTCAGTTTCACCGGATCTGTGTGATACTACTGATGTGTAACCGGCTCTGGTTGCCATTTGAATGGCATCAAGTGTTTCTGTAAGTGTTCCGATTTGATTGACTTTGATGAGGATTGAGTTAGCAACTCCGAGGTTTATACCCTTTTCCAATCTTTTTGTATTTGTTACAAAAAGATCGTCTCCTACAAGCTGTACCTTGCTGCCTATTCTTTCGGTAAGCATTTTCCAACCGTCCCAATCTTCTTCGGCAACTCCGTCTTCCAATGATATAATTGGATATTTGTTAACCAGGTTTGCCCAGAACTCAACCATTTCTTCTCTTGTTTTGCTTATATTTGTCTTCCAGAATAAATATGTTCCGTCGTCTTGATACATTTCAGTTGCAGCAGCATCTATTGCAATCCTGAAATCATCACCGGGTTTGTATCCTGCTTTTTCTATGGCTTCCAGAATAACTTGAATTGCTTCTTCATCGGCTTTCAGATTAGGAGCAAAACCTCCTTCATCTCCAACCGCAGTGCTGTAACCTTTATCACTTAATACTTTTTTCAGGTTGTGGAATACCTCTGCACTCATACGTAAGGCTTCTTTAAATGTTGGTGCGCCTACCGGCATAATCATAAATTCTTGAATATTAACACTGTTATCCGCATGCTTTCCACCGTTTAGTATATTCATCATCGGCACAGGCAGAACTTTTGCATTTACACCGCCTATGTATTGATACAAACTTAACCCCAACGATTCTGCAGCAGCTTTTGCTACTGCCAATGATACGCCTAATATAGCATTAGCTCCGAGTTTGCTCTTATTAGGGGTCCCATCAAGTGATATCATTAAATTATCAATTGCCACCTGGTCATATACATTCATGCCTTCAACTTCATTGGCAATAATATTGTTCACATTTTCAACGGCTTTTTGTACACCTTTACCCAGATATCTTTTCTTATCTCCATCTCTTAATTCTACAGCTTCAAAAGCACCTGTTGAAGCACCGGAAGGAACAGCAGCTCTACCAAGTGAGCCGTCTTCAGTTATAACATCCACTTCAATAGTTGGGTTTCCTCTGGAATCAAGAATTTCTCTCGCGTATACACTGTCAATTTCCAAATATCTCATACATTTAATCTCCTTTCTCTTCTTTTGATGCTAATTTAGTTGTGTATTACGAATATTGTGTATTATATAGTTATTATATAGTTTGTCATAAATTTTGCATATTATTACAAAATCATAATATAGAATAACCTATATTTCTCAATTTGTAAATATGATTTTGAAGTATAAGTGTATTCTTTATTTTACGTCCCTGCTACCTTCTCTTTTTCCTTATCCTCTTGCTTTTCCGGTGGTTCAAGAATTATCTTGCCGTTTTCCATAAACATTTTAACTTTGTTTTTACCTTTAAGACCCAATGCTTCTATATATTCAGACGGTATTTGAAGACGCCCCACTCTGTCCAAAACAACGTATTCCTGGTGAGTCTCATCCTCAAGGCTCTCCATTCCTATCTTAATATCTTTCAGTTCTTCCGCATAAGACCGTTTCCTTATCATCTCACTACTTGTTCTCCCATCCCTTATGGCAACTACTCTGTTTACTTTTTTGGCTATTCGCCTGTCGTGGGTTACAATTATTATGGTAACTCCCAATTTTTCATTCATCATACGGAATACGTCCAATATTTGGTCTGCAGTCTTGGTATCAACGGAACCGGTAGGCTCGTCAGCAAGTAATATTTTAGGATTATTTGCTAATGCTATGGCTATAGCCACCCTCTGTTGCTCACCACCTGAGAGCTGGCTCAATTTGCTTTTTGCTCTGTGGGATAGGCCAACCATTTCCAATAATTCCATGGCTTTGGCTGCTTTTTTCTTTTTATTGCTGATGATTAAAGGCAATTCCACGTTTTCTTTTGCAGTTAAGTAAGGTATAAGATTTCTTGCATTATTTTGCCATACAAATCCAACCGTTTCTTTTCTGTACTTTATTAATTGCCTGTCGTTAAACTTTAACAAGTCCTGTCCGTCAACAATAAGTTTTCCTGCAGAAGGCCTGTCAAGTCCACCTATCATATTAAGTAAGGTAGATTTTCCGCTTCCGCTGTTTCCTATTATGGCCATTAATTCTCCTCTTTCAATGACCAGATCAAGACCTTGAAGAGCTACTACTTCAGTTTCTTTTGTCTTGTAAATTTTTACAAGGTTCTCACATACTATTATATTTTTTTCATAATCAATCTGTCTGCCATCCTGGGCGCCGGTTTCGATATTATTTACGTTGCTGTCGCCGTTTACACCTTGCTCAATTCTTTCATTTTTATCATTCTGCCCATTGTTCATCTACAACCTCACCGTCCTCAAGTGTATATACACAATCAGCTACTTCCATCATACTTGGGTCATGCGTAGTCATTACGATGGTTATCCCTTCTTTCTCAATCAGAGTTTTAAAAAGCTTTACTACTTGGAGCCCCATGTGTGTATCGAGTTCTGCCGTAGGTTCATCGGCAAAAATAACTTCCGGCCGGTGTGCAATCGCTCTTGCAATTGCAACTCTTTGCTGTTCTCCGCCGGAAAGCTCATGAGCTCTATGGTGCATTCTTTTAGCAAGACCTACAAGGGCAAGGCTCTCTTCCGCTCTTTTCTTGCGCAATTTTGGATCAAACCCTGCAATTCTTAACCCGAACTCTACATTTTCATATGCTGACATAACTGATATTATAGCAACCGATTGAAATATAAACCCAAAGCTTTTTCTTCTGAGCCTCTCCCTTCTTGAATTTGACATTCCGGATATTTCTTTACCTTTGAAATATATCTTGCCCTTTGTGGGAACATCAAGCCCGCCTAATAAGTTTATTAAAGTGGTCTTACCCGAACCTGATCGTCCACGTAAAACAGTAAGTTTTCCGGGTTTTATTTCTATATTGACATTTTTTAATGCATGGATTACTTCTCCTCCTGTATGAAAATCCTTACAAAGGTCAGCAGTTGTAATTATAGAAGGAGTAGAATCCATTTTGTTTTGATTAATCATCAATTCTTTTTGTTCAATCATAAGAATTAATCCTCTCCTAGCTTAATAGCTTGATTAATATTAATCCTTGCTACTTGGATTCCTAAAATAGAAATACCTAATAATAACATACCGCCTACAATTGAATAAATTTTTATATAGTCGCCTCCATATGCAAAAACTTTAAACGGTATAGCCATTTCTTCTACGCTATATGCTATTTGCAACAGCGGTATAAACAAGTCACAAGTTATTCCGCCTATTACAATGCCCATAACAATAGAAAGTCCTGAAATAAGCAATTGTTCTAATACAAGCATGGAAATTACGTTTCTCATCGTCATACCCATGGCTCGGAAAATTCCAAATTGAAGTGCCCTACCTTTTATTGACAATATCCAGTATATTAGAAAACCAATTGCACTGATCAACATTGTTATTACAAATCCCATAGTCAATGCACCGTTAATACCCTGGAGCATAGGATCATTCTTTTTCTTTACAATCTCATTATTCACAAACTTGATATCATTAATAGATATTTTCTTTTCTATAATATCATTAAGAACTTGTGTATCAGTAGCACCGGGCAATTTTTTTATCCACACTTCATATGGTTCCAAGGACATTTTTGCATGGATATAAGAATAATTTGCTACAATGAAGTCCCTATTCTCACCTCTTTGGTTTTTTAAATTAGGATTATAAGTCGGCCAGTAGTCTATAAACGCGTAAACATAACCTTCGAGATATGTTTGACCTTTCCAAGTCAAGTATATGGAATCACCTTCTTTAAGTTTGTATTTTTCCCTCATAGATGAGGATACCAGCATGGCTGTCGGTGATTCTGCAAGAAGATTTAAATAATTATACCAATGATACGGCATTAGGCCGTCTCTCATCCAAGAAACCTTTCCGAATTCATTTGGTATTATTCCGAGGAGGTCAACGTTCTGTGTAGTACCTGAAATGGTTCTGACTTCGACGTTGCTTTTTTTGAAAACTTTCGTCGCTAGCTCAACACCATTTAATTTAGTAAACTGTTCAAAAGGAGGTTCAATATATTCTACAGGTGCATTGCTTTGTGAAGAAGACAAATACGGGTTAAAGTCCTCCATCATGCCACCGCCGAAATCAACCTGATTAGTCTTCCATTCAGCAAGAATTGTTATATCCGCCCCAATTTCATACCTTATTCTTTCTTCTATATTCCTGTTTAAAGTTCTTGCAGCATTTGCATTAAAGATTCCCAAAGAAATGGCAAGAATTATAAATAACATTATAAACTGTTCTTGACCGCCGGATCTGCTTACGTGAAGGAAAGAAGCATAGAGGGCGGGAGACCAGATTTTCTTGCCAAGCCAGAAAACAAAACTTACAAGATAAGGGAACAACCTTAGAAACACAAGCCCAGCTCCTAAAATAAACAATGTAGATATTAAAAACAGCAGAGGATCTATTGCAATATCAGTGCCTTTAGCACCTGTTAAAAGCACAGTACTTGTACGCATTTTATAGCTGTATAATCCGTATCCTGAAACACCTAACAAAAGTATATCCAAGAAATACCTCTTCCAGACCACACCTTTTCTTTTTCTGACTTTAGTTTGCTTGTATAAAACTATGCTGGTTCT
The DNA here is from genome assembly GCA_012840075.1 of Clostridiaceae bacterium. GTDB lineage: Bacteria > Bacillota > Clostridia > Acetivibrionales > DUMC01 > DUMC01. Next base: position 31,015 of record DUMC01000178.1, on the reverse strand, counting down.
TGATGATAAGTAAGCAGGCACTAACATTGATATGATAAATAAGCCCAAAGCAAGCAAAGAATATAGATAAGCATTCTCATTTAACTCAACCGGCAGAGCTGTTCTCTGAACAAATTCCAAGAAACCGTTAGACAAACCCAGTATTTTGCAAATATACAAACCTACAATCGGTCCGACTGAAAAAGCTATTCCTCCAAGTAGTATGCTTTCCATTAAATAATTTAAAAATATCTGAAGAGAGCTTGCACCTCTGCTCTTTATAACTGCAATTTCGTTCTCTTCACTTTTAACTATTAATTGTGCGACCATAAACATATAAAATGCGAGCATAAGTAAAATTGGTACTTGCAATACCCATAATGTCAAAGTAAGCTGTTTTTCACGCTGCTGATATTCTTCAAGTATGGGGATGATTGGAAACCTTGCTTCCAAGACCGCATTATATTGCTTAACCCATCTGAACTGAGAATCATAAACATTTAAAATATGTCCGATTTGATCGATTTTTATTTTGTGATAATCAAGGGCGAAATTCCATATTGCATCTGTTAGTTTCGGGTCTTCAGTTTCTATAAATAACTGTTTGAATAAGGTATCATCCATTAAAAAGCTGTCATCAAAGCTCCATAATCCATCAAACCAATAAAGATCGGAAGGATCTTTAATCGTAAAAATTCCTACTACCTTTGCCTTACAAAAAACTCCTTCCTCGTCTTTAATAAAATCCGTTATGTCATAGACTTCATCAAGACGTAAATCCAACTCGTTATAAGCTTGCTCAGTTACTACAACTTCTATTATTCCGTCTTTCATTTCGTTTGAAAACATGCGTCCGTTAGTTATAGCTGCATGTTCCGTAAAGTTATCTATAGCTTCAAATTTAAAGAATCTTTTTTTCGGTTTTTCTTCTCTTTGAATTTCAGGAACGGCTATTAAATTGTCAGCAATTAAAGATTTATTTTTTACGATTAAATGGATATCAAGCTGCTCCGGAAATTTTACAATTCTTTCGTCAAACCATTTATACGCGTATACTCTTTCGTTTTCGCTTGCTGCGTAATAGTGAAGCTTGCCTTTTATGCTGTATCTTCCCGGAAAAGTTCCGTATTTTTTTTGATACTCTTCCAAATCCCTGGTAAGCATTCTTTGCAATACTCCGTTGGTATAAATCGGAACACTGCTTACCATTGCCACGGTTAGGATTGATCCTATTAGAAGGCATAACACCATCCATTTGTTATTTATTATTTTTCTTAATAATATTATAATCAAGAAATATACCCCCCAGATTTCAAATAGTTAACCTTCTAGTTAGCCTTCTATGATTTCTTCTCCTTCTTCCAAACCTTTTACTATTTCAACTTCCGTTGCGTTTTCCAATCCTGTTTCAACAGTCCTGTCCTTTTTCAAACCATCCTCAAGAACATAAACAGTCTTCTGACCCATAATACCGTGCAGCATATTTCTCGGAATAACAATTACATTTTCTTTCCTGTCAATAAGGAAGCTTATCCTTGCCGGATCGCCTAATTTAACACTTGACGGTAAATTTTCCACTTCAATTAAGACGGATCTTCTCAGACTATCATCAGCATCAAAAGGTGCTGTTGACGGAATCATTACGACTCTTCCTACATAATCTTTATCATCGATTTTCACTTCAACAGTAGCGCCAATTTTGAAATCTGAAAGATTATCTCCTGAATATTTAAGTTTTAACCTGTTTACATCTGCGATTCTTACAAGATTAGAATAGGTGTAAACCACATCTCCCGGTTTTGCGGAAGTGAGCCATACAATTTTTCCGGATACAGGGGAAACAAGTTTTGTTTTTGCCAGCTCATTTTTCAGATTCTCTATTTGGAGTTCAATGGTCTTAATATCTAACTCGGCTGAAGCTTTATAATTTTCATATTCGAGTTTTTGACCTTCGATTAAAAATTCCTTCCTTTTAATTTGATCTTCTATTTCTTTAACATCTACATTCGGCATTATATCCTGGAGTTTTACACCTTCACCGAGATTTTCTATGATAGTATTAATTTCAGCCAAATTTTCTTTTAAATCTTCTAACTCCATCTCTGAAAGTTTTATTGCCCTCTCTAGATTAGACAGTGTTTGTGAAGTATTTAACTTTAACCTTTCTAGGTTTAATTCTTGCTGAAATATCTGCTTTTCCAGGTCATCTGTTTCAAGCTCAATTAATACGTCTCCTTCATTAACCATATCACCGTTTTTTACATTGATAGACTTGATTCTTCCGCCTCTTTCGGTAAAATAAACATCAGTCTGCAAATCCGAAACAAAATATGCAGTACCGTTTATTCTTTTTTCAATAGTACCCCTTTGAACTTTAATCGTTTTGTATTCAATTTTTTGTGGTTCTTTTAACGGTGGGGCCAATACTTCTTCTTCTTGTGGGAAAAAATAACAACCTGAAAATATCACTAAATATGACAATACTATTAAAGAAATAATAATAATTTTGAAATATTTTTCTTGAAAATAGTTTAGAAAAAATTTTTTCATATCAAAATTTTGCATTGATGATACCTCCAAAATACATTGGTTCCCCATACTTGAAAAAACTTTCATTATTAAAATTAAAGATTGCTCCTAAATAAACTTTGCTACTAATACATTAAGACCGCTAATAAAATATTTAATTGAAAATGACAAACATAACATTTGACTTAAATTTACTTATTATATTAATCTTATTTACTCAAAAAGTAAAGAGTTTCCATAAACAAACATGTATTAATTATCAAATTTCACAGCATATGCTAAAATTTAATAAAAAGTTTAATATTTAGTAAAAAGCTTAATAATAAAAATAACTAAAAGTTTAATAACAAGTAACTAATTATAATAAAAATGCTTAAATAATATTCAATCAAATATGTAAATATACTAATCATACAAATATATAAATAACATTTATCAATAACTTAGCAAATAATAATCATTTTAAAAAAATATAAACAAAAAATCATAGGTATTTATTTCCCTATGATTTCTTCCTTTTTTCTGAGCAAATCATCTGACACTAATATTTCCTCAACTTTTTCCATGCCCAGCTTGTCAATAATCGAGGAAAAGCGGTCACCTTGCTTTCCTTCGGATTTAAACAGTAAAATTGCTTTTTCTACGACATCAAAAGCCTCATCTTCGTTAAAAAGCCTTTTTAGAGGTGTAGCTATACGGATCTTCTTTCCCCATCTACCACCGACAAAAATCCTAAATGCAAATTCACCCTTGGGAACACAACCAAATGGACATTTTCCAATACACTTTCCACAGTTTATGCAAAGGCTCTTATCTGCCGTTATTTTTCCGTCCTCCTTAATTTTTAATGCTCCCATGGGGCAAATACTGACCACGTTACAATTTTTGCATGCCCTGCATTTTTCAAATTCATATTTAGGAACCATCTGTCCAACTATTCCTAAATCGTTAGTTTCAGGTTTTATACAATTATTTGGGCAACCCCCAACTCCAATTTTAAACTTATGTGGAAGAGTTATATGTCTGTAACCTTCATAAAAGCGTTTATGTAATTTCGTTCCCAATGATAAGGTATCAAAGAGCCCATTAGAACAAAAAGTCCCTTTACATGGAACTATCGGACGTACTTTCGGACCTGTACCTCCGACTGAAAGACCTGCTTTAGCCACATACTCCTTTACATTTTCAAAATTATCATACTTTATACCAGGCAATTCCACCGACATCCTCGATGTTAAAGCGAGTTGTCCGTTACCGAACTTTTCTGCAGCTTCGCACAATATCCGAACCTGAGAAGCTTTTAATACTCCGTTTCCGCTGACAATTCTTGCAGAAAAGTGAACGCCGTCCTTGTTTGATATAAAACCCTGGCTTTTAGCGTTTTTTCTTTGTTCTGCCGTAATTTCCATATAGTTTGGCCCCCTGTGTTTTTAAATCATTATACATCTATCTATTATATATGAAATTTTAACAATAATCCATAATAGAAATCGGCATTTTTTATTAAATTTGTTGCAAATCCTCTTTTAACAATCCAAAAAGCAGTTAACCTCTCTAATTTAAGGTTAAAATTCAAATTAAAATTTTCGCGCTTTTTTACTAAAAAATTCAATACAAAAATATTCAAATATGGGAGCTTTTCGGCATATTTACCGTTAGTTTACCGGCGATTTTAATTATAATCAAATATTCTTGAATGGACAATTTTTCATCTACATGATAATATTATATATATTGTATAGATATTTTAGATATGAATATTTTATAGATAAAGGACGTGAGCCGGTCAAATTGAAGCTGGAAAAAGAAAATATTCTAAATAAGCCATTTGAAATTTTTAAGTCATTTAAGAAAACCCAAAAACCAAAAAGTGAAATAAAAATGGCTTTAGATCTGGTTGAAGAAGGAAATGACGATACATACAGCAACGTAAAAGTAGAACGTGTTACTAAAGCTCTTCCTGAAGGTATTAGCTCTAATATGCTCTATAAAGATATAGTGCGCATAGCATGGCCTGCTTTTCTGGAACTAACACTTACGCAGCTTACGTCAATGGTTGATATGATGATGGTCGGACAACTGGGTCCATGGGCTATTACTTCAGTAGGATTAACTACCCAGCCTAAATTTTTAATGATGACCATGTTTATGGCCATGAATGTGGGCGCTACAGCATTAATCGCAAGATATAAAGGTTCCAATGAACCCAGCAAAGCCAATAATATCCTAAGACAAGCTTTATTGCTAACATTTGTTTTATCTTTAATTTCTTCCATTGTCGGATATATTTATTCAGAACCTTTGATTCTTTTCATGGGAGCATCCGATGCAGAAACATTGGCAGGTGGAACCATTTATCTTAAAATCCAGATGATCGGGTTTGTTTTCATGGCATTAACCAGTACTATTACAGCAGCGTTACGTGGTGTAGGAGATTCTAGGACTCCTATGACATATAATATGCTTGCAAATGTTGTAAACGTGATATTCAACTATATTATGATTTATGGACATTTTGGCTTTCCAAGGATGGAAGTTGCCGGTGCATCCCTCGCCACTATCATAGGACAGTTTGTTGCTTTTGTTTACGCTACTGTCGTAATAATTCGGGGAGAAGACCACTTTTTGCGTTTAAATTTCAGGGATGGTTTTAAACCTCATTGGGAATCTATGAAAAATATATTTAAAATAGGTATACCTGCCATGGTCGAGCAGTTTATTATGAGAGCCGGCTTTATAATGTATGCTAAAACAGTTGCTTCACTTGGAACCGTAGCATTCGCCACTCACCAGGTATGTCTGAATATACAAGCAATGTCCTTTATGAACGGTCAAGCATTTGCTGTTTCCGCAACATCCTTGGTTGGGCAAAGTTTAGGTAAAAAGCGCCCGGACATGGCACAAGCATACAGTATTCGGACCAGGCGTATTGGAATGTTAATTTCCTTTTTATTAGGTCTTGTATTTTTCTTTTTCGGTAAACCTATTGTTTCTTTGTATACCAATGACATTACGGTTATAGAGAAAGGATCCCAAATTCTTAAATTTGTGGCATTTACCCAACCGCTCCAATCATCACAGTTCATTCTCACGGGTGCTTTGAGGGGTGCAGGTGATACGAGAGCTACAGCAATAATATCATTGATAACGATCCTAATATTGCGCCCGGGATTGGCGTTAATCACCATAAACGTATTTCATTGGGGACTTGAAGGCGCCTGGGTTGCACTGGTTTCAGATCAATTGCTTCGTTCCTTACTGGTCCTGATTCGATATAATTCAGGCAAATGGAAAACAGCTATAAAAGTGTAAATGTATATAATATAAGAAGTTAAAACTGCAAAGTTGGTTAAAGCTATAAACAAAAAATTAGAAGCGAGGGTAATAGTTTCTTGATAACTTTACCCTCGCTTATTGTTTTAGGATAAGTCCATATTGGAATAAAAGCTTATATTTTGGAATAAAAATCTATTATCTTATATTAGAATAAATATAAATAATTAGAATAAACCTTGTGCATACATGGCATCTGCCACTTTTATGAATCCTGCAATATTTGCGCCTACAAGCAGATTATCTTCGCAACCATATTCTTTTGCAGTTGAACTTACAGTATTGTATATATTTATCATTATTTCTTTAAGCTTTGCATCTACTTTTTCAAAAGGCCATGAACACCTTATGCTGTTCTGGGTCATTTCAAGAGCGGATGTTGCAACCCCTCCTGCATTTGCAGCTTTTGCAGGACAAAAGATTACTTTGTTATTAAAAAAAACTTTTATTGCCTCAGGTGTAGAAGGCATGTTTGCACCTTCTCCTACCGCATAGCATCCGTTAGCCACTAATGTTTCTGCCGCTTTTTTATCCAATTCGTTTTGAGTTGCGCAAGGTAACGCTATATCACATTTTATCGACCATACTCCTGAACAACCATCGAAATATTTTGCATTTGGATGATATTTCACATATTCGCTGATTCTTTTTCTTTCAATCTCTTTAAGGCGTTTAATTGTATCGATGTTTATTCCATCAGGATCATAAATATAACCGTTTGAATCACTCATTGCTACAACCTTTGCACCAAGTCTTTCAGCTTTTTCGGCTGCATAGATGGCTACATTTCCCGATCCCGATATAACAACTGTAGCTCCTTCGAAGGATCTGCCTTTTGCTTTCAACGCTTCTTCAACAAAATAACACAAACCATATCCTGTAGCCTCTTTTCTTACAAGGCTACCACCCCAAGTTATACCTTTTCCGGTAATGGCACCGGTAAAACTGTTTTTTAATCTTTTATATTGACCGTACAAAAATCCGATTTCTTTCGCACCGACCCCTATATCTCCTGCAGGTACATCGGTATCTTCTCCTATATGTCTATATAATTCGGTCATAAAACTTTGGCAAAATCTCATGATTTCTCCCTCGGATTTGCCTTTTGGATCAAAATCGCTTCCTCCTTTTGCTCCGCCAATAGGCATTCCGGTTAGGGAATTTTTAAATATTTGTTCAAAACCTAAAAACTTAAGTATGCTAAGATTTACTGAAGGATGGAACCTCAATCCCCCTTTATACGGTCCTATTGCGCTGTTAAACTGAATTCTGTAACCGCGATTTACTTGGACATTTCCGTTATCATCAACCCAAGTAACCCTGAAAATGATTTGTCTTTCTGGTTCTACTATCCTATCAAAGATTCCTGCTTTAACCCAATGCGGATATCTTTCCGCTACAGGTTCAAGACTTTCAAGAACTTCTTTTACTGCCTGATGAAACTCAGGTTCATTAGGATTCTTTTCTATAACTCTATCAATCACATTTTGAAGTATTTTCACAATAGCTGACCTCCAAACTGATAGTATTTCATCAATTTTATGTATTTTTATATATTTCTTTTTTTGATTTCTTATTTGGTAAAAAACCGGAGAAATAACAAGACCCATTATAACAAATAGATTTGCAGAAATCAATAGGAAAATGCAAGATTTTTTTTAAAAGTTGCAATTTTATTTGTTGATATGATTAACTTCCTGAGTAACATACTATTTTTAACAAATATAACTTTTAATTACATTAAATATGCAAGAGAACTTGCATGTTTTAAAAAAGTATAATTCAATATGAATAGTCGAATGAAAATATAAATATATAAAATTATGCCGATATATTTTCTGAGTAAATGCTGTAATTATTGATTTAATGAGATTTCATCAATTTTATTTATAATTTTATTCAAAATTTAACATTCAAATTAATAATTATATATTTTGATTTTAAATTAATATGCATAATACAAATTGAATTGTTGCATTCAATTACTATAATTACATGTATTGGAATATGATGTTATTTTTTGCTTTAAATTGTAAGAAATAAAAAATATTTAAAAAGTAAAATCATGAAACTTTTGAATAAATATCCTTCATTTTTCTAGCCTTAAAAAATGCTCAAATTTCTCGTAAATTAGTAAAAACTGTAATAATCATATAATTATTAAACATTTAATTATTAAATAAAACAAAAACTACAGATCTATTCTGACCTGTAGTTAATTAAGCAAAATTTTAAAAATTAAAATTTTATTGGGTATGCCATTTGTTAACAATTTTCATCTTGAATTTTTTTGCGCATAAATCTCATGTACTGATTCCAATCATATCTGCTGAAGTAATGGTGACCTTTACGTATGTGATAACCTATCTCTCCTTCATGCAAACTTGTACCGACTTCAGGGTACTTATCAGGAGTAATAATACCTTTATACCCAAGTAACTTGTATACTTCACTTGCAGCAACACATGATAAAAATTCAGACTTAGGATCCGCACCTTTATCAAGTTCTGCACTTCCTACACATATGTACCTTGGTGCAATAGCCGCAAGGACAAAATGTTGATCATAAGGCATGCTAATGTCTTCATATCCGGAATATTCCTTGAATTTTTCACAAAACCAATCCCAGCTTCCTGCTTTTATAAAATCAATGACCCGTTCACCTGTTGAATGCTTTGCTATGGCTGCTCCTCCTATTCCTGAATTATTCGATATTCCCATAAAGAATCTTTCGTCCTGGGCTGCACACCATAATGCCGTTTTTCCCAATCGTGAATGACCGACTACAGCTACATGCCTGTGATCAATTTCCTCACGTGTTAGAAGATAATCAAGTACTCTGCTTGCAGCATAAGCCCACATCCCGATTTTCCCCCATTCATCAGGACGCCTCTTTCTATTGCCAATAAATATTTTACCTAATCCATCAGAGTAGTCGCCATGGAGGTTATCATTAACAACATCTTTGTAATAAATTATCGCCAATGCAAAACCGTTGTCTGTAATTTCCTCTACAGGACAATAAACATCAGGTATATCGGGACGAAAGTTTATAAGCAAAAATAACGGAGCCTTTGGTATACTTCTTGGCAAAAAGAGATAAAAAGGAAAACCGAACTTGCCATTTGGTGTATCAAATGTTACAAAAATCTTTTGTTGATTAACTTTTCCGGCAAATGCTCTCTCTCTGGCTTGCTCAATTATTTCTCCTGTAACCTTTTCCGGAGCTTTTGGAGTATATCCGTATATATTTTTTTGCAATATATCAAGTATTTCCGCTCTGCGTTCTTTCCATAAAGAATGGGTGCATGTTCTCCCGTCATTCATTTTCAAAAGAGGCGGCAATTGCCGCCTTGACACTTCCTGTTGCAGAAAAGTATTTTCTGACATAATTCCTCTCTCCTTCCATGAAAGAATACTAAATTTAGTAAAAGCATAATTATGGGTTTAATTACTGACTATTTACTTACACCTTACTACTTATTGATTTCTTATTGATTTTTTACTGATATTATTTACTGATAATCTCTTTTAAATCCATAAAGTATATATGTCTTTGCCCTTCATGATTAGAATCAAATGTAATTGCATTACCTTCACGATTCCATCTTGGATGAAAATCGCAACGAATATCGGTCTCAAGTTCTGGATATGAATAATAAGTTGCCAAGGTTATCCCCTTCTTATTCCTAATGTCGTATATGTAAAGATTCCTGTAACCATCCTTATCCCAATAACTGTCATATAATATATAATTTTTATCAGGTGAAATGCTGCAATGTCCATCATTTATAAAGAATTCTTTATCAACAACCCTTGCTTTATTTGATTTGTCTTCCCAAATATACAGTTGAAGGCCGTCGTAGTGAGTTGCATAAATCAATAATTCCTTTTCATTGATCCAATAGTAATGGGAAGCCACACTATAATCATAAAGAGTGTAAAGATCCGTGCCGTCCGTGTTTGCTGTTATAACTGCCGTACCCCATCTTTCGTTTGGTTTATTGAAATATCTAAGTAAAAAAACGAACCTGGTTCCGTTTGTATTAAAATTAATATGATTAACTACTATTTTTTTATCTTCCGATAAGGATTTATTTGAGTATTCCCATAAGTATTCAAGTGACAGTATCAGCTTTCCTTTGCCTGTTTTCAAGTCCACGAGGTAAATACCGTCGTCTTTGGGATGATTATCAGTATAAAAAGGATCTATAATTCCTGCGTAACCATAACCTGGTCTGAAATTAAATAACCTTGAAAAATTTATACTTAGTCCGTATTTTCCTGTTGGATCCACGTTAGCCAGTGGATAATCAAGAAATCTTTTTTGACCTGTGTGTATGTTCAAGATTACGCTCATATACTTATTGTCTTTTCTAATATTGTATATGATTTCATCATCAGGTGCTGCCGGATTCCATGTGAGCATAGCTCCTTGTTGAAAATTCCATGCTGTTGTCTCATCAAGTTTTATGTACTCTGATTTTTCCACATCAATCATGCCTATTTCGGCTACATCATTTTCAGTAGGCATTCTTTTCCAAAAATTTACTTTGTGGCACAAGTGATGGGTTCCCTTTTTGTTCCATGCAGGTATGTCGTAGTACCCGAAGAAATAGTTTCCTTCTCCGTGAGTAAGCCTTTTTGGTTTTATGAGTTCATACTTTACAGGTTCCATAATAATGAAGTTCCCCTTTCTAGTAATAATATTTTGATATTCATTCTAATGTTCTTGATATTCATTCTATTTTTTTCTGGTGTTCTTTTTGGTGTTCATTCTGATGTACTTTTTAATGTTCTTCTTGATATTCATCCAAAAAGATATGGAGTTTTAGCTTATACCAACTCCTTCAAGCAATTTCAATGCATTTCTGTAACAGACTTTCTCATAAGCTGTTTTTGAAATTTTCCCTTTTTCAAGAGCTTCATCAAGCCAGAATGATAATCTCATGTCGTTGCGAGGATCACAAATATCAGTTCCGAAAAACAACCTGTCCTGGAATTCTTCGATGAAAGCGTATCCAAATTCGGGGTCACGAGTTACTGCATTATACCCGCTAAAAGCTGATAAATCCCCGTACAAGTTTGGGTACTTGCGCATAAGCTCAACTACTCTCCCAGGTTTAACTTTACCTTTCGGGTATCCGTTTCTCTCTTCTTCTTTTAAGTCGCTGCTGATTTCCGCCCAGAAAGGTTGAGAATGCCCAATGAATTTGAGTTTTGGGAATTTAGCTAATTCTTTTTCAAGTCTTGGGAGCCCTAGATCATCCACCAATCCATAGCAGCCTCCTATCTTCGGACCTATATGAAAAATCACTGGCATATCGCATTTTTGGCAATGATAGAATAAGTTCTCCACATAAGGATCGTCAAAGTACATATTTACTGTTATTTCACCGACTCCTTTTGCCCCCAGCTTCTTATAATGCTCTATAAAATATGATAAATCGCATTCCGGTGTATTGTTTCCGAATCTTGGGTTTATGTTGCAAAACCAATAAAAAAGATCCGGATATTTTTGAGTCAAATAATATGCCTCTTCATTTGATTGTACTTGGAACGCAGCATCGGGATTTATACCTGGGAGAATTACTCCTTTGCTTATACCAAGTTTTTTATACATTTCCCTTAATTCTTCAGGGGAAGCATAGGTTCCGCCCCCAAATCTTTCAATTTCCTTGAATAACCGGGTATGAACGTGAATATCAATTTTTTTCATTTCCATGCAAAACACCCCTTTAAACATAGTTTAACAGAAAAATAATTTAGTTTTTACAGTGAAATATTTTTGAAATTTTAATTTATTCCAAAAGATATTTTTCAATATCTTCCATGTCATAAACAAAACCGGATAAAATTGTTATGTACCATAAACCATAATCCTTGTGTGCTTCAGAGCGGCAAGATTCTTTATTCTCTACGGCAGTAACAAGTTGCCTTATTGCTGAACACATAATACCATGCCTTGACATATCAACAAATCCTCCCGGGGACACCGTAAGGCACGCGTTGATAGCAAAACCTGTATAAATTAGATGATTTATATTATAATGTTTACACAGCTTGAAAAGTTGTTCCGATGTGCAAGCAATTTCTTCATCATCCAAGGGACGTGCGGTTGGATAAAAATCAAGATATTTTTGTCCTCTTTGTACATCTTTCTTGTTATGGGTTCCTACAAAAACATTATCACTGCGAAAGCGCCTGAGCTTTTCAATAGTTTCATCAGATTCGATCTGCTCGTATTTATATTTGTCTTCACCACATATTTCCAAAGTCTTGAAATAACCTGGATATTTTTCTAAAATCTGATTTGAAGATGCTACATGAAAAAGTTTAATGTTACTTGAACGTACTTTTTTAAGAAAGCCGGGTAATAAATTGTCACAGATGTATTTTGCCCGCGGCAGATATTCTACTGCCCTGTACCAGCCAGGATATTCTTCCGGTGTTCCCGTATCCCATGCATGCATGAGAACGATGGGAGTCTTATCCGGATTTATCGGTAAGTTGGTTTTTTTCCATCCACCGTAACCTTCGCCGGGATATTCAAGATTGTAATCCGCATCGAATTGCTGATAATACCAGGTAGGTATTATCTTTTCCATAAAAAGACCACCTTTATCAAATAATAAAGTATATACTACTAGTACAATTATACTATATTATCTGATAAAGTGGTAGAGAGAAGTAAAGACGAGTGAGACAAGGGGACGGTTCTCTTGTCTCATTTGAGACAAGGGGACGGTTCTCTTGTCTCATTTGAGACAAGAGAACCGTCCCCCTGTCTCACTGCACTGCCCCTGTCTCACTGTCTCATAACTCTTTTACCTCATTTAAGACGGCCTTTACTTTTTCTGCTGAGGATCTTAAGGCTGTTTCTTCCTCTTTTGTAAGCTTAAATTCTAAAACTCTTTCAATTCCTCTTGAATTAATAATTGAAGGGAGGCTTATTGCAACATCATTTATGCCATATAACCCATTAATGACGCTGCTTACGGTTCTTATCGTGTTTTGGTCTTTAAGAAGAGTAGCCACAATATTACTAACAGCGATTGCAATTGCATAGTGTGTTGAACCTTTGTATTTAATTATTTCAGCTCCGGCATTTTTAACTTCTTCAGCTATTTTTGCCTTATCTTCGTATGTGAATTGGATTCCCAAATTTGAACAAAACTCATCAATTCTCTGTCCTGCAATATGTGTAGCACTCCATACGGGCAGTTGGGAATCTCCGTGCTCACCTATTATATAACCATGAACATTTCTGATATCCACATCTAGCTTACGGCTGAGCAAGTATCTGAATCTTGAACTGTCTAATACAGTTCCGCTTCCTATTACTCTCCCGTAAGGTAGCCCTGAATATACCTGGATTATATATGTTAAAATATCTACCGGGTTGGATACTGCTAGAATAACTCCGGTGGTATAGTATTTCATTACATTTTTAATTACATCCTTGGCCATTACCGTGTTTTTCTTTGCTAAGTCCAAGCGTGTTTCTCCCGGTTTTCTGCTGATACCGGATGCGATTATAATTACATCACAATCCTTGCAATCTTTATAGTCTCCTTGGTATAAAGACATTTGTCCTACAAAAGAAAGCCCGTGATTAATATCAAGTGCCTCTCCTTTTGCTTTATCCCTATTAATGTCTATAAGAACAAGTTCGTTTACCTGCTGATTCAAAGCTATTGCAAAAGCTATGGATGAACCTACGTTCCCCGCTCCGATTATAGCAACTTTCGATTTTTCTTTAATCAATTTTATTCAACCTCCTATATTTTAGTTTGTTTAAATTTTATCTTTATATATCTATGTATGAATATATATCATGTTATTATTGCCAAAATATACTACATGGCCAATTTTTATGCATCATATGTTAAAAATTTAACATACCTATAAAATTGTTAACATTTTAACATAAAGAAAATAAAAAACAAACCTTAAAACAGCCAAAAAAACACAAAAAATCATTTGTTTACGATTTTATCGCGATAAATCTTGTAGATTCTTCATTTGTATTATCAACTTGTATAAATTGAATACAATATGCATAGCTTAAGTTCATAAGATTTACATTCATCGTATGTTCTGATACAATTTACTCGTAAATTTTAAATTAAATTTAAGATGCGAATTAGTTTTAATTAAAGTAAAAATAAAAATATTTAAACATTATGGAGGTCACATAACATAAATGATATTAATTATTACAGCGCTTATGATAGAAGCTGCTCCCCTAATTGAGCATTTTAGACTGAGGCGAGATATGTCAATACATGAATTTCCTGTTTACAGGAATGCTGATATTGCTCTAATTGTAAGCGGTGTTGGAAAAGTACGAAGCGCCATTGCTGCTACGTACCTTCTGTCAATTTGTAATACAAAATATAATAAAGATATCGAAAATGTAAATGATGATTCTTGCATAAAAGATCATACATTAGTTAATATAGGTTTTTGCGGTGCCAGTGAGACACAGTATGAAATCGGAAGCCTTATTCTTATAAACAAAGTTATAGATATGGATACAGGAATAGATTCATACCCGGATGTTTTTGTAGGCAAAGACCTTCCTGCTGAAACCCTTTGCTGTTTTTCAAAGCCGATAAGTAAAGAAGATTTTGAAAATATTAATAGAAAAAGCGTTTTTTGCGATATGGAATCTTCAGGGATCATGGAAGTCGCTAAAAAATTCACTTATGCTCATCAAGTTGTGATATTGAAAATAATTTCCGATTATTTAAATCCTAAAAATCTTAATAAAGAGACTTTAAAAGGTTATCTTGCGAAACAAATGCCTAAAATAGAGCAAATAATTAAAGAAGTGAAGCAATTAAATTATTATTTCAGTAAAAACTTTACTGATAAAATATTTAAGGAGGAAGAAAAAATAATTCTTGAGGCTATATCTGAAAATTTGAAATTTACGCATGCAATGAAACAAATACTTCTAAATGAAGTAAAAAAGGCTAAACTTGAGGGAACAGAACCTATAAAAATCCTGGAAGCTTATTCAAAGGTGAAAGTAAATTCAAAAACGGAAGGGAAGAAATTTTTAAATGAAATTACAGCAAAACTTAATGCGAAAGACTGATAAAAAAGAAAATAACAAGGAGTTCGCAGGTTTTATGGATATTCAGGAACATTTTCGGGATGTAAAAGATGTTAAAGTTGATGCAAAATCTGAAAGAGAGATTTTCAGGAATATTTATGTAGAAGAAGCAGCATTTGATTACCCCATAACTAAAGCCGTACTTCAAAAGTATATACACTCAAATATAATTCCAATACATCATTACAAGGATGTATTTAACCGGACAAATCAGCATTACGGCATGCAGAAACAATATCCCGCCCTGATTCTGGCAATAAAAAGTGATCCCCTGCTGTATAAAGGTCCTGATGTATGCCAGAATTTCGGATTTTCAAATTTTTATTACACTTCATTCCTTCTTAACTGCATCTTTGATTGTGAATACTGCTTTCTTCAAGGGATGTATCCTTCTGCTAACTTGGTGGCTTTTGTTAATATCGAGGACTTTAAGGATGCTATTACTAAAATTGTTAGTAATGAAAGAGAACCTGTATATCTAGCTGCATCCTATGATACGGATTTAATTGCATTTCATGGCATTATTCCCTATCTTGATTACTTTTATGACTTTTTTTCAACCTTGCCGAATCTTTATGTTGAAGTACGTACAAAAAGCGCCGGTCAAATTTTCTATGAAGAACATGCTGCGCTGGAAAACTTCATTGTCGCTTTTACATTGGCACCTGAAGAGGTAATAAAAAAGTATGAAAAATATACTCCTTCATTAAAAGCAAGAATTAAAGCCGTTAAAAAAGCTATAGATAAAGGTTTTAAAGTAAGGCTTTGCTTTGATCCCATATTTATCGATACCGAATATGAAAGCTTATATGAAAAATTCTATGATTATATTTTTTCTGAAATTGAACCCGGAAAAATTTTAGATGTTGGATATGGCTTTTTCCGCATGCCGGTTGATTTCTACAAAAGAATAAAGAAACAAAAAAGCAATTCAAAACTTTTTATTGATGATTATTGCTTAATTGACGGTATTGTATCCTATCCGACGGCTCTTCAGGAAGAAGTTAAGGAAAAGCACTTTGCGATTTTATTAAAATATATACAAAAGGATAAATTGTTCGCGTTATAAAAAAAGATGTGGATATTCCTAAAGGCAATAACGTTAGTCTGCGGAAAATATTTCTTTATATTTATCAAATGCACAAAATATCAGTTGACAACTTACTTATGATGTATATAATTTATATGTGAACTATTTACATATAAATTATATACATGTAAAATTATTATAGACATATAATTTATTAGGCAATATATTAGGATTAAGTTTTAAAATTAAGAATTAAGTTTTATAAAATCAAGTTTCAAAGAAATGTATTAGTAAACCAAAGTAGGAATTAAATCAAGTTTTTGGCTCGATAAACTATATACTCAGCTAAACATAGCTCGGTTTTTTGTATAACTTCGCAAAGCATAGCCCAAGAAATGTACGTCTAATACAAGTATAGCTAAAATAAACACTAATATTAACAACATAATAGTAGCACGTTGGTGACATTAAATTAAAAATTAGAATTAACAAACGCATATAAATAAACAACAATATTAATTGCAAAACAATAACATTTATTATATTTATATTAATAAATCAATCATTTTTAATTTTATTTTTATATTTTTAAACTGGTAAGTGTATTAATGATATGTATAAGGAGGAAACGATTAATGAATGATTCTTTTTATTTGGATGTTTATTGGACTTTAAGAAAGTCCGTTAAAGTCTTTAAAACATACTTACACAATAAATTAGCGGACAGTGGAATCTCATGGCCTCAATTTCACGCTCTATATCATATCCCGGAAAACGGAATTCCTGTAAATGAGCTTGCGAAAGAGCTTCATTGCAATGCCAGCAATATTACCGGTTTGATCGATAGGATGGTAGAAAATAAGTGGGTTTACAGGGAGCATTCAGCAGAAGACAGACGGGTGTGGCTGATCAAGCTTACTGAGGAAGGCTCTGCCCTTAAATCCAAGCTTATTCCAGTGCATCATAATAATATCAGGGAACGGCTTAGCGTCTTAACTGATGAAGAACTTGAAAACTTGAAAACGCTTCTTAAAAAATTAATGAATGAAGATACAACTAAAGCAAAATAGAAAAACAGATAAAGCAAATTACAATTAAATCTAAAAAATTAAAGAAAAACTAATAAAAATATTTATAAAGGAGTCCGAAGATGAAAGAGTTAAAGGTATTAATGCGATTTGCAAAACCTTATGCATGGTTTTTGGTGTTAGCTACGATAAGCATGATAGCAGTAACAGCAATGAATTTAGTGGCACCTTTGATGATCCGTAATCTTATCTCCACAGTAACCGAAGAGATACTTACTGAAGAAAGCTTTAAAAAAGTAAGTCTTCTTGCTTTAATAACAATAATAGTATACTTAGTTAGAGCTATTTCCCAATTTGGTTCCAATTATGTATCACATTATGCTGCTTGGAAGATACTAGAAAACATTCGTCAACACCTATATGATCATATTCAGAATTTGTCATTGCGTTATTTTCAAGACAAACAAACAGGTGACCTGATGTCAAGAGTCATCAATGATACGAGAAACTTTGAGCATTTGCTGGCTCACGCAATTCCTACCATTGTAGTTAACGGAATTATGATAATCGGTGTTTCTGCTATTCTTTTTTCGATTAATGTCAGTTTGACATTATACACTTTAATCCCAATACCTATACTTATTTGGATAGTTCTTAAATTCAATAAAATTTCACGAGTAAGGTTTAAAGAGGCTCAGGTAAAAATTGGAGAAGTCAATTCCATATTACAGGATAATTTTTCCGGTATAAAGGAAATTAAAGCTTTTACCCATGAAGATTATGAAAGCAAAAGAACAGGCAAAAGCATATCAGAACATACAACTGCAATACTTAAGGCCGTTAGATTAAGCAACGCGGTTCATCCTGGCATTGGTTTTGTTTCAAGCATTGGTACGGTAATTGTCATCTTTTTTGGAGGAAGATTAGCTTTAACCGGTATACTTCCTCTGGAGGATTTGGTTGCATTCTTACTGTACCTAAGTTCTTTTTATCAACCTATTATGTCTCTTGGTAACATATATGAGGGATTACAGCAAGCTTTAGCCAGTGCCGAACGGGTTCTTGAGGTATTAGCGGAAGAACCTGAGGTTAAAGAAGATCCTAATCCTATAGAACTTAAAGAAGTAAAAGGAAAAATTGAGTTCCGTAATATAGATTTTCATTATGTTGACAATATACCGGTTCTAAAAGATATATCTTTCAAAGTAAACCCTGGGGAAACATTAGCTATTGTAGGTCCGACGGGTGTAGGTAAAACTACCATTACAAGTTTAATCCTAAGGTTTTTTGACCCGATTTCAGGAAACATTTTAATAGATGATATTGATATTAAAAAAGTATCGTTGTCAAGCCTAAGAAGAAATATAAGCCTTGTTTCACAGGATGTTTTCCTATTCAATGGCACGGTAAAAGAAAACATCCTCTACGGTAGACTGGACGCAACGGATGAAGAAGTTATAGCTGCTGCAAAAGCTGCTAATGCGCACGATTTCATTCTCGAACTTCCTGATGGCTATAACACAAAAGTCGGTGAAAGAGGTGTCAAGCTTTCAGGGGGTCAAAAGCAAAGGATTTCAATTGCCCGGGCTATTCTTAAAAATGCTCCCATTTTAATTCTTGATGAAGCTACCTCTTCAGTAGATACACAAACAGAAAAACAGATTCAAGATGCTTTGAATAAGTTAAAAGAAAACAAAACAACGATAGTAATTGCCCATCGTCTTTCAACAATTCAAGATGCTGACCAGATTATTGTTATGAAAGACGGATATATCATAGAAAGAGGAACACATGAAGAACTTCTTGAATTAAACGGATTATATAGTGAATTATGTAAAGCTCAGGATACATTGCAGAAGCATTTATCTGATGAAGAATTATTATACATTTAATTTATGTAAATTAAATGTATGTAATTTACATAACAATTTTATGTATTACTCAATTGTTTATACCGTTTCATAAAAATTATTTCACATAAAGCATTTTTACCCCCGGAATAATTCAAAACCATAAAATACTTAACATAAAAATTCATCGAATTTAAAACACTATATTCCGGGGTGATTTAATGAAAAAAGCTATACCATTAAAAAAAATCATTGTCATTTTTACATTAGTATTAATATTTTTATTTGCAAATATTTATACCGTTGATGCACAATCTTTCACACATACAGTCCAACCCGGAGACACAATGTGGAAGATTGCGGTAAAATACCAAATAGGTCTCAGTGAAATAATTGCTGCAAATCCTCAAATAAAAAATCCTGACCTTATTTACCCGGGGCAAAAAATTACCGTTCCCAATATTGATGATATAAAAGCTCTGGAAAATGAAGTTATAAGACTTACTAACCAACAAAGGGCAAAATACGGGCTTCCGGCACTTCAAGCCAACTGGGAGCTTTCAAGGGTGGCAAGGTATAAATCTCAAGACATGGTGAACAAGAATTATTTCGGTCATAATTCACCAACTTATGGTTCTCCGTTTAGAATGATGGAAAGCTTCGGATTGCGTTTTACTGCTGCCGGTGAAAATATTGCTATGGGGCAACAAACCGCCCAACAGGTAGTGAATGCTTGGATGAGCTCCCCAGGGCATAGGAGCAATATATTAAGTACAGCTTATAATCAAATCGGTGTAGGTTTGGCTAAAGACAGATATGGAAGATTTTATTGGACCCAAATGTTTATAAAATCCTACTAGATAATTTGAGAAAAGATAGAATAATAAGAAATGCTATTAAAAAATATATTTATAATAAAAAAATATATTGCAAAAATACTGAATTACTGTAAGCTTTGAAATTAAAGCATAACAACCAGCCAAAGAAATGAGAAATGAGAAATGGGAAATCAGAAATCTTTCCCATTTCTCACTTAAATGAATTCTATTCTCAGAATATTATTCTATATTATTCTCAATTTATTATTTCTCAATTTATTATTCTCTCTTTAAATAATACTTTTCACTACATAATAAAATTAAATAATACTTTTCACTTTAATAAAATTTTCATTTCGTAATAAAAACAGTTTTATTTACTACTAATATGTTCCATCATTTTCTTGCCTTCTTCATAGCATCTTGCATCATGTTCCGGAAATACTTCTCTTATAAGGAATAAAGCATATTTTACTAACCTGAAGGGTCCATAGGCTCTGACTGCCTCCCCTGGCAAAGCTTCTACGGCAACACTGTAAAAACTTTTTATACTGTCTATTATATCAAGAAGTTCTAATTTAGGTGAAAATACTATTGTATAATACCAGCCAATAAGTTTGCCTTTTTCACACCCGTGCGCATCTGAAACACCTACTATTGCAACTCTATTGCCTTTTTCTCTTTGCTCATGATAATATGCTACTTGTAAAGTATTGGAATCAACTTGATGTATATAGTATCCTCCTATTGCTTCATATGCATCAAAGGGTTTTTCCTGAAATATATATTCATTTAATGAAGACGGCACATTATATCTTGAACTGTAAATCCAAAACGGATGACAATATATGCCCATGCCGCCTGCCTCTCTTATTTTATTAAAACACCATAGGCAGGATGCATACTTGTATCTATCCTTTTCCGACAAGTTAAGAAAAGAGCTTTCTCCCCTACTTTCCAGGTTCCTAATTATTTTTTCAACTTCTCTCATATATTTTTCCCTGTCTTTGAAAAGCTCATTCACGCTGAATTTACCGCCAAAATTAATCATATGTACTTCATTTTCAGGAGGGTGTACCTCTTCACCAGGGAATATTTTAAAATCCGTTTCAAATGTTTTAAAAGCATCAATAGCTTCCAATGAAGGTTCATATTTGCCATGGTCAGTTATAGCTATGAAATCAAGACCTATTTTTCTACAGTATGCGGCCACATACGCCGGAGATTCAGCACCGTCGGAATAATAGGAATGTATATGCATGTCTCCTTTATATGGTTTTCTATCAAACAAGTCTTCCTTGAGAGAATAAACATTGAATGATAAGTACTCTCTTTCTTCTCCCCCTACAACTTCATAAATATGCAAATAATGCTCTTGTTCTCCGTCAAAAAATAATTCAATCTTCAGGGCACCGTCTATAGGTTGTATCTCTATTCTTTCCCTTGAGGTATATTTCATTCCTCCCATCTCAAGAGGGCATGCACTTATAAAATATTGGGCACTACTCTTAAGCTTGCAATGATCAAAAAGAGGCTTCACTGTTATTATACTTTTTTGTCCTGACCTTACTACTTTTGGATATATTTCAAAATATTTACTCCGGATATCCATATATTTTCCTCCCGGTTGCAATTAATTCTTTTGTTTGTAATTATTTTCCTTTGTTCTTCACCCGTTCAAGAAATTCTGCCTGCAAACACGGTGCCACATCATCTTCTTTTACCCTCTTTATAGCACGAGCGAGGGATCTGGAATAAATATCAAGTATTACTTTTCCTTTTTCCTCGGAAGCGAACTTTGGATTACCTGCAATATTTTCCGGGTAATCCGCATACCACCATAAAGCATTCTTTATGCCTTCATCTTTTAAATGCTGAAATCTGTTCTGAGGAAGCACCGCCTGTTGCGGCACATATTCAAGTCTTACCTTTCCAGGGCAGCATGCCATAAAAAGAGATGTTTCTAATTCACCTGCATGACTGTTCAATTCAGTATCAAGTAAATCACTTATAATTTTTTTCTCCTCTTCAGTTAGTTTACCATGAATCCCGATATAATAAAGAATATAATCCGTTGGTTCATCAAGACGGCTCATGGCAAAGTAATCCAACATATGATTATTGCCTCCATGACCGTTTACAATAAGGATTTTTTTAAACCCATTAGCTGCAATTGATTTCAATAAAAATCCTAAAGCTTCAATGGCAAAACTTTGGGGAAAATTTACCGTTCCCGTGAAACAAGCAGCTTCGTGTACTTGCATCAAAAAATAAGGCGGGAAAACCACGGCCGGTTCTATTTCCGCAGCTTTGCAAGCCACGGTATGAGCTATTATCATATCACATCCAAAAGGCAGGTGTTCTCCGTGTCGTTCCAAAGAGCCTGTAGGCACTATGCAAAGCCCTGTTTCCTCCACGGCTTTTTTAAAATCCAACGGTACCAAGTGTTCCCAGCGCATAACTTATACCTCCCATTCATAATTTCATACCACCATTATAGGTACACACTTACCCTAGACTTAACAGAAAACTTTATTTATATTACTAATTACCCCTTTTTTCACTGTTTTTACTGCCTCAGTACCATTACCTTTTGAAAGGGAAGATTTTATTCATGTATTTTACATAATGAGGAAAGACTTCTTCGGGTTCAGCAAGGTATGGATGCCATCCTTTTTCCCATTCAAGGGAAAGATATCCGTCATAATTAGTAGCGGCAAGAAGATTACAAAACATAGGAATTGGCAATTCTCCTTCACCTATATTGCAAAGCATCCATTTCCCTTGTGCCTCATCCCAATAGCAATCTTTTACATGAACATGCTTTATATATGGACGTATGAAACCGAAGAATTCCAAGTCAGTATCATCGGGTGAAACATGGGAATGCATTATATCCCATATTACAGAAAAATTAGGATGTGTAAAACGTTTGAACAGATCTTTAAAAACTTGTATATTATTGATTGAACCATGCACTTCCAACAGGGGTATTACATCTTTTCCCTCACACATTTTATAAACCTGTTCCAGACCTTTGGCAATGCTACCCAAGATTTCTTCTCTTTTTGACAGGTCAGTTATCCTGTCACCAAAGACTCTAATATACTTAACACCCATTTTTTCTGCTAGTTCTATGTAGTCTCTCGCTTCATTGAGATTTTTTTCAAAATTTTCAGGATCATGAAAATTTACTGAACTTCCAAGGCAGACTATTTCAATATTTTTTTCTTTTAGGTAATTTAAAGTATCTTTTAAATTAAGATCACTAAAGTAGCTTACTTTCGGAAGATAAAGCTCTCCTTCCACTCCTCGCAATTCGATGCCTTTATAACCATAAGCTGCTGCATTTTCTACTATCTGCTTCCACGACCATTTCGGGCATCCTAGTGTGGAAAATGATAATTTCATGAAAAATCCCCCCATGTGAATAGATTTTTTATTATTTAAGTGCACTTATTTGATTTGATTGAATATTGATTTAATTTTTAGTAAGTATTCGCATATACACTGTTTGATTATAATTTTATTACACTTTTATTCTTAGCTCAATATTGAAAAACAAGTTTGTGTAAAATTGCCGATAAAACTATGTAAAAATTTATATAGCTTAAAGCATTGTTCCTCATATAAAAATGCATTTTTTATATTTTTAACATAAAGTAAATATTACCAACAGGCTGTTGTTTCCTGAATGTATCTCAATTTTTCATAAAGACTTGACAATTTTTTAACAATAGCATATTATTAAGTTAGAAATAGTTGAAAAGTGGTATTTAAATAGTGAAAATAGCTCAGCAGGTGAGTTGTAAAGATTAGTATATGTATTATATATACTTTTCTTGCAACAAACCTGGTGAATATAAGCAAAAAAATATCGTGCTGACTTTTCGAGGGTTAGTCCCGAGAAGGAAGGCGAGTGAATAGCGAGTTGGTGTATCAATATACAGATTGATGACTACGAAACTATCCTTGTGCCTTTTCGGGGCCAAGGATTTTTTATTATGTGTAGGTGTGTATGATTATCAAAAGCAGTGATACTTTATGAAATAATGCTGTTAACGGAAATACTATACAAAGGTAGGTATTTATTATGGAAAATAGAATAGCCCTGATTGGTATTATTGTAGAAAACAAAAATTCTGTTGATAAGCTGAATAAAATTCTTCATGAATATGGTGATTTTATAGTAGGTCGAATGGGAATCCCCTACCGTCAGCGCGGAATTTCAATTATAAGTATCGTTGTTGATGCACCCGGTGACATAATAAGCGCGCTTTCCGGCAAACTCGGGATGCTTCCTGGCATTAGCACTAAAACAATGTATTCTAAAGTTAGTTCTGAAAGATTGCCAAATACTGAGGTGTAAATTGAAAATGGGTTTAAAAATTTATATGAACACAATAACAGGTACAAATGTGAAAACGGATGTAAACACGTTAAAAAGAATGAAATATTTAATTGATAAATTATATGAGTATCATAAACTCGAAGCTGATGAGTTTGCTTTTTTACTTGAAAATCATACCGCATCCACCGGTGTATCATCCATTGCGGACAAGAAAAATTATACTGACGATGAAAATAACACTAATGATAAAAATTATACGGATGAAATAGAAAGCATAAGTCAATACCTTTTTGAAAAATCGCGAAGTGTTGCTCAAAAGTACTACAGTAACAAAATCTATATAAGAGGTTTGATAGAGTTTACTAACTACTGCAGAAATGACTGCTATTATTGCGGAATCCGTAGAAGTAACAAAAAAGCAGATCGCTATCGCTTAAGCTTTGATGAAATATTATCTTGTTGTGATAAGGGTTACGCACTGGGTTTTCGGACATTTGTCCTTCAAGGCGGTGAGGATTTGAGCTATTCGGATGATGACATGTGCCACATTATCTATGCAATAAAATCAAAATATCCTGACTGTGCTGTCACCTTATCAATTGGAGAAAGAAGCTATGAATCATACTTGAAGTATTATAAAGCCGGTGCGGACAGATACCTGTTAAGGCATGAAACTGCAAGTCCAACGCATTACAGGCTTTTACATCCTAAAAATCAAACACTTGCCAATCGTAAACAATGCCTTTATAATCTGAAAGAAATCGGCTACCAGGTAGGAACAGGTTTTATGGTAGGTTCCCCATATCAAACAACCAGAGATATAGTAGAAGATTTGCTTTTTATCAAGGAATTCAACCCGCACATGATTGGCATTGGTCCCTTTATACCACACAAAGATACGCCTTTTTTTAATAAACCTGCAGGTACCCTAGAGTTAACGTTATTTCTTATAGGAATTTTGAGGCTAATGGTACCAAATGCTTTAATCCCGGCTACAACTGCACTGGGAACTATACATCCGCAAGGACGTGAAAAAGGTATACTGGCCGGTGCAAATGTTGTCATGCCAAATTTGTCTCCAGTTCATGTCAGAAAAAAATATACTTTGTATGACAATAAAATATGCACCGGAGAAGAAGCAGCCGAGTGTAGATTCTGCTTGCAAAAGCGAATAGAAAGTATCGGATATGAAATTGTCGTCGATAGAGGTGACTGTAAACCAATACTTCCAAGTTAAACAAGTTGATTTTCAGCTTAGGCAAGTTAGCCAAGTTAGGTTAGTAAGCCTTAATTAAAGCTTTGTTAGTTTTCATGTAAATAACTTATTTGAAAATAAAAATAAATTTTAAAATTAAAATTGAAAAGGAGTCTTGAAAATGTATAATCCTAAATCTAAAAACGCAACTGAGTTTATCAGCCATGAAGAAATTCTTTATACGCTTGAATATGCTAAGAAAAATAAAAGCAATAAAACCTTAATTAATGAAATATTAGACCGGGCAAAAGATTGTAAAGGTCTTAATCACCGTGAAGCTGCCGTGCTCCTTGAATGCGACTTGGAAGAAGAAAATCAGAAAATTAAGGATTTGGCATTTGATATTAAGCAGAAAATATACGGAAATCGAATTGTAATGTTTGCCCCGTTGTATTTGTCCAATTATTGTGTAAACGGATGCATATATTGTCCATATCATTATACAAATAAACACATAACAAGGAAAAAACTAACCCAGGAAGACATTGCCCGTGAAGTAATAGCACTCCAGGACATGGGTCATAAACGAATTGCAATTGAAACCGGAGAGGATCCCGTTAATTGCCCTATAGATTATGTTCTGGAAAGCATTAATACAATTTACGGTATTAAACATAAGAACGGAGCCATCAGGCGTGTCAACGTTAACATCGCTGCTACAACGGTAGATAATTATCGCAAGCTTAAAGAAGCAGGCATTGGAACCTACATCCTTTTTCAGGAAACATATCATAAGGAAAATTATGAAAGGTTGCATCCTACAGGACCAAAACATGATTACTGTTATCATACTGAAGCAATGGATCGGGCAATGGAAGGTGGCATAGATGATGTAGGTCTTGGAGTTCTCTTTGGATTGAGCCCGTACCGTTATGATGTGGTAGGACTGCTTATGCATGCAGAACACTTGGAAACAGCAATGGGAGTAGGTCCTCACACTATAAGCGTTCCCCGTATAAGACCTGCAGATGATATCGATCCTACAAAATTCAGCAATGCCGTTCCAGATGATGAATTTGAGAAAATTGTTGCAGTAATTCGTATTGCTGTTCCTTATACGGGAATGATCGTATCAACAAGAGAATCCAAAAAAATGCGTGAGCGCCTGCTTAAGCTCGGTGTAACTCAAATAAGCGGAGCTTCCAGGACCAGTGTTGGAGGATATTGCGAACCTGAAAGCGAAGATGAAAACTCTGCACAATTTGAAGTTAATGATAATAGGACGCTTGATGAAGTAATTAATTGGTTGTTGGAATTAGGCTATATACCTAGTTTTTGTACTGCATGTTATCGTGTAGGCCGTACAGGAGATCGATTTATGCGCCTTGTAAAAGCAGGTCAAATAGCTAATTGTTGTCAACCCAATGCTCTGTTGACGCTCCAGGAATATCTCGAGGATTATGCATCCCCTGATACAAAGGCAAAAGGTGAAGTTGTTATTGCTAACGAACTTCAACATATTCCTAATGAAAAGGTTCGACAACTAACAATTACACATCTTGAAGAAATCAAAAAAGGAATGCGCGATTTTAGGTTTTAGGTTAAATGGAGGTTATTCATGAGCTTAACGAAAACCCCTTTATCAAACAGATTGCATATCGGAATTTTCGGCAAAAGAAACAGCGGAAAATCTTCGCTGATAAATGCCATAACTAACCAGGAAGTAGCTGTTGTTTCTGATGTTCCAGGAACGACAACTGACCCTGTTTATAAATCTATGGAAATACATGGAATAGGTCCTTGTGTTTTTATCGATACGGCAGGATTTGATGACATCGGTGATTTGGGTAGCATGAGGGTAGATAAAACTATGAAAGTTATTGAAAAAACAGATTTTGCTATTGTAGTTTTCAGTGCTGACAGTTATACCAACAACAATACCTACAATACAGGTGCTGCAACTAATAACGCAAAAAGAATTAAAAGTTTTGATGAAATTCCATACAATCAAGCCGACTTTAATATTGATATTGAAGAGGAAATTAAGTGGATTGATTTGCTTCGTGAATACAAAACACCTATTATTGCTGTTATAAATAAAGTTGACATTTTTAACGATGAAGGAAAAAATACCGAAAATGTAGTATTAGGGCAAAATGGAGTTATAGGGCAAAATAAAGCTTTAGAAAATCTTTGCAAAGTTATAGAAGAAAAAACCGGTTTAACACCTGTTTTGGTAAGTGCCAAATATAAAAAAGGAATTGAAAGAATCCGTGAAGAAATCATTCGCCTATTGCCGGAAGATTATGATATAAAAAGTATTACGGGAAATCTGGCTAAAGAAGATGATGTAGTCTTACTCGTCATGCCCCAGGATATACAAGCACCTAAAGGACGTCTTATACTGCCGCAAGTGCAAACTATACGTGATTTGTTGGATAAAAAATGCGTTGTAGTTTGTGTAACTACCTATAAACTGGATAATGCTCTCAAAAGCCTCGCTAAGCCGCCAAATTTGATAATAACCGATTCCCAGGTATTCAAAACGGTTTATGAGAAAAAACCAAAAGAAAGCAAGCTTACTTCCTTTTCTGTTTTATTTGCTAATTATAAAGGAGATCTTAAGTATTTTGTAGAAAGCGCCTATGCTATAGAAAAACTTAACGAAAACTCAAAAGTCCTCATAGCTGAAGCTTGTACTCACGCTCCTTTGGAGGAGGACATAGGACGGGTAAAAATTCCCCGGATGCTTCGCAAGAAAGTAAGCGAAAACTTAAAAATTGAAGTTTTAAGCGGTAATGATTTTCCTGATGACTTGAGGAGTTACGATTTAATAATTCATTGCGGTAGCTGCATGTTCAACAGAAAATATGTGCTTTCGCGTGTAAGAAAAGCCCGGACGCAAGGAGTACCAATGACCAATTACGGAGTAGCCATAGCTTATTTATCAGGTATTTTAGATAAAATTGATTTAGGTATTTAGTATTCTCATTGCATGGAGAATTTTCTTCTTCATGCAATGAGATTTAATTGCTACCGATACAAGGCTTTAAATAAGTCAACATGCCTAAGTTTATCTAAGTGTATTTAACTAAGCATATTTTTTAAAATCCGGATTAAGCACATTTTTCAACTGCCCATTAACAAAGAATTCAATTACATTACCTACGCAACATTCCATAATACTTGTAAAAGCTTCCCTTGTATTTGAGGCTGAATGAGGTGTTAATATTACATTATCAAGTCTTCTTAACTCACTGTCTTCCGGTAACGGTTCTTTTTCAAAAGTATCCAGTGCAGCTCCCATAATGGTTTTACTTTTTAGAGCTTCAGTTAAATCTTTTTCATTTATTACAGCACCACGGCTTGTGTTTATAATATACGCAGAAGGCTTCATTTTCTCGAAAAATGTTTTGTTTACCATACCTCTGGTTGATTCAGTAAGAGGGACATGAATGCTGATAATATCAGAAGTTGTAATCAACTCCTCCAATTCAACAAATCTTACTCCCAAAGATCTTGCTTTCTCTTCATTTTTATAAATATCATATACAATGATATCTACAGGAAAACTTTTCAAAAACTCCGCAAGCTTTATTGCTATATTGCCAAAACCTAACAACCCTATGGTTTTTCCTATGACGGTATCGGACATACCACTGCTCCAGGACCCAGCTTTAATAGCTCTGTCAAATTTAACTATGTTCCTCGTAATAGCAAAAATTAACGCCAGCGCATGTTCGGCTACTGCACTTGAGTTACTGCCGGGTGCATTTGATACCGCTATTCCTAAACGTGTTGCCGCATTTAAGTCAATGTTATCAACACCAACTCCGAATTTAACTATCATTTTTAGATTACCTTTTTCCTTGGCATATCTTAAAACATTTTCATTCCAAGGACCTCCGCCCATTATTACACAGTTATAGCTCGACACATCCTCCGCAAAAACTTGTTCATCTCTGTGATATAACACAGGCCTTTGATGAACCTCAAGCCCGGCTTTCCTCATTCTATTTATTTGATTTTCAAAATTTCCGTTTACAGCAACCAATATTTTATGCATAACAACAATCACCTACTCCCTATAACTAACCTCATTCAGTAGCCACTATATATTAGACTAAAAACTAAGCAAAATTATAAAATTGACTATCATATGTTTAATGATTTGAGATGCTCTTTAACTGATTCAAGTGCTCTTCTGGCACCGCTCATCAAAAAGCCGCCATCTCCTCCGATACAAATTATTCTAACCCCTCTTTCTATGAACAAGTTAAGAATCCGAGGATTACTGCCTGTAAATGCTCCAATGTAAATACCTGCCTTACGTCCGATTTCACATATTTTATCAATCATTCCAAGTACTGTTGGATGTTCAATTTGTTCCATCAATCCTACAGATGCCGACAAATCACTAGGTCCTATCATAAGAGCGTCTATACCCGGAACTTTCACAATTTCTTCAAGATTATTTACACAATCTACATGTTCTACCTGAAGAATTTTGAATATAGTAGATTCAGATTTATGTAATAAATAATCCATAACATCGTCCATACCATATCGTACTGCCCTACCCGGCCCCACACCTCTAATGCCTTTAGGAGGATATGTACATGCCGCTATCGCTTTTTTAGCGTCATCAACAGTTTTAATTAATGGAAATATAATACCGTCTACTCCCATATCAAGAATTGGTTTTACTAAAGCAGGATCATTATCACGTACTCTGACAAAACTCGCCGCTCCTCCGCTTGATGCTGCCATAATATGCATTAAAACATCCCTATAGTCAAGTCCATTATGTTCTGCATCGATCCACAAAAAATCATAACCGGCAAAACCTAGCCTTTCACTGACTGTATAGTCAGTTAATGAAACGACAGAACCTATAACAACCTCATTTTTTTCAAGCTTTGATTTTACTTTGCCCAGATTTTTCATAAGAGCACCTCATTTTCGTCATAAGGCTTAATTATTTCTTTTGCGGTGTCCAATAGCTTCGAAGGAACATATATATCAATACCAAACAATGGATTACCTGTAAGTATTGTCAGATATCCTCCACCCTCCCTATATTTTTTCAAAACAGGTATGGAGGCCTGTTTTAGTTTTGCTTCTAACAGATTATATTCAATTTCGTCTTTAACATTAACAAGGAAAGCGAAAACATCATTTTCACCATTTTCTGTATTTCCCTTGTCTTGTTCGTTTTGTTCAATTTGATTAACTAGCTCAATGCCACAATCACTGCATTTAATAAATCCTTCCCTATACTCTTTTCGGCACTTTGGGCACCATGTCATAATAATTCACACATCCTTTATTTCAAAAAAAATGCATTAATAAATAAGTTTTTGAATTGTTTTATTCCATTTTTATTATATCAAGAGTAAATAAAGACGTCAAAATTAAGTATCTTTAGGATACATTAGGTGAAGGCCTGCTTTTCGGAGTTATACTACTTGAATTAAAATTACTAATAAGCATATTCCTGTAAAATAAGTAGACATAACCGCCAATCTCTCCAGTTACACTTATAATACGTTTTTTCAATGTTTCCGGTGAAACAAAGAATCCTACTGTCGCACGTCCCTCATCAGTACTCTTGCCAGCCGTATAAACCGGCCAAGCAAATATATTAGTCAGTCCATGCACAGTATTACAATGTATTATCGTGCTGGATTCAATATCATTTAATTTATTATAAAGCGCAATAGTATTTTCTTTAATACCATATGATGCCAAGAAAATATCAAATGTATTTTTTGCATT